>CAJWBE010000015.1 GCA_913020045.1 uncultured Oleiphilus sp.
TCCGAGTTAATATTTTGGCCTAAGAAACCACTCATGCCCAAAAACACACCAAAGACATCTTGTATCAGGATGTCTTGTACTATGTTTAATAAGCCATTGGTTTCGGTGCCGCGGTAGGCAATGATGGGTTTATCGTTGTTTTCACTATCGACAAACAATGTCGCAGATAACCCAAACTCATCATTGGATAGGTGCTCAACTAACTTGTACCTGTCAATAAAAGAGCGATATTGTTTATCAGTCAATCCTCTTTTTTGAAACTCTTCAAGCGCATAAGCCGTCTCAGGTATATCTCCTGAGCGCTCTGTTAAACCGGCTCTAAGATATATTTCCTCAAAATCTAAGTATGAAACGTCAGCCAAAATCGCATTTTGATACAGTACTTCCGTGTTTTTCATAACCAAATCCTTTTAGTTACTAAAATGTTAAATTTAAGTGTCTGGCATAATCTCTTTCTTGAAGCCGGGTTCTCCTAATACATGAAAACAGGAGTAAACCTTTCCGTAGGATAAAGAACTTTCTGGAAAAGGGTTAAGAAGATAATCGACTTTTCTCACCACGACTTCCTCATTTTCACTGTCAGTCACAAAAGCCTCAATTCGAGTTATCGTTGAACCGTAATACTCACTTACCTTCCGATTTTCTCTTTCCACTCGATAAAAATAACGACTTATGGGCGATGTTATTTTTTCAGCTTTAATACAATGCTTATCTGAGAACTCGTCATAGCCTGAACTTCCACGCTTTCTATCCAACCATTTTTCATATTCGCTGTTACACATCCCACTTTCTCTGGATATCTTTGATATCCGCCAAAGACCATTCTCTGGTAACTCGTCAGAAACTCGAGCTTTTGAAATTTCGAACTCCATAAAGTCAAAATTACTTCCGACGATGAAATTGCCACAGCCGCAACTATCAATCCACTTGTTAAAATACCCCTTAGCCTTAACCTCCTGATAAACGGGCATACCGCCGTCTTTTTCGCAAAGCTCGCGAAGCTGACTCATACCGGGGGTATAGAAGATGGAGCACGCAGATAAGCTGCACACAAGCAGTACGGAATTAATACGGAGAAAAAATTTTAGAGATAAGCGGCCGAACACATCATTATCCTTAAATCAATGTGGCTATTAGTTTGGCTATCGTAGTCGGCTCGTCAAAAAGAATGTGTGACCCTGTAAACATTTTTGAACAGTGGCGAGAATTCTCGCCGAGCAAGTCAGCGCTTTCCTCGCAGCAAGTTGATCGCCGCACCAAGCACAATTAAACCTCCGCCTAGATAAGTCCATACTGAAGGGATTTCCGCAAAAAAGACCCAGCCAAGCACCGCGGCAAAGACCACTTGAACATATGAAAAAGCAGTGGCTTTTCCTGCTGTTTCAGTTTGCATCGCTTTGGTTAGGCCCACTTGGCCAACTTGCGTAAAAACTCCGACAAGCACTAAGACTAACCACTGCCAGCCTTGGGGCCAGACAAAGTCGGCACCGAGACAAACTAATGCAAAAGGCAAGGCAAACAAGGGGAAGTAAAGAATGATGACGGAGGAGTCTTCCGTTTCGTTTAGTTTACGCACCAGCACATATGCAACGGCAGATCCTAGCGCGCCAAATAAGGCTGCTACCAAAGCAAAGGTGTCGATTTCGCTGTGCAAGCTACCGAACAAAAACGCGGGCCGCGCTATTAAGATCAGTCCTGTAAGGCTCAAGATAATGCATATGAGTGTTGCCGAATGAATGCGCTCTTTGAGCACAAACCAAGCAATCAAGGCGGTGAACATTGGGTGTAAGTATTGGAGTACGGTAGCGTCGGCCAAGGGCATGGATGTCACCGCATAATAAACACACATTAACGCTAGCGTGCCTACGACTGCTCTTGCGACGAGCAAACCTTTGCGTTGCCCCAGCGGATGCACGCCTCGGCGACGGACGTCGATATAACTAATAATTAGTGAGACAAGGGCTCGAGCTGCGACGATTTCAAACAGGGGCAAGCCCGACTGACTCGCGTATTTGACGCAGACCGCCATAAGCGCAAAGCCAAGCCCACTTAAGAGCATGTAACGTGCGCTCAACGGGAGCATTAAGAAGTGTTTTTTCATCGGGCGATTAGACAGTTTTCGGAACGGTTACGCTACCGTTTTTATGTCTTGTGTCAGGAATGGCGCTTTTAACCATTCTGCGGTTTCTCGCCAGGCGCTTTGGGGCATGCTCCGCTTAAAGAACCCAAAATGGCCAACCGACTTTACCGAGAAGTCTTCTGGCGTTCGCGTCACCACTTCAGCTTTAGCATTTTTATAAAACGCAAATAGTGCATCTACTGCTTTCAAAGGTGCATACATGGTGTCATCACTGATATGGATCATTCGAAGATAATTGGGGTACTGTTCAAAGTGTTCTCGAATTGGCTGTCCTTGCTTGTCGACCATATAATGCGGATTGCGGCACCAGCGCGCCCATTGCCGTGCCACGCCACGAGGAAGAGGTTCGGATCCCAAGACCGACGCTGGCAAGTCACCGACTAAACGCGTGACACTGGGAATGACTAGGTGCGTGAACACTTTAAACTTAAGCCGCTCAATGCCATTCCAGTGACCGACATATCCCGCCTGAGAGCTGATCGTCAACACACCATCTAGCATGTGATTATTAGCCGACAAGCCTATCAACTGCCCCCCTACCGAATGGCCGACAGCCAGCAAACGAAACTCAGGAAACCGTTTTCTCAACCATATCAGCATTGAATCCAAGTCCTGCCGCCCCCAGTCCGCCATCGACAGCGCTTTGCCGCTCCAGCCTTGATTCTTGCTATGCCCTATTCCCCTATAATCATAGGTAAGCGCAGTGAAACCTTGCGACGCAAGATAACTTGCATATGCGCGATAGTAGCCTTGCGGCACACCTGTTGCGGAGTTGATCAACACAACACGTTTGATACAGGCTTTGGGACTCGGTTGATAAAGCTCAGCCGTGAGCACATAGCCATCATGCGCATGGACAAGAACCTGTTTAGCTTCAATGGCAACTTTAGATAAGCTCATGGCACTTCCTTCGCGTGATGACGCTTTTAAGGAATCGATACAATGGTTGATAGTATAGTAGATTTCACTATAAGGGTTCTATTATGGAACCATGATAATGATAGTTCTATATTTGAATCAATTGCAACAAAGCACTTACCTTAAAAGACCGAAACACCTATAGTTCGCCCTCGAAAACGACAACTTAAAAGGATTACTCATGCGAGGCATGCGCTCGGACTACGACCCAAACCAAACCATCGACTGGTCTGTGTTCAAGCAAGTTATCCCCTACCTGTTAGAGTTCAAAACACGCGTCGGTTTAGCCTTACTTTGTTTGGTTGGCGCTAAGATAGCCAGCGTTGGCATGCCGTTTATCCTAAAGCGAATTGTGGACGACTTAGACGCCCAAGTCTCTTCGACAGAACTGTTGCTAGTGAGCGTTCCTATCGCGTTGCTCGTGTCCTATGGGGTCATCAGACTATTGAACGTGCTTTTGGGCGAAGTACGAGATACCTTGTTTGGCCGCGTTACGGAGCGCGCGATGCGCCGCATTGGCCTTAAGGTGTTTGAACATTTACATGCCTTAGATTTGGCCTTTCACCTAGACCGTAAAACCGGCGGTTTATCGCGCGACATTGAACGAGGAACAAGTGGCGTCAGCTTTATCATGCGCTTCCTTGTCTTCAATATTGTGCCCACGTTTTTGGAGCTTTTTTTGGTGATGGGCATACTATGGCAGCAGTATAGAATTGAGTTTGCCCTCATCGTAATGGCGTCGGTGGTGAGCTATGTTTGGTTTTCCAAGTCCATGACAGACTGGCGTACACAGTTTATTCGTTCCGCAAATCAAGCAGACAGCCGAAGTAACACGCGCGCTATCGATAGCTTACTGAATTATGAAACCGTTAAGTACTTTGCGAACGAAGAACACGAAGCCAAGATGTACGATCATGAACTAGAAAAGTGGGAGCGCGCAAAACGTCAGAATCGTCTCACTTTATTCGCGCTGAATGGCGGACAAGCCCTTATCATTTCGGTTTCTATGGCGGCGATGCTCACGCTAGCAGCCTATGAAGTGGCCAATGGTCGAATGACATTGGGCGACTTTGTGTTGGTGAATGCTTTCTTGATGCAAATATTCTTGCCTCTAAACTTTCTGGGATTTGTTTACCGAGAAATAAAAGGCTCTATGACAAATATAGAACGTATGTTTGCCCTGCTAAAAGCTGAACCCGCGATTGCTGACCGTGATGAAGCGTCTGAATTGAATGTCAGGCATGGCAACATCACGTTTGAAGATGTGAGTTTTTCGTATGACAGCGAGCGTCCTATTCTGAGGTCACTAAGTCTTCGCCTTAGTGCGGGTGAAAAACTAGCGTTAGTTGGCAGCAGCGGCTCTGGAAAATCAACGATTGCTAAACTGCTATTTCGTTTCTACGACGTAACGGAGGGCGCGATCAAGATAGACGGGCAAGATATTCGAGATATCACCCAGCACAGCTTGCGCTCAGCCGTTGGCGTGGTACCCCAAGACACCGTTCTCTTTGATAGCAGTATTATGGAAAATGTACGTTATGGTCGACCAGGTGCTAGCGATGATGAAGTCAAGAAAGCAATTAGCATGGCCCACCTAGATCACTTTATTGAGCAAACGCCAAAAGGCTATGACACTTTAGTCGGCGAGCGTGGTTTGAAACTGTCGGGCGGCGAAAAACAGCGCGTTGCGATTGCAAGAACCATTCTAAAAAACCCGTCAATATTGATATTCGATGAAGCGACAAGTGCTCTCGATAGTGTCTCTGAGAAAGCGGTAATGGAGGCAATTGAAGCCGTATCACAAGGAAAAAGTTCAATCGTTATTGCACACCGACTGTCTACGGTTGTTAACGCTGATCGAATTCTTGTATTAGATAATGGCAATGTCGTGGAGCAAGGTACTCATCAGGCATTGCTCGCTGCTGACGGGCCGTATTCACGCTTATGGAAGATGCAACAAAGCTCGCAGGAATTGGTCTAGCGAGAAGATGAAGAAAAAATACCCACTAATCAGCAGTGAGTATTTTTTCAGATGTGCCGTAACTCATCTTGTTTTCGTAGCTACTTCTTTTTGATGCCTTCGACCGAGAGTATCATTTCAACGTCTTGCGATAATGGCCCAAGGTTTTTCATGATATTGAAGTCTTTCAGGGCGAACTTGGTCGAGCCTTCAAAGCCGGCCCTCTCGCCACCCCATGGGTCTGACCCCATACCAACTAATTCAGCATCAATCACCAGCTCGCGCGTCACATCTTTGAGCGTTAGCTCACCATAAACTTTAGCCGTTCCGTCACCGGTGCTTTCAACTCGCGTACTAACAAACTTTGCTTCAGGAAATTTTTTAACATCTAAAAAGTCGTCGTTACGCAAATGCTTGTCGCGCTCTGCGTGATTTGAATCGACGCTCGCAGGGTCAATGTTCACCAAAATACTTGACGCTTCCGGCTTGGCAGGGTCGTAACTAAACTCGCCATCAAACGTATTAAATCGACCATACAACCAGCTATACCCTAAATGCTGGATCTTAAACTGAATGAAGGCATGCGCCCCTTTTGTATCAATCACGTAGTCAGCGGCATAAGCCCCGAGTGTAGAAAAAGACAGCACAGCCCCTGCAATTACTTTAGCTAAACGATTCATATCATATTTCTCCTTTGTGTTTTCCTATAAACGATTGCGACCCAACATTCTCAACAAGGTTTCATCGCGATCCATAAAATGATGCTTAAGCGACGCTAGCCCATGCAAGCCCGCCAGAACAACCAAAAAGTTAGTCGCCCAAACATGGATATCTCCCGCAAGGTCTTCTTGGTTATCGATACCGACGACCAGCGCAGGAACATCAAACCAGTCGAAGAATGAGATTCCGCGTCCGTCGGCGGTCGAGATGAGATAACCACTGGCGCAAGCAACAAGCAACGCAGCATACAAAAATATATGCGTAAGCTTAGCGGCGAGCACTTCCCATTTCGCATGGCTCGCTAAATGACTCGGTGCGATACTAGTTAGACGGTAAAACAAACGAGCCATTACTAGCACCAACAGCACAAGCCCGAAACTCTTGTGCCAGAAAGGCCCAACTCGATACCAGCTATCATAATAGTCTAACTCGACCATGTACCAGCCCAGCGCATAAAGACCAATCACCAAAATCAGCGTAAGCCAATGAAACACTATGCTTAGGAGCCCCCATTGGGTCTCTGTATTTTTCAAGTTAGGCATTTCTTTCTCGGCACTTTGAATATACGCATTAGAGACTAAACCAGCCAAATGAGCTTTACTCTTAATTTTTGGACATTAAAACCAACTATTTTAGTACGCGGATCAGTCGACATTAGATGACCAGTATTCTCTCCACAGCCCGCTTACCGTTCAACCATGCCCAAACCCGACATCTGATTGCAGATCTAATACACGACAAACACTATCCACTAAGTCAGCATCTCGCTTCTACGCGCTCAGAATAGAGACAATTTGTGATCTAACGACTATATAAATACTAATTAAAGAGTCCTGCGCTGAAAGTCTGGACCGACATAATGCGCATTTTCTTATCGGCAACTTAAAAGCACTCTGGAGGTTGAACAATGAAAATTGGCGTTCCAATGGAAATCAAGACACAGGAATATAGAGTAGGTCTTACTCCCTCTTCAGTTTACGAATTGGTACATCACGGGCACTCTGTAATTATTGAGAAAAACGCAGGTCTCGGCTCAGGCTATTTCGACTCCAATTACATTGCTGCAGGTGCAAAAATAGTTGAAAAGCCACAAGAGGTGTTTGATGAAGCCGAACTGATCATCAAAGTAAAAGAGCCGCAAGCAATCGAGCGGCAACGCTTAACACCCAAACACACGCTATTTACTTACCTTCACCTTGCACCTGACCGCGCACAGACAGAAGACCTCATTGAGTCTGGCGCAACATGCATCGCGTATGAAACCGTAACCGATGAACATGGTCGCCTCCCGTTGCTTGCCCCCATGTCTGCCGTTGCTGGGCGGCTTAGTATACAGGCCGGCGCATACAGTCTAGAGAAGAAGAACGGTGGCAGAGGTGTTTTGCTTGGCGGAGTTCCTGGCGTATCTCCCGCAAAAGTGCTCATTGTTGGCGCAGGCGTTGTTGGGTCAAATGCAGCACAAATGGCTGTCGGAATGGGCGCAGATGTAACGATTCTCGATACCAATATCAATGCACTTAGGGAGTTAGATCAGCGCTATACAAACAGAGTAACAACGATTTCGTCGAACCGGCATGCGATTGAAGAACATATAAAAACATGTGATTTGCTTATAGGCGCAGTCCTTATACCAGGGGCTGAGGCCCCAAAACTAATAACACGGGAGCACTTAGCTAGCATGCAAACTGGCGCTGCAATGGTTGATGTCGCCATCGATCAAGGCGGATGCTTTGAAACGTCTGTACCCACAACGCATGACAAGCCCACATATATAGTCGACGGTATCGTCCATTACTGCGTGGCTAACATGCCCGGCGCTGTCGCCAGAACGGCTACACAAGCTTTGAATAATGCAACATTGCCTTTTGTTTCGTTGTTAGCCAATCAAGGAATCATGGGCGCTTTACGAGACAACGCTAATCTCAGGCAAGGACTAAACGTTTACCAAGGACTCCTTAGTTGTCCTGCAGCAGGGCAAGCCTTACATTTAAAATCTATCACCCCAGAACAAGCGCTGAGACAGCAATAGCCGCTTAAGGAGCAAACCTTTGTAAATTAGCACTTCTTCTCTACGCGCATTATTGGAAAGCACTAGACATCGAATAAATTTTAGAGTACAACTGTACTCTCAACTAATTATTCAGCATAGCTATGACTAAATACTTCTCACAAACTGCTCCGACAACTGCTCTGACTGCGGTATATAGGTTATTTACAGAAATCCTTTTTAACACCAACAGTATTTCGAGCTATCTTCGTCCAATTGCGGGACTATTCGATGCAAAATACTATAACCAATCTTGCCCGGCAAAAGTCGTTTCCGTTAAAAATCAGAATAACAATATTTACACTGTTACGCTCAAAGTACCTAAAAATCTATTCGGAGACTTCAAAGCGGGTCAATTTGTTTCTTTATACGTAGAAAAGAATAGCCGTCGCTTGCAGAGAACGTTCAGCATCAGTTCA
The DNA here is from genome assembly GCA_913020045.1 of uncultured Oleiphilus sp. Lineage (GTDB taxonomy): Bacteria > Pseudomonadota > Gammaproteobacteria > Pseudomonadales > Oleiphilaceae > PZPK01. The sequence goes on from CAJWBE010000015.1 coordinate 8,205, forward strand.
ACTCCAAGCGAGCTATTGAGACACGGAACCATCCAACTAAGTATCAGCAAGCAAAAACATGGGGCGATTACACCCTGGCTCTGCGACAATATTTCCATCGGCCAGCACCTGCATGTCAGTGAAGCTCAAGGGGAGTTCATACTGAAAAGCAATATCAAGCGGCTTTTCATCGCCGCTGGCAGTGGCATAACACCTATAATATCAATGCTCAGAAGCATGCAGTTATCAGAGTTAAGCTCTTCGACACTCATTTTTTATGTCCGAGATAAAGTAGAAACTCCATTTTCTGATGAACTAACCTCCCTTGCTAGCGCTGGCCTTAACGTAGAAATAATCGAAACGACGTCACAAGGACGCTTTTCTGCAGAGCACTTAGCCCAATGCAAAATTAACTTATTAGATTGTGATGCCTACCTCTGCGGACCAAAAAAAATGGTCGATGAGTGCGCCACACAACTGGAGACACTGGGCGCATCAAAAAACTCTATTTATTACGAGCTGTTCGCACTAACGGACAACAGCACATTAGATCCAGACCACCCAAGCCAAAGAAAATCTGAAATAACGGTCTCGTATAGCAAGTCAGGCGCGCTATCAAAAGTCGCTCCAGACACTCAAAGCAGCCTATTAGAACTAGCAGAAGAGCAAAAACTTGACGCACTTTCTGGCTGTCGAATTGGCGTTTGTCATCAATGCGTATGCACAAAGACAAGCGGACGAGTTTTCAACATCAAAACCGGCAGTATCAGCGACAGTGGCGAAGAAGAAATTCAGCTTTGCATTTCAAAACCTATCGATAACGTTGCTTTAGCGCTTTAATTCGGACGAAGAGAATAATCAAATGACTATACCCAATAGAGAAAAACTTGAAAGCTTCGCCAAAGAGCTCGATGCATTACGAACCGAAACCATGGCAAAGGTCGGCGATAAAGACGCTCGGTATATCAGGCGCTTAATAGGCTTGCAGCATTGCCTAGAGATTTCGTCCCGAATTTTAATGGTGCTAGGCTTCATATCTCCAGCTCTTTGGGTGTTAGCTGTTTTAATGCTAGCCACCGCCAAAATTCTGGACAACATGGAAATTGGGCACAACATAATGCATGGGCAATATGAATGGATGAACGACCCTCTTATTAACGGACGGAACTTTGAATGGGATATTGCTGGCGATGCCGATTCTTGGCGCCGCTACCACAATCATGAGCACCACACCTATACCAATGTAATAGGCAAGGATCGGGACTTTGGCTATGGACTGCTCAGGCTAAGCGACGACATACCGTGGCGGCCAAAAAACACATGGCAAATTATCACGTATCTAAATTTAAGCGCTCTTTTTGAATGGGGCATCGCCTATCATGAAGTCGCAGCGGAACGGCTATTCATTGGAAAAAAGCGCAAAAACAGCTCTTTACCAATCTCTCGCCGCGAACTTAAACGCGCGTTTTTTAGCAAAATAGGCAAGCAAGGGTTTAAGGACTATATATTCTACCCACTTATTTGCTGGCCCGTCGCGCTCCAAGTTCTGACCGGTAATGCTATTGCCAATGTGCTGCGTAATCTTTGGACATCCACCATAATTTTCTGTGGCCATTTCACAGACGGCATTCATACATTCAGAGAAAACGAGATCAAAGGCGAGTCGCGAGGACAGTGGTACTATCGCCAAATTCTGGGCTCATCCAACATTAAAGGAGGGAAACTATTCCACATAATGACCGGTCATCTAAGTCACCAGGTTGAGCACCATCTTTTTCCAGATGTACCAGCACCAAGATATAGGGAAATGGCCCCACGGGTTCAAGAAATATGCCTTGAGTATGGAATACCCTACAATACAGGCAGATTCGGCAAACAGTATTTTGATGTTTTAAAACGGATTACTAAATACTCTTTCCCAACGGCCACTGCCGCCCAACCCACTAGCTAAACTAGCTTAGTACTCAAAGCTCGACCTGACTAATTTGGCATTACGTTAGGTCTAGCGCCTAGTTCAAAATAAGAAATCACAGCTCATCGACACCGCACCAATCAGACAGTAATATCTATTATGACTGATGTAATTAAGCGCGCATATCAATGACACAATGGTTACTCGAAAACGAATCGATCACACGGCTATCAGTATTTCTAGGCACGCTGATAACAATGCTAGTACTAGAAAAAGCACTACCCAATAGGCTATGGCAACCAAGCCTCGTGCAGCCATCTCTCGCTAAGCGTCAGTTACTTAATTTGTCTTTAACAGTGCTAAACACCGTTGCGCTGCGGGCATTACCTTTTGCCTCAGCGGCTACAGCGTCACTTTGGGCTACGACCAACAACTTCGGGCTTTTCCAGTGGCTGGATTTAAGCAGCACAGCTAAGTTCGCTCTCACCATTTTTTTACTTGATCTGTGTATTTACTGGCAACACCGCTACTTTCATCACAATGCGTTTCTGTGGAACCTCCATAAAGTCCATCACTGCGACACACATCTGGACGCTAGTACTGCGCTCAGATTTCACCCCCTGGAAATAATCATATCCATGCTAGTGAAGTCATTGGTTGCAGTATTACTAGGAGTTCCTCTGATCGGCCTTATTGCATTTGAAATATTACTCAACGCTAGTGCATTGTTTAACCATGCCAACATAAAACTCAACAAAGCGACTGATAGAACTTTGCGAGCAATTATAGTCACGCCGGATATGCATACCGTACATCACTCGACAGACAAACAAGAAACTAACAGTAACTATGGATTTTTCTTATCGATATGGGATCGAATATTCGCTTCGTATACCGCCTCTTCAAAACTCCAACCCACAAAAATAGGAATTACTGAAGTCGATCCCAACGACACTAACTCTGTATACAAGTTACTAAAACTACCAGTAACAAAAAAGTCAGCTTAATCGAGTCAAAAAAAAGCCTGATGCCAAATGGCATCAGGCTTTTAACTAAACGAACATGTTTCTAGTGGGCAGAAATAACCCAACGAGTGTCTGACTCAACATCTGTCATAAAGATCTGACCGATAGACTCACCCGTATCTCCAAAAGAAAGGTGCCCTATATCAATATCACCCTTGAAGCGTGTATTGATAGCGATACCATCAACGAAGTCATCAAAGTTGTTTGAACCGTTTGTACCGGCAGCAGAATTCAACTTTATTACTGCATCTTTAACAGCATAAATTTCGCGAATTGAGTGGGCAAAATCAAACGAAGATGTTCCATCCAAACCAGAACGATCTCCCCGTTTGTTATGTATTTGCATATCACTAATTTGAACGCCTGCAATATCTATATACATGTCCAAATCAGTAATCATGAAATACGAACTCCAATAAATTTTAGAATCCGCGTTACCTGTACCAATATCAGGAGCTCCGTTACCATCATGATCAATACCGGAACCATCAGCACCAAAACCATTGCCGTTGTTCTCGATATGCAGATCTTCAGGCCCTAAATAACCCTGAATACCTAGCTGACTAATCAAGGTTGTTGTACCCGCAGCACCTTCGTTTAAGCCTGTAGAGTGATTCGAATCAATATCCAACCCTGACGAGCCGATAACGTAATCGGAAGCAGCCAAACCAATTGCATCGATTTCAAATCTGAAATCAACTGCATGTTCGAGTATTAGCTCAGCATCTTCGTATGTTTCCGAAAGAAAACGACCATCGGCTTCATATTGCTCAAAGCCGCCTTCGTTTGCCCAGCCATCTGTGAAATCAAAGTGAATGACCAAATCGCCATCACCATACGTTCGTCTATCGTCTACCAACAAACCATCACGCGTATTGTCTACTCCGCCTGCGATGTCAGCAAATAGGACATCTGTATTACCAGCGTCAACATACCTTTGAGCGTTGCCCCGCATTTGAGAGAAACCATAATGCAAAAGATTGTCGTCGTCGGTTCCATCACCAGCGATGTCGATTTCCAAACGCAGATTATCAAGGTAAGAACCAGCGGTTCCAGTACCGTTTCCGAAGGAGTTGCCGCCCATTCGAATGCCTTGGATCAATAAATAACCCGCATCTTTATAAGCAAACTCTCCAATTTCCCATTGCGATTCAACATCTATTGTCAAACCCGCCTGACCAGTAACAGCCTGCAAGCTGCTCTCATCTAGAACTTGTAATTCGGCAAACGCACCTGCAGAAACGGCAGATATCGCCGTTGCAAGAGCAACCTTTTTTAGGTGTTTCATTATATTTATTCTCCTAGTCGTAAACTTCAGCTGCATAGTCGTTTTTTTCAAACAGCCCTTCCCTAGACTTTTTACGCATCTATCGCATTTCTTCTCGCGAGAATAGTTCAAATGTAAATTTGTTTCAAGCCCCACATTCTAATTATGAGAAAGGGTGCAACATTAACCTACTCTTCGGATCAAAATAGTGCCGAGTAAAAGGCAGACAACAATCGGTATAAGTGTCGCGAAAATCGGATTAAAACCAAACACTAGGCTGGAAGGACCAAGCAAATCTTGCATATATTTAAAAGCAAGCCCCACTACTAGCCCACAAAAAATTCGATACCCCATCGTCGCCGAACGCAATGGACCAAAAACAAAAGATATCGCTACAAAAACCAATACAAGCGTTGAAAGCGGCTGTAGCACCTTTTTCCAGAACGACATTAAATAGGTCGACGCATTTAGATTTTGCTGTTGCAAGTAATCGACATATTGATATAACCCAGAGATCGACAAGTTATCTGGTTTTACGATCAAAATATTCAGAAGTGATGGAGATAAGCTTGTCTCCCATGCGCGATAGGGCTCTGACTTGGTTGTTATCTGACCGCGGCTAAAAACAGTCTCTCGAACATCCTCTAATAACCACTCACCCCGTTGATAAATTGCACGTTTTGCGAAGGTAGTTGAGCTCAGCTTTCGATCATCTTGATACCTCTGAAGCGACACACCGTGCAAGATTCCGTTAGGCTCAACCGCATTAATATGAACAAATACGTCACCCTCGCGATGCCATAGCCCCCCAGATGAAGCTATTCGCAGATCCGCGCCTTGCGCAACAGCCTTTTGGCTCTGAGCGATTTTCTCGCTAAACGGAACGACCACTTCACCTAGAGCGATGGCCAAAACAATAATGACGAACGCAGGTTTCATCGCAGAAAAAACAATACGCACAATCGAAACCCCTGCGGCTCTCACGACAACAAGCTCGCTACTCTTAGCTAAGACACCTAACCCAATGAGACACCCCATAAAAGCGCCTAGGGGAAGATAGTCATATATCCGTCGAGGGAGGGTCGTCAGTACAAAAACGATGGCCTCTGGCACCTGATAACCGCCATTTAAATCTTCGACTTCCGCCACAAATGCAAACACCATATCTAGCGACAAGACCACCAGCATAACAAGAAGAATCGAAGCTGAAACGGAGGATACAATGTAGCGGTCAATTCTACGCATGGTTAACACCAGAGTTGCGCCTTTGTACTATCCACTCAATTAACTTCTCTTTATTCAAGATCGCAAGTGCGAGAAGAAAGAAGAATACATGTACTACCCAAACACCCAATTCCTGAGGTAACTCTCCCTTCGCCACCTTTTTGCGAGCAACAATTAATAAGCCAAGATATAACACGTAGACCAGCATCGCCGGCAGAAGGTGAAAAAACCTCCCTTGACGAGGATTAACTCTGCATAGAGAAACAGCCAGCAAAGTGACAATCGGAACCAGCAACACCAATGAAACCCGCCACTGCAATAAAGCTGACTCCTTCAATCCATCCGAACCAATCAGACTCGACGTCGGCAAAGCTTCTTCTTTCACGGAGCGCTGCTCTGCATCTGGAATTTCAATTTGAACTCCGTAGGAATCAAACTCTATTACTTGAAAATTAGCAGACCCTGGAACGCCCTCATATCGAGAACCATCATGCAGGACCAAATAACGCTCACCGCTACTTTCTTCAATGATTTGAGTTCCTTCTTTAGCGTAGATTAGGTTAATTTCATTTTCACTACCCGAGGTATCAGAGATAAATACCTCAAACATTTTGCGTTTGTCATCACTAAGGCTCTGAGCATACGTCACTCGCTTTCCAGACTTTAACTTTTGGAACTTGCCAGGAAACAGCATTTCGAACTCAGTCATCCTAGATTGGTCCAAAAATAAGCTCTCGACTTTATTCATCCCCCACGGGGATACAAACAAACTCATGGCACCAACAAGCAATGAAACAAAAACAGACATGACCAAGGTGTGGGCGACTAAACGTTTTCGGCTATACCCACACGCATGTAAAACTGTCATTTCACTTTCTAGGTACATCCTCCCATACGCCAAAAGAATCCCAATAAAAAAGCCTAAGGGTAGAATCAATTCCAAAAAGCCGGGCAAACGATAAGCCATCACTTGCAGCAATATGTCTGGAGACAAACCGCCAGACGCAGCTTGTGCCAAATACTTTATGAACCGACCGCTCATAAAGATAAGCAATAGAACTAATGTGACGGCAAACATTGTCACAAGGACCTGCTTCGCCAAATACCTAAAAATTATCAAACCACACCTTTAAATTCTGCACACAGAAAGCTTAACGATTGATAAAACTCACCAACAATCCCGCTATTCTATGCACGATTCAACGATGCAGCCAGCACAAAAAGAAAAGCATTGAGAGAAGCCCTCTATTTACACTAAACTTCTGTTCTTTCTGACATCTAACCGAGAATGATTGATGCATTACCTAAGCTCTTCAGACAGCATTCAAACCAGTTCACTTTCCTGCCTCTGCCTAACAATATCAGGTGACAAGCAACTCCCTTCCTCGTCAGCCCAGTTGCTAAACACCGAGCAAGGCAAAGAAGTTGCTAGCTTAATCAAAGACCTATCATTTTCAGCCGGCGTCGGCGAAGTACTTTTACTACCGCGCACAAACGAAAGACCTTTTCATATTTTGCTTGCTGGACTCGGCGAACGAGACAAGCAAGACAGCATTCAGTTTGCAAAATCATCTGACGCCATTGCCAGCATGGTGAAATCAAAAAAACTAACAACAGTCACATTCTCGTTCGATGAGACGCTGAAGATAAGCCCTACTGATGCCACCAGCATCTTGGTCGAATCATTTGAAACCAGCCACTACGCCTTTGACGCATACAAAGCGAAAAAATCAGACTCACCGAGTTTAGAAAGCGTAAATTTCCATGTCTCTGCCGATCAGCTTGAAGCAACAAAAAACGCAGTCAGTTACGCTCAAGCAATGTCAAAAGGCCGCAGTGTCGCTCGCTCGCTTGGAAACGAACCCGGAAACGTTTGTACACCGGCTTTTCTGGCAGAACAAGCTCTCGCGCTTGGCGGTTCTTCATCGGCAATTAATACGTCAGTTCTCGAAGAAGACGATATGACCAAATTAGGAATGGGCGCCTTTTTATCTGTATCAAAAGGCAGCACCGAACCTGGCAAGCTTATTACAATGGAGTACAACGGCGCTGGCGATGCGGCCCCGCTTGTCTTGGTGGGCAAAGGCATTACCTTCGACACCGGTGGCATTAGTTTAAAGCCAGGTGCGCAAATGGACGAGATGAAGTTTGATATGTGTGGTGCGGCAAGCGTACTCGGCGTTATGACAGCCATCGCAGAGTTGCAACCACCGCTCAACATCATCGGAGTTATTGCGGCGGCTGAAAATATGCCAGCGGGTAACGCCTCAAAACCGGGAGACATCGTCACAACTGCCTCGGGAAAAACCGTTGAAATCCTAAATACCGACGCAGAAGGACGCCTGGTACTTTGTGATGCATTGACCTATGTCGAGAAATTTAAGCCCGCCGCGGTTGTCGATATTGCGACCCTAACCGGCGCCTGCATCGTTGCGCTTGGCCACAGCACTTCAGCCGTTATGGGAAACAACCAACCTTTAGTGGATAAACTGACGTCTGCCGGTTTAGAAGCGCGCGATAAGGCATGGCAACTGCCGCTTTGGGACGAATACCATACCTTACTAGATAGCCCTTTTGCAGACGTGCAGAACATTGGCGGTAAAGGCGCTGGCAGCATTACCGCGGGATGCTTCTTATCAAAGTTTGCAGAGAGCTACCCTTGGGCACATTTGGATATCGCTGGTACCGCATGGGTATCTGGCAAAGACAAAGCTGCAACGGGTCGACCGGTTCCTCTGCTGCTACGCTACTTAATGAATCATGTCGGCCAATAGGACTTGAAAACCGACATCTACCTAATCAACGGCAGCACTTTCTCCGACAGTAGCGAGTTCTGCCTGCGACTTTGCAATAAAGCGTATCGTGCGGGTCACGAAATACACATCCGGACCGATGCTGCGCATGAAAGCGAAGCATTAGACCGCGTGTTGTGGGAGCGAGACAAAGAAAGCTTCTTACCGCATAAAGTTTTGTCCGGCGCGCCCGACCCTGACACAAAGACAACTTACCCAATCACGATTAGCCACGAAGAGTTGTCGTCGATAATGCCAGCTCGACCTGATCTCATTATCTTACTCTCGCCAAAAATAGAACCAGAAGTAAGCTCTTTCACGCGAACCTCGCTGATTGTCGCCAACCTCACCGAGCAGCTTGAACAAGCGAGATCGGTCTACCGCCAACTTAAATCGTCCGGCACTGACGTTAACATTCACGACCTGAGACGCTAGTACAACGACAAAAAAATTATCTTATCGTCAGCTATAGCCTACCCTTTCAAGCCACATGTATAATGCGCCCCTATCTGATTACCCACCTGTTATTAATAAGTTATTTATATTATGGAAAAGACCTATCAACCGAGTGATATAGAACAATCCTGGTACCAAACTTGGGAAGAAAAGGGCTATTTTAAGCCCTCAGGAAAAGGCGATTCTTACTCCATCATGATACCGCCACCTAACGTGACGGGCAGCCTGCACATGGGCCATGCATTCCAAGACTCAATCATGGATGCACTGACCCGCTATCATCGAATGAAAGGTAACAATACCTTATGGCAGGTCGGGACCGATCACGCAGGCATCGCAACTCAAATGGTTGTCGAGAGAAAACTCGCGGCAGAAGAAGGCAAAACAAGACACGACCTGGGTCGCGAAGACTTTCTCAAAAAAGTTTGGGAGTGGAAAGAAGAGTCTGGCGGCACCATAACGCGCCAGCTGCGCCGCCTCGGCGCGTCCGTTGATTGGGAGCACGAACGCTTCACCATGGATGACGGATTCTACAAAGCTGTGCAAGAAGTGTTTATTCGACTCTACCGAGACAAACTAATTTATCGTGGCAAGCGCCTCGTGAATTGGGACCCCAAGCTACACACCGCTATTTCGGACCTCGAGGTCGAGAACAAAGAGAAACAGGGGCACATGTGGCACCTACGGTATCCGTTGAGTGACGGCGCCCTCACATCAGAAGGTAAAAGCTACCTAGTCGTTGCCACAACACGTCCAGAAACAGTGCTTGGCGACACAGGTGTCGCAGTTAATGCGGACGATCCACGATATCAATCTCTAATCGGTAAATTTGTCGACCTGCCATTGGCGGGTCGCCGTATACCGATAGTCGCTGACGAACATGCCGACATGGAAAAAGGTACTGGCTGCGTCAAGATTACGCCTGCTCACGACTTTAACGATTATGAAGTCGGCAAGCGATGCAAACTCCCAATGATCAACATTCTTACTCAGAATGGTGAAATTCTTGATCAGGCAGAAGCTTATAATATCGATGGCAGTATTAATGAAGCGCTAGAAACACATATTCCTGAAGACCTGCGCGGACTTGATCGCTTCCAAGCACGTAAAGCGCTTGTTGCACATTTTGAAGAACTAGGTTTGCTCGAAGAAGTTAAAGACCACCAATTAATGGTTCCTTATGGCGATCGCTCAGGCGTAGTAATTGAGCCACTACTCACCGACCAATGGTTTGTAAAAGCCGCACCGCTGGCCCTGCCAGCAATTAAGGCAGTAGAAGATGGCGATATTCAATTCGTACCCAAACAGTATGAAAATATGTACTTCTCTTGGATGCACGACATTCAAGACTGGTGCATATCTCGACAACTTTGGTGGGGTCACCGCATCCCAGCTTGGTATGACGAAGAAGGAAACGTATATGTCGGGCGCAGTGAAGAAGAAGTTCGCTCCAGCAATAACATAAGCGACGAAGTGTCTCTGAGCCAAGACAATGATGTATTAGATACCTGGTTCTCATCGTCTCTTTGGACCTTTGGAACACTTGGTTGGCCTGAGCTCACGGAGCGACTCAAAACATTCCATCCGACTGACGTGCTGGTCACGGGCTTCGATATCATTTTCTTCTGGGTTGCCCGAATGATTATGATGACCATGTACTTTATGAAGGACGAGGACGGCAAACCACAAGTACCATTTAAGTATGTCTATGTCACAGGCTTGATTCGTGATGAGAGCGGCGAAAAAATGTCAAAATCGAAAGGGAATGTTCTTGACCCTCTCGACATGATTGACGGAATTGAGTTAGAAGACCTGGTTCAAAAACGCACCGGCAACATGATGCAACCGCAACTCGCACAAAAAATTGAGAAGCGAACGCGCAAAGCCTTTAGCGAAGGAATTTCTGCGCATGGCACCGACGCACTGCGCTTCACACTCTATTCCCTTGCGTCCACAGGCCGTGATATTAACTGGGACATGAAGCGCTTAGAAGGCTACCGTAACTTCTGTAATAAAATATGGAATGCGGCGCGCTATGTTTTGATGAACACTGAAGACCATGACTGCGGCCAGAACGACAAACCTTATGAGCTGTCACTCGCTGATAAGTGGATTGTCTCTAAGCTGCAAGAGTGCGAAGCACAGGTCGAGAAGCACGTCTCTGAATTTCGACTAGACCTCGCGTCACAGTCGCTTTATGACTTCATCTGGAATGAATACTGTGATTGGTATCTAGAGCTGTCAAAACCGATTCTGACCAATGAGTCGAGCAGTCAAGAGCAATTAACAGGAACACGAAGAACACTTGTTCGAGTATTGGAAGCGATTTTACGACTATCGCATCCGTTCCTGCCGTTCATCACAGAAGAAATCTGGCAACGTATCGCGCCGCTTGCGGGCAAACAAGGCGATACGATTATGACTCAAGATTACCCCGTCGCTGACCCATCGCGTATCGACAATAACGCGTTAGGAGATATCGAATGGCTGAAAGGCGTGATTGTCGGGATTCGAAATATTCGTGGCGAGATGGATATATCTCCAGGCAAACCCATTCCAGTCTTTCTTCATAATGGTAGTGACGAGGACAAAAAGCGCTTCGAAAGCAACAAGGCATACATTAGCGCACTTGCGAAACTTGAAAGTATGGAGTGGCTAACAGGCGAAGCTCCGCTAAGTGCTACGCAATTGGTTGGCAGCATGGAAGTGCTCGTACCAATGGCCGGATTAATTAACGTGGAGGCTGAGGTTGCTCGCTTAACAAAAGAGCTCGACAAGGCCGCCAAAGAAATTGGTCGCCTGAATGGCAAGCTTAATAACGAGAAGTTCGTTGGCAATGCGCCAGACGATGTGGTCGCAAAAGAGAAAGCTAAACTTGCTGACGCGGAATCAAGCTATAAAATTCTCAACGACCAAGTTGAGAAAATTAAGGCTCTGTAGCACAGCATGCTTAGCATCGTTGGCTCCGGTGCGATGGGCTGCCTTTGGGCAGCTCATCTTTACCAACAAACAGATGTTTGCTTTGTCGTCACAGAGCCTTATCGTCAAAAGCATCACCTTTCTGCGCCTTACTCCGCGCTTAGCTTCAACGCTTTTCCCAACGCGCTTGAAAGCCAACCCCACAGAATTTCTACACCCCGCTTAGCACCCGATACCGCCATAAAGCATGATTCAACCATACTAATCATGACCAAGAGTTATGACGTAGACCCAGCGATCATTGACATAAAACCTTACTTGGGGGCGCAGAATATCGTTGTTTTGTTCCAGAACGGCTTCGGCAGTCAACAACGTGCCTGCAACGCACTTGGCGACACACCCTGCTTTGCGGCTGTGACAACTGAAGGCGCTAACAAACCAGACCACCAAACAGTCATTCATGCAGGCCATGGCGAGACGGTTATTGGCCCAATGAACAAACCAGCTCAGCTTATCGGTAAAGCCCAGTGGTTTGATAAACTAGCCGCTTCAAAACTAACACTCTGCTACGACCCAAGTATTTCTATACAGCTAATGCGAAAACTTGCGATCAACTGTGCGATCAATCCTTTTACGGCTATTGGAAACTGTCGCAATGGCGCTGTGCGCAAGCAAAGACTCTTTCAGGAAGTATGGCCCCAGCTCAGAGCAGAGCTTGCGGCAATGCTCAACCATGCGAATCTCAATCTGTCCGAAAGTGAGCTTGAGGAAATCGTTTTTGACGTAATGACTAAAACAGCAAATAATCAATCCTCCATGTTGCAAGATATCAACAGCGCCAGACCAACCGAAATTGATGACATCAATGGCTTCGCGCACCGCTATCTGGAACAGCACGGTTTACCCTTTCAAATGAACAAATCCCTAACGGAGCAAGTACATGCGCTTAGGAGTTGATCTTGGTGGAACAAAGACTGAAATCATCGCTTTAAACGATCACTCCGAAGAACTGTTTCGCTGCCGAGTTCCGTCGCCCCAAAATGATTATGGTGAGACAATTAGCACTATTACGCGCCTCGTAGTTGAAACAGAACAAAAGCTTGGGCAAGTCGGCACGCTAGGTGTGGGAATTCCCGGTGCGGTTTCTGTCGAAACGGGCCTTATAAAAAACGCCAACTCTACTTGGCTCATTGGGCATGACCTACAAAACGATCTGAGTACCACTCTCGACCGACCCGTAAAACTCGCAAACGATGCTGACTGTTTCACGTTATCTGAGTCGACAGACGGCGCTGCAAAAAATGCTCAGAGCGTGTTTGGCATAATCTTGGGTACTGGCGTCGGCGGCGGCTTCTATATCAATGGCGCCTTGCATAGCGGCCCTAATGCCATCGCCGGAGAATGGGGGCACAACCCTCTGCCTCAGGACAATCGACAACGTAACACCATTAGCCAGAGCCAGCATAACGAACAATGCTATTGCGGAAAGTTAAACTGCATTGAGACCTACCTAAGCGGCCCCGCATTTCTAAAACATTATCTCGCGTTCGACATCGCCGCTACAGCCACTTCTGCGGAAGAACTGGCATCCGCCATCGACCAGAGAAAACCGACAGCGTTAAGTTATTACCAGGTTTATCTAGACCGGTTGGCACGAAGCTTATCGTCGGTGATTAATATCCTCGACCCGGAAGTCATCGTATTTGGCGGAGGCTTATCCAACATAGCGCGACTCTACCAAGACCTCCCCAGCGCAACCATGAAATACGTTTTTTCTGACAGCGTGCGCACCCAATTTCGTGCAGCGAGATATGGCGACTCTAGCGGCGTGAGAGGCGCAGCATGGCTTGGGGCAATGGACGACAAGGCGCTGATCATGCCAGGCAAGACAAGCAACACTTACAAGACAAGAGCGCCTTGACCAATAACCCCGCTCTTCAAAATGCATTAGACGGCGCCAGAGACAGCCTTCCACTGGTGCTTGCAGCGGTACCATTCGGCATATTGTATGGCGCGTTAGCGCAAGCCAGCGGCCTTTCATTGTTCACCAGCATGGCAATGTCTCTGGTCGTTTTTGCAGGCTCTTCTCAATTTGTCGCTGTTTCGCTTTTGTTGACGACAACCCCAATATTGGTCGTCATTCTGGCAACATTTTTCGTCAACCTTCGTCACCTAATGTATAGCGCTCATTTGACGCAACACGTGCGCCACCTGTCATCTCCGCTAAGAGCACTACTCGCGTTTTGGCTGACCGACGAAACCTTTGCCACCGTCGCGAACAAAGTAAGCGGTAGCTTCGAGCCCAAGCTTTTGCATTACTACTACCTTGGCTCGGCGGTGTTTATGTACAGCAACTGGCAATTGTGTAGCTACATTGGATATGAAATTGGCCTACAACTATCCGATCCACTGTCATGGGGTTTGGACATCGCACTAGTGGTCGCGTTTATTGGGGTAATCACCCCGGCGTTAGTCAACAAAGCCATGTGGCTATGTGCCATTGCCGCATCGGTCAGCGCGCTAATCACTCATGCTTGGCCGTATCAAAGCGGACTTATCTTTTCGATGCTTCTGGGGATTTGTGTTGGCGTTCTTGCGAGTTACAAAGGGGCGACAAGAGCATGAATGATACGCTGCTAATTCTCGGCATGTTCGCCGTCACCTATAGCGTCAGGCTTCTTCCTTTTGCAATGGCAAATCGCATTCGCTTTCCGTCCTGGCTGCAGCATGCACTTAGCTTTGTACCGGTTGCAGCGCTTTCGGCAATTATTGCACCCATCATATTGCTTGATGGACACAACGCACTGAACATTAGTCTGTCCAATAAATACCTACTCGCGTCAATCGTAGCGTTTGCCGTTTCCTATCAGACTAAGCACTTATTACTAACCGTTTGTAGCGGCCTATTTAGTTTTTTTATTCTGAAATGGCTATTCTAAACCCTGCTGTTATTTCCCTTCGCCTGATAAATCCGCTCTATATTTACGCCAATCAAACGAGGGCCCTGGGTCTGTTTTTCGGCCTGGTGAAATATCAGAGTGACCAACAATTCTAGCGTCAACAATCTTTGGAAAAGTTTGTTTGAGCGTTTGCGTTAATCTGCTCAAAATTTGATATTGAGAGGCTTCATAAGGCTCATCGTCACAACCCTCCAACTCAATTCCGATGGAAAAATCATTGCAGTTCTTCCGGCCAGAAAAGCTGGACAACCCTGCATGCCAAGCGCGCTCTAGGCAAGACACAAACTGTACTAGAGTGCCATCACGCTTGATCAGAAAATGCGCCGAAACTTCAGTCCCTTCAATAGTTTCAAAATAAGGGTGTACCGATGAGTCTAAACAGTTTTGAAAGAAATTCTCAATAAACTCACCACCGTATTGCTTCGGCGGCAAGCTAATATTGTGAACAACAAGGAGGGAAATATCCGATACATCAGGACGAGCATTGAAATTCGGTGACGGACAACGCACGGCCACATCGAGCCAACCATTAACTAATTGCATGCAGTTAAACTTATAAGTAAAAAACCAAAGGTAGCAGGTTTTAAACTAAGACTGTAGCGCAAAAAACGATGCCTTTGCGCGACAAGTAACTAGCTATTTTTTCCTCGTAGATTTGTGATGATCGACTCTAGCGCGCGATCAAACAGTAGCCCGTCATTTAGAATCTGAACGGAGCCACGGCGAAGTTCTACTGCCAACCCCATCTTCGTTTTCTCAGCGACTTTGATCCCTGAACGGTTGACGAATATATATTTACCTGTTGCTTTGATAACGGCCGCTAATTTACAACGTTCTGCTGCGTTATCATTCTGAAATTCAAACCAACAACCGACAGCGAACTTCTCTACTTGCTGAACAAATGGATCACTTTCGTCTATCGTTAATGGCTCAGCCTCTGGCTCTGCACTAATTAAGACGATCTCTTCATGATCTTGCTCTACAGCGGGTTCGCTGGAGGCAGCCTGCTTGGACGACCCTTGGGGAGAATCAAGTTCAGCGCTTAGCATGTCATCATCGGCACCATCACTGCCTTCCAACTTAGCATCAAATTCCTGTTCTAGTTCAGCCGTTGAACGAAGTAAATCGGCCACAGCTGCATCATCTAAAAGCCCTGCCTCCGGCACAATCTCTTCACTTATTTCTACCTTGGGTTCCTCAACCTCCATTACATCCGCAACGGGTAGAGAGACCTCTGAAACAGCATCTAGCTGCGCTGACTGCAGCTTTTGAAGTGACTTAACATGCGCATCTTCAAGCGCTTTTAATAATGGTTTAGACCTCAGTTCATCAAATGAAACTTCTTTCAAACCAACTCTTAGCCGCTTCATCAAAGATGGGATCATCTTCAGAAGCTTGCCCCTAGCATCTGCTTCAGAAACATGCGGATTGATAGACCAAAGCAACTCATCGACCAATGTTGATGCCTTTAGCCAACCCTCACCTTGATCACCCTCTTTCAGAAAATGAAGCACCATTACCGAGCTCCAGCCATCGCGCAACAGCTCCAACATAAAGTCAGGCACAACCTGACCCCTCATTGATTCATTTAAACTATCTTGCGCAGCAACTTTTGCTAATTCACTGGCCACCTTGCCTTTTTCGGAATCCTTGGTTCTCTGCTCTACTAGTTGGCCTCTGCGTTGCTCAACGTCGACGAAATGGCTAAAGTCTTGCAGCAGCTCAGCGAACATAGAGACATCTTGATCAAACTCGCCCAACACCCGTTGCACGATTTCCTCAATTTTATCTTTAAGTCGATCTTTCTTACCTTCAGCTGGCTCATTCCAGCCAATACCGACACGGGCCATTTCATTCAGCAATTTTCGCGCAGGATGACCACCTTTGTTGAAAAAACTACGATCTAACAAGGCCACCTTCAGAATCGGAATTTGAAGGCGAGCAATTAAAGCCTTCATGGTAGGCTGTAACTGCTTGTCATCAAGAATGAACTCGAAAAACATACTGACTAGGTTGATAACGTCTGCATCCATTTCAGCATATTCAGCCTTGCATTCACCCTCCGCCAAGCGATTGTTCAGTAACGAACGAAAATCGATCAAACGGTTAGTATTCGCATTGCCTAACTGCTCGATATGTTCCGATTGAAAACCACTTAACGCCCCAACTAGCTCGCCTTGCGAGTAATAGAGGTCAGAAAGTGTCGGGACATCGGTCAACGATTGACTGGGATTGCTATCACCTTGGTGCAACAATTGACGAAGATCATCTAACTGCGGCCCCATTCCGACATCTGACCGCGAGTGCCTGCTAACACCGGCAGGAATATAGCTTTGACCATCTGTCGTTGGGAATTCCTGCGCACTGGGCGCACTGTCTTTTGAACTCTGCTGATGCGAAGGTGCGCGCTTTACATGACGAAGGTCAGGCATAATGCCCAACTGAACAAACAGATTGTTTGCATCGGCATAAACTTGCTGCATTTCAGTCAGCACAAACTTTTCATAAAGCTTGAGCACGACGAGTTGCGCGCGAATTTCTATATCCAAGATCTCGCACCCTTCGACGAACGCATCGCACAAAATTTCTGGCCCGGCAGGCAACTGTTCATTCTGAATAACGATCGGCGCAATTTGACTACTAATGCGTGTATGCAGCTCACCCAAGGCCTGAGCACTCGCGCTACGCACTCGATTAATCATTCCTTCTAAGGCAACTTTAACTTCCAAATCATCGTTCTGAACCAAACTAAGATCTTCGACAGCCGACGCATCTCCTATTGGAGAAGATGACGCGCTACGGTAATGCCCCACCTCGTTAAATGAGGAAATTAAGCCCTTAACTACATGTGTCGCAATGTGTTTTTTCTGAAGTCTAAGTTCTCGCATTGCGTCAAAATAGAGAGTTTGTTCGTTATTCGTACCGGCTTTATCAGCCATCGCAAAGAGCGCATCGTCAGCGCCATCGAACAAATTTCGCAACAAGGTGTGTACTTTCTGCTTCAGTAACTCGCGCAGCTTCACTAACGGCATAGGTAACGGTTTAACGTTCGACCCGATTGCCCCCGTACTTCCGCCGTGAATCCCCACTACTTTTGCACCACTCATTGAAAGCTCCGATTTTTGTTAGTCTGACGCTTAAGATCAATGGCTTTGCGTCAATTATTTAACTATATTTCACAGTATAAAACGTCAAGTTTGTAAGCACTGTCACAATTTGTTTCCGCGCGAATCAGATCACACTTCCGCTTGAAAAGAATTCAAATCGTCCCATATATAAAGAGTCAATTCGCTAGGTATTATAGTTAATGGCTAAGGCCCCCACACAAGTAATCGGAAAACGCATGGCGATCGTGGCGTGGCTAGCCGGAATGTTCGTGCTAACGCGGCTGTTTGGCGACTGGGAAACTAAGCAACATAGCCCTAACAAGGATCCTAGCAGCACAGTCACGCAAGAAGAGATTATTGTCCAACTCCTCCAAAATCGCCAAGGCCACTATCGAGTAGAAGGAAAAATCAATGGCCGTAATGCCGACCTAATGATCGACACAGGCGCGACAGATGTTGTTATTCCGAAAGCCCTAGCCAACGACTTCCAACTACCAAGTGAAGGCCAAAGTATCGGACTCACAGCAAATGGCTACGTAGACTTAGAAAGAACAACCATTAAGGCGCTTAGCATAGGGCAAATAACCCTTTATAATGTGCGCGCTAGTATTAACCCAGGTATGGCAAAGGATCAGCCTATTCTCTTGGGCATGAGCGCACTCTCGCAACTCGAATTAAAACAGCGCCAAGGTGTCTTGACGATAGTCCAACACAATTAACGCTGCCTATAACTATTTAGCAACTAGGCCTTTCATGGAAAATCAAACGATCAAAAATGCGATCCAAATCAACGTTGAAAATGCGATTCAAGAAGATATTGGCAGTGGCGATATTACCGCTGCTCTGATTAGCGCTAACAAGAATGCAGATGCACTAGTCATTACAAGAGAGTCAGGAATTGCTTGCGGGTCAGCATGGGTAGATGAAGTGTTTCGCCAAGTTGCTCCCGACGTAAAAATTGAATGGCAAGTCAATGATGGAGACGCGCTGCTTTCTGGCGACGCCCTTTTCAAACTATCTGGGTCTGCGCGAGGCATCCTGACGGCAGAACGCTGCGCACTCAATTTTTATCAAACGCTTTCTGGAACGGCGACAACTAGCCGCCACTACGCAGATTTGGTTGCTCATACAGCAGTCAAACTACTAGATACCCGTAAAACACTGCCAGGCCTTCGTATCGCGCAAAAATATGCGGTCAAATGTGGCGGCTGCCATAATCATCGTATTGGCTTATACGACGCGTTTCTAATTAAAGAAAACCACATCATGGCATGCGGATCAATTAAAGATGCCGTAACTAGTGCGCATAAAATAGCACCGGGAAAACCCGTAGAAGTTGAAGTTGAGTCAATTGATGAGTTCAAGGAAGCCCTTGCGGCAGAAGCGGATATTATTATGTTGGACAACTTCCCTATCGAAGATCTGCTTTATTGCGTCGACGCTAACAAAGGCAAAGCAAAACTAGAAGCGTCCGGCGGAATCACGCCTAAAACATTGGTCCCAATTGCAGAGACTGGTGTGGACTATATTTCAATTGGCGCACTCACCAAAGACTGCAAAGCTCTCGACCTTTCAATGCGAATTACTCTTTAATCCAACTCACTTAGCGGCAACTTCGCGGCCATCGTTCGCGCCTTGCCCTATTCAACCAGCGATAAATAAGAGAACACCTCATTAATTACATTTCGTAACAGTTCGAAACAGATTGGTCACATAGAGCCAATCTGTTTCGCATTACACTTTGACTCACAAGGTAAAGGAGGAATGAGACTACCGGTCGTTTAGACGCCTAAGCACCGCCAAAGTCGTTGAGCGCACTTCCGGGGCAACCCAGCTCGCCACATTCATAGTCCGCACATCACGGATAGTTCTGGACTCGCACCGACATGACCAATAAATCTCTTCAAACTAGCCAACGCCTTTCTCGGCAAGTGGCCGCATTAGTCATTACAAGCGCCGCCATTCTTCTTCAAAATTCGCTTTCAGACCTTATTCCACACCTCTCAATTATCTCCGGCATTTCCGTCGGACTTTTACTACTTGCGGGCCTGCATGTACTGCCTGTCATCTTTGGGGCGAGCCTTGTTACGCTGACCTTGATTAACGGAGAGCCTAACACGGTAACCCTGCTGTTCTCTGCAATTTTTGGCTTTACTGTATGCTTACAAAGCGCATCAATTTTCATGGCCAGTCAGCAGAACAAAGATGACGAAAAACTCATCGGGAATGGCACTAGACTGCTCAAGTACTTCGGAATATCTATTGCGATCTGCTTACTCTGTGGCGCTCTTCTCGCTCTAAATAGTAATGCGTTTGCATCGAATCAAACTCATTCACTCTCGACAATTCTTAACTTCTTCTTAACAAACTACAGCGGCATCTTACTTATTAGCCCCCTATTTATGGCATGGGAAAGCCGCACGTCAGCTCGACTTGTACGCTGTTCGGCGCTTGAATACGCCGCTTGGTTTACGCTTTGCAGTATGAGCTTTTTATACTTACTAGAACACCAAGCAAACAGCGCTCTCGCCATGACACCGCTAATGCTATGGGCCGCGTTAAGATTCCCGACAATGGGGGCAAGCTTTGCAATAACGCTTTGCTCGGTTGTCGCCCTATTATCCCACCAACCCGCAACGACAGACACGGCACTACTTTCTAGCTGGATAGACCTTCATCTAAACCAATTGCAATGGGCGTTTATTTGTATGAGCAGTCTCTACATCAACGCGACCCTGCATGAGAAAAGAACGGCAGAACTCAGGTTTGACGACTTAGTGCAAGAACGCACAATGTCTCTAAGCCAAGCCAATCAGGAACTAAAGGACGAAGTGTTTATCCGGGAGCAAGCGGAACATTCACAGCGAAACATTTCAAAACGTTATCGATCCCTAATAGAAAGCGCAGGCATACCCATAATTGTGCTTGATAAAAACATGTGTATCCGACAATGGAACCAGGCCGCTGAGGCAACATTTGGCTACACACGAGAAGTCATTTTGGGCAAGAATTTCATCGATTACTTTATCCCCGAAGACCAGCAAGATGATATGGCCTGGAAGCTCACACAAGTGTTTGAAAGCGGTATTAAACAGAATAATATTGAGAGCGATACGCTCAGCTACGAAGGCCAAACACAAACCATGCTTTGGAACATTAATCCTTTGGCTGGCGCTAATGAAAAACTTGATGACACGCGCTATCTCTTGCTTGGTCAGAACATATCTGCAATCAAAAAAACGCAGGACCAGCTTCACTATCTCGCTCACTTCGATTCATTAACAGGCTGCGCTAACCGACGGCTATTCGAAGACCGCTGCGCACAGGCCATCCAGTCTGCCATCCGTCACAAACATAGCATCGCTTTAATTGGCTTGGACATCGACCACTTCAAACGCATCAATGACACCTTAGGCCACGATGCGGGAGATGAGTTTCTCAAGACGCTAGCAAGTCGGTTACGAGAGTGCGTTCGACGCGAGGACACGATAGCGCGCCTCGGCGGCGATGAGTTCGCTGTATTACTGGCAAACGTAAATGGCCAAGAAGGCGCAGAAGTCGTCGCGCGCAACATGTTAGAAACCATTACGCAGCCGATACAACTAAAAAGCCACGAACTTGTTATTACCTCTAGCATCGGCATCACACTTTGTCCGGCCGACGGCACACACTACCCCGACTTGCTAAAGAACTCCGATATGGCGATGTATCGCGCGAAAAATGCGGGTCGTAATAATATTCAGTTCTATAGTCCAGAAATGAATGAAGAAATGCAGCGGCAAATGCTAATAGAGCAAGACCTACGAACAGCACTAAAAGAAAAACAATTCGAACTTTATTACCAGCCCATCGTTAACATGGAAACTGGCGAAGTGGTCGCACTAGAAGTATTGCTAAGATGGCAACACCCGCACAGAGGAATGCTACGCCCTAACTACTTTCTCGATGTGGCAGAGCAAACAGGCTTGTTAAATGAAATAGGAGAATGGGCGCTTAGAAAAACGTGTGAAGAAGGGTTAGAAATCCAGGCCGAAGCGGGCATTGAACTTCAGTTTGCGCTCAATATATCAAGCCGCCAATACAGCCACCCTAACCTACTTAACACCGTAACCAACGCGCTAGAAGAAACAGGATTTAACCCTCGCCATCTGATCTTAGAAATATCAGAAAGCACGCTCACGACCAATTCAGAGCAGTCGCGAACAACACTTCAGGCGCTGAGCGACATGGGATTATCCTTATCAATCGACAGCTTTGGCACCGGCCTTTCTTCACTAAGACAAATAAAACAAATTCCGATCGATATCATCAAAATCGATCGCAGCTTCGTAAATGGAATACCAGAAGACAGCAGCGATATGGCAATTGCTGAAACCTTGCTATCCGTTGCGACGCAAATGGATCTAAAGACATTCGCGACCGGCGTAGAAACTAGGAAACAAGAAGCGTTTCTCAAAATTCACGGCTGCCGCTACGCGCAGGGCTATCTCTATTCTCCGCCACTGCCCTTCAAGCAATTAAAAAAGCTATTACACTCCATTCAGTCTGGCGAGACGATTCATGCTGGAAGCCAAATTTACCTACCGTTCACTGCAAAAAATCATCCCTAGGGCCTGACTACAAAGACTCTGCAAGCTCGATAAACTGCAACGTTAAGTTGTGTTTAGGCGCAAAATACACCAGCGGCTGACTGTTTTGATGGGATTCTTTCATCTTAACGGACGCTGAAATCTTAACGGGTAGTACCGGAAGCCCTTCTGCTAACAACTCATCCACTAGTTTTTGCGGCAAACTGGCTCTTGGCTGAAATTGATTTACAACAATTCCCTCCACCGTCAACGCATCGTTATGATCTTCTTGTATGTCCTTAAGCTCACCCATTATTTGATAGAGTGCTTTACGGGAAAAATCATCACAGTCGAAGGGTATCAATACGCGGTCCGCCGAAATCAGCGCAGAGCGCGTATAAAAGTTCAGCGCGGGAGCCGTATCAATTAAAATCTCATCGTAGTACTTTTCCATCTCTCTCAAAGCATTACGTAGTTTGTATATTTTATGCTTCGCCTCAAGCTTTCGCTCAAGATAGTCTAGTTCCGGACTAGACGACAGGACTGACAAATTTTCAAACTCTGTGGCATGAATAAAATCACTCAAGTCTTTATTGAACAAATTAAATGAGAGGGTCTGTTCAAAAAAATCCGCTACCGTTTCTTTAAACTCAGACGCTGAAAGGCCCGTTAAATAGTGGGTCGAATTTCCTTGAGGATCAAGATCAACGACCAACACACGCTTTCCTTTGGAGGCAAATACCGCAGCTAGGTTACAAGTAATACTTGATTTGCCCACTCCGCCCTTCTGATTGAACACAACCCTGATCATATTTTTCTCCATCTCGCGCTGCGCGCGCTGCTTAAATATTAGATTTATTCCATTGCGAATCTTGTGCTTGCATAAGGCAATATACTACCAAGCGAGCGTTTTCTTAACGAAAGGGATAGATAATTTTTGCTTTTGTTTGTGTATCCAGCATGCCTTGTCCAAATCGTTCAATATCTTCAGCAAGGCCCCTAGATCACGCCCACTTCGGCGGATGATATAGGCCGTCACTTCAGCACTAAGGTCTAGACCTCTAGTCCGTGCTAGCGCGCTCAGCACTTCTTGCTTTTCATGGTCACACATTGCGCTCAAACGTAATGACAAGCCAGAACGATAGCGAGATGCCAAGTCAGGAAGCGACAAATTTAGCTGAGAGACCGAGCAACTTGAGGTTACCAGCATTTGTTTCATCGACACCTTTAACTCGTTAAACAAGTTAAACAGTAATGTCTCGAAATTTTGACTGGGAAGCACTTGTTTCACGTCTTCAATAACGAGCGCATCGTAATGTTTAAATGCATCGTAGGCACCACTTAGATCCGCTCCGGCTGCTTGCAATAATGAAGGTAACGACAAATAAGCCGCCGACAAACCAAGCTCTTCGTAAACATTCAATGCGGACATAGCGAGATGAGTTTTACCACTACCCTCGGGGCCCGCCAGGTAAATAAAGCCATCTTGTCCTGAGCGAACTTGTCGCTCCAATATTTGAGCGGCTTTTAGGTTTGTCTCGCCAACAAAGGATGAAAATGAAATATCGTCTGATGGCGCAAAAGGTAAAGCTAGCTGAGTCAAATCCGCTGTTTTAGATGCTTCTAGCGTCATGTCTCGTCTTTCTCGCGAAGCTCCGTAACGCCTCGATTAGACCAAACAAATACATAGTGCACACCGCTAAGCAATGTAATAAACAGTACACACCAAACACCGTAAACGATGACTTCCTCGGGCATTGGTCCACCGGCCAATTTAATAATCACCGCCAGCGCATAAACGATTTGCGCCATGGTACAGGTTTTGCCAAAGATGGACGGCTTAATATCGTAATGGCTAATAAAGTAGTGATAAATCAAAGCTCCGGCCACAATAACGAGATCACGACTTAAAATAACGATCGTTAGCCAAACAGGAATTTGAGCAGTCCACGCTAATACCACGTAGGCTGTCATCAACAACAACTTGTCTGCTAATGGATCCGCAATCGCACCAAATCTAGACTTCCAATTGAACTGCCTCGCTAAAAAACCATCTACCCCGTCAGACAAGCCGGCAACAAAAAATATTACGAGCGCCAAACCATATTGTTCTTGATAAACACAAGCAGCGAACGGAAATATCAGCAATATCCGAATGATCGTTAATATATTAGGAATTTGCCTCAGCACCTGTCTAATCCTTCAAAACGATAGGGTGATTCCAAACGAAATACTCAATATTCACGGGTTTTATTACCAACTCAGCGCTTGTTGCGTCATCACGATTGACTTCATTGACACCAAGAGACTCCGCTGTCTCTAGCGCCCCCATAGTCGCGACAACTTTCTTGCGCTTCATTTTATTACCGAGATCCACGTACTCGAAAAACTGAGCGCGCTGACCTTTTAGGTCAAGCATATATGCAGCACTAGACTCTCTTACCCACAACAAGCGACTACTTTTAATTGTCGGTAATGACGAAAGATATTCTTCTAATCCAGCATAATCCGAGAATGACTCGACACCAGCGACCTCGATTGTCATGAGACCCTGAACCTCATCAGAGGTTTGTCTGACTGCGTACCGAGACGCAAGGACTTGAGATACCTCCGTCATCACTTGAGACCATGCCTGCGCTTCGTCCTCGCCCTTGACTGCCCCGGTGTATTCCAAACCCTTAAAACTCATCACCCAATCTAATTCTGCAAACCGACCAAGCTCACCATTGCCAAGCTGGGTATTATTCCTAACAAGCACATTGACATCAGGTGCATATCGACGCGCTCCAACCTCAACAGAATCTGGGTAAAGCCCCCAAACATCATTAACGTCAATTGCACTCATGTCTTCCAGGTCTACCACTGGGAAAAATGCAGGTAAACCCTGTACTGATGCAGCGTCGAGCGCTGGAGCAATATCAGACTCATCAGAAGTGCCCAATAGACGCCGCTCAGCGCCATCAAAGTTCGCTACCCAAAACAGTAGTGATGGACGCGTCTTGCCCCAAATAGGCACGCCATAACGCCTCATTCCGGCGTTGACCGCCGACGATGAAAACACAACGTCAATTAGGTAAGGGGCAACATAGCGCGCCTCCTCCGCAATCCCTTCTAGGTTTTCCGAGTCAATTTCAGGGCTCTGAGCAGACTCATCAAGAGCGTCTTCGCTACCTCTGGGAACCGCTCCCGCGGCAAGCGCTCTATGCTGGGCAATAAACTCAGGGTTATCACGATAACTGAAAGACGAAACAAACTGCTGAGGGCGAGACAGTATCGATTCTAGGCCGCTTTCACTGTGCAGCGAGCGATCACCACTCACCTTGTTGAGCACAATATCTAGCGCATTAGCAAACGCATCACCACGGTCTTTAGTTTGTTGTGACGCTACAGGAACAACGGCATGGTAAAGCCCATCAACCTGAACTGCGTCTGCCCGATCACTGAACGTTAGCGTCATTAAAGGGACGAGCAAAAACACGGTTAAGTGTATGAGGTGTTTCAAAGATTTAAGACCCACTGCAGGAACAACAAACAAGAAGTTAAGGCATATTATTTCATCTCAGCGCGATAAAACAACTAAAACGCAGTATTTGCACAAACAGAATTTGGCCTCAATGACAACAACTGCTAGAATCCGCGCTCCTAAATTAAGGCGATCTATGCGAGGCCTAGCACCCATGACAGATTCAACCAATAAACAAACACCATCTCTAAGCTACAAGGATGCCGGCGTAGACATCGATGCCGGAAATGCATTGGTTGATCGAATCAAGGGTGTCGCCAAGCGAACTCGCCGACCAGAGGTGATGGCCGGTCTCGGTGGTTTTGGCGCCCTATTTGAACTACCAAAAGGCTACGAAGAACCTGTTTTGATATCTGGCACCGATGGTGTAGGCACAAAACTACGCTTAGCAATGGACCTAGGCAAGCACGACACGATCGGTATCGACCTTGTCGCAATGTGCGTTAACGACCTGATTGTCGCAGGAGCTGAGCCACTATTTTTCCTCGACTATTACGCAACAGGAAAACTTAACATTGATATCGCGGCCGATGTTGTCTCGGGCATAGGCGATGGCTGCGAGCTATCAGGCTGTTCACTTGTGGGCGGTGAAACAGCTGAAATGCCAGGCATGTATGAAGGCGAAGATTATGACCTAGCGGGCTTTTGTGTTGGGATTGCCGAAAAATCTAAGATTATTGACGGCAGTAACGTCGCTGACGGTGACGCACTGATTGCCTTGGCATCGTCAGGCCCGCACTCCAATGGGTATTCGTTGATCCGCAAAGTTCTTGAGGTATCAGGTGACTCACTCGATACGAAAGTCGGCGACACAGATTTAGCAACGGCCTTAATGGCGCCCACAAAAATCTACGTCAAGTCAGTGCTTGAGTTAATGAAAACCCAGCAGGTTAATGCTCTGTCGCATATCACTGGCGGTGGATTCTTAGAAAACATACCTCGCGTTTTGCCAGCAGACACCAAGGCCGTCGTTAACCTCGATAGCTATGAGCTACCCGACGTTTTTAAATGGCTTCAAAAGGCTGGCAACATCGACAGTCGAGAAATGTTTCGAACATTCAACTGCGGCGTTGGCTTGATACTTTGCGTTCCTGCGAGTGACGCTGATAAGTGTGTGCAACAGTTGAAGTCACTGGGCGAACAAGCGTGGCAATTAGGCCATATTGAAAAAGCAGTGAATGGCGAAGAACAGGTCGAGCTAAAAGGTCTATAAGTAATGGAGCCCGAAATCGCAAAAGCACCGAT
Source organism: uncultured Oleiphilus sp. (assembly GCA_913020045.1). Lineage (GTDB taxonomy): Bacteria > Pseudomonadota > Gammaproteobacteria > Pseudomonadales > Oleiphilaceae > PZPK01. Next base: position 35,182 of record CAJWBE010000015.1, read on the forward strand.
CATTGTCGTTCTTATCTCTGGCAGCGGCAGTAATCTCCAGGCTATTATTGACCAAGTCGCTAGCGAAGAAATACCTGCCGTTATTGGTGCCGTCATCTCTAATCGTCCAGAGGCGAAAGGGCTCGAGCGGGCAAAAAAAGCAGGTATACCAACTGCAACAGTAGACCACAAGAACTTCGAACAAAGAGAGCTTTTCGACGCTAATCTAATTCGCACGATCGATGAATATCAACCCGACTTAATCGTGCTTGCCGGTTTCATGCGAATTTTGACACCTGACTTTGTGCGTCGGTACGAAGGTAAGCTGCTAAACATCCACCCATCACTCCTACCCAAATATCCAGGATTACACACACATCAAAGAGCAATCGATGCTGGCGACCTCGAACATGGTGTCACCACTCATTTTGTTACAACAGATCTGGATAGCGGCCCTAACATCATTCAAGCAACCGTTCCTGTCTTACCTCAGGACACCGCAGAGTCTTTAGCTACCCGCGTTCAGCATCAGGAGCATGTCATTTATCCAATTACGGTAAAATGGTTTGTTCAAGGAAGAATAACCATGTCGGGCGACACAGCGCAGCTTGATGGAGTAGACCTTCCTCAATCGGGCTTGCCTCTCGAAAGCCCCAACACCTTGCACTAAACTATCCTAAACTCTAAAGAGTAACGAACTCAGGTACTTGTTCATGCTCAACGCTATATCCTTTAAGATTTTCTTTTTTGTTGCGCTGTCACTGCTGGCATCCTCGAGTTTGGCTGTGCAAGCAGACACAACAGTTAATACACTCCCAACACCAGAATCAGACTCACTCCAAAACAAAACGCACGCAAAGCCAAGCTTCACACTTAAACCTCATACTGCAACTTACAGCGCGCGCTTTAAGAAAGGTATTAACATCAAGGGTAGCGGAGTACGTGAACTAAAATCACTCGGCAATGGAGAATGGCTATATCGCTTCGACATTGATTCATTACCCGTCGATATTCGCGAATCGGTTAAGTTCATATGGCAAGAGGATTATTTCGTCCAGCCCACTAAATATAACTATACGCGCAAAGGTTTTTTCATCAAAAACAAAGCGCGAAGCATTGTTTTTGACTGGAATAATAGATCGGCAAACGGCCAAAACAACGGAAATAAGTGGCAGCTAGAGGTCCCGCTGAACGCTTTGGACAAGCTAAGCTACCAGCTGCAGCTGCTAGCTGACATTTCATTGAACCGTAAAACAATGGACTATCAGATCACCCACAAAGGCCGACTAGAAGACAGTCGATTTCAAAAACTAAAAGAAGAAACCCTTCAAACGAAAATCGGCACACAAGAAAGTATCGTGGTCGAAAAAATAAGATCCCCCGAAAAACAACGAAAAACGCTTCTATGGTTTTCTAAGAGTAACCCACTACTTTTGCTTCGCATGTACCAACAAGAAAAAGACGGGGAAGAGTACGAAATTACGATTGAATCGTTCAAGCAGTAGCTAAATAGACCAGAGCTCTCGCGTTTATCTGCTCACAACCCCAGCGATTCGTCGCTTAGCATCAATTTGATTCCAACGCAAATTTAATGTAGCTATCATACAGTTGTGCTACAGTCAGTAGAGGATAGATCATTAGTTTCTAACAACAGTGACACACGCTAGCAAAGCACGCCGCAGAGGTGAATAAAAATTATGGTGTCCCAATTACTTGCCAAACCGTTTCTTAAACTACCACTTGCTCTGATACTTCTAGGCCTATGCAGTATCGCACTGTCTGCCCCAAAGTCCTCTTACGACAAAATAATTAAAAACGACTTATGGGGAAATATTTATAAGAATGGCGGCGAGTGCTTTTACAGCAAAAAACCATTCAAGAAAAAGACAGCCCTGATAGTGGAGAGCCATATTTACTCCAAGAGTTGGATTCGAGAACATCTTCAATGCGGCACTAGCAGGCAGTGCACTAGAAAGAGCCCTGACTACATTAGTATCATTTCTGACCTTCATAACGTTGTTGCGGCGCAGTCAGCGCTGGCCTTTAAACTTAACACTGCAACGTTCGGGGCACTCGACGAAACATCAGAACCAAATGAATATGGCATACGGTCACGCTTCCATATCGTTGAGCCGAGCGATGAAAGAAAAGGCGACATCGCGAGAGCCATCTTTTATATGAACAAAACCTATGGCCTCCCTTTGCGAGGTACACTTCACGACTTTGCGACATGGAACGAAAACGATCCACCAAGTGAAGCCGAGCGTAAAAGAAACGACGTGATCGAATCAATTCAAGGAACGCGAAACCCGTTTATTGATAATCCAGAATTAGTTGAAAAAAACTAATCAACCTCAGCGCAAAGAATTTGGCTATCCCTTCGGCTTTGATCGACATCAATATTAGTATTATTGATCCAAGCATGCAGGTCTCGAAACACCTCTTCAGCCTGTAAATCGCGGCTAAGCATATGATAACCCCTAGGGTATTTCTTGAACGTTATACCCTGCCTCTCGAACTGCATTGCGGCGAGCATCCTACAGGTCGGCAGTTTTGGAATAACCTCATCCAGCTCACCATACAGCACCAACAGTGGCCCATGAACTTCGGGGCTTGCTGCTAGCGCCTCATCCATCAGATTGGTTAGCCCATAAATCGAATCAATGCGCGTTTCTTTAATGATTTTGTCATCGCGATACATCTTGCGCAGCGCTTCGATGTTATCAGTCGCTTGAACCCCAAGTCCTTCGCCGGTTGGCCGCCACGATGGAAAAGTATGAACAGCAAGCCAAAGCGCCCAACGCTGATACCAAGGCTGTGTTGAACGCGCCCATACCGCTGGCGCCAGGAGTGCAGCCCCCGCTATCGATTCCTCGTAAAAAGCGGCGTCATTGGCTAGCGCAGACATAATCACCGCCCCTCCCATACTTTCCCCAACGAGAAAAATAGGGAGCGAAGGGTATCGCTTAGCGACAGTCGAGACATACTCTTTAAGATCTTTGCGCATTGCGTCCGCGCCGTGCCATGCTCCGTGGTTTTTAGTGTCGCCAAAACCTCTTTGGTCATAGGCTAAACAACTAATCGAACGATCAACAAAATACTCACACATTCCCTGGAACGCATGGCTATAGTCGTTAAAACCATGCAGTGCAATAACAACGGCCTCAGACTCAAGCTCTGGCGTCAGCAGAGTGTACGGCAAGCGATAACCATCACTCGCTTTCAGATACTTTTCAAGCAGCTCAGGAGCCGTCTCATGCAAACTGGTCTCACTCATACCGCCATCCTGCATCATCTTTACCGCACAGGACTGCAGCAAAGCGCCAATCAACAGCGCTAAAAAAGCAATAGCTAAGCCCTTACGCGACATCGATATAGTCGAGCATGAGCTGAACGCTCTTTCGTCCGCGGAATTCATTGATTGATGGCCTATAAACGACCCTCACGGTTTCTGGCAGTTGCGCACCCACCCAAGCACTATTGAACTGAATCGCATCAAAAAGCTGAGTGCCATCTAGGTACTGAAGAACTAGCTTTAGATGCTTGTCTTTTAGTATTCGTGTTTGTGCAACTTTGAACACGTTATCAAAAGCAGGCTCTGGAAAAGCTTGCCCCCAAGGGCCGGACTTTCCCAGTAACTCTACAGAAGACAGATTAAGGTCCTGTTCACCCAACTCCCCGTCACTAAAAAAGCTAGCATTTAGGTCTTCTTCATCAAGCAAGCGGTGGGCAACTTCATTAAACGCATCCTGAAAAGCGCCAAGATCTTGCGCTCGTATAGTCATTCCCGCCGCCATCGCATGACCACCAAACTTATTGAGCAAACCAGGGTAGCCTTTTGCAATAAGATCTAGCGCATCCCGCATATGAAACCCAGAAATCGAGCGAGCGGAGCCCTTCAAAAAACCATCAGTTTGATTTGGGTCGTCGCTCTCAGGAGCAAACACCACCACCGGCCGATGTAACTTCTCTTTGACTCTAGACGCAAGTATCCCTATCACTCCTTGATGCCAATGCGGCTGGTATAGACAAAGCCCCCAGCGATCTTTTAGGTCTAGCGCATCCATCTCCTCAAAATGAGCCTCTGCGTCACGCTTCATCTCTTCTTCAATCTGCTTACGTTGACGATTGAACTGATCAAGCTGACTCGCTAATTCATGTGCATGAGTGTCGGAAGAAGACAGCAAGCACTCTATCCCCAAGGACATATCATCAAGGCGACCCGCTGCATTCAGGCGAGGCCCAAGTATAAAACCCATGTCCGACGCCACCACATCACGCTCTCTTTTACCGGCAATGTTTAGTAGCGCTCGTATTCCTGGCCGGGTCTTCCCTGCCCGTATTCGACGCAAACCTTGCTCGACGAGGATACGGTTATTCCGATCTAAAGGAACCAAATCCGCAACGGTCCCCAAAGCAACCAAGTCCAAATATTCTGCCATTGACGGCTCGTCAATCCCCTGACTTTCGAACCACCCAGCTTCTCTCAACGCTCCTCGAAGGCCACTCAACACATAAAAAATAACACCAACACCTGCAGCATTCTTGCTCGCGAAGTGGCAGCCGTGTTGATTGGGATTAACGATCGCGTCGGCGCTCGGCGTTACATCCCCCGGTAAATGGTGATCTGTGATCAAGACTTTCATCCCAAGCATCTGTGCTCGCTCAACACCCTCAATACTGGAAATACCGTTGTCTACTGTCACAATTAAATCGGGCTGACTTTGCGCCGCCAATTCAACAATTTCGGGGGTCAGCCCATATCCGTATTCGAAACGGTTCGGGACGAGGTAGCTGCAACTTTCACTGCCCATTGCTTTAAGCGCAGAAACTGCAACCGCTGTACTGGTCGCACCATCGGCATCAAAATCCCCTATTATCATGATACGCTGCTTGCCAGTTATCGCCCCCACTAACAATTCGACCGCCTTGTCGAGTCCCATCAGCTCTCCGGTCCCCTGCAAATGCTGCAAACGAAGCTCTAGCTCCGCCGCATCACTCAAACCACGGCTTTGATAAATTCGACTCAGAAACTCTGGTATTCCTGGCAGCGCCGCAGTACCTGCGGGTAAAGTACGTCGAATAATTTGAGATTTTTTCATGGCTAATACTCTACGAAAAACGGAGGCGATAGCCTCCGTTAAATTAACTCTTAGACGAGGTAAATCAATTCCTACGGTGATCTTTGACGTATTGCTGCACACTTGCCAAATCATTCGCAATCACATCATATTTCTCTTCGCGGTCGAACAAATCGGCCATATGAGGGGGCAAAGACGGCATAACACCGACCCCAGCTTTCTCTACCGCTTCTGGAAATTTAACCGGATGAGCTGTCGCTAACGTTACCATTGGCGCTGATACGCTGCGGCGACAAACTCTTGCAGCATCGACCCCTATCGCAGTATGAGGGTCAACCAGATAACCCGTTTGCTCATAAACTTCTTTAATCACTGCACATGTGCGGTCATCATCGACAGAGTGACTATCAAACAGCGCTCTCGCCGACTTCCATCGTGAGTTATCAATCGAACCTGACTTAGTTTTCCATTCGCCCATTAACGCGGCAAGCGCTTTTCCATCACGTCCATACAAGTCAAAAAGCAAACGTTCAAAATTACTCGATACCATAATATCCATACTGGGAGACAAGGTATGCTCCAGCGGATGTAGCTCGTACTGGTTCTGACTAATGAAACGATGAAGAATGTCGTTCTTATTCGTTGCTACGATTAGCTGATTAATCGGCAAGCCCATGTTGCGCGCAAGATAGCCCGCAAATATGTCGCCAAAGTTACCGGTTGGAACAGAAAAAGAAACACTGCGGCTTGGCCCCCCTAGCGCCAAAGAAGCACTAAAGTAATACACAATCTGAGCCATTATTCGCGCCCAATTGATGGAGTTCACAGCAACAAGCCTGGTTCCACCAAGAAAGGACTGATCCCCAAAACTATCCTTAACCATTTGCTGGCAGTCGTCAAAATTGCCCTCCACCGCAATATTGAAAACATTATCACTGATAATACTTGTCATCTGCTTACGCTGCACATCCGACACTCTCTTATGAGGGTGCAAAATGAAAATATCTACATTGTCACAGTGTTTGCAACCTTCAATCGCGGCAGAGCCTGTATCACCAGATGTTGCTCCTAAGATGACAACGCGCTCATTGCGCCGTTTCAGCACATAGTCGAGTAAGCGTCCAAGCAACTGTAAGGCAAAATCTTTAAACGCTAAGGTAGGGCCACAAAAAAGTTCCATGATCCACTCATTTGAGTCGACCTGAACAAGAGGAGCAACAGACTTATGCTCAAATACAGCATATGTATCGTTGACCATGTCCCGAAAATCTTGCTCCGGAATCGCCCCTTCTACGAAGGGATACATGACATTGAATGCCAGCTGCGAATAAGGTAAACCAGCCCATGAAGCTATTTCTTCAATGGTAAATCTCGGCAAGGTTTCCGGTACATACAAACCACCATCGCTCGCCAAACCAGCCAATAAAACATCTTCAAAACCTAGCGCTGGTGACTCACCACGCGTACTAATATATCTCACGACACACTCTCACTCTTTAAAACTGTTCAACACGAATGCGGACAACGCTGCCCTTAATTTCAGGCAACGCTTCAATTTTCGCGATCGCTGCAATCATCTTCGATTCTTGGACTGTTTGCGTCAACATCACTAAAGGAATGACTTCGTTCTCCCGCTCTTTGTCCTTCTGAATCACTGATTCAATGTTAATACCTGAATCACTCATAATCGAAGAGACTTTCGCTAAAACCCCTGGGTGGTCCTCAGCGGACAATCTTAGATAATAAGCAGACTGGATCTCCGTTATCGGTAAAACAGGCAGCTCTACTAACTTATCAGGCATCACACCTAAATACGGAACTAACACAGGAGAATCACTCAACACAGCTCTGGCAACGTCAACTAAGTCAGCGATAACCGCCGACGCCGTTGCCTCAGATCCGGCACCAGGGCCATAATACAATGTTTGGCCTACCGCATCACCGTCTACCAATACAGCATTCATGACGCCATCAACATTGGCAAGCAACTGGGCCTGAGGAATCAGCGTAGGATGGACCCTTAACTCAATTCCATGCGCATGGCGCCGAGCAATACCGAGATGCTTAACCCGATAACCCAATGCGGTCGCATTATTAATATCTTCCGTAGATAAACCGCTAATACCTTCGGTAAACGCCTTATCAAACTGCAACGGAACACCAAAAGCGACCGACGCTAGAATCGCCAGTTTATGCGCGGCATCAATTCCCTCTACATCAAAAGTAGGATCCGCCTCTGCATAACCAAGTGCCTGCGCCTCGGCTAACACATCCGCAAAGTCGCGCCCCTTGTCTTTCATTTCGGTCAAAATGAAATTACCGGTACCGTTAATAATACCCGCTACGCAATTGATCTGATTCGCAGACAAACCTTCTCGCAGTGCTTTTATAACCGGAATACCACCCGCAACACCTGCTTCATACGCAAGAACTAAACCTTTACTATTCGCTAACGCAAACAGCTCATTGCCATGCTCTGCAATCAATGCCTTGTTGGCCGTCACAACATGTTTGCCATTGTTTAGCGCCTTGATCACAATGTCTTTAGCTAAGTCATAGCCCCCAATTAACTCCGCCACCACGTCGATTTCTGGATTATCAATTAGTTCGTCGATACTGGTCGTAAACGCAATGCCTTGCATGTCGCAGTTATCTCTCATGCGACGCGACGCGACCTGCACCACATCAATAGAGCACCCCGCGCGAGCAGAAATCTCATTTTGGTTTCGCTTCAGAACATTGATCACACCACTTGCAACTGTTCCTAACCCGCATATTCCAACTTTAAGGGACTTCAAGATCTCATCCTCAGCCTGCTAGAGCTATATTTAATCCAAGTAAAACACGTCACATTGCGACGCTAGTCTGGCATACACCAGTCCGGTTCGAAGGCGCATAGTATACCTTCTGATAGCCCAAAAAAAACGAACACTATTAGTTTTTTAACTGCTACTAATACGATTACTTCGCCAAAAAGAACCACACACAAAAAAAGCGCTACCATCTAAGGAAGCGCCTTTTAATTCGGCCGTCAAATTGGCCGGATAAACAAAACAAATGCTTACTTGCCTATAAAATACCCAAGCCCTTTGCCAACTGGTCAGCAGGAACATAACCAGGAACAAGAGTACCATCACTGAGCATGATGGCAGGCGTTCCCGTGACACCAAGATCACCGCCCAAAGCAAACTGAGCCGCTACCGGATTTTCACAATCCAACTCGGGAAGGCTCTTACCCGCCTTTGCATCATCCATCGCTTTCAAACGATCCTCTGCACACCAAGCGGAAACGATTTTCTTATAAGAGCCACTGCCAACTCCTGCGCGAGGATACGCCATATAGTTAACCTGGATGCCGAGCTCATTCATTCTAGGAATCTCGCGATGAAGCTTACGGCAATAACCACAATCTATATCCGTAAAAACTGTAATAGACGCTTTCTGAACACCCTTGGCTTGATAGGTGATTTTATCACTAGGCTTAATCGCTGCTATCTTGGCAGCTCTCTCTACCCCTTTACGTTCCTCTGTAAGGTTAACCACTGTCCCGCCTTCTGTAGAAAACATTTGTCCAGATAGAAAGTAGGTCGCATCACTGTTGGAAAAAAGCACCTCTCCGCTGCTAGCGATAATGCGATACACGCCTTTAATTTCACTTTCGTCAATGGACGAAACCTGTAGCCCTGGTAGCGATTTACTCAGGTTATCTTCGATTTCCTTTGCTCCTGCATGAACAAGCACCGCAGAGCTCAACATTAAACAGGAAATCAGCATACTTATAGAAACGCGCATTCGGCCCCCTCGGTCCATTTTTTAATCATAATTTTATACATAATACTTAAGCAGTATTTCTGAGACACATTACGAGCGAATTCGTTCCCAAGCAAGTAATGATATTTCCACAGCGACGCTCACAAACAGCACTAGGCTCTCGGATGAAACTTCTGATGTAACGACTGTAATCGATGTTGGGCAACATGTGTGTATATTTGCGTCGTCGATAAGTTACTGTGCCCTAACAACATCTGCACGACACGCAAGTCGGCGCCATTATTTAACAAATGTGTTGCAAAGGCATGACGCAAAGTATGCGGAGAAACCGATTCAGAAACGCCCACGGCGATCGCGTATTTTTTGACTCTGTGCCAAAACGTCTGCCTAGTCATCACACGACCTCGCTGACTGGGGAACACTGCATGACAACCACCGTTCGGGTCCAGCGCTAAACGAGCACCTTTCAAGTACTGAACAAGGTAATCTAGGGTGTATTCACCCACCGGCACAACACGCTCTTTACCGCCCTTTCCCGTCAACCTAACCAAGCCCTGATCAACACTGACCTGCGATAGCTCCAGGGAAACCAGTTCCGACACACGCAAACCAGAGCCATACATTAACTCCAGCATTACCTTGTCGCGCAGCCCTATTGGGTCCTTTAGATCTGGCGTCGATAACAAATCATCAATTTGCGTTTCGCTTAAGACGCATGGGAGTTTTTTAGGCAGCTTTGGGTTTTCTAATTTAAGGCTCGGATCAACCGATACAAGGCTCTCCCGAATGGAATAGCGGTAGAAACGCCGCACGCTAGATAAAGCACGAGCCGTCGAAGACGGTTTCATTCCCTGATCCAAACGGTAAGCTAGGTAAGCTAGAAGGTCCTGCCGCTGACAAGCCAACAAAGATAGCCCCCTGTCGACAGACAACCAATTATCAAACAGCTTCAAATCTGTTTTATATGATGAAAGCGTATTATCACTCAGGCCATGCTCCAGCCAGAGCATCTCAATAAAACGGTCGATTGGATCTGTTGCCATTGTTACCCTTCAGAAAACAAAAAAGGCAAATCACTTTCGCGATTTGCCTTTTGAAGACCTACCCGGCTAGGATCAGCCCAATTTCTCTTTGATACGAGCTGCCTTACCGCTAAGGTCTCTCAAGTAATACAGTTTAGCCTGACGAACATCGCCGCGACGCTTAACTGTGATGCTGTCAATCAGCTTACTAAAGGTTTGGAATGTACGCTCTACACCAACACCATAAGAAATCTTTCTAACGGTAAAGGCAGAGTTTACACCACGGTTACGCTTAGCAATCACAACACCTTCGTATGCCTGAAGACGCTCACGGTCACCTTCCTTAACCTTAACCTGTACAACCACGGTATCACCAGGGCCAAACTGTGGCAATTCAGCGGTCATTTGTTCAGCTTCTAACGCGCTGATGATGTTGTTCTTGCTAGTCATTTTACACTCCAAAAATTGAGCTGGTCAGGTTATCTCAACCTTACCTACCTATTTACATCATTAATAAATTCATCCAAGAGCTTTTGTTGCTCAGGGTCTAATATTCTATTCGACAACAGTTCAGGGCGCCTTAACCAAGTACGACCTAACGACTGTTTCAATCGCCATTTTCGAATCTCTTTATGGTTCCCTGACAACAAGACAGCTGGAACCTTCTCACCCATAAATTGCTCTGGGCGCGTATAGTGAGGGCAGTCAAGCAACCCATCTGCAAACGAGTCTTCCTGGGCAGAATCGTCATGCCCTAACACTCCCGGCACCAACCTCGCAACCGAGTCAATTAGCGCCATTGCAGCAATCTCACCACCACTGAGGACAAAATCACCAAGTGATATCTCCTCATCAACCTCCGACCGTATTAGACGCTCATCAACGCCTTCGTAACGCCCGGCTATCAAAATAAGCTTCTCACACTCAACCAAGCTTTTTACTTTTGCATGATCAAGTTTTTTTCCCTGCGGCGACAAATAGATAACCGTCGCCTTTTTGTCAGACACACCTAACGCCGAATCTCGCGCAGCCTGAATCGCATCTTGAAGCGGCTGCACCTTCATCAACATTCCCGGACCTCCACCATAGGGTCTGTCATCAACAGTCCTATGCCGGTCTCTCGTAAAGTCCCTCGGATTCAAGAACTCTAGATCAACAAGTCCGCTCTCAACAGCCCTGCCAACGACACCATGTTCCCGCACTGCTGAGAACATTTCCGGAAACAAAGTGATTAAACCGAACCACATAATCTCGTCAAAACTCGGGATCCCAGTCTACAGAAACAGACTGATCATCGAGGTCTATCGTCTTCACTACCTGATCTAACAAGTACGGTATTAAACGCTCTTTACCATCGATACTGCCATCACAAGGCTTGACGACAAATACGTCATTGGAACCGGTCTCAATTAAATGAGAAACCTTACCAAGCAACGAACCCTCGACTGTCCGTACCAATAAACCTTCCAATTGATGCCAATAAAAATCGCCATCAGGAAGATTTGGAAGCTCTGCTGTGGGCACAGACACCAAATATTCAGCCAAGTTTTTGGCCTGCTCTCGGTCATTACAACCTTCAAGCTGCGCAACAATACCATTTCCATGAGTTTTGCAATTTAGCACTTTGACCTGCTTAACCGTCTTACCCTTCTGGATCGTCCACGCACCATACTTGCAAATATTATCTTTCGGCCGAGTGTAAGAAAAAACCTTCACCCAACCTTTCACGCCATAAACCGACGTAATTTTACCCATCACCGTAGTATCAAAACTCTCAGTCATGGGCTTTATCCTGCATTGGTTTTAAATCAACCAAATCAAGCTGCTTTCGCAACTTCTTTCAACAAGCTTTGCACTCGATCTGACACGGTAGCGCCCTGACCTAACCAAAACTCAACTCGATCAGAAGCAACGCGCAAGCGTTCTTCCTGGCCACGAGCCAACGGGTTAAAAAAACCAACTCTTTCAATATATCTTCCATCACGAGCGGAGCGACTATCAGCAACAGTCAGATGGTAAAATGGACGCTTCTTAGAGCCTCCACGAGATAAACGGATAGTAACCATGTTCGTCTATACATCCTGATAAATGTTAAAAAATTCGTATTAACGCCACTAACCTTGAAGTTAAGGGCGCTCGAAAGGGCGCATATTCTAGAGCATTACAATTTAATTTAAAACACTAATTTGTGTTTTTTATAAAGTTCGTAATTCAAGCACTTACATACGCCCCATAGGCCCGCCTCCCGGGGGCATCATGCCTTTCATCCCACGCATCATGTTAGCCATTCCACCCTTCTGCGAGAATTTCTTCATCATTTTTTGCATTTGTTTGTGCTGCTTTAGCAATCGATTGATGTCTTGAATCTGAGAACCAGAGCCTGATGCAATCCGGCGCTTACGAGAATTGTTAATCGAATCTGGGTATTGACGCTCCTTCGGCGTCATCGAGGAAATGATCGCTTCCATTTGCCCCAGCGACTTATCATTCACTTGCTGCTGAGCAACCTGCGCCATATTGCCCATGCCCGGGAGTTTATCCAACAAACCGGCAACACCACCCATATTTTTCATTTGCAGGAGCTGATCACGAAAATCCTCTAGATCAAACCGCTTGCCTTTCTTAATCTTTCGAGTGAGTTTTTCAGCCTTCTTTTTATCGAGTTTACGCTCGGCATCCTCGATTAAGCTTAAAACGTCTCCCATGCCAAGAATACGCGAAGCAACACGATCGGGGTGAAAAGGCTCCAGCGCGTCTGTTTTTTCGCCGACACCCAAAAACTTAATTGGTTTGCCAGTGATCGCTCGAACCGACAAGGCAGCCCCGCCCCTCGCGTCACCATCAGTCTTCGTCAAAATAACGCCAGATAACGGCAAGGTATCGTTAAATGCTTTCGCCGTATTTGCAGCATCTTGACCGGTCATCGAATCAACGACAAAAAGTGTTTCGACAGGATTAATCGCAGCATGCAGCTCCGAAATCTCACCCATCATTTCCTGATCTATCGCCAACCTGCCCGCGGTATCCACAATAAGAACGTCAGCAAACTTCCGCTTTGCCTCTTGGAGCGCTGCATTCGCGATATCTAGCGGCTTTTGGTCCGCATTACTAGGAAAAAACTCTGCACCAACCTCTGAAGCCAAAGTTTCGAGCTGTTTGATTGCCGCAGGACGGTATACGTCCGCACTAACCACCATGACTTTCTTCTTCTCTCGCTCAGATAAATATTTTGCAAGCTTGGCGACAGATGTTGTTTTACCAGCCCCTTGCAGACCAGCCATTAAAACAACCGCGGGTGGCTGAGCACTTAGATCTAAGCCCTGAGAGCTTTGTCCCATCACTTGCACTAGCTCGGCATTCACGACCTTAATGAATTCTTGCCCAGGTGAAAGACTACGCATCACCTCCTGACCAACAGCCTTTTGACGAACTTGGTCAACAAACTCTTTGACAACCGGAAGCGCAACATCTGCCTCTAGCAGAGCCATTCGAACCTCACGTAGAGTTTCTTTTATGTTGTCTTCTGTGAGTTTTGCCTGCCCTGTGACCTTTTTTAGGCTGTCAGACAAGCGATCGGTTAGATTCTCAAACATGTTAAATCTCTATAGTTGTCAGTTGCGCAACCATCTATCGGTTGCCAAGTAGATGCAAACCAAGCATTATAACCATTCCTGAACATTATTTTGAACATTCTGATTCAAACAGTTTAAATACCCTTCAATGAATATATTGGTTCTCAGCTCTTTATCGCTTGGTTTGTATGCCTTGGGCACGTTTTACCAACTTCTAGCGTACCTCAAAAAACTAGAACTCAAGCCGTTTATATCCGTACTATTAGGAAGTCTAGCGGCCATTAGCCAACTCGTCTTGACAGGAACTCAACTTGTCGAGAAAGACAACTTCAATTTCAACTTCCTGACGACGGCCTCTTTGGTAGCCGGCACGCTGACACTGGGACTTGTGATTGCCGCGACGCGCAAGCCGCTACAAGCCAGCCTGCTAATCATTTACCCGATTGCAGCACTCGCTACTATGGCCACCGCGCACTGGAACGATCACAACACCACTTTTGAGCCCACTAGCAGCGGTATTTTTTTACACATAACCCTGTCTGTCATCGCTTACTGCGTTCTTAGCATTGCAGCCATTCAAGCTATCCTTATTTATTTTCAAAACAACAACCTGAAAAAGAAAAACAACACCATTCTAATGCGTAATTTACCGCCATTACTGACCATGGAAAAACTACTTTTCGAGATGCTGTGGAGCGGCACTCTTCTCCTAGCACTTGCCGTCGTGGCAGGCTTTATTTTCGTGGACAATTTATTTACCCAACAGCTCGTCCATAAAACATTTTTCTCACTACTTTCATTAGCCGTATTTTCAACCCTTTTATATGGACGGAAGGCTCATGGCTGGCGAGGACTTACTGCGAGCAAACTTACACTCTGGGGAGCAGGCCTATTAATGCTAGGATTTTTTGGTAGCAAGTTTGTACTCGAATGGGTTCTAAACACTTAACCCCTCTCTCAATCACACCCGAGAAATATCATTGAACGAAACCTCCACCACATCCCTGCTAATACTGTTAGCCGTTCTAATCATTCTGTCAGGCTTTTTTTCCAGTTCTGAAACTGGGATGCTGTCACTGAACCGCTATCGGCTCAAGCACCTCAAAAAAAACGGGAACAAAGGCGCAATTCAGGCTAGCAAACTTTTAGACCGAACCGACCAATTAATAAGTATTATTTTGATTGGCAACAACTTCGTTAACATCCTAGCCTCATCAATCGCAACGGTAGTGGCCATTCGGATATGGGGCGACGCAGGCATCGCAATTGCTACTGCCATTCTGACCTTGGTGATTCTTATATTTGCAGAAATCACTCCTAAAACGATTGCCGCATACCACCCCGAAAAAGTGGCATTTCCCGCATCCTATATCCTGTCGCCACTGCTAAAAATATTGTATCCCGCCGTCTGGCTAATCAACCTGCTAACCGGCACACTGCTGAGATTACTGGGAATCAAGACCGATCAAGATGATCGTAACCACTTAAGCAGAGAAGAGCTGCGTACCGTTGTAAATGAAGCCGGCGGCCTCATCCCCAAGCAGCACCAAGAAATGCTAATCAGCATTCTTGACCTAGAAAAAGTCACCGTCAATGACATAATGGTACCGCGCAGCGAGATCGTTGGCATCGACATTGACAACAATCTCGACGACATTATTCAATATATTAAGTCGTCGCATTACACTCGACTACCGGTTTACAAAGGCGATATCAATAATATTATCGGCATCCTCCACTTGCGCAATATGTCTCGCGTCTTGCACAGCGCTGATCCAAATAAAGCGCTATTGCTCCAAGCATGCAGAGACCCATACTTCATACCTGAAAGCACACCCTTGAATACCCAGTTACTCCACTTTCAAAAGAAAAAACGAAGAATAGGTGTTGTCGTTGATGAGTATGGAGAAGTCCAAGGCATTGCAACCATGGAAGACATACTCGAAGAAATCGTTGGTGAGTTCACCACTGACTTTTCCGCTACTAGCGGCACCGACATAACAAAGCAGAGTGACGGATCATTCTTAATAGACGGATCGATCACTCTGCGCAGCCTAAACAAAACCTTGCGATGGTCTTTACCTACTGCCGGACCAAAAACTCTAAACGGGCTAATTACAGAGCAACTAGAAACAATCCCCGAGTCCCCAGTCTGCCTTTCACTAAATCACTACAAAATAGAAGTTCGTCAAATAAAAGACAACATGATCAAAACTGCAAGGATCACCCCACCCAAGCAAAGCCACAAACCCTGATAAGAAATGTAAAATTTTTGATCATTGCGTGATCAAACATTATGTTTTCTATCAGTTTGTCTTATAATCGTTGGTATATGTGCTAGTTGAATCTGTTTTAACGCTAGCTAAGCTCACCTGACAATGGTGACAATAACCGAGTTTGAGCATGATTAACTCTTCAGAAGTATCGTACATAAAAGCGCCCAACCATCTGGAAACGGTCAAGTATCCGGATCCTTCGGTTATTGCAGCCGTGTACAATGCCGCGACAAAAACACTCTCAGAACTCACACAAAGCATGTTTGACGCAATCGATGACTCTCTCTTTGAGCTCGCAAACAATGCGAGATCGAATAATGAGCAAAATCGTTTCTTCGAAGCGATGCGCGAAGTAAGAATCAAAAGACAGTCAATAGAGAGCAATTTCCAACAACAAGTGAAAAGCCTGTTCGAGCCTAAGGCCGTTTTAACCTCCAGCATCAGTGACCCAACAACTGAAAACGCTGTCAAAGATAACCTTTCTTTGGTCGGCGAGTCGGAAATGGAGCTGAACATAGCGATCAGCTCCATGGCGTCCAAATCTAAAAGCAACCTTCAAAAAGCGCTATTAGACACCCAACATTGTTTTGGGCAACTTTACGGCGCAAAAACGCCAGAACTCGTCTCATCACCACTTGAACCTGCCGGCATATGCAGATGCTTTAGTGAGTCATGTAACTCTTTAGAAGTCGACATTAAAGAACAGCTCCTTATTCTCAAGCAATTTGATCGTTTTGTGATGACCCACTTCGATGAAGTGCTAAACGTCAGCCTGCAGAAACTAGCGGAAGCGAAATTTTCTCCGCCTAAAAAACATGCTGCAAGTGCGCCAATCATTCGAAACAATCAACGTGGCACACAGAGCTCCAGGAGCTCAGAGCACTCGTCAAATTCCGACTCTAGCAAAAACAGAAATCAAAATAGCGATCAACCTAGAGCTGACGAAAACTTTGAAGCCTTGCTAGCACGCTTTCAACACCATAGCGGAAACACCAATACTCACCAAGCTAGTTACGCATCCAGCGCGACTGCTGAGATGCAAAAAGCGCTTAGCGTTATTCAGCGTACCTTGCACGGCCTCGATGAAAAAGCACAAGTAAACCTAAACAATTTAGTAGGTAAAGAGCTTTCTCTGACAGGCGCTCAACTCAGCCAGTATGACAATGATCTAATTAGACTAGTGTCAATGCTGTTTGAGTTCATCTTGCAAGACAATAACTTAGCACCATCTATGCAAGCCCTTATAAGCAGGATGCAAATACCCATTTTAAAAGTGGTTATTCAAGACAGCCGCTTCTTTAGCAGCAATACTCACCCTGCTCGACACTTGCTAAACTCATTAGCGAAAGCAGGCATTAGCTGGACAGAAACACAAAGAAAAGACAGTGACCCTCTTTACGCAAAATTAAAGCAAATTGTAAGCAGAACCCTCGCAGAGTTCGATGGTGACTTGAGGCTTCTCAAAATACTGGACCAAGATCTTAATCAATTTTTGTCTCAAGAAGAGCGCAAAGCTTCGATAGTGGAGCAAAGAACGCGAGAAGCAGAAGAAGGTCGAATACGAAGCATACAAGCTCAAGAAAAAGTCGAGCTCACACTTCACAGGCAGATACTATCTGCGCACCACTCAATTCCTGAGTTTATTATCGACACATTAAAAAATGGATGGAGCCGAGTTATGTTCCTGGCCTATCTAAAAGATGATCAAGAGCACCAATGGAGCAACACTGTCGATATCTCCAAAGAACTCATCTGGTGCCTGCAGCCGCTTACAGCCCCAAAAGATCGCCAACGATGGATAAGCGTTGTCCCAAAATTGTTAAAAGATCTAGAGGCCGGCCTGCGGAATGTTTCGTACAACTCTGCGAACATTGATCAAACTATATCCGCGATTAAGACAGAACTTACCACGAGTTTTAAAGACAGCTCATATGCTCAGGCTACATCAAAAAAACCAAAAACTGGCAACGGCGAAAGAGAAGCTCTTAAGCCCTCAGACATAAAAAGTAACGACACCTACTCAACTGAAAAAGAGAACAATGTACTCGCCAAGCATATCGAAAAAGCAAACGCACTCAAGGTTGGGCAATGGGTCGAATTCAAGCTGGTTAACGGGGACACACACCGATGTAAACTTTCTGCAAACATCAAAGAGGCTGACTGCTTTATATTCGTCAACCGCATGGGCTTAAAGCCAATCAAAAAATCGCTAATTGAATTGGCCCAAGATCTTCAGAAAAACCGTGTAATATTCTTGGAACAAGGCTTAATGATAGACAGAGCCTTAAGTAGCTTTGCTTCAAATCTACTCCCCAACCAAAAAAACTAGATTATAGTCTGTATCAGCAGGACAACTAATTGTTGAATAACAGCCATTATCAAGGCCAGCACCAAATTGCCATTTGTATTGCCCTTGCTCTCGCAATTCACGCATTATCAATAATAGCCTTTAAGCTCATAACACACGATACAAATAAGAAACCGCAAACCGTCGAAGTGGTTCTACTTGCAAACCAAGGGGCCAAATCGACTCTCAACTCATCTTCGTCATCCCTCATTGATGCTTCAGAAAAACTTGTTGACACTAATAGCCAATCTACCTTTAAGACCCGAAGTAACACCAACGAAGATAAAAACACCAGCCCTGCACATGAAAGCAAAAAGAACACACAACAACTTCCTACGCTAAATCAGTCCAACCGCCAACAAATAAGCCGTGACGGCCTGACCAGCTTATTCTCGCAGTCCCCAAAGGTCACCAACCAAAAAAATGAAAAACAAGTTTCGACCAGAAATGCAGCGAAGTTATCTGATTACCAAAAACGACTGATTAAGCACATGTTACAGGGAAAACTATACGATCAATTTCATCGCATAATGAAGGAAAAAAACGCAACAACAGTCAGCTACACACTCAGTCTCTGGTTATTACCAAGTGGTGCTATCAAAAATGCAGCGATCAAAGAAACCAGCGGAATTCAAGAAATAGATAAACGCGCGATCAGCGCCGCTTACAGTGCCAGCCCTTATCCAAAACCTCCGCCAGGCGACACTGCTACTCGCTTTAAGTATGAGGTACCAGTTCAGTACAAACCTTAATTAAACATAAGGGATAATAGACTCTGCGTAGAGCTGGAGCTCTTCTAGAATAAAGCGCTGCTCATCAAGCAACTCTGGCGACGAGGCGAGTTGCTGCAAAGAGGAACCGAACTGCTCGATACTAAGGTACTGACTATCTGCAGCCATAATGCGCTCATAACAATGGTGTGACCACCTCTCCTGCTCTTCAAAACTCAGTGATTGCGGATAATTTCTACCTTTGTAGCGAAATAACATTTCAGCCAAACGCTCATCGCTAAATAAAAACTCTTCTTCTTGCAACTCTTGCGGGCTAGATTGTCGCACTCTCAGCATTTCTGCTTTATCGGCCGAACTAAAAAAACCGCCTGCATAGATCATTAAGTCTGGATCAGTAACTGCGGGACGAGATTCACCCTCAAACACCTGGGAAAAAAGGGATAGTAATGCAGGATTAGCCCTTAGAAAGGCCAAATTTTCTTTGATGACATCCATATCAATCCCCCACTCAGTTAACCTCTGAGGGTCAAGGGACTGAACAGAAGAAGCTGGCAGCACAACTGGGCACTTATTAACATGTATCGTCTTAAGCGCTGGACGCTTTGCAAACTCACCGAGCGTTGAAGTAGTTGAATACAAACGACTACGTATATCTTCGACAGAGACTCCAGTCCAGCCCGAAAGATCTTCGCGCAAATCCCAGACGACAACTCCATTTTTGTTTGACGGGTGCCTAAACAACGGAGCCACCAATGCACAGCAACCTAAAGAAGCACGGTACTTTGAGGAAACATGCAGAATAGGTTTATGAGAGTCGAAATGAAACATGTCATTAATCTTATTTTTATCCCTCATCGAAAATGCCCAATCGTACAACTTTGGCTGCCGTAGCTTGATTAGCTTTGCCAGCTCAATCGTAGCGTAAACATCTGACATAGCATCGTGAGCGGATAAGTGCTCAATACCGTTTTCTTTTGTGAGCAACTCAAGCCGAAAACTTACAGAATCATCTTCATTGCGAGGCCATTTGAGAGTGTCTGGCTTCATAACATAAACCAGACGAACGATATCGATAATATCCCAACGAGAGTTCCCGTTTTTCCACTCTCTTTCATATGGGTCAATAAAGTTCCTATAGAACAAATTTCTCGTTACTTCATCGTCGAATCGGATACTGTTATATCCTGCGACACATGTGCCTGGAACAGAAAACAACTGACTAACTCGCTCCGCAAATAGCGCCTCAACCTCTCCCTCTCGCATGGCGACTTGGGGTGTAATTCCAGTAATAAGGCACGCCTCAGCAGAGGGCAAGAAATCCTCAGCTGGCTTGCAGTAAAAGGTAACAGGCTCTTCAATAACGTTCAGATCCATATCCGTCCGCACACCAGCAAACTGACAGGGTCTATCTTTCTGAGGGTCCGCACCAAATGTTTCGTAGTCGTGCCAGAATATACTTTGCATTTAGAACAGCAGCCTTGAAGTAAAACGCTGATTTTACATGAATAAGTTCAAAAGAAGGGTTTTAACAGAGAGAGCTAGTCAAAAAATAAATTAAGATTTCATATCGTTGGCCGAGAGACCAAAACGTTAAAACAAACCGTTTCCACGGTCAATATACTCAGTTCGTAAACGATCCGTTCCCGTCGCATTCGTCCCAGTATTCATGTCGATATTCATTGACGTTGGGATGTTAATAAATACACCTAAACCCGCCGTAACTGAGCCATCAGACGTTTGCCAGTCAGTCGCTTCTTTTTGAAACGAAATAAAGAAGTCATTAGTATAATCAACCTCACCTGTTGCCTTGTTTCTTTCGCCGACATCAAGTGTTTTGAAGTCCGCCAAGTTATAACAGTAGAAACCAGAATTACAATTCGTCACCCCACCTGCTTCAGTTTTCGAGACTCCAAAAAACTGAGTGCGCGAATTGTCTGCATCGCCATTAACATCTAGCAGCGTTGATTGGTAATCATCGCCAAAGAAGTCTGTGATCTCCATTTCGACATTTCCCGAAATGCTATTAAAGTCTCCCGTTAGCTGCCCCCTAGCTTCACCAAAACCAATACGAAAACCCGTCAATTCATCTGCGCCATTTTGGGAAATTTCAAAGAAAGGGTCATTCAATTCGAAAGGGATTATGTCGTTGACGGAATAAGTATTGCCATCAAGCTGGATTTGAGTGTCGTTGGTAGAGATAGAACCAAAACCAAGGTTGGTGATATTTAGGTCAGCATTGAGCGCCTCGCCCGGCCTAGCAATATTGCCAGCCTCAAGCGTATCAATATTCATTTGAAGATCAGCTTCCATGCCCAGCGTGACGCGTGTGTAACTATTTGAACCAAAATCGCTAACGTCAAATGCTACAGCGGCCTGACCCGAGTATTGACTCAGATCTTCATCCGCAATAGGTCTCAACTCACCGAAAGCATCAAAGCACGCAAAAGTCAGCAGCATCGGGCAAAGAACCCGATTTACCGCATACGCCAGTGCTTTTCCCTTACTTCTGACCATATTTACTACAACTCATCAAATGTCATTAATTCGGCTAGCCAAAACACGGCTGCTAAAGCTTACTACTTACCCGTATTGTTATTATTTGTGAGAGAACGTAACTATAGCGCCCTGACACAGGCACATTTGTGATTAAACGCACAATCAATTCAAGCAGTGGTTAAGTGATTTTCAGTAATTAGAACTTGGTCACAACGAGCGCCAAAGCAGACAATTGGCTTCGTCTTTAAGGATAACAGTGAATACGACAAAGAAATGAAACAAACCGTTAAATATTGCCTCTTTAAATGGAAGGCTACCTAACGCTAACGTCAGTACCTATGTAAACAAAAGCCCCAAAAATAACCGGAAAATTTAAGAGGCCACACAGTAGAGAGCAGCCTCGTATAACTATCGCTATTAACTAGCTGGCGCCGCTGCCGTAACCATCTCTTTTAGCTCTCCAGACTCATATAGCTCGGACACGATATCACAGCCACCTACCAACTCACCCTTAATATAGAGCTGAGGAAACGTCGGCCAGTTGGAGTATGCTTTTAGGTTTTCTCTAAGCTCTGGGTTGTCCAAAATATTGATATAAGCAAAACGTTCGCCACAAGCCATAAGCGCCTGTACAGTACGTGCAGAAAACCCGCACTGCGGCTGTTGAGGAGAGCCTTTCATATAAAGAAGAATCTCATTCCCTTCAAGCTGCTCTTTAATAGTATCCGTAATCGACATAATTTCACCTCAGCATGTTCAATACAACAAAACGGGCATTCTACCCGCTTTTTAATTAACCAACCAGTTTAGTCAACTATTATTCTTTCTGACTAGAGCCCCAACCACCGCCACCCGGGGTATCAATACAGACAACGTCGCCAGCCGTGACCCTACCTTCATATTTGGCGGGTAATATACTTCCGTTCAGGCGATTAACCCCTGCCATGGCGGACTCACCACCATTTAACCCCCAAGGAGCGATAGTCCGACGCTCTGTTAACAGCGTTACGCTCGCATCTTTTAAAAAACAATAACACCTCCTGACACCATCGCCTCCGCTATTCAAGCCCAACCCTCCGCTCGACCGACGAACGGCATACTCGTCAATTCGCAACGGATAATGCATTTCTAGGCTTTCAATGGGCGTATTCAAGGTATTTGTCATGTGGCTTTGTATCGCCGACAAACCGGAGAAATGGCGACTAGCTCCCGCTCCACCAGCAATTGTTTCGTAATAATCCCACCGATGATCTTTATCTCTAGAACCGAAAGCGACATTATTCATCGTACCCTGAGAACAAGCAGGCATATCGACACCTAGTTTAGCGAGCGCTCCGATTACCACATCCACAATTCGCATGCTCGTTTCTACGTTTCCAGCAGCGACCGCCGCACCAGGCAAAGCATTAACCAAGCACCCTGCCGGCGCCCTAACATCAATGTGTTCAAATACGCCCTGACAACAAGGCACATACTCGGGCAATAAGCACACAAAAACATAATAGACTGATGCCACACACACACTTAACGGACAGTTAACATTACCTGGTACTTGCGCGTCGGTACCCTGGAAGTCCAAGAGCAATTTGCCTGCATTGATCACCAACGTAAGTTGAATTTTTATTCTATTCGAACCAAAGCCATCTCCGTCCAGGTAATCAACAAACACTACCTCTCCTTCCGGCAACTCACGAAAGCTTGCCCCGGCAAGTGCATCACCATAATCACGCAGAGATAACAGAGCCCCGCGAAACGACGCCAGACTGTTGGGCATAGACTGTAACCACTCACCGATTCTTGAGACCCCAATAAGATTGGCACTCACCTGAGCTTTAAAATCACCAGGAAGCTCCAATTTCGACGAAGGCTGCTGACCTTCTATCATGGCCAGTTGCTCAACGCGCTCTTCAACCAAACTGCCACGATCAAACAACTTAGCTGGTGATATCAGCACCCCTTCACTTGAAAGCTCGCTCGATAACGGCATCGAGCCGGGAGAGTCGGAACCAATATTCGCATGATGCGCTCTGTTCGCAACAAACCCGAGCAAGACCTCGCCAACGAAAAACGGTGCAACCAAAGTAACGTCAGGTAAATGAGTCCCTCCCAAAAAAGGATCATTCAGCACCAGCATATCTCCTGCGCACCAGTCAAAACGGGACACAATGCCTTGCATAGCAAACGCCATGCTGCCCAAATGAACAGGTATATGCGCCGCTTGCGCGCAAATATCACCCTTGCTATCAAACACGGCACAAGAAAAGTCCAACCTATCTTTGATATTTGGCGATAATGCGCTTCGCTGTAGCGTGTAACCCATTTCGTCGCAGATCGCGTTTAAACGGCCGATAAAAATGGCCAGATCAATACTGTTCAATGACATTCAGCAGACACCTTGAAGCTGAGGTACGAAGGG
Source organism: uncultured Oleiphilus sp. (assembly GCA_913020045.1). GTDB lineage: Bacteria > Pseudomonadota > Gammaproteobacteria > Pseudomonadales > Oleiphilaceae > PZPK01. The sequence continues at coordinate 58,873 of CAJWBE010000015.1, forward strand.
TAGTTAAGGATATCATTCTGGGGATTTGCGAAACACCCATTTAGACGCTAAGATTAGGCCATAGATAGGCAGCCTCCGCTGCCTTTTTGCGTTTTTAAAGAGAAAGAGATGAGCGACCAACCCTTAATGAACACCTATGGCCGACTGCCTGTTGTATTTGACAATGGCGACGGTCCTTGGCTTTTCGATACCGATGGCAATAAGTACTTCGATACCTTCTGCGGCATCGCCGTTTGCGGACTGGGCCATGCCCACCCCAGCGTAACAAGCGCAATCAAAGATCAAGCCGAACGACTCGTCCACTGTTCAAACTTGTACCACACGCCACTGCAACTCAAACTTGCCAAAAAACTTTGTGATATATCAGGGATGGATAATGTATTTTTCTCCAACTCTGGCGCTGAAGCGAATGAAGCGGCAATAAAAATTGCACGTCGATACGGACATTCGAAAAAAGTTAGTGCTCCGACCATCATTGTAATGGACAGTGCGTTTCACGGCAGAACGATGGCGACACTTACCGCGACAGGTAACAGAAAAGCTCAAGCAGGCTTTGAGCCTCTACTAGGCGGCTTTGTTCGCGCCCCCTTTAATGACCTAGAAGCAATCAAAAACATCGCTAAAACAAACCCGAATGTCGTTGCCGTCATGCTTGAGCCTGTTCAAGGCGAAGGTGGATTAAACATTGCGTCGCAAGAATATATGACAGGCGTCCGCGCTTTGTGTGATGAGAACGAATGGCTGTTTATACTGGACGAAGTTCAGACAGGAAATGGGCGAACAGGAACTTATTTCGCAGCACAACATTACGGTATTGACGCAGACGTTATTACCACGGCAAAAGGGCTTGGCAATGGCTATCCAATCGGCGCTTGCTTAGCTAAAGGCGAAGCAGCCCATGTTTTGGTACCAGGCACCCATGGATCAACATTCGGGGGTAACCCTCTAGGTTGCGCGGCGGCCCTTGCGACCATTAACGAAATATGTGACAACCAATTACCCGCTAGAGCAACGGAGCTAGGTAATCGCATGCTTGAGAGCTTTAAAGAAGAGCTCCTACATGCGGACTATGTCAAAGATATCCGTGGCATTGGCCTGATGATTGGAATTGAAATGGAAGACCCTTGCGTCGCCCTCGTTCCCATCGCTAAATCTAAAGGCCTCCTTTTGAACGTCACATCTGACAATGTCATTAGATTGCTTCCGCCGCTAAATCTAAGTGATGAAGAATGCGAATTTCTGATCGATGCAGTCGTTCAAATCATTCGTCTATATGCTGCCGACGATCGCGGCGGCCCGCGCAGTTAGACAAAGACATCAATTGCTTGTCACCACTTATCAACCGAGCTTTAAAAAACCATGGCACTGAGACACTTTCTCACTTTAAAAGATCTATCAAAAAAAGAACTTCTCCAGATCATTGAGCGCGCAATCGCGCTCAAAACTGAGCACAAAAAGGGCAACATCTACGAGCCGCTTAAAAATCGCGTACTAGCGCTGATCTTTGAAAAGTCATCGACTCGAACGCGCGTATCGTTTGAATCCGGAATGGCTCAGTTTGGCGGTTCGTCACTATTCTTATCGCCAAGAGACACTCAGTTAGGCCGCGGAGAGCCAATCGAAGATAGTGCAAAAGTGCTTTCTCGCATGGTCGACGCAGTAACCATTCGAACGTTTGAACATGAAAAGCTGGTGCGCTTTGCCGAGCACTCTTCGGTACCGGTTATTAACGCGCTTACTGATGATTATCACCCCTGCCAACTGCTTGCCGATATGCAAACATATCATGAGTATCGCGGCTCAATAGAAGGGAAAAAAGTTGTCTGGGTCGGTGACGGCAACAACATGTGTAACTCATTTATTAACGCCGCGTCTCTGCTTAACTTCAACCTTGTGATCGCTTCGCCAGAAGGCTACGACCCGTCTGCAGAACTGCTAAAGGAAAACGCTGACTGTACAAGCATTGAGCGAGATCCAGTTAAAGCCGTAAACGATGCCGACCTAGTTGTAACGGACGTTTGGGCTTCAATGGGGCAAGAAGAAGAGCAAGCGCACCGCGCCAAAGTATTTAGCCCTTACCAAGTATCGCCGGCACTTATGGCTCACGCAAAACCCGACGCACTCTTTATGCACTGTTTGCCTGCTCATCGCGGCGAGGAAATCAGTGAAGACATGCTAGAGCATAGTAGCTCAGTGGTATGGGACGAGGCAGAAAATCGACTGCACGCACAAAAAGCGCTACTCGAATTTTTACTTTGCAACGCTTAATTGACTCTCTGCATGAGAACCCAAAGGTATGACTCAAGGACAACTTGATGTCGTAAACCTTCGTTGCGATTACGACGACCTTACTGTCATAAAACAACTTTCCTTCTCGCTCGCGGCAGGCGACATATGCTGCCTGCTTGGACCAAGCGGCTGTGGCAAGAGTACGATACTGCGAGCCATTGCGGGCTTTGAGTCAATCAAGGACGGGAGCATACAGCTAGACCAAAGAGAGATTAGCTCTCCATCTAAAGTGCTCGCGCCTGAAAAGCGCAGTATTGGAATGGTTTTTCAAGATTATGCTCTTTTTCCTCATCTCAACATTCAGCAAAATATTGAGTTTGGCTTGTCGAAGATTTCTAAATCTGAGCGACAAGTGCGCGTTACCGAACTGATGCACTTGGTTGACCTAGAAGGATACGAAGAACGATACCCTCATGAGCTTTCAGGCGGACAACAACAGCGTGTTGCATTAGCAAGAGCCCTCGCCCCTAAACCTTCTCTATTATTGCTAGACGAACCGTTCTCTAATCTAGATGCCGAGCTGCGCACTCGCCTTGGCGTTGATATCAGAGCAATCCTAAAAGAGCTGAAAATCAGTGCTATCTTAGTGACACATGATCAAAAAGAAGCGTTTGCGATGGCTGACCACATCGGCGTAATAGAACAAGGAAGAATTCAGCAATGGGGGCGGCCCTTTGAACTCTATCATGAGCCAGTAAATCGTTTTGTCGCCTGCTTTATCGGTCATGGCTCATTTATTTCAGCAACGACGATTTCACATGAATCGTTCGATAGCGAGCTTGGTAAAATAGAAGGAAATAGAGCGTATAACTACACTATTGGCAGCCGCGTTGACATACTGATACGCCCTGACGATGTTATCTATGCTCCTGAGTCCAATTTAAAAGGGCTTGTAACGGCCAAAACCTTTGCAGGAACGAACACCCATTATCAGATCCAGCTTGCCTCACAGAACACTTTAGAAGCTTCGTTTCCTAGCCATCAAGACCTCAACATTGGCGATACCGTTCATTTTGACCTTGATGCAGAGCATTTAATCGCCTACCCCGCAGAGTAGGCGCATATCCACTTTTTCAACTAGCTAATCACCCTGTTAACGGCATCTTTCCAACCACCATAAAGCTGGTCCGCTTCTGACTCATCAATTGAGGCCTCAAAGCGACGCTGTAAACACCATAACTCCGAGATCTCATCGAGAGAAGAAAACACGCCTGCTTTGAGACCCGCTAAGAATGCAGCACCTAAGGCTGTGGTTTCGACAACCTCTGGGCGATCGACAGGTAGCCGCAAGACATCAGCCAAAAACTGCGCGACCCAATCATTAACAACCATTCCTCCGTCGACACGCAAATTCTTTAATTCTGCGCCATCTCGGCTCATTGCCAACAACAAGTCACGCGTCTGATAGCACACCGATTGCAAACCAGCCGTCACGATCTCTGCAATACCTGTATCTCTTGTCAGTCCAAACAGTGCACCACGAGCATCAGGGTCCCAATATGGAGCGCCAAGTCCAGTGAACGCGGGAACCAAGTAGACGGAATTATTGTAGCCAACCTGCGACGCCATGCTTTCTGTCTCACTTGCATGTTGAATAAAGTTCAAACCGTCTCTGAGCCACTGCACCGCTGCGCCGGCAACAAAAATACTGCCCTCTAAGGCATAAGTCACCTGCCCATCCAAACGATAAGCAACCGTCGATAACAAGCGATTCTTCGATTGGAGCACTCTATCACCGGTATTTAAAATCGCAAAACAACCCGTTCCGTAGGTGCTTTTCAACATGCCTGGGTGAAAGCAAGCTTGTCCAACTAAGGCCGATTGCTGGTCACCAATCATGGCGTTGACGGGACAACGAAAGCCCAGCCACTCTTCGTCGCAAAAACCAAAGTCATCACTGCTATCTAATACCGTGGGTAACAAAGAGTCTGGTACATTAAAAATATCAAGTAGGTTTTGATCCCACTGCTGATCATGAATGTTAAAAAGTGATGTTCTCGACGCATTCGTGGCATCTGTCGCATGCGATTTACCTTTGCTTAATCGCCATAACAAGAACGTATCGATCGTGCCAAACGCTAGCTCGCCACGCTGAGCCCTTTCTCTTGCGCCATCAACATTATCCAAAATCCACGCAATTTTTGTCGCTGAAAAGTATGGGTCGATCAAAAGACCAGTCGCCGCGGAAACCGACGCTTCATGATCGCCCTGTTTCAACAATTCACAAACCGAGCTAGTTCGTCGGTCCTGCCAAACGATTGCCGGATAAATCGCTGCTCCAGACTTTCGGTCCCAAACCACGGTTGTTTCGCGCTGATTTGTAATGCCAATACTAACGGTTTTATCAGCAGCGCCATCAACCGACGCCAATACCTCCCGGCAGACTTCTAAGGTAGAACGCCAAATTTCTTCAGGGTCATGCTCGACCCAGCCATCATCAGGAAAACTCTGATTAAACTCTTGCTGGGCCGTCGCTACATGCCGCCCTTTCTCGTCAAACAGCAGCGCGCGAGAACTGGTCGTCCCTTGATCAATTGAAAGAATATACTGACTCATAGTACTGACTGACTCACCTTGTTATTAGTATTTGTTTTCTATCTCAAGGCCGATACTTCGGCCGCGAGCCAATAAAGCATAAGTAATACGAACAAAACAAGCACTAACAATAGGTCGCAACTCAAAAATCTTGTTAAGTATTCCATAAACGTCGATTGTCGTTGCAAAAAGAGTATTAGAATCCCGTATCATACCGCCCAACTCACATTACGCCTTGATGATTCAACAGGTTCTTAAACATGGATTTGCTTTCCGCTCACTACAATATCGCCGTCATTGGTGGCGGTGTAAATGGCACGGGTATCGCTGCAGACGCGGCTGGCAGAGGACTAAAAGTCATGCTCTGCGAACAGAACGACCTCGCCTCTGGAACCTCCTCTGCTAGTAGCAAGCTTATTCATGGCGGGCTGCGCTACTTAGAGCACTATGAGTTTCGTTTGGTGAGAGAAGCTCTTCGTGAGCGAGAGGTCATGCTGGGTAAGGCTCCGCACCTAGTATCTCCTTTAAAATTTACGCTTCCTCACCGTCCCCATCTGCGACCTGCATGGTTAATTCGATGTGGCCTTTTCCTTTATGATCTACTCGGCTCGGGAAAAAATCGCTCCCTACCAAACGCTGCATCAGTATCGTTTAAAGAAGACAGTCCGTTAAGAGAGTCAATCACTAGGGGCTTTGAATATTATGATTGCTGGGTAGACGATGCCAGGTTAGTCGTTTCCAATGCGCTCGATGCCGCCCGCCACGGTGCTAATATCCAGGTACAAACAGAATGCGTTGGCGCAAGGTATGATGCGGATGAAGCCTGCTGGCGCCTAACAATGCACAGCAAACAGGATAACCGTCGTTACGAACTCACTGCCGACAACATCGTTAATGCGTCTGGCCCTTGGTTAAACAAATTTATCGAAAGCAGTGTTGAGAATACGAAACCTTCACGCGGCATTCGTTTAATCAAAGGGAGCCACATTATCGTTCCCCGCACACTCAATACAAACACCGCGTTTATTCTTCAAAATGAAGATAAGCGTATCGTTTTCGTCATGCCCTACCTCGATGACTTTACGCTGATCGGCACCACTGACAAAGAATACACGGGCGCAGCAGAAGATGTATCGATTGACGACTGGGAAACCGATTACCTCTTGAACATTTATAATCAACACTTCAAAAATACGCTTCGACAAGAAGACATTGTTTCAACCTATTCAGGCATACGGCCATTGTGTGACGATGAGTCAGACGACCCGTCAGCGATTACGCGAGACTACACGCTCGACGTCAGTACTTACGGTAAAAAGAACGCCTTGCTTTCTATCTACGGAGGAAAGATCACAACCTATAGAAAGCTTGCCGAAGCAGCTCTCGAAACACTCAAACCTTATCTGCCTGAGCATGCGGGACCTTGGACCCAGCATAGCCCTCTTCCGGGAGCCGATTGCCCCGGACAGAAGTTAGACGACATCCAAGCCGCCATATCAAAAGCAGCCCCATGGCTAGATAGTTCCAGTCTAATGCGCTTCGCCAGTAGTTACGGATTGCTGAGCCTGGAATTTTTGAGCGGTTTAAGTTGCCCATCTGAATTAGGTGAAGATTTTGGTGCAGGTTTACGGCAGGTAGAAGTAGACTACTTGATTCACAAAGAGTGGGCGCATAGCGCTGAAGATATTTTGTGGCGGCGTACGAAGCTAGGTCTAAAATTCTCAGAGGAACAAGTCGATATACTGGAGAAATATGTGTCTAATGCCCGCACTAGCATCAAAGATAAAAATCTAGAAACGGCTACGCTAAGGGCTGTGCCTTAGCGTTAACACACTATGTCGTATGCTGTTTTCTAGGCCAAACTAAACTGAACTTGGCGCCACCCATAGCACTGCGGCCTAGGAATGCTTGCCCGCCATGCCAATACAATATTCGACGAACTATTGATAAACCGAGACCATACCCTCCTGAACTTCGCGTACGGCTGTCATCAAGCCTTGCGAACGGTGTGAAAACAGACTCCCAGTCTTCCTCCGGGATCCCTGGTCCATCATCTTCAACATCAACACGAAACGTATCTTGATCGAAGCTACAAATTACTTTAACCGTAGAATTCGCGTAGCGAGTTGCATTGCCCACCAAGTTTTGAATAGATCGATGTATATATCTAGCTTCCACCTCTGAATCCTTCCAAAGGTCTGAACCTTTTTTATATTCAGAAACGATCTTCATGTCAGGCTTAACACTACTTTGCTCAGACACGACTTGCTCAACAATGTCCATGATATTGGCATCATGAAATGCCAATATTGGTCCGCCCTGCTCCAGCCTTGCGTAGGTCAATATCTCATCAATCAACTCATCGAGTTCTTGGATATCCCCATCAATACCGGTAATTTGTTTTTGTAGGCTTTTCTGATCGGGGCAGTCTTCAATCATCTGCACACCAAAACGAATCCGAGCAACAGGCGTTCTTAGCTCATGCGACACGGCATGAATCATTTCCTTTTGAATATACATCAAGCGCTGTATGTGATCGGCCATGCTATTAAACGCTAGCCCCAAGCGACCGACTGCATCAGAATTGGCCGCGCGCTTGACGCGAGCATCAAGCTCACCACGTGCAATGCGACTCGCCACCGTTTCAACGTTCCGCAATTGTCGATCGAGACCCTGCAGCATCAAATACACAACCATTGCCAGCGCACTCACGCCCAACGCCAGTAATAAAAGAGCGACAAACCAAGAAAAGGAAGAATACGGCGCAGGAAAAGATATCTGATAAACCGAGCCATCGCTTGAGCGCAGAAAGCCGGTCACCGAGCCTTTAGATAGCATGAGCGATCGATGAGAATCATCAAGCGGGTCCAAAATAACAGCGTTATCTAATAACGATTCGTCATCTAATTTCGATAAAGTAATATCAAATTTGTCTTGAACACGATCAAACTCACTTTCCTCTAACGCTTCAGCGCCTAGGTTTGAGTCCAGTATTTCACCCAATAAAAAAAGGTAAAAATGATAAAACTCTTCTCCATCTGAACGCGAATCAAGCTGCAGCAACAAGTCATTGTCTTGCACAGCAACCCAAGCTTTCAGGCGGCTCTGCTGTTCACCAAATACGGCCTGCCCCGCAGACAAGCGCGTTAACATCGCGCTGCCTAACGCCATCTGGTTCGAAGAAACAAGCGAAAGGGAGTCAAGGTTAGAGGCCGCCATCATCGACGGGTTTTGCGACAGATAAACCAAGGGAGGGCCAATTAAGTCACTCCAGTAGTGCTCATAACGCACTTGATTGGTTAACTTAACCACCAACAAACTAAAAAGGCTTAGGGCAACTAACACTGCCACTAAGCCTGATAATATTCGAACGAGTAAAGTATTCAAGAGCAGAAGCCGCTTAAGCTTCTTTTACAAACAAATAACCTTTGCTTCGTACGGTCTTAATCCGACGAGGATGAACAGGGTCGTCACCAATTTTAGGACGAATCCTAGAGACCCGAACGTCGATTGAACGATCCTGTCCGTCGTACTCAATACCCCTCAAAGCGGTAAAAATTTCTTCACGACTTAATACATTTCCAGCATTGCTTGACAGCAACCAAAGTAAATCGAATTCCGCACTTGTTAGGTCAATACTTTCTTCGTCTAGCCACGCTTCGCGCATTGACGAGTCGACAATCAAGTTATTAAACGTTAAACGGCTAGGACCGCCAGCGCCATTTGCGTCTCCACCAGCGCCGTCTGCACTAGAGTCGTGATCTTTGATACGTCGCAATAATGCTCGGATCCGAGCCAACAAGACTCTTGGACGCACAGGCTTCGACATATAGTCGTCAGCCCCCATCTCCAAACCTAACACCTGATCTAAATCATCGGTTCGGGCAGTCAGCATCAAAATCGGGCCGTTATAAGATGGCCTCACTTTGCGACAAATTGAAAGACCATCTTCACCTGGGAGCATTAAATCTAAAACGACCAAATCAGGTCGTTCAGTGGTAATGCGTTCTACGGCGTGTGAACCATTTGGCTCCACCGATACAACTAACCCATTACTCTCTAAATACTCTTTCGTCAGATCAGCCAAACGCTCATCATCTTCGACGATCAATATACGCCATGCTTCGTTATTATCTTCAACTTCCATCAGCTCGTCTTATGTAATCGTAGGTGGACTTTAAACAGGCCTTAGCCCGGTTATTTTGTTGCAAAGAACAAAGATCAACAACAAAACAACTACTTGTAACAGTAAGTATATATGCTGTTTCAAAAATTACCTGAAAATTTTTAGACAACAAATTTTACTCAAAAACAGGCGTTAATTCTTAGCTGTTTCAAACTCAATTTCTTCAGCGGTTGCGTCTCTAGCTTCAATAATATCAAGCTCGAAAACCAGCGTGAGACCTGCAAGCGGATGATTCGCGTCGACAAGCACTTCCGCTCCAGAAACCTTTGCAACTTTAACAATTTGCACTTGGTCGCCCGTGTTAGTTTGGAATTTCATTCCGGGTACCACCGACTCTACGCCATCAAATAAACTGAGCGGCACGGTATTAAGTAGCTCCTCCTGATGCTCGCCGTAAGCGAGTTCAGGTGGCACAGTCACTTCAATCCGATCACCTGTTTGACGACCTTCTAAGGCCTTTTGAATCCCTTTGATAACCGTTTTGCTTCCTTCAACAAAGGACATTGGCTCCCCACCTTCGGAGGTATCCACTACGTCTCCTTCAGGATTCTTTAACCAGTAGTTCACTTTGTAATATTTTGGCTTACTCATTTATACCTTCTCTTTTAAATTCTTAATCCTAACGCTGCCACGATCTCAATGCATAGCAACGAGACTAACACCTATTAATTTGAACGATCTGCTAGCCAGTCTGCGCTAATTGCCCACGTATTCTCCGGCGCTCGACTTCCAGCAAAGACTCCTGCATGTCCTCCGGGAACCACATGAAATTCCTTATCTTCAGACGACACAATGTCTAATACCTTTCTTGCCGCTGTCGGGCTTACTAGGCTGTCGCTATCTCCGGCAAATGCCAAAATAGAACACTGAATACGTTCAAATTCAGCTTTGCTTTTCCCAATGCGCATTTTTCCCTTGGCCATTTTATTCTTAAGCATCATATGAACGGCCATATCTTTTATTGTCTCTCCAGGATAATCGACCATATCGTCAAACCACTTGCTCATTGTGACGCTTTCTTCAAGATACTCACGATCCCAAAGATTAACGTATTTCTCAAGCGAGTTGACCACAGTACCTACCGGATTCGTCATTTTGAACGCTAATGATGAGGCCCAACCCGGTACGTGAAAAAATCTCGCAGGCATATCTAGTAAAGAGAAATTGAGTACTTTTGAAATAGCTTGTGTCGGACCATATACTGCAGACATTACGCGACCAGCCGCTCCACTTTCATGCATATCAACAGGGCTAGCGACGGTTATCAAATTGCGTACGTCATCATCACCACTCGTCGCTAGATACATCAGCGATAACAATCCCCCCATACAGTAGGCAAAAATGGAGATTTCTTCGTTACCGCTGCACTCTTTAACGGACCTAACAACCTCGGGCATCCACTCAAGAACGTAAGTTTCTAGTGACAAATCACTATGGTCCGCCGTGACGTCTCCCCAGTCGACTAAGTAGACATCGAAACCTTGCGCGAGAAAGAATCTTACGATACTTCGATGAGGCATCAGGTCAAAAATCATTGCTGTTGCCGCCAAGGGAGGCACTAGTAAAAGAGGTGTCCTATGTTGCTTTCTAGACACCGGAACAAGCTGCGAACCGATCTCGATTTCATCGTCTTCGAGAGGCCGATAATGCTTCACAGATAAAATACGATCTGCATAGATTTCGTCAAAATCACTCTGGTTCGAAATATTAAAATTGTCCGCGGCAACCACTTGTTCGATACCGTTCAATACCGACCATAATGCTTTTTGCAGCAGTCCTGGTGATCGACTCATGCTAATGAATTCCTAGGTTAACGATGCCTTCAAAGCGAAGGCAATCAGAAAGTACTGTTAAGGATAAAACGATCACGGACAAGGGTATGTGTGATCTTGATGAAGCAACTCTAACTTTTTAACCAGCTCAGTCGAAAGCGAGACGTCTATACTGTCAATGTTTTCAGCTAACTGCTCCATACTAGTCGCCCCGATAATATTGCTGGTCACAAAAGGACGACTGTTGACAAAGGCTAGCGCCAATTGGCACAAAGACAAGCCAGACTCTTTCGCTAGCGCATCATACGCAGCCACCGCATTATCTGCGCGAGCATGCGCATATCGAACGAACCGCTCATACAAAGTAATCCGAGCCCCAGCCGGTTTTGCTCCGTTAAGGTATTTACCTGTCAAGACACCAAACGCTAAAGGAGAGTAGGCTAGCAAACCGACGTTCTCGCGATGAGAGCACTCCGCCAAGCCCACTTCGTAACTTCGATTCAATAGATTATAAGGGTTCTGTACACTAACCGGACGAGGCATATTGAGCTCTTTGGCAATCGCAATACAATGCATTAAACCCCATGAAGTTTCATTCGATAGTCCGTAGTGCCTTATTTTTCCGGACTCTATCAAATCCTTAAGCGCCGCCATCGTGTCACGCAGCGGAATCGATGACGCATCCTCTTCCGGAACGTATCCAAGCTGCCCAAAGTAATTGGTAGAGCGTTCAGGCCAATGTAACTGGTAAACATCAACATAATCAGTCTTGAGACGCGTAAGACTTGCGTCCAGCGCTTCGACAATATGGCGACGATCCAAGCGAGGACCACCACGCAAATGAGGCAGCCACGCGGCTGGACCGGCTACCTTAGTCGCCAGAATAATACGGTCCCGACCTCCCCTTGCAGACAACCAACTACCAATATAAGACTCAGTCAGACCTTGAGTCGCCTCTTTTGGAGGAACCGGATACATTTCCGCGGTATCGATAAAGTTAATACCCCGATCCAGCGCATAATCAATCTGCTCATGCGCCTGGCTTTCAGTGTTCTGTTCACCCCAAGTCATTGTCCCAAGACACAATTCACTCACTTCAAGACTGGTATCGCCTAATTTTTTGTAGTCCATACATTCTCCTTAGGAATAAAAAACCCCGGCAGATGCCAGGGTTTTTTAAACAACAAATTGGGATCAACCGCCCAAAAACTTAATCATCACGCCCGCCGCGACAGCTGAGCCAATAACGCCCGCAACGTTCGGGCCCATCGCATGCATTAACAAGAAGTTTTGAGAATTGTTATCCAACCCTACCTTGTTAGAAACACGTGCTGCCATCGGCACCGCTGAAACACCTGCAGAACCAATTAATGGATTGATTTTCTGCGTACTAAAAACGTTCATCAACTTCGCCATTAGTACACCAGTGCCTGTACCAACACCGAACGCCACCATTCCGAGAATTAGAATACCTAGCGTCTGCAAATCTAAGAACTTATCAGCACCAAGCTTCGAGCCAACAGACAAACCTAAGAAGATCGTTACAACATTGATCAAAGCATTTTGCGCAGTATCTGACAAACGATCTACCACACCACACTCTTTCATCAGGTTACCTAAACAAAACATACCTAGAAGAGGCGCTGCATCAGGCAAGAACAAAGCGACCAAAATCAATACGGCGATTGGAAACAAAATCTTTTCGAGCTGATTAACCGGGCGCAATTGCACCATTTTGATCTTACGCTCTTCCGCTGTCGTTAAGGCATTCATAATAGGCGGCTGTAGAACTGGCACCAACGCCATATAAGAGTACGCAGCAACCGCAATGGCTCCAAGTAGGTGTGGCGCAAGAACACTCGCCACATAGATCGATGTCGGGCCATCAGCACCACCAATGATACCAATTGCCGCCGCTTCATAGATCGTAAAATCCATGATGCCAGCAGAGGTCATCAGTGCAGCACCTAAGACCGTCCCGAAAATACCGAATTGCGCCGCAGCACCTAATAAGATGGTCTTAGGATTCGCCAACAACGGACCAAAGTCCGTCATTGCACCAACACCTAAGAAAATCAGTAAAGGACCAACGGTACTGCCGATAATTACACTGTAAAAGTTAGCCAACATTCCGTTCGCATAACCAGCATCTGCCGCGACATGGGCTGCCTGATAAACAGTTGAATGATCTGCTGTTTTATACGCATCCTTGAAAGCGGCCAATGTTTCTTTGGTTATTTCTTGGCCAACATCAAACGGCACCTTCAACACCTCAGCCATTGCTGCCATCACTTCCGGCTTATGAAAGTGGATCGCGTTCTCAGCTGCGGTTAGCGCAAGACCTGCTTCAGGAATGTTAGCTAACACACCACCGAAACCAATTGGTACTAACAACAAAGGCTCAAAGCCCTTACGTATTGCCAAGTAAAGTAAAAACAAACACACGACAATCATCGTGACCTGGCCGCCGGTAATGTTGTAGAAACCACTACCAGTCCAGAGGTTAAGAATATTCTCCATTGTCGTTTCCTTATAGAGTCATCAAGGTGTCGCCAACGGAGACAGAGTCTCCCACTGCAACAGTGATAGAGCCAACAGTGCCCGCTCTTGGAGAACGAACCTCAGTTTCCATCTTCATCGCTTCGAGAATCAACAACAGATCACCTTCTTGAATTGCTTGGCCTGGCGTCACAACGACTTTAAAGATATTACCCGCCAATGGCGCAGGAACCGGCTCACCGCCACCTGCTGGAGCCGCCGCAGAAGAGTTTGCTGCAAGTCCAGCACCGCCTTCTACAGGAACCATACCGGTAACATCTCCGCCTTCCGACACTTCAACAACGTAAGACTGTCCAGAAACGTTAATCGTGTAAGTCTCTTTACCGCCGGCAGCAGACGCCTTAACGTCATCAGCACTCGGGACTGGCTCAAACGCACTCGCGTCGCCGCGGTTCTCTAGGAACTTCTGACCGATCTGAGGGAACAAAGCATAGGTCAATACGTCATCAACCACGTCGTCCGCCAACTTAAAGCCTTTCTCTGATGCCAATGCTTTCAGCTCATCAGTCAGCTTATCCATTTCTGACTCAAGTAAATCACCAGGGCGACACGTAATTGCCTCGGCGCCATCTAGAACGCGATCTTGTAGCTCTTTGTTATAAGGCGCAGGTGCAGCACCATATTCACCTTTGAGAATACCTGCCGTTTCTTTCGAGATAGACTTATAACGCTCGCCAGTTAGCACGTTCAATACAGCTTGCGTGCCGACGATCTGCGAAGTTGGTGTGACAAGAGGGATGTGGCCCAAATCTTCACGAACGCGAGGAATTTCTTCTAATACAGCGTCAAACTTATCTGCTGCACCCTGCTCCTTTAACTGATTTTCCATATTGGTCAACATGCCACCAGGCACTTGAGCGATTAGGATTCGCGAATCAGTGCCGCGCAATGAACCTTCGAACTTAGCGTATTTCTTACGCACTTCACGGAAGTAAGCAGCAATTTCTTCAAGTTTTTTCATGTCTAGACCGGTGTCTCGATCTGTTCCAGCAAGCGCAGCTACAACACTTTCTGTCGCCGTATGACCATATGTCATCGCCATTGAAGAGATTGCAGTATCAACCCGGTCAATACCTGCCTCAACTGCTTTCAGGATCGTCATATCGGACAGACCTGACGTCGCGTGAGCATGCAGTTGCACCTCTAGATCGGTTTGACCTTTCAAACGACTCACAAGCTCGTAAGCGGCATACGGCGTTAACGTGCCAGCCATATCTTTGATTGCTATCGAGTCAGCACCCAAGTCTTCAATTTGCTTAGCTAAGCTCACCCAATTTTCAAGTGTGTGCACTGGACTAGTTGTGTAAGACAACGTTGCTTGTGCATGACCACCATTTGCTTTAACTGCTTTTAATGCACGATCTAGATTGCGCGGATCGTTCATTGCGTCAAAAACGCGGAATACTTCAACGCCATTTTTCACAGCGCGTTCAACAAACTTATCTACAACATCATCCGCATAGTGGCGGTAACCCAACAAATTCTGCCCTCGCAGCAACATCTGTTGCTTCGTATTTGGCATCACTTTCTTTAGTTCGCGAATACGCTCCCATGGGTCTTCACCGATAAAACGGATACAGGAATCAAATGTTGCACCACCCCAAGACTCAAGTGACCAATAACCCACTTGATCTAGTTTTTCAGCGATTGGCAACATATCGTCAATGCGCATACGTGTCGCTAATAACGACTGGTGGGCGTCACGCAAAACGACATCGGTAATTCCCAACTTTTTCTTTGTATCTGTCATTGTAAACAAGCCTTCTGTTTAAGGTTTAGATCTTTATTTCGCTCACTTCTTGTGGTCTGAGCGATATTTTTCAACTGCAGCAGAGAGTACTGCCAGCAATTGTGCGTCGTTTGACGTAGCATTCATTTGTGGCGCTGCCGCAGAGACTTTCGGCTCTGGCGCAGGGGCGTATTTGTTCACCAATTTAGACATTAACGTGGTTACACCCACCAGAATAGCCAAAAAGACGAATACGAAACCCATGCCTACAGCCATCAAACTCACAGCTTCGGACATTAAATCAGACATACCTGACAACCTATTTTTAATGTGTAAGGTGTTAGGAAAGAACCGAAACATAACGATCGGAACTATACCTATGGTTAAAGCCCGCGTAATTTACCTTTAATCTTTGATCGAGGCAACCAGAAGCCGCATATTTCAAAGGGGTAAATCGGACTCCAATCCGCCTGTGCGTGCACAGGAGAGCGTCCACTTAAAATGGAAACAAAACCCTCCGTTAAATTACCGATCCTGAAACACTAAGAAGGCAAACTGCATAGCGAATCTGCTCATAACTAACACTTCCATCAGACTCGGCATGAACCACTTTGATTCTCAACGGTTGATCAAGCGCACGCCACAAATCTTGAATGTAAGAAATCTGCTCTGAATCAATCAGCTCCGATACATCTATCTGCCGTTGATTCAAGTGCAATCGAAACAAGTGCCCTTCAATAGTCTGGCGAGACAAGCCCCTTTCAGCAGCGATATCAGACGCCGAACTACCCTGCTCATAAAGTTCATACGTCGCTAGGTGTGTTGTGCTTAGCTTACCAAGCAAAAAGTCGTTCGCAGGAGGCTTAGACTTTGCTCTCGTTACTTTTTTTATCTCTACATCCGACGTCATCTGACGCTGTTCTTGCGGCACGTGAGACGCGATAGCCGCGAGAAACTCATCGGAATACTTATCGGCCTTAAACGTACCAACACCACTAACGCCCATAAATGCTTCAATTGAGCCCGGCTTTTTAAGCGCCATATCCTTTAACGAAGCATCCGAAAATACGCTATACGCCTTAGACTCTTCTCGCTCAGCAATCTGTTTTCGCAGCGCCTTTAACGCTTGCAGCAAAACATTATCAGGCAAGGCGATTTCATCCTCTTGTAAAGCTTTGGACTTGAAGTCCGCCTCTTGAGGCTCACATAACTCTACGAACGTTTCACCGCGCAGAACCGCCCTAGATAGCTCGGTCAAAACAATCGCATTGTGGCGCGTAAAATCGATCGCCAAAAAGCCTCGATCAATTAACTGGGTAATGTAATGACGCCAACTCTTCCAATCAACATCCCGCCCGACACCATAAGTCGATAATTGATCAAACCCTCGGCGCAACACCTCTTGGCTGGTAGAACCACGTAGCACATCCACCATCAGATTAAGTCCGACTTCTTGCTTCAAACGGTAACAAGCCGACAATGCCTTTTGAGCCAAAACAGAGCCATCAAACGTAACAGGCGGGTGCAGGCAATTATCACAATGCCCACAGCGCGCTTCTCGATGCTCCCCAAAATAACCCAATATGAAGTTCGTTCGACACGACGTGGACTGCGTATAGTCCCACATCCGTTGCAACTTGGAGTCTTGAACACCCTTGAACTGCTCGCTTCCGTCACCGTTATCAATAAACTGCTTAAGGGTGCGCATATCGGAATAGCCAGCAAACAATAATGCCTCGGCGGCGTCGCCATCGCGCCCGGCTCGACCAATCTCTTGGTAGTAACTCTCAATATTTTTAGGCAAGTTATAGTGGATTACCCAGCGAATGTTAGGTTTATCTATGCCCATGCCAAAGGCAATGGTCGCACAGACCACCTGAGTTTCATCTTTTTGAAAAGACTCTTGTACCCTGCGTCTTTCGTCCGCAGGTAATGCCGCATGATAATGGGCCGCAGCATAGCCAGCCTGCCTCAGCTTCTGAGCGGTTTGCTCTGTAGATTTTCTGCTTAAACAGTAAACAATTCCTGACTCTTTTGAACGAGCGCCAAGAAACTTCAACATAACTTTAATTCTATTTTGAGCCGGCAACACTTCTACTTTTATATTTTTCCGCTCAAAACTAGATAGGAACACCTCGCAATCAGGAAGTGCCAACTGCTGCAGAATATCGTGACGCGTTGCGCCGTCAGCCGTTGCCGTCAGCGCAGCAGTGGGCACACCTGGAAACAGCGCCAACAAACGTCGCAATTGCGTGTACTCGGGCCGAAAATCATTCCCCCACATAGAAACACAATGCGCTTCATCAATAGCGATCTGAGAAACATTCAAGCGCCCAGCCCAACTCAAGAACCCTGCACTTACCGCTCGTTCCGGCGACACATACAGCAGCTTTAATCCACCCGTTTCGGCGAGCCGCATGACCGATTGCTCTTGCTCAAACTCACATGCACTATTGAGCGCTGCCGCTTCGATACCATTAGCCAGCAAGGCCGACACTTGGTCTTGCATCAACGCGATTAAAGGCGAAACCACAATCGTTAACCCATCAAGCAACACACCAGGAAGTTGGTAGCAAATCGATTTACCGCCCCCTGTTGGCATAATGACCAAACTACAACGCCCCTCTAACGTTCGCTCGACCACGCGCTCTTGCGCCAAGCGAAATTCGGAGTACCCAAAGTATTGCTTAAGTGCATCACGAGCGGCGCTTTTGGACAATGACATTCAGTGATTTCCTCGATTGAGTGATAACAACCCGATTGATAGAGAGACAAACTAACACATACTTCTTTTACCGACTCACCAGCAATGCCTAAGCAGCGCTAGTGGAAGCACGGGCGCGACCAGCATTCCGATCCGCCACTTCGAAAACTAAGCACGCAACATAAACAGAAAAAACGATTGGCATTACTCTACCAGAGCTCTGCATCTCATAATTTACTTGGGGCAGAAACAAAAAAACCACCTAAGAAGGTGGTTTTTTCTGTCGTTGGCGCGGCTGGGAGGATTCGAACCTCCGACCGCCTGGTTCGTAGCCAGGTACTCTATCCAGCTGAGCTACAGCCGCTTAAACTTTAGTGTTCTATGGCGGAGAGAGAGGGATTCGAACCCTCGATGGGTTTAACCCCATACGCCCTTAGCAGGGGCGCGCCTTCAGCCACTCGGCCATCTCTCCCTAAAACGCGGCGTATCATACCATAAAATTTTCAAATGCAAAGCGCCGCGTCCAATTATTTTTAAAGGCCAAAAAACATCGATTAATTACTCACCAGACTGCTGAGCATCGGCCTTTTCTTTCTGTATTCTCTCGTATATTTCTTCACGATGAACAGAGACATCTCGGGGTGCATTCACACCTATTCTCACCTGATTACCCTTCACTCCTAAAACAGTCACAGTAACATCGTCACCAACCATAAGAGTTTCACCAACACGTCGAGTCAATATAAGCATTGCCAGCTCCTTTTATTACAATCTTCCAAACCTAATGATTCAAATGCATTTATTCACGCTTACTGCATTCTCACTATGAGTATTATCTAAATTCCCCAAAAAGACAGCTTTAGGGAAAATTTAATCTTCATCATAAAATTTGTACATTATTTAAGTAAATACGAGTTTACAAAAAAAAATCAAGCCGTTTCCGCACTCAAATCAAAAGCACTATGGAGAGTCCTTACAGCCAACTCAACATACTTTTCATCAATTACGACCGAAATTTTAATTTCGGAGGTTGAGATCATCTGAATATTTATACCTTCATCAGAAAGCACTTCAAACATCTTAGTTGCAACCCCTGCATGAGAACGCATCCCAACACCAACGATAGATACTTTTGCGATATTACTATCGCCCATCGCTTTCTCTGCACCAAGTTTTTTACAAACTTCATCCAACACCGATTTAGCACGTTTATAGTCAGAACGATGCACCGTAAACGTAAAATCTGTCTTTTTATCCAAGCCGACATTTTGAACTATCATGTCAACTTCAATATTCTGATCACTTATGGGTCGTAATATTTTTGAAGCTATTCCCGGTATATCTGGCACACCAACAATAGTCAGTTTTGCCTCATCCCGATTAAAAGCCACACCTGAAACAGCCACTTGCTCCATTTCATTACCCCTATCAACAGTAATCAATGTACCAGATCCATCCTTAAAGCTAGACAACACCCTTAACGGCACATTATATTTTCCGGCAAATTCAACCGCTCTAATTTGAAGAACCTTAGAACCTAAACTTGCCATTTCAATCATTTCTTCGAATGTAATTTCATCCATTCGACGAGCACTATCAACCACTCGAGGGTCGGTAGTGTAAACACCATCCACATCGGTATAAATTTGACACTCATCTGCTTCTAAAACAGCAGCCAAAGCAACAGCGGTGGTATCTGATCCACCGCGCCCAAGTGTTGTGATATTCTTTTCAGCATCAACACCCTGAAACCCAGCTACTACGACCACCAAACCCGCATCAAGATCTTCACGTAGCTTGCGGACATCAATATCAACTATTCTTGCCTTCGTGTGAGCGTTATCAGTTCGTATACTCACCTGCCCACCGGTATAGGATTTTGACGGACAAGAAATCTTATTCAAAGCCATACTCAAGAGAGCAATCGTTACCTGCTCCCCAGTTGACAACAATACATCCAACTCTCTACCCTCTGGCTCGTCTGAAATAGAGCCTGAAAGTGATAACAAACGATTTGTTTCTCCGCTCATTGCGGATACAACAATGACAACATCATCACCGTTATCTTTAAATTTTTTTATCTTTTTGGCTACCGCCTCAATACGCTCAGTAGTGCCGACCGAGGTACCCCCATATTTTTGAACCAATAAGGCCATGCACTCACCATACAAACACTACAAATATGAAACATTATTCAAAAAAGCGCGCGATTATAACTTACTTCTCACCCATTGTTGAACACTTTCAAGTGTTTTTTCGAGCTTATCTACTTCTGGACCGCCCCCTTGAGCCATATCTGGACGACCACCACCTTTTCCACCCACTAGCGCTGCCATTTCTTGCATCAACTTACCTGCCGGAAACTTCTTTGATATTGGCTTAGCTACACCCGCAATCAACACCACCTTTCCTTCCTCTACCGTTGCCAATAACACAACAGCATCACCTAATTTATTCTTCAATTTATCAGCCGCATCCATCAAACCTTTACGGTCAAATCCATCCAACTGAGCAGCAACCACTTTAACGCCACCGACATCAACCGCCCGAGAAGCAAGATCACCTCCGACACTTGAAGCTGCCTTTGCCTTCAAAGCATCTAACTCCTTTTCTAAACCCTTGTATTTAGAAAACCAAGCACCCGCTTTTTCAGTAAGCGTTTCACGATTACACTTAAACAGTGAAGAGACCTCTTTTAGATAAACCAATGATTCTCTATTCCACTCCTCTGCCGCTAAACCAGTAAACGCTTCTATACGCCTAACACCAGAGGATATACCACCTTCGGAAGTGATCACCAATGAACCGATATCACCGGTTCGCTGAACATGCGTACCACCACACAACTCAACCGAAAACATCTCTTCACCCATGGTTAACACGCGTACATTTTCACCGTATTTTTCACCAAAAAGCGCCATGGCACCCATAGATTTTGCAGATTTAATATCTGTAAGCGTCGTCGTCACTGGAGAGTTTTCGCGTATCCTCATATTCACCATAACCTCAATCCGCTCTAACTGCTCTTTAGACGGGGCCTCATAGTGAGCAAAATCAAACCTCAAACGCTCACAATTAACCAACGAGCCCTTTTGGACCACGTGAGCACCCAAAACTTCCCTTAATGCCGCATGCAAGAGATGAGTTGCGGAATGATTCAACGCTGTAGCGCCACGCTCCTGAGGATCAACCACCGCATTCACCTTAACACCCTCAGCCAGCTGCCCCTCAACAATCAAACACAGATGCAAAAAGTGCAAACCATCCTTACGGGTATCTTTAACGATAGCTTTTCCACCAGCCCAGAAAATCTCACCAGTATCCCCCGCCTGACCACCTGACTCAGCATAAAATGGAGTCTCGCTTAGAACAACAAAACACTCACCCCCTTCAGATGCAACCGAATTTACGCCATCGACAATGACCGCCACAACTTTAGAAGAACCATCTAGACACTCGTAACCTGTGAACTCAGTACCACCCTCAATATTCAAAGACTCATTATAATCGACCCCAAACTTACTTGATGCGCGAGCCCTTTCTCTCTGTGCCTCCATAGCCAATTCATACCCCTTATAATCTAGAGTTAAATCTCGCTCACGCGCAATATCATTTGTCAGATCCACAGGAAAGCCATACGTATCATAAAGTGTAAAAACAGTCTCGCCAGGTATTACCCCCCCCTTCAAACCGACAAGATCAGACTCCAATACCTTCATCCCCTTATCTAAGGTTTTAGAGAACTGCTCCTCTTCTTGAATCAGAATTTGCTCCACTTGCTTTCGAGAAACAGCCAGCTCCGGATAAGCATCACCCATCACTCGCTCCAACACAGCCACTAACTTATAGAAAAACGCTTCAGTAGCACCCAACTTATTACCGTGCCGAACTGCACGACGAATTATACGACGAAGTGTATAACCTCGCCCTTCATTAGAAGGCATAACACCATCAGCAATCAAAAAGGCACAAGAGCGAATGTGATCAGCAATCACTCTTAATGATTTTTCAGTAGTAGACACACCACCCAAAACTTCAGACGCACCTTCTAACAACGCCTGAAAAAGATCTATTTCGTAGTTACTATGCACATCCTGCATGACAGCAGCTATTCGTTCAAGCCCCATACCAGTATCCACGGATGGCTTAGGTAAATCATGCATTACGCCGTCGGCAGTACGATTATATTGCATAAACACCAAATTCCAGATTTCTATATAACGATCACCATCATCATCAGGCCCACCAGGAGGATCTCCAGCAACATCCTCCCCATGATCATAGAAAATCTCAGTGCAAGGCCCACAAGGCCCGGTATCTCCCATAGACCAAAAATTATCCTCCTCTCCAAGACGAGAAAAATTATTTTGATCTATACCTATTTCATTAAACCAAAGCTCTTCAGCTTCTTTATCGTCTTTATAAACCGTAACCCATAGTTTTTCAGCTGGAATTTTAAGCTCAACCGTCAGAAACTCCCACGCAAATTGAATCGCTTCTTTCTTAAAGTAATCACCAAAACTAAAATTACCTAGCATTTC
>CAJWBE010000016.1 GCA_913020045.1 uncultured Oleiphilus sp.
TCACCGATTTTTGCACTGGCTTCGTTGTACCCTGGCGCAAAGGCGAGTACGTTGCCAGAGTCCCCAGCGAGTACTATTTGCTCAACATCGAGTCGTAACATCGTTAATTTGGCCACCGGCCAAAAATCGGCCCAAGGCCAAGGTTTCACTTGGCTGGGCCCAGTTAGAGTTTGATTCCACGCTTTCTCTAAAAGCGTCTGCGCTAGCCATGCTTTTCCATATATTTGAGCTGCTGCCAAAACATGCCATAGAGCACCTAGAATCAAGGAAGCAACCAGTGCTCTCAGCATGAAGGTCACCGACCCGTTTAGCATGGGAGCTGTCCCGAATCATTAGTTTTTACTCGCTGCGCTGCCCACAACCGTAAGGCCCACAAGACAAGCGCTGCTAAAAAAAACAATCCCAACGCTGTGAAAAAGTCTGCAACCATGGGCGTCGCTGTCTTGGCCAGACGAATCCCTTCATGTCCTTTCCAGCCCTTGGGCAGGTTGGCCGGTAGTCTTCGTTTACTTATCGCTTCTTCGGTGCGTGCTGGCGTCACATCTACCGCCACTAAACTGGTAAAGCGACTCACCTGATGATGTTTTAGCGCTAACGACGTTATCTCATCGCGAAGTGATTCCTGCGTTGGGAGGTTGTCTGATTGTTTCGCCTCGTAGCGATACCGATCAAGCAACCCTGCTAGCTTTTCGCGCGCCCATGCAACGGCCACGCCTTCAAATTGTTCGGCCTCATCTAACGGCACGCTCAGCCATGACGGCACCGAAGCGATATTGCCGCGAAGTTCTGCCTGGCTAGGAAAACGATCCGCCTTGAAGTAGGCATATATCGGTTCCCCTGCGTAAACATCAGGTAGTGGATCTGGTAGTACGTTTAAATTCTGCGCATCCAGCGTCAGTGTTAGGTCAGTCAATGCTGGTGAGTTTAATGACTGCATTAATGCACCTATCTTCCTGCCCACCTGGTTAGGGCGACTCACATAAGTGAATGTCCCCCGTCCAATCTGAGCAGCGTTGCGCATAAAGTAGCTGTTCGGAGCCGACCCAACACCGACGGTAAAGAGCCGGCTCTCACCCAACTTACTTCGAATAAGGGAGAACAAATTGTCTTCGTTGGAGACGGCCCCGTCGGTGACGAAGACAATCTGCCTAAGCCGCTCACTTTTCGCTGTTGACTGCAACGCCAACTCTAACGCAGGGAATATTTCTGTTCCCCCGTCTGCCTGCTGATTAATCAGCGCACTGCGGGCCAGGCGAATATTGTTTTGGCTCGCCCGAACCGCATCAGGAAATAACTTCCACGATTGGTTATTAAAAAATATAAGGTTAAAAAAATCGTTTTCATTCAGTTGACTAATGGTCTGCAATAACGCGGAACGCGCCTGCCGAATTGACTCGCCTTGCATACTACCAGAGACATCTTGCACCATTATCAATTCTCGACGGCTTCTGTCGATGCCAACGTTTTCAGATTGCTGCGGCATGACCATCAACAATCCATATGACTCACCTTGAACATCTTGTCGAAGAATCCTGACCATCGGCTCAGACGACGGCTTCAAGTCCCATCTTAATAGAAAGTCTTTATTCGATGCCGCTGCCGAACCGTCTAGTACGATACGATAGTGTGTATCACTGAGTTTATCTGTCTTGACTCGGTGACTCGCGCTTCGCACGGACTCGATCGGAAACCCAGCGTTTAAGTTAATATCAATACTGACGGGGTTACCCGGCAGACTACCTTCCTGCCGATAGGCATTCACTGGCATGACATGATTTGGGCCCCGCTGCGACGGGGGCGGCGTATAGCTTGGCGTGCTAACTATGGGAAAACGTAAGGCGTAACCGGGCACGCGATAGTCGAGCACTTGCTGGTAGCTAAATTCAACGACAATGTCTTCACCCGGCCCAATGTTCGTCACCTGCGTGGTGAACCTATTCACCCTATCAAGCTTAAGCATTGTGCTTCGCTTGCCAGCCTTTCGTGCCTTATCGAAAATCTTCTGGGCTTTGTTATGCTCATGTATCTGCCCTTCAATCACACGTTCTCCAACATGCATTCGAAGCTGATCAACGGCCGCTTGCTCAGGTAGTGGGTACGAGTAGACCCCTTCAAGCCACTGCGTTGTCGGATTTCGAAAGCGTTGCTTGACCGTAGCACGCAAGATAGGCCCGGAGATGTTCATGGATATATCCGTCGACAAACTAAGCGTATCGCGCACTTCGTTTCCGTCAGGTGTTTTCAGCCAAAGTGAACGATACGCGGGGGCGGCACTGTGCTGACCCTCCAGTGACGTCGGTTCAACGCCTGCCAATACCGAATCCGCCAGACTCCATAAAACAAATAGAACAATCGCGGTACACCACTCACGCCGTCTCGCACGTTTGCGTTGCAGGCTTAACTCGCGTCTGTCAGGCAGCCATTCCTTGTCAGCGTCACTTTCAGAAATAAAGATGGGGGCGAATAACACCCCTTGGGATGATAGTTTCATAGTCGTATCCTAAACAGTCGAACCCTTAATAATCGCGTCCTAAATTGAGAGACGATTGACCACAATAATCGTGGCCAATCGACGGCAATGCTATGCATCGTTATCCGCTTTTTGTACCGGCATCAGATTCAGTAAAAGCTGGGCATCCGCAGAGACTTTTTGCAAAGCACAATCACCATCAAGGGGACAGAATGGACGGTTGAACGGCGCCACCAAATCTGGGTTTTGCATCCATAACTCAAGCAATACCTGCTCGTCTATCGGCACAAAAAACCTCATCATTCGAGCTCCCCAACTAGTGCCACCGGCATCTGATCAATCGGCATGACCTCCGGATCTTTTATGCCCAGTACAATGGATACTCGGCGATCCAGCACGTAGTTAGCCACATCCCCTGCTTTTGCCTTAGGCGTCGACTCGCCGAGTGCATTGAGTTGAATGCGCGCTTCATCAATACCGCCTGAAAGCAGTTGCTCTCGCACACCATCCACCCTCGCCCGTGCCAAGTTAAGATTGGCGTCGACAGAACCGGTTTGGTCCGTGTAGCCCGTTAACGTGACTGAAAGTTTTGGATGCTCGCCGAGAAATTTCGATAAACGTGCAAGTCGCTCCAAGGCGTAATCCGGCACCCCAGATTCACCGTTTCTAAAGTACACCTCCTGTGCATAATGCTCGGTCAGCCCCTTTAACAGTTTCGGCGGTTCAATCTCGTACGATTTATCTTCGGCTAGCAGGTCAGCTAGGCGCGCCGCTTGCAAGGCATTCGTACGTTTTAGTTCAGAGACATTTGAGCGCGCTTGATGCAGTTGCGCCAACCCTTTATCCCGTTCGAGCTGCGCCGTTGCTAAATCAGCCGACTGCTGAATACGCTCCGCTTCAACAAGCGCCAATTCGGCATCTAAGTCATGCGTCCATCCGGCGCCACCACCGATCGCCGCGCCAATCGCTGCGCCAGCGGGACCTGCGATGACCGCACCCAATACGGTTCCAACGCCTACCCCCCAATAAGCCCCGTGAGACTCACTGTCGTTCTCCGGTAACGCCTCCTGTGCGTGCGTTACCTGACTTAAGCTAATGGCCATTACGGCGGCTGCCAACTTCATATTTTTCATATCACTCTCCGTGGATACACAGCGCCACGTCCTTGTGGTCCGTTACACCCAGCGCGCAACGTTCCGTTCTTCGCTGTGTATCTCTGGCAACCATTGAACGAAATAAGCACTACCGAGTAATGGAGACCATCTAGAGCAAACTGGAGCCGTTCTGCAGCCCCTGCGGTAAAGCTCGATGGCGGTTTTCTACCGCGAGGGCTCACCTATCGCTAGGTGTCTCACCCACACGGCAACTGACACACCTGAATTGCCTTGGTAAGGTTCTGGAGGATAGGAAGAGTTACTGGAGAAACAATGGAGAAATCCTTTTCAGCTCCACCTGCTAGCGAAACTGCGATACAGTAATCGCTCGTTTCTCACCTAGGATTGGACGCACGCGTCATGGACTATCAGATCGTTATTGTCGAAGACGACATTGATCAACAGCAAAACTACGCAGACTCGTTGCAACGAAAAGGCTTTGTCACCCATTGCTTCGATAATGTCAGCGATGGACTAGCCGGTATTATTGAGAAAAAACCTGACTTAGTACTGTTAGATGTGGTCCTAGGCGATGATCCAGACGGCGGCTTTACGATTTGCCGAAAACTACTGGATCACGGAGACAATATCCCGATTATATTTCTGACAGACCGCAGTGATGAGATAGACCAAGTTTTTGGTCTTCGTTTGGGGGCTTGGGACTATCAAACCAAGCCGATATCTCTCGCCTTATTGGCAGAGCGCATCAAGAGCCTGATTCGCATACACAAGGCGCGCAACACCCAGGCGCACCAAACAAGCCCATCGCTCACTGAAATTCAGGGGACTGAGCTAATCTTAGATCGAAAAAAATCTTACGCCTCTTGGCACGGACAAACCGTCCCACTGACCCTGTCAGAATTTCGATTACTCGACGCAATTATCCAATCGGGACCAGAAGGCGTTGAATACGACCAGTTGTGTGAGAGTACGATGCAGCGCATGGTGACCAACGGCACCATCAACAGCCATATTAAGAACATCCGCAAAAAATTTAATGCCTTAGGACCCGAATTTCACAGCATTCGCAATAAACCCGGCTACGGCTATCGCTGGGAGACGTCCTAGTGCCGCGTTTTGGAATCAAAGCTCAGGTAATGTTGGTTTGCGTTGGTTTACTGTCCATTCCCTTATTAAGCATCAGCTACTGGCAAGAAATACAGCACACTGCACTGACCGCTCAAGCACGTATACAGGAAATTGAAGCCAAAGCCATCGCCACCAGTTTGTTGGCAACGCAGCAAAATATTGGTGAGCTACTGGCCGCCGATGAAGACAGTGAACTTGAAAAATACTCGCTCAGTGCCCCCACGATTAAACAACCTATTCGACTGGACGGGAATTTTGGTGATTGGCCAACACTCGCGGGCCAACCCAGGCGCTTCAATCTTAACTACCCTATTTGGTTAGCCGAACCGGACAAGCAACATGAAACGGCGTTTTCGCTGCGATTGGCCCAATCCTCCCAACACCTATACGCCGCCATCGACGTGCGCGACGACACCCTCGTATACCGTAAACCAAACCATTTGCGCTTGGACTATAACGAGCAAATCCAGCTCACTTATCACGATAACAAAGGGCAACTGCGACGGATCGTCATGCCGGCAGAGCAAGAAGGCTCGCTCGCCAGCTACTTTACTGATGGGCAATGGCAATATGGCCGCGATCTTGTTAATGCAAAAACAGGCGCGGTGACGCTAAGCCATCGAACCGGAGTTCAAGGTTTCTGGCGAAAAACCCGCTCAGGTTATGCCGTAGAGCTGCGCATGAGCACAGATGCTATCAATCCACTGCAGCCCCAGATCCGTATTGCGATTGTGGATGTCGATGACAACCCCACGTTTGGTCTAAGCGCCATTGTCGCCAGCCTTCCCAAAAGCTTTGAGGACAAACTCAACCCGGTCGGTTTACACGCACGTGAGCTACAGCGCGTCATCGACCAGCTTAAGCATACCTACGCACGTCTTTGGGTTTACGACAGCCGAGGACGCGAATGGGCTTTCGCAGAACGCGAGCCCCAATCTGGCGTGACGCCCACCGCGTTTGATAGTCCATGCGTACGCGATGCACTACAAGGAAATCAAGAACGTGCTGACGCGAATATCGACGAGATCAACCAACTTACCCGTCTCGTGGTTTGCTACCCCATCATTCAAGACCAAAAACGCCTCGGCGTGGTGGTTATCGAAGAGTCGCCTCAGCACGTACTGAAAAAAGAGGAAGAGCGTGTCGTCGACATTGCAGCGCGATTGGGTGTCGTCATTATTACGCTACTTGCCGTGCTATTCGCCTATGCCTTCACGCTGGTTCGTCGTATATCACGGCTCAGTGAAGAGTCACGCAAGTGTGTTGACGCGGATGGCCGTATTGAACGCACTAAGATCAACAGCAGCAAAAACTTTCCTGATGAAATTGGTGACCTATCGAGAACCATCTCTACACTGCTGGAAAAACAACAGTCGTACATGAACTTCCTCGAGCGTATTCCGCAAACCTTACGCCACGAAATCGCCAACCCGCTGAACAAGCTCCGCACCTCTTTGGAGGTGTTGCTAGATGACAAGCCGGAATTGGCCGACAATAATTACATCCGAAAAATCGACTCCGGCATCGAACAAATTGGTCGAATCACCCTACATTTGACGGAAGCGGCTAGCCTAGAGTCAGCCATGCGTGAAGAGCAACTAGTCCGCCTAGATATCATTCAGTTTTTGAGCGGTTATTTATCTAACTACGCATTGGAAATCGATATCTGCGAATGGGATCAAACGCCGGCATGGGTGCTAGGTGATAGCAGTCGACTAGAGCAGCTCTTCGACAAATTGCTCGACAATGCCCATAGCTTTTGCGCAAAAGACGGCCGCGTATCGATTCGGTTTGAACGAGACACGCAGAAAGTGAAAGTAATCATCGAAAACGACGGCCCACTACTGCCCACCGAAAACACAAACGAGTTGTTCTCACCGATGGTGTCCACCCGCTCAAGTGGGTCAAGCATCCATCTGGGTCTTGGCCTTCACATCGCGAAGTTGATTGGCGATCAGCACAAGGCAAAACTGTCAGGCGCGAATCGACGTGACGGCTCTGGCGTAGCATTCTCGATTGAGTTTTTGTTATCGTCTTAGGTTAGTAATGAGCGCAGAAAGGTAGGTGTTTATTTACATTAAAGAATGAGGGACTTGCTTATCCCTCCATACCTCTAAAATAATCTTCAAAGCAGGTTCTAACCAGATTAAACCATTGAGCATCTAGCTCCTTAAACATGACGATTATGAAACGAAAAAATTCAGTTAAAACACATCGCATTAGAAATGAAAATTGACTTAAAACAAACTCATGGCACGGCTTGTATTAACAGATAAAGATTAAAGCTATGGTTTCTAGACCAATATTTCTACCCATGAACTGCGCTCCATTTGCAAAGAGTGCTAGCGTGGAGTTTGAATGGTTTGCTGGACCTTCAATATCACTGAAACAAAAATCAATTAAATCGCTCCATCAAAGCGCAATTGAAAAAGGCATATGCGAAAGACCACTGGAAGTATCGTCTAATAGTGAGTCACCTTTTGGATATGATTTATCAGCTCCTAGGTCTAATTAGTCTGGAGAAGTACGTAAGTTGACTCGAATAGATATTGAAGAAAATAGCTACTAACGGACAATAAAAATATCAAAGGAGCATCATGCACCCCTCAAAATTAACTATTACTTTAGCAATTTTATTTTTCTCAAGTTTTGCACATTCACGCCCAGATACTTCCGTGTACGCTAATCCAGTTACCGGATTTGTAATGGCCGGATTGATATTACTTGGTGCAATAGCCTTTTTAAAAAACTTCTTTGAAAGGCCGTTATGGGTATTAAGGCAGATAATTTCTGTAGCCGTCGCGTTTATGGTTGGAATTACGCCAATTATGTTGGCATTTAAAACTGATATTGGATTATGGGCTGGCCCCCTATGGGTTGTTTCGTGGATAGTCGCTTACAAGGTTTGGGTGTTTTTGTCTGGGCCCGACAATGAAACAAAACAGAATGCAGAGTAATCACCCCAAACCTAATTTCAACTGATCGAATTCCTTAAAACAAAACTCAAGAACCCCAATATCTCGACCGTCTCGGACCGGCTTGTAGCTAATTTCAAAGTTAGTTTTAGCATTGAGCTCCTTTACCGCCGGATCGACAACGCGGCTTTTTAACCCTGCAAAATTATCGTATTTACCTTTGTCAATTCCAAGAATGGTTCATAGCTCAGATACTTTGATTATGCGCTCACCAAACGATTAAAATTGAGTTAGAAGCTCAAATAATCGATTCAAACAAACGGGCTCCAACGTTTTAAAACGGCTAATACTAGAGTTGAAACTGTTGTCAAAAGATCTCTTTCAACCTCTCGATGACAAGACTCAAACGACCCGTTTCAAATACTGACTTCCAATAACCATCGGAAAACCGCTCAGCCCGGCTTACTCCAGTTAAAACAACTCTGATGTCGTCGATAGACGCTGATTCGATTGACTTGAACACGCCTTCCATATCATCTGGAGAGTAGTCACATTTGACCCATGGCTCCTCTTGCAGATATCTCATAAAGTCATCGACCTCGGCCGGATATTCGCAATAGCGGCTTTCTGCAACGCCATGCAATTTGTATGACTCAACTGCACCTTCATATTTTTTAATAAGCAAGTCTAGGCCACTTCGCTCCATGATTTTTTCCTATATCCATAAAATAAATGAATTGCTCCCTAATGCACGGCATTCAACGAAATGTCATAGTGGGCAAGTCTTGCCCACCTATCTTTCTAAGCTTCTAAATTCCGCACAAACCGGTATTCACTAGAACTTTTTTTCATTTTGTAGAGCGATGCCTGGCGTTTGCCACTGGCCTGTTTTTCTCCTGTATCGATGAGCAATTCAGCCTGTTCTATTCTCCGCCTAAACGATTTTTTCTGGATCGGCTGCCCTAGTATAATCTCATGTACTTTCTGCAACTCAGGTAACGTAAAACGCTCGGGTAATGCATAAGCCGGCACGATCGAATACAAAGCCTTTTGACGAAGACGCTCTAGCGCTGTATTGATAATCGCGCGATGGTCAAAAGCTAGGTCGAGCAGACCCAGCTCGTTGACGAAATGCCACTTTGCATCCGAAACCGATTCGATATGTGCCTGACAATCCTGATAAGCAATCAACGCGCTAAAGCACACCGAGACCGACCAGCCTCGCTTATCCCTATCCGCTCCACCTTTGCATTCCAACTGCTCAATATAAGGCGGTTCAATTGAGGTCTTCTCTTTAAGTTTGCGCTTGGCGGCTTCTTCCAAGGTTTTATCTACTGCCAGATCAATAAAGCCTCCCGGCAACCCCCATTGGCCTTGATGCGGATGATTACTTCGCTCAACCAGCAGCACTTTTAACTGATCCTCGTGACAGGTGAACAGAACACTATCGACAGTCACTAAAGGAACATCAAAATCCTTTACGTTGTATTTCTGCAGAAATTCTTTTTCGCTCATTCGGCCTAACACTCAATCTAAAGTTTATAGGCCTTATTGTAGAGGGAAACGACCAACAAAAAAACATTTGTGTCTTTATGTCACTTTTTACTTGACCTATTGGTGTCCATAAGACACTATTAATCATAAGTGACCTATAGACACCAAGGAGAAAGCACATGTTACCGATCAAATACTACAAAGCAGACGCATCCACCTTCGTCATTAAGACGGTTAACGGTAAAGTAAAACGTCAGGGGAAAGGCTTAAGCTTTTTCTACAACCCAACCACGACTTCCATTTCAGCATTGCCCATTAACGTTCAAGAAGCGCCATTTATTTTTGGCCTTCAAACGTCTGACTTTCAAACGGTGAAGGTACAAGGGCAAGTGTCTTACCGCTTAGAAGAAGCCGAAAAGACCGCCGAGCTAATGAACTTCACGTTAGCTAAAGACGGTCTCTCGTTTATCTCAGAGGATCCAATGAGGCTGAGTGAGCGCGTGATTCGAAACATTCAAACCACCGTGCAAACAGCTATGCAAGCATCATCACTTAGAGATGCACTGGTATCGGTTCAGTCATTGGTCAAACTACTGAACGAAACGCTTGGCGACGATCAGTCGATCAAGCAAATGGGGATCGGTATCCTTGGCGTTAGCATCAGCGCGATCACGCCTACTCCAGAGACATCAAAAGCACTGGAAGCGGTGGCAAGAGAGGAAATACTGAAAGAGTCTGATGATGCCATTTACGGCAGACGCAAAGCCTCCGTAGAACAAGAGCGGACCATCAAAGAAGCCGAGCTAAAAACAGAACTGTCGGTGCAGCAGAAACAACAAGAAATGGAAGAGCAGCGCGCTGAAAACCAACGGGTGTTGTTGCGCAGCCAAGCACAAATTGCGCAAGAACAGATTCAAGCAGAGATCGATCAGGAGAATCAGCGTAGCGCGTTTGTTTCGCAAAAGGCTGACAACAGTCGTACTGAGGCCGATGCAGAACAGTATGCGATCACCGCTAAAATGAACGCCTTTAAGACCTTGCCCGTTGAGAATCTAAAAGCGATGGCGTTGGCGAATATGGACCCTGAACAATTGATGGCGATGGCCTTTGATTCTTTAGCGCAAAACGCTGGCAAGATTGGTGAGCTGACCATTACACCTGACTTGTTTGGCAAGTTGATGAAGTCCTAATCAACAAACGAGCATCGTAGTAGACGCAATTGAACATTGAAGGAAACGTAGCATGAAAGCCAACCGAACGTTTGTATTGATCACTCGCAAGACCAGACTTCAAGAGTTAGTAGAACGCTTTAACTCGTGGTCGCAAGCGAAGTTCTATCTGGAGCACAATCAGATTGACGTCAGTGACTATATCGACGAAAACGAGGTTTACCAGAGCAAGCTCAAACAGGCCGAGATCACACTTCGCAAGCTCGGGCGCTTTCAACTGATCGAACGCGAAATGCTCACCAACTACCAGTTCGGCACCGACGATGTCGTGGTGGTCATTGGGCAAGACGGATTGGTGGCAAACACATTGAAATATCTGAACGGTCAGCCAGTGATTGCGATTAACCCAGACCCCTGTCGCTGGGATGGAAAACTGCTCCCCTTCGAAGTTAGCGACCTAACAAGCGTTGTCAAAGACGTCTTAGAGGGCAAGCTCACTAGCCGGTTTATTTCATTTGCACAGGTCAGTACCAATGACGGCCAACTATTGCGTGGCGTGAATGACTTGTTTATCGGCCCGAAGTCGCACACCTCTGCCCGATACACGCTTCGCTGGAAGGGAGAGGAAGAATCACAAAGCTCATCAGGCATTATTGTCTCTACCGGGCTGGGCTCTACTGGATGGTTTCAGTCCATTTTAGCCGGCGCCATGGGCGTGGGTGGACTCAATGAGCACCCATTGCAAGATGGGTTTGATTGGGATGCTAAGCGCTTACAGTTTGCCGTGCGTGAACCCTTCCCTAGCCAAACTAGTTCGGTCAAAACAGTGTTTGGCGCCATTACGCCCGATACACCCCTGACACTTGAATCCTTAATGCCCGAGAACGGCGTTATTTTTTCCGATGGGATAGAGCAAGACTTTATTCAGTTTAATGCCGGCACGATAGCAACGGTATCGCTTGATAATCGCCAGGGGCAACTAGTTTCAAATTAGCTCAGCCGAGCGACACATCGTGTCGCTCCGATAAAGATAATAAAAAGAAAACTGGAGACATTGCGATGACAGATAATGAAACCCAAGAAACGGTAGACATGCTTAAGTCAAAACTTAGCCCTGAACGCTGGGTCATCAAAAGCACTGCATTCAGTTTGACCGACGATGAAGCACCCGCATTCTATGACCTAGAGAACGGTGATTGGGTCAGCCTCGCTGCCGATGCCACAAAGTTTAAAGAGCCGACTATTGCACAGCAAGTTCTTAAGCAGGTTTGCAATGAAGAGCCTGCTGAAATTGAACGCTATCTTCAGAGCCCTTCTGAAAAAAAGTCCTCTGAGTACAAGCTTGCAAGTGATTGGGTAACGATTGCCTATGACGAGAGTTCCCAAAACTATTTATATGAGTCATCCCTTTTAACTAAAAAAGGTGAAGGCTCTGCTGTCCTACAAATTTGGGAGCCCGTCCTTATGTATGTCGACAAGAACGAAATCGCGACACAATGTGTCATGAGTGTTCCCCCGCAAACAATGGATGAGTTTGCGATCGCTTGGTGTAAGCACAGAAAACTACAAGGTGCACTAGGCGGACCGGTCGGAAATGAATGGGGCTCACCTGACTGCCCATGGCAATAAAAAAGGATACATATATGAGCAACTACACGCCCAATTCAAGCATCGTCAGGCGTCTGATGATGAAGCTCGACCCGCACTTCTTTTCCTATTCTCCGCTGGAGCAGGACACGGTGCGCCAGCACTTTATGCAAACGCAGTATGCGTTGATCAACGAGTATCTCTATCAAGAATTATTCGCACTAAAATACGATGCTGAATCAGAAGACGATAAGCCGTTAAATAATGAGCAACTTCACCTGCTGAACGCACACACCACTGCCATGACAGGCATCGGCGATAACAGCTTCACGCTGAATGAGTTTCAAGGCAAAGAGTTCGACCTGACCTCATTCAAAACGCTCGAAGAATACGACCGTGATGCGTTTGAGTTTCAACGCAAAGCTCGGTTAAAAGAAAATAAGAATGCGAATAAGCAAGAATCGTTACCTTATCGTTTGTACCTGAACCATAACTGGGTGCGCTTTCTCGACGACGAAAACTGCTTTCATTACTCAACACTATCAAGCTTAAGCTTTTACTTGTTTGATGCGCTCGATGAAGAAGAACGTTTATTGATTGAAGCACTCATTCCTTATAAATGGGCTGAAGGTAAAAATCATGAAAAAGAAGTTGATGGCGGTTTTTTATGGGATATGACACAAGACGCCAATGGCCGCGAAGCACAATTGGAAGCGCTTCAAGATCGAGCCAGAGACTATCGACACAAACGCCTTGATGAATTGAATTCGCAGTTTCACAACGACGAAGATCCCGCGGTTTATTTTTTGAAAGACCACGACGACCTTGAAGGCCCTAGATGGGATATCGTCATTAAAAATGCGGAAACCGCTAAACAGATTACCATCCAACATTATCTTAGGGACTGCGAAGCACTCCTTGAAACGAATGATCAACTCGAACGCCTCAAGGAGGATGAGCTTGAAAAACTAAGGCGGTATATCAACGAAGCATACAAGGATATCTGCCAGTACGTTAACCCCAATGTTCGAAGTTTGAAACCAAAGCGCAACGTAGTCATCTCCGCAAATACGATGAAGGGCTTGAACGATAACAACAACGGGAGGGAGGAATAATGCCACTCAATACAAAAGAAAAATTAATCAAAGCAATCCGTGCCCGCCGCGGTTCCACTCCGCCTTTTATCGACTTTTATGTCGACCTGAATGGACGATATATTGCCAAAGGGTATGGCGGATTGGGAACGACCGATTATCACACCCTTTCCGAATCAAACAAACTGACGCGCTTCTTGGCTGAACTAGAGCACGAAGGCCGTCTCGCGCGAGGGCATTTCAAACCAATATATGAGCTGGGGCTTGAGGAAGCGGCTGAGCTGACATGGATAGAAAATCAACTTGATACCACTAGTCACGAAGCACCAACATTATCATCGAACCTAAAGAAAACTCTCTAGCAAGAGCAGGTAACAACAACTAATGAATACTAAGCCAATCATTATTTATATCGATATGGACGACTGCCTATGCGATTTCAAGAGCGCATATGTTGAACATAAGATCAAACACCCTGAGATAGCTTATCCGCAAAGTGCTCCTGAATTTTTCACCGGCCTTGTACCTTTACCTGGGGCGCTGGAACAAACTCGATGGCTGGCAGATCAGGACCGTTTTGATGTTTATATCCTCAGTGCGCCTTCTATCCATAACCCTTTGTGCTATACGGAAAAAAGACTGTGGATTGAAGAGCACCTTGGGTTCGCATTCGTCAATCGCTTAATCCTATCGCCCCACAAGAATCTCAATCATGGTGATTACCTAATTGATGACAATGCCTCTGGAAAAGGCCAAGATTTGTTTACGGGAAAATTGATTCATTTTGGCTCGAGCGAGTTTCCGAACTGGATGGCGGTGCGCAGCTACTTCGACAAGATTAATGCATCGAGTAATACCTCATTTCACCGACAAGTCTCACACCCTGACATCCTCGCATTTAGGTCAATGGATATGCGCGACCGTTTTCCTGAACCCGTTGCGACGTTTCGAGAGGCGCTTGAACTAATTCAATCAGAACGAGCGTACTTGCCAGAATACAGTTCAAACATTACCTGCTATCTGCGAGATGGGCGCTCAATTACAGTCCCCGAGAGTTTTTACATAGAAGAGAAGCAACAGTTCAGCTCGCGCGAAGCGGCGGAAACTTGGGTTCGAGAGCGCGCTAAAAACAAAAATACGAAGGGGATCGCTGCCGTATTGGGTATCGGTATAACGAACCCTAAATTACCTATTGAACAACAAATTGAAGAGGCCTTCCAACACACGTATTCGGTGGTGAAAGAGGTATCCGAAAATGAACAGATTTGCGCTCAAGTTGACGAGTGGTTATATCAAGCCATCGAAAGCCTTCCAGACTAATGACTCAGAATTACCGATAAAAACGGTAAGTCTCAATAGAGCTTTGATGCGAGCATAACTGAAATGCTCTCAAGCCACCTGTAAGTCGCAGACCATGTTCAAATTGGTCAATGATTACCTTGCTACAAAGCATGAGCGACTAGACCCTCCTCACAGTAAGAAAGTTAAAATCCCAAATATCTGCCAAGTGTTCGAAGTCGAATATATTTCTACATATGATCTGCTTAGGCGGCTCAAAGCACAATTTATCTTAAGCCAATAACTGGCTCCACGCATACACGAGTTTTCTGATGTAAACGATGCATGTACACAAATCATTTATGTACATCAGTTATACTCCGACGCTCCCGCATCCTAGCCAGTGAAATGGTTTAACTAGTCATAGCTATTCCGATGCTTACACCACTCGTCGGCAATCGTATCCATTAATTCAGCCGGAATCTCAATTGTCACACGAGGGTGTTTATCTGCAAACTCATGTTCAATCTTGAAACGATCCGCCCCTACTCGGATAGTAAGCGGGCGATGGATCTTCAATGGGAAAAGCTTCCTCGTAAAGATACGTACCAGATACTTTGTCGTAATGGATGCCAATTATTGTACTTATACTTTCTCTCTTAAATTAAGGCGAATATTTATCGAAGTGAGTATCTCGTGCTGCTGGGTGAGTTTCTTGATATATCTTATGCAGATCCTTAATCGTGACTCGGGCATAGATCTGGGTGCTAGATATATGGAGATGCCCTAGCATTTCCTGTGCATGTCGAATATCCGCTCCGTTCCTAAGCATGATTGTCGCTGCCGCGTGACGAAAAGAATGACAGGCACCTTTCTTTCCTAGACCTGCACTGTTGATTTGCACCCCAAAACTGACCCATGGGTCAATTTGGGGTGCAAATCAACATTGGCCGGTCTTTAATTTTTAGTTTGGCACCACGCCAACCTTTCTTAGCGCATTGTGCAGGGCCGCCCAGCATGGTATTCCGTCACTGGATGCTGCAGTATGTTTAAAAACATCGGCTTCGCCGGGGCAGAAGGTCGTCAGTTTGTGGACTCTTCCTTCAACTCTGCGAACGTGCGATCTCACAGTTTGGATCCATTTTATGAAGCCATCTTGGGAATCCAAGGTAAACACTAAGCCCCGCAAGGCCTCTTCTTTCTCTTTTGCGCGGCCATTCGCTTCAAGAACCTTCTTCACTCGACGCTGTATCTCAATAATATAGATGTTCTTACTGTTGATTCTAATCCGTATTACGAGCAATCCGCGCATTTTTGAGAGCTTATCTGGGTCTAAAAATGGCCACCTTCTAGTGCTTGTTGGGATTGGCGCGCCTTGAAATGTATCATCATCAGCGTAATGGCTAAGAGCCATAAGTTGAGGCTCATCATTCTCATGAAAACCTTTACTTGATGTGTACCATTCGACCCTTGTGACATCTTTGTAAGTCTTTTTTAAATGAAGCGCCGCATTCCATATATCTCGAAGGGCACCTTCTGATTCCATTTCAGGTTGTGTTATTTCAGGGGTATGAATCGATGCCTGATCAATCCCTTTGCCGCTCCCGCATGGATCACCAGAAGAAAAGGTATCACCATCCCCCGACTCGCCAGAGGCACCTGCTTTGTCCTTTGCTTGATCGTCGCGTAAGCTTTTGACCTGCCTACGAGTACCAAGAATAATAATTTCTGAATCTTCTAGCTCAAGTGTTGCAGAGCCATGATCTGGTGATTCATGAGCTGTAAGGTCAATAATTTCCGGGCGTTGGTTTGGTCGTCTTACCGGGATCCCAGTCCAAGCGCTCCCCTCTGCTTCTGGTCCAGCAGGGTTGGCAGCGTTGCTTCGGTTTTCACGAAGTCTTTCGATTTCGGTGCCGCCGGGTTCGCTAAGCCCAATAATCTGAAGGCCAAGAAACGATTTTCCGCCGTTGAATGGTATACCACGCACCAAAAGCTTCGCAGCCCCTAGAAACCAAGGCCCGATTTTTGGAAAGGCTGGGATCTGACGACCGTCCTGATACTGAACCTCAATTTCGCTATAGATAAGTTTGACGATTTTTTGTGTGTAGGCGTCATACTTGAGATGAGCTAAAAATATGGTATCTCCGTTGTAAAAGCCTTTTTTTAGGTTCACTTTCCACTTGCCAGGTTCTTCAGGTTGATCGACAGGATCGAAGAATGCGCTCGGAATCCCGTCAGGCACTCCCCATTGATGCGTGGTCAAGTACCGCCTAAGCTTCCCAGATCGACCGTAATTTCTAGTGAAGTATTCAAGTGTTGGGATCAGCAAGACTCCACCGGCGCTTAGCTTAAAACCAATCATCCAGTTTTTATCTCTATTGAACTGCAGTGGGTGTATCGATTGCGGGTAAGGCGGGCTAAAGCGTTTGTGAGCAGCACTATGGAAAGAGGTAAACCAAAAGGCTCCTCTTTCATGAAGAACATTAAATTCTTGCTCTTTGAATTCTGCCCGGGATATTACGCGGTTATTTTTACAGACGCTGCCAATGCGGAGTTGCCCTAGGTGTTCTACGGCGACATCTCGGTATTCTACGGTGTCCGAAAATTCGTTATCGCTAACTTGAGCTCTAACCGCGATCTTCGCCAAGGGCTGGTGCTGGTCATTTTTATTCTTGAGAATTCCACAGTACCACCAGACTAATAAAGTCTTGTCGCCGCATTTTAGAGCATCGATTCTGGGCGTTGCATTTATGCGCCGAAAGACACAATCCAGCGTTATCGGCATATGGCCTCCTCCTCCTTAAAAGCCGAATAGCTCATTTCTATTCAGTTACCTAAGTTGGAAAGATTATATCGCAACTATTTCTTTAATGTCGCGGCTATTTATTTATATGACATCCGCCACCGATTAACGCGACCGGCGAAGCTGAATGATGTGGCGATCGATACGGCCGCTCGTAATAACGCGCATGATCCAATTGCCCCGCTACCGAGTAAACGGACGCCACTTCGAGCGCTTCGTCGCCAGTCAAGGGAGGAAGTATTCCGGTAAGACGCGAAGCAAGCATGCTTTTGCCTGTTCCCGGAGGCCCATATAACAAAAGATTCAAGCCGCCAGCAGCCGCTATTTCCAGTGCTCGCCGCGCCAAACGTTGTCCTTTGATATCCGCCATGTCTGGCGCGTCTATCAACACATCATCAACAGGCTTTCTACTCTTACGCTCATCGAGACACCCACTTCGTAAGCGCTCACATACTTGCAATATATTGTCAGCACTAATTATCGGTAGATCATCTACCAAACTCGCCTCTTCCGTATTTCCAGATGCTAAACAAAGCTTTCTGGCATTTTCACGGCATGCCGCAGCACTCGGCAACACGCCAGTGACGGCTCGCAGAGCACCCGTCAGCGCCAACTCGCCAATAAACTCATATTGGGTTAGCGATAAACCATCTAGCTGCGCTGTCGCAGACAAAATGCCCACCGCGATCGCCAGATCATAACGCCCACCCTGTTTTGGTAAATCAGCTGGAGCAAGGTTAATTGTGACGCGCCGAGCTGGAAACTCAAACCCAGCATTTAGAAGAGCACTGCGCACGCGCTCGCGACTTTCACGGACAGAAGCCTCAGGCATGCCGACAATACTTAAAGAAGGTAGACCGTTAGAAATATGCGTTTCAACGGTAACAAGTGGAGCGCTAACCCCAAGCTGGGCGCGGGTAAATACTGTAGATACTGACATTACAATCCTTGTAGTGGTCAATAGTGAGCGGTCAATAATGAGTGTTCAAACGATAGTCGCGCTTCATCGCGACATTAGATCATCGGGATCAACGCCTCGATAGTTACGCCAAACAAACGGCGCACCAGTTAAAGGCGACCGCACCATCCTAACGCGCCGCCTTCATCCTGAAGTGCGGCATTAGATTAATTAAACGCGATTCGTTGTTCTAATTCTGCGAAATCTTTCTCAAGCTGTTCTAACTTCTCTCTCGTTCTAATCAAAACCGCTTGCTGTGCATCAAACTCATCTCGACTAACGAGATCTAGCTTATTAAGCACACCAGCAATGGCTAGCTTTAAATTGCCTGACATTTCTTCTTGGGCCGACCGGGTTGCCTCTGGCAACACCTGACTGACCTGCTCTTGAATAACACTGAACAACTCTTGTGGACTTAACAACGCATGCTCCCAATAACACAACTAAACAAAAAAATGCTCAAGAACAGACTACCTCAAGGCCTTCGAAGCTTCCATCCATTTCTTTAACTCCAGGCCATCCAGATATTCATAAACTCCGGCAAAGGGCGGTATTCAAGACTAAACCAAGCCACATGCGCACCAATTTAATGCGTGCGCACAACAATGGTGCTCCAAAACTTAGCATACTTCCTGTAACCGCGCTCTATTTCACCCTACACCTTTGTTTTTATTGCTAATTATTTTAATGGCACGGCGTCTGCTTTAACCCCCTCACTATTGCAGTACTGAGCATCGTATTGCACCAGAATAATTTTTTTTCATCTCATCAGGCGGCATACGTAGGAGAACTCTATGAAACTTGTTACTGCCATTATTAAGCCCTTTAAGCTAGATGACGTGCGTGAAGCACTGTCAGAAATTGGTGTCCAAGGGATCACAGTTACAGAAGTAAAAGGCTTTGGTCGTCAGAAAGGGCACACAGAGCTCTATCGTGGAGCAGAGTACGTTGTGGACTTTCTTCCAAAAGTAAAAGTTGAAGTCGCTATTGGCAGCGATCTACTCGATCAAGTCATTGAGTCAATCGCCAAGGCAGCAAACACAGGAAAAATCGGTGACGGCAAAATCTTTGTTTCAGCATTGGAACAAGCGATTCGAATTCGTACCGGCGAGACTGGCACTGACGCCGTTTAATTAACCTTTTTTCTTTTTAATTTCATAAAGCCTAGATCGGAGGGCAATCATGGAAAACATGATGAATAATATTTATGAACTGCAATATGCCATGGACACCTTTTACTTTTTGGTGTGTGGCGCATTGGTAATGTGGATGGCTGCGGGTTTCGCAATGCTAGAAGCAGGTCTGGTTCGATCAAAAAACACGACAGAAATCCTAACCAAAAACGTTGCGCTATTTGCAATTGCTTGCACCATGTACTTGGTTTGCGGCTACCAAATCATGTACGGCGGCGGTTATTTCTTGTCAGGTACTGACTCAGTTGCAGGTATGACTGATGAAGCGGTTGCAGGCGTTCTAGCTGGCGCGAAAGCGTTCAACGAAGGCGCAGACGATGCAGGACTTCAGTATTCTGGCGCTTCTGACTTCTTCTTCCAGGTCGTATTCGTTGCCACCGCAATGTCTATCGTTTCTGGTGCAGTTGCTGAGCGTATGAAGCTTTGGGCTTTCCTTATATTTGCGGTTGTGATGACTGGTTTCATCTACCCAATGGAAGGCGCATGGACTTGGGGCGGAGCTTCTGTATTTGGTTTGTTCGAACTAAACTACAGTGACTACGCAGGTTCAGGTATCGTTCACATGGCCGGTGCTGCTGCAGCATTAGCGGGTGTCATCATGCTTGGCGCACGTAAAGGAAAATACGGTCCTAATGGTGAAGTACAAGCGATCCCTGGCGCGAATTTACCACTGGCTACATTGGGTACATTCATTCTTTGGATGGGCTGGTTCGGTTTCAACGGCGGTTCAACATTACAGCTTTCAGGTATCGGTGTTGCGAACGAAGTAGCGTCTGTATTCTTGAACACTAACGCAGCGGCTTCTGGTGGTCTAATTGCAGCACTTATCGTTGCTCGCATCTTGTTTGGTAAAGCGGATCTTACAATGGCCCTTAACGGCGCATTGGCCGGTCTAGTAGCTATCACAGCTGAGCCTGCTGATCCATCACCTCTTCTAGCGACCATCATTGGCGCAATTGGCGGCATCATCGTTGTGTTCTCAATCGTAACGCTAGACAAACTGAAACTGGATGATCCAGTCGGTGCGATCTCTGTACACGGTGTAGTTGGTCTTTGGGGTGTCTTCGCGGTACTTCTATCTGACGCAGATGCAACATTCGGCGGTCAGCTAGTTGGCGCACTCACCATCTTTGTTTGGGTCTTCGTTACTAGCTTAATCGTTTGGGGCATTATCAAAGCGGTTATGGGTATTCGAGTCACTGAAGAAGAAGAGTACGAAGGTGTTGATATCTCTGAGTGTGGAATGGAAGCATACCCTGAGTTCACCAAAGACTAGTCTTTGACTAAAACAGACCGGAAACCAGTTCCGGTCTTACTCTCCGCTAACGCAGAGTAAGAAAAAAGCGCTCATATGAGCGCTTTTTTTATGTCTAAAACAAACTGATTACGCGCTGGGCATTCAGTAATACGTCAGCGCAATCAAATAAGAAATAGAAAAGGGAGCCGCAATGGCTCCCTTTTTTCATTCCCCAAAATACAAAACTAAAGCGTCTTCATAAATTCCGGTATTGCTAACGCGCCTTGGTGAATACCGTCGTTATAGTAGAGGGTCGAGAATGTCTTGGCAGTGACGGCCGACTGACGGTAGTCACTCACACTACCTGCCTTGCGCCCAATGGTGGCGCTCCACCAGCCCGTCGGATAAACAGGCTGAGGAAATGGCATCGTATGCGCATCAGAAAAGCCCGCTGTTTTTAAATCTTGCTGTACGTTTTTGATAATCGTTTGCGCGTGCAGTAAAGGCGACTCAGACTGCTGAACGAGCACCCCGCCCTCGCCTAAGACACGATAGCAGTCCCGATAGAAATCGACCGCAAACAAACCCTCAGCGGGCCCGACAGGGTCTGTCGAATCAATAATGACAACATCTACTGAGCCCGCTTCCGCATTTTTCATCCAAGCAATGCCGTCATCAAACATCAGTGTTGCGCGCGGGTCTTCATTTTTATCGCATAGCTCAGGAAAGTATTGCTCAGACAAGCGCGTTACTCGCTCATCAATATCA
This sequence comes from uncultured Oleiphilus sp., assembly GCA_913020045.1. Classification (GTDB taxonomy): domain Bacteria; phylum Pseudomonadota; class Gammaproteobacteria; order Pseudomonadales; family Oleiphilaceae; genus PZPK01. The sequence continues at coordinate 21,210 of CAJWBE010000016.1, forward strand.
ACCTGCAACACACTCTCTACACAATCATGCTTCAGCACTTCTTTTAGTGTCCCGCAATCACCGCCACCAATAATCACGACATTTTTCGGGTTGCTGTGTGTGAATAGCGCTGGATGAGACATCATTTCGTGGTACAGAAAATTATCTCGCTGCGTCAACATGACACAGCCATCAATGACCATTAGATTGCCAAAGGTTTCCGTTTCGTAAATGTCGAGGGTTTGGTATTCACTCCGCTCGTTATGCAGGTGTTTTTTTATCTGCAAAGAGAACGCAGTGCCCTCATTCTGGAAGATTTCTGTAAACCACTCGCTTGGACTTAAACCCATCTCATCGCCTCCGATATCGACTTTCATTATGCTGCCGCATTTTAGTTGCGTGGCCAACAATATGCAGCTATTTTGTCAGCCTTTCTATTCATTGGTGTTTACGCGAGAAATTCGACTATGGGTCATGGATCAAACGCCTTGCCTTACAGTATTAATAAGTGGGGTCAGGACTACTTTTCTATCAATGAAAAGGGCCAACTACAGTTCAGCGTTCCTGAGGCTAACTCGCCACCCGTGGCATTGTCTGACATTGCTAAAACATTAAACGGTGAAGGACTTCGATTACCAGCGTTGGTGCGCTTTAAAGCGATCCTCCATCACCGCGTTAATTCACTCGTCAGCGCCTTCAATCAGTCTATTGATGCTCAGCAATACCGAGGCGACTACCAAATTGTATACCCTATCAAGGTCAACCAGCAGCGCCGCGTTATTGAAGAAATAGCCTCGACTGAACCGGCGCGCAAGCAAAATCAAGTCGGCCTCGAAGCCGGCAGTAAACCTGAACTTCTCGCAGTGCTTGCCTTAGCCCAAAAACCGGGCACTACCATCGTTTGTAATGGATACAAAGACCGCGCCTACATTCACCTTGCATTGCTGGGTCAAAAACTAGGCTACCTTGTCCATATCGTGATAGAAAAACCCAGCGAGCTAGCGTTAATCATTGAGGTGGCAAACGAACTGGACCTTGTCCCCTCCATCGGGTTGCGAGCTCGACTCAACTCAATTGGCAAAGGGAACTGGCAAAACACCGGCGGTGAGAAATCAAAGTTTGGCCTCTCTGCCGAACAAATACTAGAAACACTTACCTACCTTAAAACCCACAATCGTTTAGATTCTCTACGCCTTCTTCATTTCCACCTAGGCTCACAAATAGCCAATATTCGAGACATTCAAACCGGCCTGAATGAATGCGCACGTATCTATACACAACTACGAGAACTCGGCGCCCCAATAGACTATGTCGATATTGGCGGTGGCTTGGGCGTCGATTATGATGGCACGGAATCACGCAACCTTTGCTCTATCAATTACAGCTTTACTGATTACGCTCAAACCGTGGTTCGGGTCTTTAAAGAGTGCTGTGACGAAAACTCTCTGCCTCACCCGAGTTTAATTAGTGAGTCAGGCCGGGCGATAACCGCGCATCATGCCGTACTCATTACCGATATCGTCGAAAAAGAAGCCCCGCATGCTGAACCGCCTCAACAACCTGACCTAGATAACGCGAGCAGCGCAATCAAACACTTATGGTCAAACTACTCGGCCCTTCAATCAGCCAGTATGACACGGTCACTGATCGAGCTTTATCACGATGCGATGCATGCCATTGAAGATATCCATCAGCAATTTGAGCAAGGTTTGGCGAGTTTGAAAGAACAGGCGCATGCTGAAAAGATCTATACCGCTATTTGCCAAAAACTGGTTGGGCGCTTAGATGCAACGCACCGCGACCACCAAGAAATCATCGACCAATTAAACGAAAAATTAGCCGAGAAACTCTTCGTCAATTTTTCCGTATTTCAGTCGATTCCGGATGTGTGGGGGATAGACCAAGTTTTCCCGATTACACCATTGGAAAACCTTAACCAAGACTTAACCCGTCGCGGTGTGGTGCAAGATATCACGTGTGACTCTGACGGCCGTATTGATCAGTATGTATCAAGTCATGGCTTAGAGTCGACGCTCAGGCTGCCGGAGTGCAAGCAAGAAAAAGAGCTTCTTGGGTTTTTCCTAGTCGGTGCATATCAAGAGATACTTGGAGACATGCATAATTTGTTTGGTGACACTGACTCGGTGGATGTAGCGGTCGATACCGACGGCAATATTCAGTTAGAGCATGCTATTAGGGGGGATACGGTTGCCGACGTACTCAACTATGTCAATTTAGCACCTGAATATTTACTCGAAAAATACCAAGCGTTGCTAAAGACACGCGCTATCGAAGGAGAGAAGTTCGACCAATTGGTACGCACCTTTGAAGAAGGCTTGGGCAGCTATACCTATCTAATGTGAAGCTGCCCTTGCCAAGACTAGAACAGCGCCTAGTTGCTCGCAATGAAGTCTAGGATATCGCGCGCAGTACGCTGCGGTACTTCAATCATTGCCAAGTGGCCAATGTCTTCATATACCTTTTTTTGCGCGTTCGGTATTAAGCTCGCATAACGATCAATATTTTTGACGTTAATGGCGCGATCCTGGTCACCCCAAACAAACAATACCGGTGCAGAAATGGATGCAAAGCCCTGCTGAAGGCCTGTGTCTAAATCAGCACGAATATCTTTGAAAATCTTACGATTAATTTCAATCCGCGCAACCGAGCGTTCGGCCTCCACTTTTTGAACTGGCCCTGGAATATAAGGTTTCTCGACCATGACAAAGTCAATGACACGACCAAACTCTTCAATCGTCGTCGCGATCAAAGGGTTCTCACCATCCTTGATTATGTCATCCATGACCGATGGGATATCGTGCACACCGGCTGGACTAATCAGCGTCGCGGTAATTACCTGCTCCGGGTAAGTCGCGGAATATAATGCGCTAATAGCGCCTCCCATTGAGTTACCGACCAAATGAAAACGTGCGATCCCTAGTCCTGCAGCCGCCAACTTCACGAACTCGACTTGCTCAACAATGCTATAGGAACGAGACATATCTTGCTCATTGTCACCATGGCCGAGTAAATCAAGCGCGACGAGATGGTACTGCGACCCCAAATGCTGAGCTAAGCGGATCCAATTCGTTTTATTCGCACTGAAGCCATGCAGCATGATAATGCTTTCCTGCCCCTCAACCCGCTCTGTCTCTATATACGCAAATTTATTTGGTCCGGCTAACCCAGTCTGAGACTTTAACCCTGCGCGGTCTTGCTCGAAAGCTATCGCCGCATCATATAGCTCGTAGCGATAATGGTCGCCGGCGAACACTCCGCCTAACCCGACAAGTACAATCACTATCGCGACCACTAAAAACTTTTTCATACTGGAATACCCTTCTGGTAAAGCTATTTCGTTGCCGTTAATCATAAAACAGCCGACGATATTTTTGGAGCCGCTAGGCTAAATCATACTTTTCCAAAAAGGTATGCTAACCTTCGGGCTCGATTGATAATTACGGTCAAAGGTGTTGGCATGGCAACACGATCAGTACTGGGTTTACTCTACGCGGCTGAAGCGTTTCAAGAAGCCGGGTGTGATGTTGCCCCGATCATGGCGAAGCATGGTCTACCTATGAGCTCTCTTGATGCAAACGCTCGCATTGATCGCTCAAAAGAGCTGGCCGTCATCAGTGACATTTTCGCCCTATCTCCTCAGCCTGAGCTCGGCCTAAGCGTTGGTCATCACATGGGGCTGGCTGGGTATGGTCCACTTTCAATGCTAGTTCTCTCTTGCCGAAGCACCTACGAAGCCTGTCAGGTTGGCATCAAATACCAATCACTAAGCTACTTATTTGGCGATATTCGTCTCGAACTCGGCGCCCGCTATAGCGCCCTAGTCATTGAGCCGATGCCAGTGCCTGATGCGATCTCTGACTACCTATTGCTTCGAGACATGTCGGGGACGCTCCGCTTTATCAGCGATATCCACAAAATGAATGACCAAGTTATCAAGCTCAGTGAAGTGTCATTGACTCTGCCGACCCCGGAAAATAAACGCGTCTACGAAATGGCATTCAATTGCCCGGTTAAGTTTGGGCAGACTCAAAACAGCCTCGTCATCGAATCTCATTTTCTAAAAACCGAGTTCTCAAAAGGTAATCAAATCGCTTTTGAGATGTATCGAGAGCAATGCGACAAAATGCTGATGGACGCGTCGAGCGTTGATGAAAGGCTTTCAAATTCTCTTTATCGCTACCTGGACATGTTTAATTACCAAATGCCCAACGCAAGTGAAGCAGCGCAAACGTTCGGCATGTCAGAGCGCACATTGAGACGACAATTAAAAACAGAAGAGACTAGCTATCAAAAAGTACTCGACCAAGTGCGTTATGAGAAAGCCAAGAGCTGGCTCAGTAATTCAACACGGCCGATTGAGGACATCTCAAGTAAACTGGGTTATCAGGAGGCCGCCGCGTTTAATCATGCTTTCAAGCGGTGGTCTGGCATTACGCCATCAAGCTACAGGCGCTCACACCCGAATACGTAAACACCGGAACGACTTTACTTGATCAAAAAGCCCAGTGCTCTTTTTAGCTTAGTAATGTGGGAAGGGTGAAACCCTTGAAACGATTGAATAATACTTCCATCTTTCGCGACCAACACAGACGACGGTAAACCAACTAGGTCATATGCTCTTGAAATACTGCCTGTCTTGTCTGCTAAGACCGTGTAACTAACCGGATACTCCGCCAAAAACGACAAGGCGTCTTCGGGGTTCATATCCAGGTTAATGGCTAACACTTCGAATTGCTCTGAGCCCAATTCATCCTGCAACTTACTTAAGGCTGGAAGTGATTGCCGGCAAGGCGCACACCACGAAGCCCAAAAGTCGAGATAAACCACCTTACCGCGATAGTCTGACAAACTGTGCGATTTCTCACCACCTAGCAGCTTTAGCGAAAAGTCTGGCGCCAGTTCTTGCGCCACTAAGGGCTGAACAAACATCAGTACGCCGACCACCAAAGCTCTCATATAAATGGCTGTCATTCTCAGCAATCGCAATGCATCAATCTCTTAATGTGTTTCAACAAAGTCCGTCGACTTGGAAAACGACGCCAGGTAAAAGTTCCTCACTCTGCACCCTTCAGGCATAAAAAAGCCCCGATACTCCGAGGCTTTATTTATTCACATGGCGCAGAAACGCTGAAAAGGGAGCATTAACAAACAGACAAACAACCACTCATTTCCTTGAGCGCCTGCATATTCACAATCGTCAGGTCCGTGCGATTAATCTCCAACAAACCGTCATTCGCGAAACGCTTAAACAAACGACTAACGGTTTCTGGCGCCATATTTAAATGATTCGCAATATCACGTCTAGGCATGACTAAGTGAAAACGCGTTTCAGAATATCCACGCTGCTTATAACGCGATGAGAGTGCCACTAAAAACCCGGCCAGTTTCTGTTCTGCTGTGAGATCAACATTAAGCGATTGCGAAGTACGCACCTCTTTACTCATCAAGTTCATGAGTTGATGTTGCAGAGATGGCAAACGGTGCGACAAATGTTCCAGCTCTTTATACTCGATCGCACAAAGACTAGATGTGCCTAAAGAGACAGCACTTGAGGTGTATTTTTCACTATGGATCGCATCAAGACCAAACAACTCGCCCGGTAAATGAAAACCCGTAATATGGTCATTACCCAAGCTGTCAACAATCACACTCTTAAACATGCCTGACTTAACAGCAAAGATTTTGTCGAACGATTGGCCCGCAGTGTAAACCGGTGCATCATCATTGTACGGAGACGTTGAGTCGATAATACTCTCAAGCTCACCCATGTCCTGATTATTCATTCCTACGGGCAAACACAAATTGCCTAATGAACACTGGCTACACTTCAAAAAAGAGGGTGCGCGACTAGACGCAATTTGATTTGCCATGACTCAAACTAACCCACAAGAATTCAGATCGTCTTACTATACCTAGGTTCTTCAGTATTCTGAAGATCTGTTTGAGTAAAATATGCGTCAAATGTCATGGCAATATTGCGCAAAAATAAGCGCCCCTTAGGCGTTACTTTTATAGATATTTCAGTGACTTCTAACAACCCATCGTCAGCAAGGTCGCCTAGCTTAACAAGTTCAGGTTTAAAATAATGATGGAAGAACACGTCATGACGCTCATTGAAATCACTGAATATCACCAATCCACTGCACATCAACTCTTGAATCAAGCCTGCTCGAACCGTATCGTCAGCGCTTAGATTAAGGCCTTTTTGAATAGGCAAGTTGCCATGATCGACCATCCCTTTGTAACCGGAAAGTACTCCGATGTTTTGACTATAGCTTTCATTGATTCGGCTAATGGCACTCACCCCTAGCCCAATGACATCACACTCTGCATGAGTCGAGTAACCTTGAAAGTTTCGTTGCAGCCCGCCATCGGAAAGCGATGTCGCGAGACTATCGTCAGGTAACGCAAAATGATCCATACCAATATAGACGTATCCCGCGGCAGTTAAGCGGTCAATGCTATCTAGAAAGATTCTCATTTTTTCGTCCGCACCCGGCAAGTCACTGGTATGAATCAAACGCTGAGACGGAATGCGCTGAGGCATATGCGCGTAGTTATATAAGGCAATTCGGTCAGGCCTTAGCGCGATAACCTGATCCAAGGTATCGTCAAAGCTCTTGCGCGTTTGCTTGGGAAGACCATAAATAATGTCGAGCGAGATTGAGTTAACATTTTTGGCTCTCGCCGTGTCCATAATATCCTTAATCGACTCATAGCTCTGAATACGATTAATGGCTTGTTGAACATCTGGGTCGAAATCTTGCACGCCGATACTGATACGGTTAAACCCCATGTTTAACAAATCAGTCAAACTTTCAAGCGTTACACTACGAGGGTCAATTTCAATACCCAACTCAAGTGTATCAGGCAGACCTAAGTGAAAGTTCTGCGCAATCACTTCCATGATTTCTCTAAGCTGGCTTGCTGCAAGATAAGTCGGTGTCCCGCCACCAAAGTGAATTTGCTGGACTAATCGGTCATCAGCAAAATGCTGCCCTTGCAATTGTGTTTCCTGAAACAAGTAATCAAGATAACTGTCCGCAGCTTCGGATTTATGCGTCACAATTTTATTACAGCCACAGTAATAGCATAAGGACTTACAGAACGGGATATGGATATAGAGCGACAGAGGTTTGGGAACTAAATGCTGATTGCTGGCCTGAGCTTGTTTAATGTAATCTTCTTCTGTAAACGCTTCATTAAACTGCAGAGCAGTCGGGTAAGACGTGTACCTGGGACCATATACATCATACTTGTTAAGTAAAGGCTCCAACCCCTCAGTTGCTTTTTTTGGCACAGACGACATAACCAGACTCTCAAATTATTCAACTTATGAGAAATCTAGTTTACGCGCGTACAGGGAGCTTTTACTTGATTCATATCAAGCGCACTTTGTTAAACAAACACGCTTACCTTTGTGCTTTATTCGACCCGAAAATTCAAAAGCTCGACTGATGAAATCTCAACTGAGCGGCCCGTGTACCGTCAGGAAAATGATGGTAGACCAAACGTGTCGCATTGGCATAGGGCACATCAAAATTCCAAAGGTTCTCAACCGGCATCCCTAGCGCATGGGTCAATATCGCTCGGATCACACCGCCATGACACACAAGTAAAGTGTGCTGATCTAAATTCTCTTCGATTAAGCTCTCCCACGCACCATGTACCCGCGATACAAAGTCAGACATTCGCTCGGCCCCCTCTGGCGTATGGTTATCGGGGTCTTTCCAATAGCGTTGCAGTGCTTTCGGGTCACGCTCCATTAAGGTCTTTGTCGTCAGGCCTTCCCACACGCCAAAATGAATTTCTCTAAACTCGTCATTAATCTTTGGCGCCAAGCTCAACTTTTCGCCTAACTCGTCGGCAAAATGTCGACACCGCTTCAACGGAGATGTCACTAGCCTTTGCCACTCATCATAGCGACCTACCGACGCTCTCATTTGCTCCCAACCCAAATCAGACAGAGGGTCATCTTGGGCACCACGTAAACGTGTCCCACCAACAGGCTCGCCGTGTCGAATCAAATCAATAATCGTCTCTTTCATTGTTTTCGTCATCTCCCCAAACACCTTTGTAAAAAGGCTATCAACTTGCCAAACGCTTTCTCTATAATGCTGGCATCGTACTCGAAAATTTCAGACAACTTTTATATAGGACCGAGCAATGTTAAACGTAAACGAATACTTTGATGGCAAGGTAAAATCAATCGCATTCAAATCAAGCACTTTGCCAGCAACGGTTGGCGTAATGGTAGCCGGCACTTACACCTTCGGAACCAGTCAGAAAGAATACATGACGGTCGTCAGCGGTGAATTAATCGTTAAATTACCCGGCGCCGAAGATTTCGTCTCGTTCACTGACGGAGAAACCTTTATTGTCGAATCAAATCAATCGTTTGACCTCAAGGTACCCGTTGATACCGCCTACTTATGTAAATACGAATAAGCACTCCGCGAAAACTCTAAGGTGAAGGCATTCATCCCTTCACCTTCCAAAAATCGCTCACCTTCGTCGAACAAGACCCATAAATTTCTTTTCAGACGCGTTGTGCTTTACTTCACACGGCGCTCGCGAAAATAATTTGGTTCTTGGCTGGAGTCCAATAAGAATCGGCGACACAAGTCCATGGCCATCGCACTCACCCACTGTTGAAAACGCCGCCGCTGCACCGGAATAAAAAACGCCGAAGCGAGCATATGTTCATGGCTCCCCCACGCTAGCCAAACTGTTCCGACCGGTTTATCTGGCGACCCACCTCCCGGCCCCGCAATACCTGACACGGAAACGCCAATGTCTGCACCACTGTTAGCGAGAGCTCCCGCCAGCATTGCGCGCACTACTGGCTCACTCACCGCGCCGTGCTGTTCGAGCAAATCACTGGCAACACCCAAGACCTGAGTTTTCATCGAGTTTGAATAGGTCACAAAACCTGCTTCGAAAGCGCTGGAGCAACCTGACACTTCAGTCACTAAAGACGCAATCATACCGCCAGTACAAGACTCGGCACAGGTGAATCGTTGACCCTTAGACTGCAACAGTGACACAAAAGACTCTGCCATACTGGAGCCGTTTTCACTCACAATATGCTCTCCTAATAACGCTCGCACTTGCCCCGCGCATTGCTCAAGTTGCGACGCAGCAGATTGATCACGCGCCTGCAGCTTCAGCTCTAGCATCGGCAATGAAGCGCGAAAACCTACTTCAATTTCAGCAGGCCAGTTCGGAAACCGGTCTTCCAAAGACTGCTGCAAGCCAGACTCGCCATACCCAAAAACGCGCATACGATGGCGCATTGGCCTAGCACGTAAAGGGTAAGCCGTATCGAGGTCCGGCATTATTTCGTGCATCAACATATGCTTTAGCTCGCTAGGAACGCCTGGGGTACAAAGCACCAAACAGTGATTAAGCATTAGGGAGAAACCCACAGCCGTTCCGACACTATTTGGGATTACATCACAACCGTCAGGCAGCATGGCTTGTTTTAGATTCGAAGGGCTTAATTGGAAATTTCTGGCCGCACAAAAAGCCTTCAAGTGGGACAAGGCCACAGGATGTTCTTTGACAGCAAGCCCTGCCGCGTTCGCCAAAGCTTCAGCAGTCAAATCATCAACGGTTGGCCCCAAACCACCATTCACTAGCAATACATCAAACTGCTCGCTTAAACGATACAACTCTCGCTCAAGCAAAGGCAGGTCATCAGCCACCGTCACTTTATATTCAACAGAAAAACCTTGAGCGAGCATTTCAGTGGCAATCATCGCAGAGTTACTATCAACGATGTCGCCACTCATCAACTCATTGCCGGTCAATAACAAAGCGATACTAGGGGTCTTATCCGCCATTTTATTTATTCCTTCTAATCACTTTTATCGCGACTGGATAGTGGCTTGGTAGTGACTTAATAGTGACGTGACAGTAACTATCACCACTCATCACTGCCTATCAGGGCTCAACGACGCTTTCGCGAGATGCTTAGCTAACCTTTCAACAGTTCAGCCAATTCAACCGAGCGCTGATTTGCGGCCGTCATTGCCTCATCAAACAGCTCAGGCAGGCCTCGCGCTTCGAGCACTTGAATAGCGCGCTCTGTCGTTCCACCGGGTGACATGACATTGCGCTTCAGCTGTTCTGGCGGGACGTCTCCAGACAATACCATTTGGGCGGCCCCCATCACGGTTTGCGCCGCTAATAAGCGCGCGCTCTTCTCATCAATACCTTGCTTCTTCGCCGCTTTCTCCATGGCGTCGATCACCAAAAAAATATAGGCGGGGCCACTTCCTGACAACGCGGTAACGGCGTGCAGTAATTCTTCCGAGTCGACCCACTGGCAAACGCCGATCGCCGAAAATAGCGCATAAGCGACTTCTTTTTGAGCCCATTCCACGAGAGCGTTTGCGTACAAACCGCTCGCTCCCGAAAGCACTTGCGCGGGTGTATTGGGCATGCAGCGCACTAACGCTACATCATCGCCTAACCATTCCTCAATCGAAGACATTTCAACGCCAGCGGCAATTGAAATCACTAATACGCCTTTCGGCAATGCATCCCGAATACCTTCGCACACGCTTTGCAGTATCTGTGGCTTGACACTCAACACAACCACATCAGCATGCTTTATCGCCGAGACATTATCGACCTCATGACGAATACCGTATTGCTTCGATAAGCTTTCCAATCGCTCAACAGAGGGCTCCGCTGCGGTGATTGATTTGGCGTCCACCCCGTTTTTTAGCAAACCTGAAATAATCGCGCCTGCCATATTGCCTGCGCCCACAAATGTAATCTGGCTATTGTTCACTGCTATGTATCCTTTCTTGATCCGCTTAAATTAAAGCCGTTTGCCAAAAATTGCCGTGCCGACACGCACCATAGTGCTGCCATGCGCTATCGCTGCGGCCATATCAGCAGACATACCCATCGAGAGTGTATCGACAGTTTTATATTTCTGCTTTAGTGCAATAAATGCTTGCTGAGTTAGTCGAAAGCTCTCACTCTGCAGGCTCTCATCCTGCCCAGCTTTAGGAATGACCATTAGGCCTCTTAGACACAAACTATCTGCAGCGTCTATTTGAGCGGCTAAAGCGGGAAGCTCGGCTAGCGTGATACCTGACTTAGTCTCTTCAGCATCGATATTGAGCTGAATACAAACATTTAGCGGCGCAAGGCAAGCCGGGCGTTGCTCATTCAGGCGCTTGGCGACCTTAGCACGGTCAACACTTTGCACCCAATCAAAACGCTCTGCGATAAGCCGCGTCTTATTGGACTGAACGGGCCCAATGAAATACCACGTCAGGGACGCCCACTGAGACTCACTGCAGCGCTGCTTCAGTTCGTCTTGTTTCGCGAGGGCCTCACTCAGGTAGTTTTCGCCAAAGCTGGACACACCTTGCTCCATAGCGGCGTATAGAGTGTCCGCGTCCTGCTTTTTACTGACAGCCAGCAATCTGACTTCATTCAGCTCACGCCCGTGATCGCCACTCGCTTTTTTTATAAGTTGCCTTACGTTCTCAAGGTTGTCTGCTATGCTAAACATTAGGTGTTTCAACAAGATATGCACAATGACCAAAAGGCGCGTCTGACGCCCGATTCGGTCGTCATTTGAGCAAAAACATATACTATTCACAAGCATTTAAATTGATTGTTCTTTCCTAGAGGATACTCATGGATATTACTGAATTACTGGCGTTCTCTGCCAAGCAAGGGGCTTCAGATTTACACTTGTCAGCTGGCCTTCCACCCATGATTCGAGTGGACGGCGACGTGCGTCGGATTAACCTTCCAGCGATGGAGCACAAAGAAGTTCACTCGCTCATTTATGACATCATGAATGACAAACAACGCAAAGACTTCGAAGAGTTCCTCGAAACCGATTTCTCTTTTGAGGTACCGGGAGTCGCGCGGTTTCGTGTTAACGCGTTCAACCAAAACCGTGGCGCTGGTGCCGTGTTTCGAACCATTCCATCGAAAGTTTTAACGATGGAAGACTTAGGGATGGGGCAAGTATTCAAAGAAATAGCAGAGGTTCCGCGTGGCTTAGTTCTCGTTACAGGGCCCACTGGCTCAGGTAAATCAACCACGCTAGCGGCGATGATCGACTTTATTAACGACAACCGTTATGACCACATTCTTACTATTGAAGACCCAATAGAATTTGTTCATGAAAGTAAGAAGTGCTTGATGAACCAACGGGAAGTCCATCGCGACACGCTAGGATTTAGTGAAGCCTTACGATCGGCGCTGCGGGAAGATCCCGATATTATCCTTGTTGGTGAGCTGCGGGATCTCGAAACAATTCGGCTTGCGCTAACGGCCGCAGAAACGGGTCACCTTGTGTTCGGTACGCTGCACACCACCTCCGCCGCCAAAACTATTGACCGGGTTGTTGACGTATTCCCGGCGGAAGAGAAAAGTATGGTGCGCTCAATGCTCTCAGAATCATTGCAGGCGGTTATCTCGCAGACGCTACTGAAGAAAACCAATGGTGGGCGTGTTGCCGCACATGAAATCATGATTGGCACACCGGCTATTCGGAACCTGATTCGCGAAGACAAAGTAGCGCAAATGTATAGTGCCATTCAAACCGGTGCGTCTATCGGTATGCAGACCTTAGATCAATGCCTACAAAATTTGTTGAGCAAAGGTCATATCACACGCGATACCGCACGCGAGAAAGCGAAGGTTCCTGATAATTTTTAAGTGCATGGATCGTTCACTACATTGTAATTTTAATGAGTAAGACAGGCGGAACTTCCCGCCTGATGCGAATATTTGAGGTAGAAAAAAGTGGATTTTGAAAAACTGCTAAAAGTGATGGTTGAGAAAGGTGGTTCAGATCTGTTCATCACCGCTGGCGTGCCGCCGAGCATCAAGATTCATGGCAAAATAGTGCCTGTAACGAAAAACTCACTCACGCCGGAACAAACGCGCGAAATTGTCTACGACACGATGAGCGAAAAGCAACGCACAGAATTCACTGACAAGCTGGAGTGTAACTTTGCGATTAGCGCTAGAGGCATCGGCCGCTTCCGGGTCAGCGCATTTTCGCAACGCAATCTATGTGGAATGGTGCTACGTCGCATTGAAACGGATATTCCTCGCATTGAAGACTTGGGCTTACCGGACATCGTTAATAATCTATCGATGACCAAACGAGGCCTGATTATATTTGTAGGCGCGACAGGGACCGGTAAGTCGACGTCGCTCGCCTCCATGATTGGACACCGTAATCGCAACAGTAAAGGCCATATTATCTCGATCGAAGATCCGATTGAGTATATTCACCAGCATCAAGGCTGCATCGTTACCCAGCGTGAGGTAGGTCTGGATACAGAGTCTTTTGAAGTCGCACTCAAAAACACACTTCGACAAGCCCCTGATGTCATCATGATTGGCGAGATTCGTAGTAAAGACACCATGGACTATGCCGTCACATTCGCTGAGACTGGCCACTTATGTTTAGCGACCTTGCACGCAAACAACGCAAACCAAGCGCTTGACCGAATCATCAACTTCTTCCCTCCTGAGCAGCACAACCAGATATGGATGGACTTATCACTAAACCTGAAAGCCATCGTGGCGCAGCAATTGGTCCCGACTCCAGACGGCAAAGGCCGCCGCGCAGTCATTGAAGTACTATTAAACACGCCACTTTGTGCGGACCTCATTCGAAAAAAAGAAGTGCATAAACTCAAAGAACTGATGACCAAATCACGCGATGTTGGTATGCAGACCTTTGACCAAGCCCTGTATGACTTGTATGCGAAAGGTGAAATCACATACGAAGACGCCTTGGCCTATGCTGACTCAGCCAATGATTTGAGGCTTCTTATCAAACTAGGGTCAGACGCCGCCACCCCAACAGAGCTACAAAACAACACAGACCGTTTGAGTATTCAGGACGACTTAGACTACTAGGCTAGTAAGCATTAAGCGGCATCGGTTTGATGCCTCTGGCACTATCACCCAAAAAGGGCCGCATAACAGCGGCCCTTTTTCGTTAAAACTAAAGCGTCTTAAATAAGGCTTCGATAGTCAAAATTGATCGAATGGCGTACGCAATCCTCTCCTAAACTGATAACAAACGAAAAGTAGCTAGGAAAGCACCATATGCTGAGCGATCAACGCACCCTTGAACGGCAAGTCGTGGTATTTATGGGTCCCATAAATATGCCAGGCTATGAAACAGCTAACCGCGACAAAATTTCTTATCTCACAGAGCTCTCAATGGACGCTGGCGCCATTGTTGGTTGTCGCGTAAACATGCTAACGACCCTTTGCGTGACGAGCGAACGAACGCCATACGAAGAGATTAAGCGGATTCCGCAGCACGTAAAAACAATGTGCGAAGAGGAGTTTTTAGACACATACCTTAGTCAGTTTCTAACCGATGAAGAGCAGTGAGTTAAACTGTTTGTGATGCCAACAAGGCTTCCATCTCGGCAGCCGTAAGCGGTTTAGAGACAAGATAACCCTGAATAAGGTTGCAGCCCAAAGAACGCAGTAACTGCAGCTGATCTTTATTTTCAACACCTTCCGCAACGATTTGAAGCCCCAGGGTTTCGCCTAGAACGACAATGGCCTTAACGATTGCCAACTGCTCATTCGAGGTCTCCATATTATCAACAAACGCTTTATCAATTTTGAGCGTATCAACCGGCAACTCGCGCAAATAACTCAGTGACGAATAACCCGTTCCGAAGTCATCAATTGAGACCTTAACACCGGTTTTACGCAAGTCAGCCAGTATTGATATGGCGCTTTGCGCATCTTCCATAATCATGCTTTCCGTCAGCTCTAACTCGAGGCAGTCTGGCGTAATTCGGCTGCGCTCCAGGGTCGCACTAATCACACCTTGGAAACCGGCTTCCTTAAGTTGACGCGCAGAAAGATTAACGGAGACATGCAAGGTGCCGAAGCCCGCCTCAATCCACTGCTGCGTTTGCTCACAAGCCGTTCTCAGGACAAATTCGCCCAAGTCCGTGATGAGACCATTTTCTTCAGCAATATTGACGAACTCTTCTGGCGAAATCATCCCTAGCGTGGGATGAGCCCAACGAATCAAGGCTTCGTAAGATGTAATTTTGTTCTTCTTCAGGTCTAGCTTGGGCTGGTAATACACTTCTAGTTCATTGTTAGTCAGCGCTTTTCGTAGCTCATGTTCCATCTCTAAACGGCGGCGAGAAAACGACTTTAGCGACTCATCGAACATCTGAATTTGATTACCGCCATGATACTTAGCTTTTTGCACCGCCAGCGCGCCATAGCGCATTAGGGTTTCAATATCTTGTGTGTCTTCAGGCACGCGAGCGACACCAATACTGCACGACAACATCACCTCATGCCCCGCAACTTCGTACTGCGCCGTCGTGACCGAATGGAACAAACGTTCGGAGAAGTTTTGAACGTCAAAGGTGGGGCTGCACTCGACAATACAAGCGAACTCATTGCCACCAACACGCGCCAAAATATCTACCTGCTGAACACAGTCAGATAGTCGCGTCGCTATCTCAACCAGCAGCCCATCTGTTGCTTCATGACCAAAGCTATCATTAAATTGCTTAAAGCGATCGATATCTAACAACACTAATACAAAGGGAATTTGCTCATCTTTGAAACGCAGTAAAGCCCGATGCAGCTGATCTTGAAACTGCACTCGATTAGCAAGCTTCGTAAGGTCGTCATAATTTAGCAGATAAGCGAGCTTTTCATCGGCGGCTTTGCGGTCAGAGATATCAGCCACCATTCCCGAAAAATATTTATGCTGGCCTAATTCATCAACAATCGCATTTAACTGTGTCCATTGCGCGAAGTACCCGCCTTCTCCTCGTTTTTCCAGTAATTCACCTTGCCAGCTGCCCTCTTTTAGCGCGTGCTCAAAAATACTCGTGTAGAGCTCTGCTCTGCTCGGCGTATCGGAAATCTCAATAATGGATTTACCGCTCAATGCCTCAGCATCAAAGCCAATCATCTTGGCATATGCCGGATTAGCAGATAGAAATATTCCACTGGGGTCGAGAACAAACACCCCCTCTGAGGTGTGATCGAAAACGGATTTTGCCAAACGAACTTGCTCATCGCGCTGAACTTCTGACTGGATGTTACGACGCGTCCCTAATAAGCGAAGCGCTCGATTGTCATTCCCCCGATCAATTACCTTGCCGCACTCTTCGATCCAACACCAACTTTCCTCATCTTTAACACGATACTGCAGGTCATATGCATCCTTATCACCGCGCAAGCAAGCGTTTAATGTATCCCGCACCAACTCATAGTCTGCTGGATGAATAATCTCTTTTAGTCTTTCAATTACCTGTTCTGAGGTCTGTTCTTTCTCGCCGAAATGCTTGTGGAAGGCAGACTGATAAAACTGCCCTGCCGAAATATCCCAATCGATCAAGCCTAGGTGAGAGGCATCAATCGCTTGCGTTAAACGGGTCTGGCTTTTTACCAAAGCATCACTAATAGTCTTTCGCAGAGCGATTTGCTGGCTAAGCTGGGTATTTGCATCGCGCAAATGCTTAGTTTGCTGGCTTATATTTTGCTCAAAATCACGCTCTCGTTGCGCTAAAAGTTGCTGCAACTGATCTAGTTTTAAGCGATCGTCTTGATTAGCCACAGAATCATCACCCGCCGGCGCAACGCCATGTTCATATCGAGAGCGGGCAAACAGTCGAAAGGCGTAAGCGCCATATAGAATCAAGACAACGATCACCAGCAATGCGCTTTGCAGGCTGCTACCCATAATCACAACGAGATTGGTCAGTAATAATGCAAACGAGCAGGCCGCCGCTGCGGCTAAGCCAAAAGGCATAAGAGATATTAATAGTAGGCTGGTCCAAAGCATCATAATCAGCACAAACTCTGTACTCGCAACAATGCCAGTTGCCATCACTAACCCGAGCACAGCTGAGATAGCAGGAAACCATACGTCCAAAAAACCATGCTCGTTTAATCGGTTTTCATCAAAAACCGCACTAAGCAAACAATAGCCGCACAGCGCTAAGTTGCCGATATACGCCAGCAAGGCTACGCGCTTTTCAAGCAGTTCAGAAAAAAACGGCAGCACACAAAGCAAAGCAGCTAATGCGCATCCGTAGAATAAAATCCTGTCAAGTCGCGTCAACGACGAAGCAAGACTCGGGTGCCAGATTGACAAAAAAGGCCTCTATAATAAGGGGGGATGAAACGGCAGTAAGGTGGCCCTAATTCTACCTACAATTACAAACAAATAAAGCGACTAAAACTTCGTTTAGAATTTTTAATTCAACACACAGAGCGATGGGGTCTGTGGTAATCTACGCGTTTTTGGCACGCAAGTGATATTAACGCAATGGACGTATCCTACATACTCGACGGTTTGAACGACGCACAGCGCGAAGCGGTTGCAGCCCCCAATCAAAACATGTTGGTGCTCGCAGGCGCTGGGAGCGGAAAAACACGGGTGCTCGTTCATCGAATTGCGTGGTTAATGCAATGTGAAGGCCTTAACCCCGGTTCTATTCTGGCGGTTACGTTCACCAACAAAGCGGCCAAAGAAATGCGCGGGCGTATCGAGCAGATGATTGCTCTACCTTCTCGCGGCATGTGGTTTGGTACATTTCACGGCATCGCTCACCGCTTACTCAGAACCCATTGGCAAGAAGCAAAACTACCTGAAAACTTCCAAGTGTTGGACTCTGATGACCAGCTGCGGGTCATCAAACGCATTATGAGGGAAAACTCGGTTGACGAAACGCGCTGGCCCGCCAAGCAGGTGCAGTCGTTTATCAATGGCCAGAAAGACGAAGGTCGCCGTGCACGCCACCAACAGCCTCCGAAAAGCCAATTTGAACAGGTGATGTTTCAGCTCTATCAACAATACGAAGATCAGTGCCAACGCTCAGGAATGGTCGACTTCGGTGAGCTTTTATTACGATCGCATGAAATATGGCTCAACAATCCGGCTCTGCTCGCACACTACCAAGATAGATTTCGCTACGTCTTAGTTGACGAGTTTCAAGACACGAATACTATCCAATATGCATGGTTGAGGGTGCTGGCATCTGGTCATATCCCGATCATGGTCGTCGGCGATGATGACCAATCAATCTACGGATGGCGCGGCGCTAAAATAGAAAATATTCAACAGTTTGAAAACGATTTCTCAGACGCACAAACGGTTAGGCTAGAGCAGAACTACCGCTCAACGTCCACCATCCTGTCTGCCGCGAATGCGCTCATTGCCAACAACGGTAACCGTTTAGGTAAGCAACTTTGGACGGATGGCGAAGAAGGCGAGCTCATCAATCTGTACGCTGCATTCAACGAGCAAGACGAAGCGAACTATATTGCAGATCAAATACAGTCATGGGTAAACCAAGGCCGAAACCGGTCAGAGTCCGCCATTTTGTATCGCTCCAATGCTCAGTCGCGAATTTTAGAAGAGTCGCTGATACGCCAAGCAATCCCGTACCGAATCTATGGCGGCCTTCGATTCTACGACCGACAAGAAATACGAAACGCCATTGCTTACCTGCGTCTAGTTTACTATCGCCATGATGACGCCGCCTTTGAGCGCATCGTCAACGTTCCCACCCGCGGCGTCGGCAATAAGACACTTGCTGACCTACGTGAACACGCGCGGGAGCAATCAATTTCGCTCTGGCAGGCAACGGTCGAGCGGCTACAACTAGGACTATTGAAAGGCAAGGCCGCCAATACGCTGACACACTTCTTAGACCTAATTGACGAGTTGGGCGCTCAGCAACATGACTTATCGTTGGCCGAGCTCAGCGAACGAGCAATCAAAGACAGCGGTTTGTTGGAATTCCATGCCAATGAAAAGGGCGAGAAAGGTCAGGCGCGAAAAGAAAACTTGTTGGAACTTATCAACGCTTGCAAAGACTATGAGCCAGACGAGGACGATCAATCGACGCTCGGCGAGTTTATTGCCAAAGCAGCGCTAGATGCGGGCGAGCAACAAGCCGAAGAGCATGAAGACAGTGTTCAAATGATGACGCTGCATACCGCGAAAGGTTTAGAGTTTCCGCTTGTTTTTCTTGCTGGTATGGAAGACGGCCTATTCCCCCACCAGATGTCGATGGAAGACCCGGTGCGTCTAGAGGAAGAACGGCGTTTATGCTACGTAGGAATTACTCGCGCAATGGAACAGCTGGTGATGACTTACGCTGAAGCGCGACGCTTATACGGGCAAGATAAGTTCCACCCTGTATCGCGTTTTATTCGTGAAATACCCGCACAATACCTGCAAGAAGTGCGCTTAAAGAACGCTGTATCCAGACCCGTGTCTTTCGATAGGCAAAGTACCCTCCCTAGAGGCATGCAGGAAGAAGCGCCGGCATTTCATTTGGGACAACAAGTTGTGCATGCGAAATTTGGTGAAGGCACCGTAATGAATTACGAGGGCAAAGGTGCTCATGCCAGAATTCAAGTTAATTTCCCTGAGCACGGCAACAAATGGCTAGTGCTGTCCTATGCCAAACTAACGGCTGCACACTAAACGTACCACACATGCAGACAGTGTGAATTAGTCACAGAGCGTTCGCTGACGAATCAGCTATGCTTACTGACAAAACCGTGCCCTTAAACAACTACACTATTTATGCCTTTTGGAGCGATAACGAATGTCCAGCACTGACCACCCTAACGAAACACCTAGCAATCAAGAGGGGAGCAGTTCTGTTCATCAGAGACTAGCGGGTCAGCAGCAACAAGTTGCCGACCAAGAACGCGCCAATCGGATCAAAGCTCAGGACCTTATCCAACGAGAACAGCGGCTAGAAGACGAGCGCCGCATGATATTGCAAGAACGCAAAATGCTAAACAATACGCAAATGACACTCAAAGCCTCCCGCCAGAAAACAACGGCGCTAATGCTACCGCTATTCTTGGTGGCGGCGATTGCGGCAGGCTTATTCGCATTCAACCACATAGAACAGCAAGAAAAGTACTTTAATCAGGTCGCCAATGCCTCTAAAAACATTGACGCACTGGCCAAAATTCTTAGCGTTACACAAGATGAAGTGGTCATTGCCACTAGCCAGCTCAGCACCAAACAATTTGAACTCGAACGGACAAAAGGGATGCTGAATGAGCTGAAAGACACAACAGACAATCTTCAGATGGAAATTTTTAAGCTGAAAGGTGACACGTCTTCAACCGCTGAAGAAAAGTCTGCGTTAACAATCTCCGCCGATAATTTGTCAGAAAAATTTGCGATACTGAAAGCGCAACTCGAAGATAAATACCTAAGTGACGATATCAATGAAGTTTATATTGAGTTCCAAGAAAATGATCTGAAGAAAACCCACCAACAACTAGATCAGCAAGCGGCAATGCTTGCAGAAAAAGACCGGCTCATCGAGACACTCAAAGCGTCCCAAGCAAAAGCTAGCGCAGACAGATAGCCCGCGCATTGCAAGTCGAGCCTAGCAACTAAGGCGCTAACCGCTGCTTAGACCATGCTGAACCATCTTCAGTTCTTTGATATTCGATACGATCATGAAGGCGGTTCTCTCGCCCCTGCCAGAATTCAATTCGTTGCGGAACAATTCGATAGCCTCCCCAAAACGAAGGAAGAGGGATGCTCCCCGCTTTGAACTTCTCCGTCGCTTCACGATATTTCTGTTCGAGAAAAGCCCGCGACTCAATCACGTCACTCTGATCACTACACCATGCCCCAAGCTGGCTGCCACGTGGACGCGTTGTAAAGTATTTCAGCGATGCAGCTGACGAAATCCGTTCACACGGCCCTTCAATACGAACCTGACGATTCAATCGTAACCAAGGAAACAACGCCGCCGCATGCGCATTGCCCCCTATTTGCTGTGACTTTCGGCTATTGTAATTGGTGAAAAAAACAAAGCCTTTTTCATCAAACAACTTAAGCAAAACGGTTCTAACGGAAGGATGGGCATCGGGGCCAGCCGTCGCCAATGAAAAGGCATTAGCGTCTTGAATCCCCGATTCGTCGGCTTGCTGAAACCATTGTTCAAACTGTTTTATCGGGTCATCTAACAGTGACGAGGCCTGAATCCCCTCGCTCATGTATTCTCGACGTAGGTCGCCTATATCCAAGACTCATGCCTCTAAGATCGCTGATTAAAAGTAGAGTTTGACGCCTTGGCGCGGCCAACACAAGCTCCAAAACGCCAAGGGTCTGCAACCATTATTGAATCGACTAACGAGCGAAGAAACGCTGCTGTAACCAAGCATCGACCGAGATTTTACCCGGCCCATATACGACCAGCGTCAGGAGCATTGCCGCCCAGAAGTAATGATCATTGATACCCGCGGGACTAATATCCGGATAGGCAATGGCCGCAACAACATTTAGCACAAACAAGCCTGCCGCGCTAAATCGTCCTGCTAAGCCCAAGACCAGCAATACTGGGAGTAACAGCTCTGCTCCTGTCGCCAAATAAGCCGCGATATCAAAACGTATAAGGGGCACAGCATATTCATACTCGAACAACATTAAGGTTGATTCCCATGTCTTTATCTTGGTTAAACCAGCGCTGAAAAACACGTTGGCCAAGTAAACGCGAAACCCTAGGTTCAGTAAGGGCTGAGTATGATCCACCCAACGAGTCAGCATTAGATATAAGTTCGCAAGTACCTGCACGTGTTGCTCCTATTAATGAATAGTTATTGATTAGTTGTTGATAGCACGAAAATCAGCAATCCAGGATCGCTTGATTAGTTCGGCGGTGTAGACGTTTAGCTCTAAGTCTGGGTGCTTGGACAACCATTGCGCGCAGATTGTTCCGAACGAGAGTGGTTTTTTTAATTCTTCCAATAACGCATAGAGCGGCGGAGATACTTGAGACATCTGGGTATTGAGACCGTCGCGGAAAACGACATAACACCCTCCTCCACTCGCTATATCAACTGCGTCAACCTCACTTTCTGTCATTAGGCCTAACGCCCTAAGTTCGAGCAATGGATAATCCGAACGATGCAGGTAAATAGGCTCAACTAATATGCATTGCAATTGATCGGCTTGATCCAAGGGCACGCCGGTAAGCACATCCGGGCTAATCGCGTTAGTCGAGGCTGCATGAAAGGCAAGGTGCCAAGTCCACTCCAGCGAGGCAAGATCTGGCATATAAGGCAACTCGGCTAAAGGTTCAAAGCGCTGCATAAATAAAGGAAATGTCTCGCCATAGTGATCTAAACTGGCAGACTGGGAGGGGTTGATCGCAACGTAACGCGACGCCATCGCATCGAAAAACTGTTCGCCCAATAAGCCTTTTGACGCGGGAAACAAATCTCCCAACGCCTGCACTAAACCTCCTTTGACGCTTCCTTGATAGATACCTAATTGCGCAGCCGCGCTTAACACCTTACCCGGAACAATATAGCTAGCAGCCAAAGAGGTCTCGCCATAGATCGCTTCCATCATGGTGGCATATAGCTTACTAAGCTCGCTCAAACGCGGGCCTGCTTTTTTGTCCAATAATTGAGCGCCCGGCTCTGCTCCTGCATCAACACAGAAAAATCAGGAATATTGGTGTCCCACTCTAGTAAAGTAGGTATCTCGCCGTACTCCTCAAGCGCCCTTTCGTATAAGCCCCATACAGGTTCATGCACCGCCTCGCCATGTGTATCTAGCAAGTAATCTCCCTGATCTTCATAACCCGCTAGATGCAGCTCACGAATACGCGCTTTGGGCATTGCCTTCAAATAATCTAGCGCATCAAAGCCATGATTCTTGGCACTCACATAAATATTATTGATGTCACATAGAATCAAACAGTCGGCTTGCTGAGCAACCTCCGCAAAGAACTCCGCCTCAGTGCGATCGCTCATCGTATAACTAAGGTAACTCGACACATTCTCAACAAGAATTTGCTCACCCAAACTATTCTGCACCTGATCAATTCGCTCAGACACATGTCGGACCGCATCTTGCGTATAGGGCATTGGCAATAAATCATTGCTATGCCTGCCGTCATGAGATGTCCAGCAAAGATGATCGGAAAAATGAATGGGCTGAAACTGTGAACGTAAAGCCTTAAGCCGCTTGAGATAGGTCAAATCGATTGGATCAACGCCGCCCAGCGACAAGCCAACGCCATGAAACGTTATCGGGTAGTGCGCTCTGATTTTCTCGAGATAATGAAGCGGATAGCCGCCGTCATTCATATAGTTATCAGTTAATGCCTCAAACCATGGCACATCGGGGCGATCAGCCAGAATGGTTTGATAGTGTGCGGAACGAAGGCCTATGCCAACGCCATGATAATCCTTTGGGTTTATCTTGAACGCTGACATAGAAGATTCGCTAACTTACTTCACTTTACCGTTAACGATTTTTGAACAGGTGCCTTCTGGAACATATACCCACTCTTCCGCGTCGCCATCTTTAGCCGCTTGACCCGCGCAGCTATGCTTGCTTGTGCCACAGTCATTCATACCCGCTTTGGCAATTCCCTGACACTTCTCAAAACCAGGCTTACCCGCGAATGCGTCTGTTGATGCAGCCATTACGCCTACTGCGATCATGCTAGCTAGTGCGGACTTAGTAATCATTTTTGCGTTGCTCATGGTGAAACCCTTGATTCAAGTTGAATATTTAATTAGTTCTAACGAACTGGCATTAAAGACCTGAGGTTTTCTTTTAAGTTCAAAAAAAGATCAAATTAATTCACTTGAGACGCAATATTACGGATACCACCAACAAACAAGTCCGACAAGAATTGCGCTTTCTCTTCGTAACTAATCGACTCATTTTTTGCATCCGCTGCGAGTACTTCGGCGCTGGCACCGATCATCGCAAAAACAGCTAAGCGAACTGGAAAACGAGGCAACAAACCCTGCTCAATAGCGGCCTCAATATCTGTTTCCATGTCTGAGAAAACGGTGTGGATAGTGTCACCGCCGAAAACAAAGCCCCGAAACGCTTGCGTGTTATTCACTATCAGGAGTTTCATGTCTTCGTTTTCAAACATAATCCGAGTACATGCTTTAAACGCATCGCCCATAAACGCCTCAAACGAGGTCGCATTTGCACGCGCTTCAGCCAGTACAACCCGGCATCTTGCCAATAAACCTTCTACGAGCTCAGCAAACACGGAGTCTTTATCACCGTAATAGTTGTAAAACGTGCCAACAGATAAATCACTCTGCTTAACGATGTCTGTAATCGTCGCGGCGTCGTAGCCGATCGTTGCAAAAACCCGCAGGCCTGCATTAAGAATGGACTGCCGGTTTGCCAGTTTGTTTCGCTCACGACGTCCCATTTGTTGCACTTCCGATGCTTCCAACGGTCTCTTCCTTAGCTACCAATAAGTATCGCGGAGTATACACAGTCCTGACAGCCTAAATAAAGCAGCAGCAATGGGACTAACGCACAAACGGAACAACTGTACACTATAAAGATATACACCCTATTTGCTGGGCTGATATACCTTAATATTTGAGTAGCCCATCGTGTTCAAATGTCGGGCATGTAGCTGACTCATGGAGCCATGCTCGCAATAGAGCAAGTAATTCTTATTGCGAGATAAATCCTCGAGGCGCGACATTAATTCAAAGAAGGGAATTTTATTAATCTCATTATTCGTCAGCATCAATGGCTTTTTTTCGGCCTCATCTGGAGGCCTAATATCAACCACCACATCATTGACGGCTGGCACCGCCACCACTTCAACTTCCGCGATGTTCATCTGGCTTTCGAGCACTTCGTCAATCTTGACAATGCGACACGTCGAAACAGCGCTATTCAAGACGTCGAAATTGAAGTTTTCTTCTTCCTGTAACACGCGACCCAGCTTGGCCGCCGTTGTTGGTCTGTCAGATATAACACCGCAATATTCGGGCATTGTTTTGGCAAAGTCCTCTGTGCCAATTTGCGCGGACAGCTTAATGATGTCTTGCTTATCCATCGTAATCAAAGGCCGCAACACCAAGGTATCCGTCACACGGTCTATGACACTCAAGTTAGTTAAGGTTTGACTGGAGACCTGAGCAACGCTCTCACCGGTAACTAGCGCTTCAACTCCCATTTCCTCGGCAATTTCACTAGCCGCCCGCATCATCATGCGCTTCAGGACGACACCCATTTGCGAATGATTGACCGTGCGCAAAATCTCAGCGACCACTTCTTCAAACGGCACTGTGATAAATTTAACACGGTGCGAAATGCCGTAACGTTCCCACAAATATAACGACACCTGTTTAACGCCGATTTCATGCGCTGAACCACCCAAGTTGAAAAAACAGAAATGCGTTTTAAGGCCTCGTTTCATCGTAAGGTAACTTGAAACCGTTGAGTCAAAGCCTCCTGAAATAAGCGACAAAACGGCATCTTGAGTGCCTAATGGATAGCCACCCAAGCCTTCGTATCTTTCCTCAACGACATAAAGGTCTTCATCTCTCACTTCTAGTTTTACGGTCACGTCGGCATGACGCAAATCGACGCGCGCAGCATCCGTTAGCTGCAACAAACCGCCGCCCACGTAACGCTCCAATTCATGTGAAGTGAAACTATGTTTGCCTGCCCGTTTGATGCGCACAACAAATGATTTACCTGCCAGCGACGCACCCAATGCTGCGATCGTATGCGCGACAATAGTGTCGAAGTTATTATCGATATCTTCGATATGGTATTGCTGTACGCGAAGAATATTGGCGATACCCGGAATACGCTGCAGCGCATCGGCAACCTCTAAATAGGACGACTCATCCGCAATAACTTCAATCTTGTCCCAAAAACCACGAACTTTAACCCCCTCAAACGCCTGTTTTCGTTTCAGTATGGTGTGTATATTTTGACGCAATTGCTTCACCTGACGCTGGCGTACAGGCTTGCTCTTAATCATTATTTCGGGGAACAATTTAACAATGAATTTCATGGTTTCAAACGTCGTAAAAATGGGCGCAGTAGTATACCCGAATGTCACATAAATCACTCGTAAATTAACGTATCATCGCGCTGACCTCTCCTATACTTAAGGACAATCACCTCGATCGAACATCACAAAGGAAACGCCGAATGCCCTCTTCTCAAGGCATCAATGCCAGGATTACCCCGCAAGGAAGCATGGACATCTTGTCTCGATATGAAGTTAGCCAATTAAAAAACAAACAGAACAAACATCTCCATGAAATCTTTAGACGCTGCTCCTTAGCCGTTCTCAACTGCGGCGTACTAGCGGATGACAGTGAAGCCCTGCTCGAATCATTCCCTGACTTCGATATACACGTTGTTCAGCAGCCACGGGGTATCAAATTAGAAATTCAGAACGCTCCTGAAACTGCATTTGTCGACGGTCAAATTATTCAAGGCCTTAAAAACCACTTGTTCGCCGTGTTGCGAGACATCGTGCATACCAACAATGTGGTCGCCCTTTCTAATGTGTTAGACCTAAGTCAGTCTGAGCATGTTAGTAACTTTATTTTTCAGCTTATGCGCAACGCCAACTTACTGCGCCCAGGTAACGATACCGACATCGTTGTTTGCTGGGGCGGGCACTCCATTAGCCGAAGTGAATATGATTACACCAAAGAGGTTGGCTATCAGCTAGGCCTACGAGAACTGAATATCTGCACTGGCTGCGGACCTGGGGCCATGAAGGGGCCAATGAAAGGCGCGGCGGTGGGCCATGCAAAACAACGCCACCAGCTCGGTCGTTATATCGGAATCACCGAACCGGGCATTATCGCTGCCGAGTCACCCAACCCTATCGTCAATGAACTCACCATCTTGCCTGACATTGAAAAACGACTGGAAGCATTCGTGCGCGTCGGGCATGGCATCATCGTCTTTCCCGGTGGCGTCGGTACCGCCGAAGAAATTCTTTATATCCTTGGCATACTGTTGCATCCCAAAAATGCCGAGATGCCATTCCCTCTAATATTTACGGGCGCCAAGAAAAACGAAGCCTACTTTCAAATGATCGACAAGTTCATTAGACATACGCTAGGGGAAGACGCGCGAAAACGTTATCAAATTATTATCGATGACCCAGAAAAAGTAGCGCAAACCATGCGCAAAGGGCTTGAAGAGGTCAGTGCATATCGACGAGCACATCGCGATGCCTATTATTATAATTGGCTGCTCGCCATCGACCCTATCTTCCAAACACCTTTCGAACCCACCCATGAGAACATGGCAAACCTAAAACTCAGCAAAGACCAACCTCCACATTTGCTTGCCGCTGCGCTGAGGCAGGCTTTTTCAGGCATTGTTTCTGGCAATGTAAAGGCAAATGGCGTGCGCCAAATACAGCAACACGGGCCATTCAAAATTAGCGGCGAAACAGAGATCATCAGTCAGCTGGAGCTTCTATTAGAAGCCTTTGTCGCAGAGGGAAGAATGAAGTTACCAGGCAGCAAATATGTACCTTGCTTTGAGATAGTCGGCGCCAAATAAAAAAGGCTGCATTATTGCAGCCTTTGTTTACCACTCGAGTATTACAGTTTGCTGTAATACTCCGCTAAGTTCTCAATATCTGCATCGCTCAAGCCTGCCGCTTGCGCCTGCATCACAGCGGCCATGCCACCGTTTCGTTGTTTGGCCTTGTATGCTTTCATCGAGCTCACTAAATACGCTTTATTCTGACCCGCAAGGTTAGGATAGGTCGGGATCGCTGAAACCCCAGCAGCACCATGACATGCAGCACATACTGCCGACTTAGCCTTCCCTGCAGCTGCATCACCAGCCCAAGCTGACGACGCAAATGTTAAAGCGGCACCGACAACACCCAGCGTTACTAATTTCTTAATCATAGGTCTTCCTCAATCGTTATAATCGAACATTTTGCTGCTTGTTTTCTGCAGTCTAGCGAAGCACGCAGGCAGAATTGATGAATAACTGCGCACTCCCAATCTTAGCATCTCTGATACGACCAATTATGGCAAGTCCTCTGCAAAACCTCTAGCAAGCTTTGCCGAACATTGATCAGGATCAAGAACAAACAACACTCATGCGATGGTTATACTGACGACTTCGCTATATACCCAAATATAAGCACTTTGAATTTAACATAGCGGGCTACTGTGAGCAGAAATCCGGCCTAGATTTCACTGTCATCAAGTCGCATTTTTACGACGCCCTCTTTTCGTCAGCATCTTGAATAGGTTAGGATTCAGAGATACTTCTAATAACACCGTGTGAGAATCTTAGTGAACCACCGTCTTTTTTCTTTGTCACCGCTAGCCTTCCTAGTTGCCCTTTTATTCAGTCTTCCAACGTATGCAAACTCAGGGGCGAACGCTGAAAATAGCGACCTAATTCCACTCAAAATGTGTGTTTTCGATTTTGTTGGCAAAGAAGGGCCTGTCGTCCAAGAGATGCAAGAGTTCAAACTGGAAGCGTTTCGCTGGGGTGTTAACCTATCGTTTCTTGTCTACACCGACGACCGCGTGGCCTCAGAAGAATTTAAGAACGGCGTTTGTGACATGCTTAACCTTCCAGGTATTCGTGCGCGGGAATATAACGACTTCACTGGTTCAATCAATGCCGTTGGCGCTTTGCCGACCTATGACCACCTAGGCATGGTCATCAAATCATTAAGCAGCCCAAAAGCGTCAAAGCTAATGCGTAAAGGGGACTATGAAATCATCGGCATTGGGCCAATCGGCGCCATCTTTTTGTTCGTGAATGACAAAGCAATTCAAGCCCCCTCTGATATGGCAGGCAAGCGAGTCACTGTGCTCGACAACGCGCCTGAAACAGAATATTTAGCGCAACGAATTGGAATGACACCGGTCTCTTCAAGCATCATGAATGCCCTACAGAAATTCAATAACAAAGCCGTTGATATCACCGGCGCTCCCGGCTTGGCTTACGAACCCATGGAGATGTATAAGGGTTTAGAACCTGGCGGCGGTATTATTCGCTGGCCAACTCTGCAGATAACCATGCAAATCATGGTGCGTTGGGACAAAGTGCCGAGCGATTTTGGACAGAAGTCCCGAACGCACTTTGCTAACAAATACCCGGCGCAAATCAAAAAAATAGTCGAAAGCGAAACGACAATTCCAGACAAGTACTGGATAGAAATTTCTGACGAAACGAAAAACAGCTGGAACGAAACCTTCCGGGAAAGTCGCATCGCCTTGCGAGACCAGAAGGTCTACAACGCCAAAGCGCTAACGCTATTTCGCAAGGTACGCTGTAAAGTAGACTCCAGTTTGGCGGAATGTACGTCTAAGGACAGAGAATAGAATAAAGCACGCCTTAGCCTGCTTTATTCATCCACTGTGTCGCTTTGGTAAAAAGTTTTTGATATCCGGTCGGCGCCAAACGCACGGCCATATCAAAAAATCTCGCATCGGTACCAATCAGGACTCGACGCTTATTCTTTAATACGCCAGCAAGAATTGTCTCTGCGGCTTTATCTGCCGTGTGGATAAACATCTTTTCAAATTTTGCCGCCGCCTGCTCTTTAGACATTCCCGTTACGCTGTTCATGCTTTCAGACATACGTGATGACTTAGCAATATTTGTTTTAATCCCTCCTGGATGAATACACGTGCAGGAAACGGTCGAGCCGGTTATCTCTAAATCTTGACGCAAGGCTTCAGTAAAGCCACGAACGGCGAATTTGCTAGCATTGTAGCCGCTCATGAAAGGCTGTGACGTCAGACCAAAAATACTCGAAATATTCACGATATGACCGCCACTTACCTCTAAATGAGGCAAGAATGCTTTTGTCCCATAAATAACACCCCAAAAATTGATATTCATAATCCATTCGTAATCTTCAATCGAAAGCCCGGCAACGGTCCCCGATAAAGCAACTCCCGCATTATTAAAGATCACATCGACATGCCCATGATGGTCCACGACCTCATCAGCCCAAGCAAAAACAGCATCACGATCAGACACATCGAGTTTCTTCTCACTGACCTCAACACCAATTTTCCTGGCTTTTTCGGCCGTCACACTTAAGCCTGACTCATCAACATCGGACAGCGCTAAATCGCAGCCTTGCTTAGCCAAATTAAGCGCTAACGCTCTGCCGATACCCGACCCTGCTCCGGTAATTGCTGCTACCTTGCTATTAAAGGTTTTCATTCCACATCCTTATTTTTTAGAGTGTATTGTTGTCTTGTTGCTGCGCGGTATTCAGTTACCCTGAGCGCAATCGCCATCAAATCGATGATCGGTTTGACGAAAACGCGTCGCCAAGCGACGAAACGTAAAACTAAAGCCTGGGAACATCGCAATCACCTTTCCGCTCTTGCTTTTATACCAGCTATTGCAGCCTCCGTTTTGCCAGACTGTGCGCGCCATCTCTCGATGAATTAACTGAGTGTAGCGCTCTTCCGCTTCGGGACTAACCTCAATGCTGCTATGACCGCCATCTTTAACTGCAGAGATACCACTCATAATATATTTCATTTGCGCTTCGATGATGAACAGCGCTGACGTATGACCGATGCCGGTATTAGGTCCCGTCACCACAAATAAGTTAGGAAAGCCCGGCGCAGTCGTCCCCAAGTAAGCGCGAGGGAAGTCATCCCAAAACTGAGCAAGCGTCAGTCCGCCTCGCCCTTCAACCGGGTAAGAAATCACGCCATCCGTCGCATCGTAACCCGTGGAGTAGATGATTAAATCTAACTCGTGTGAGTCACCACGTCCCGACACAATTCCGCTGGCTGTAATTTCTGCAATGCCATCTTCTTTGTCATGAACAACAACATTTTCACGCTGGTAAGCAGGATATAAGCTGTCCGACAAAATCACTCGCTTACACCCTAAGGTAAAGTCAGGCGTGACCTTGGCCCGTAATTCAGGGTCCGAAATTTGTTCAGACAATAATTTATTCGCTTTTCTAGTGCCTAAAATATCGAGAAGCTTCTTAGAATATTTGAAACCTAAGACACGAGTCTCCAAATTCCAATAGACCAAGACTCTAAGCAATTTATAGAACCATCGATTCCTGAGTAAAGCCCGTTGCCAGCCTTTAAAAACGTAGTCCCCCCGCGGCATCACCCAATGCGGACTGCGCTGAAACACATGTAGTTTCTCAACCGCTGGGGCAATCTCAGGGATAATTTGAGCCGCACTCGCGCCGCTGCCAATAATCGCCACTTTCTTGCCACGATAGTCAAACTCGTGATCCCAATCATTCGTATGAAACGACGCGCCTTTGAAGTTGTCTTTCCCTTTAAAGTCGGGAATAACTGGGGTGCTCAATGGCCCAGAAGCATTAATCACAAAACGCGCGCTAAATGACGTGGTCCCATCTAAGTCTATGTGCCAGTGCTGCGCATCTTCTTGCCACGCAATTCGAGTCACGTTGGCGTTAGTTTGCGTCTTATCACGCAGCCCATGCTTATCGATGACATAATTGGTGTAACTGCGCAGCTCACTTTGGCCTGCATATAACTGAGACCAATCATAAGGCTCAAACGAAATAGAATAGAGGGCTGACTGAACATCGACGGCGGCGCCCGGGTAGGTATTTTGGCTCCAAGTGCCACCCATGTAAGAACGGCGTTCCAAAATTTTGAAATCGTTGATACCGCGTTTTGTTAAATTGATTGCCGCAAGCTGGCCGCCAAAACCGCTGCCAATAATGATGACTTCATGGGCCTGAATCACAAACTACTCCAACGATTGTTTTTTTAATTATGTAAGCAGGCTGCCCCGCTAAGGGAGCCAAGAGAATGAGACCTTTTACAACATGATCACGGGGAAGGCTTAGGCTGTCAAATCGCAGGATTGATTATTTCGGCCATTGCTTGACGATGCGTTCATTTATTGTTCGACGCACCATGCCTCGCGAAGGCAAAATTCACTTAGATCTCCAAAACATCAAAATCTAAGTAAATAATGAGTGATGACTAACAAATAAACGCGAGAGTGCTTACTTAGAGCGAACGGGTATTTCAACTAGCACAGAACCCGCCTTTTCAAACTCTAAAATTACAGGCAATACTAGCCCTTCTTTTAGCGTTACAGACAGGCCCTTAATCATTAAGTGAAAGCCTCCGGGCGCCAGCGAGCGCAACTCTCCGGCACTGAGCTCGACGGCAGCAACCTCAGACATCGACATCAAGCCATCTTGCATTTGTGTTTGATGAATCTCTACCGCTGTCGCCGACGTGCTAGACGCGGCCAACAATCGGTCATCTTGATCGCTAACAATATCCAAATAACCGGCGGTTGTTTTAACGGTAGGTGGCAACAAACGTGCCCATGCATTACTCGTATTGACCGCTGCCAACACACCATTCGATAAAAATGCCGTGACGACAAATATTAACCAACTAATTTTTCGCATAACGCTTCCTCCATTATTTATTATATGGGTGTTTCTCAAAACGTGTCTGCCGCGGCGCAGTATTCGCTGACGCCAAGGGCCACCCCTGTACGTTCTCTTCTACCAAATCCGCCAAAGCCTCAATGTGCGCATTATCGCTATTCAAAGCCGGAATATAGGCATAGTCATCCCCCCCACTCTCGATAAAGTAATCACGGTTTTCGATCGCAATTTCTTCAATCGTCTCGAGGCAGTCTGATGCAAACCCTGGGCAGTAAACTTGTACACTCTTCACACCTTCGGCAGGAAGGCTTTTGAGTGTTTGATCCGTATAAGGCTTTAGCCATTCCGCTTTGCCAAAACGCGACTGAAAAGTAAGCATGTACTCACTTTCACCTAAGCCCAGCTGTTTAGATAGCAAACGTGCCGTCACGTGACAATGACAATGGTAAGGGTCACCCTCTGTCAAAAACTGTTTGGGCACGCCATGAAATGAAAACAACAACTTGTCGGCACGGCCGTGTTCCTGCCAATACGATCGAATTTGAGCAGCCATTGCTTCAATATAAGGCGCATAATCAAAATAGGAAGACACAAAGCGCAAATGAGGAAGCCAGCGCCTTTGGGTAAAATCTGCCGCGAGAGCGTCAAAGGTTGAGCCCGTGGTTGACCCTGAATACTGCGGATACAACGGCAATACTAATAAGCGCCTGACACCACCCTTAAGCATTTTATCTGTTGTATTCGCTATTGAAGGCTCTCCATAGCGCATCGCATAATCTACAGTGATATTCGAGCCCAAGCGCTCAGACAATAAAGCCTGCAATGCGCTTTTCTGATCTTCAGTATGGTATTTCAGCGGCGACCCACGCTCGGGGCTCCATACTTCTTTGTAGGCCTGTGCTGATTTCTTAGGCCGAATACGTAAAATAATTCCATGCAAAATTAACATCCAAAGCAATCGCGGTATCTCAACCACTCGCCGGTCAGACAGGAATTCTGCTAAATAGCGACGCAGCGCCTTTGGCGTCGGCGCTTCTGGTGTACCAAGATTGGTAATTAAAACCCCAATTTGGTCTGCCTGTGCATGAGAAAAGTCTTTTTGCCCTTTAAAGGTCATAACGCTAAACGCCTTTGCTTTCGTGTGATTGTAAGTGAGCCCATGCGCTACCTAAGTATTCGTGCCAAGCGGCTGTAACGGTATGCAGAGCATACGAATTGGGTATCCAGTTCTTCCAATACGACAAATCAGGGGCACCGGATCTAAAATTTGTCGGTGCAGGAAGAGGCGTCATACCAAATTCAGAAAATAACTGCATCGCTCTAGGTAAATGCATCGCAGATGTGACCAAGGCAACCTTCTGGCCTGCTAGTGCTTGCGACCACTTTCTCGCTTCGCCACGCGTATCTTGAGGAGACGCCTGCAAAACAATTCGATATTCAGCAACCCCCATTTGCTGAGCGACGCGAGACATCGCTTCGGCATTGCTTATCTCGTCAGTTCCGCCATAACCGGACAAGCATAAATAAGCATTTGGATTAGCTTTCAATATACGAACACCTTCACTCAGGCGAACCATGGAGGTGGAAGAAAGCAGGCTGGTAATGGGTACTCTCGAGTCGCTTCGATGATAACCACCTAGCACGATAACGGCGTCGACGGGCTGATCATTGTAGGGTGGATAGGCGTATTCAAGCGGCTTAGAAACCAAATACGCCACGGGCGCGATCGATGACAAATACAAACCGATCACCGCAACCAGGCACAGTGATCGCCCCAATACCTTCCAACCGCCCCGAAGCAGAACGAAACCCGCTATTAGCATCAATATGAATGCGGGAAGAGGCATCAGGAGCCCCCCTAGAACTTTTTTTACCGTAAAAAGCATTTGCTCGCGAAGGCCTGCTAATAATTATTGAACAGAGAAATTCGCCTCAGCATACAAATCGCCGTTACCGTCTACGATTTTAACTGTCCAATGCCCTAGCATTTGCGTATTGATAAACTTACTTGAATAGGAATCTTGATCCTTCACATTCACCGGAATTTTAACGCGCGCCATGCGCTTATCTGCACGGTACCAGTCATGAAACAAAACCGTTCCTTTCAAACCATTCATCTGAGTAAAAAGAATCACTTTAATGATGCCTTCGTCATTCATTGGAATGTTATATCCCAGTGAATCGACAGGACGGCCATCTTTTAGTTCGTAAGTTAGGGCCGCGACCGCCATTCCTTCATGATAAGTAGAAATGGGCGAAATCACTTGGGCCAAGGGCTGGGCCGCAGGTATCGCTTCCCCTGGAACACGCTCAACACTAAGGTCGGCGACAGTGGAGGCGGAATCTACTGAGACGCCTTCGGACAAGAGCTCTTGTGCAGGCGGCTCAGGCGTAGCGTTCGATGACTCGGCTGTCGCTCGGGCGGGCTCACGATACTCAGTCACTGACTTGACCTGTGGCATGGCAGGCAGCACAGGCACTGTCATCTCTACTTCTGGCGATGAGGTTAATATTTTCACACCAAACCCCAGTGCGACCACAACAATCAATGCAAACGCTAGAACACGCCCCCATAATATTTTTTCTTCTTCAAAATGGCCGTAATTCTCAGCCTGTTTTGGTAGCGGGCCAACCTTTATTTTTTGCTGCGTCATGGTCTAAATCCCCTTTTAATAATCTTTGATTAACAACACATTGCATAAAAATTCACGACAGAGCGGTTATAAACGAGCACCAGCCTGAATCAACATTAAATCTAAATCGTAATAACCCGCTCGTCTCGCTATACGCAATGCCGTGTCACCATTGCTATTGCGATAGTTTACATCGGCACCCGCACCAATCAACTGTTGAACGATGAGCGGGTTGTTGTCTGCCACCATGTGCATCAATATTGATTGGCCCTGCGGGTCAGCATTGACTGTCGCACCAGCATTAATCAATATTTTTAAGGTAGTGAGGTGGCGATTCATTGCTGCATGGGCGGCGGCGGTAAAGCCCTGAGCATCCATATGATTGACCTCGGCGCCCTTGATAATCAGCTGCTTCGTCAAGTCATTTCGGCCTTTAGCCGCTGCTAACATCAGCGCAGAGGGGTCCTCTTTCGCAAAACCATATTGATAGCTGGCCCCAACTTTGAGCAGAAACTCGGCGATTGTATAGTGTTCAGCCTTAAGCGCTAGTGAAAACGCATTCCCTGATTCGTTATGCGCATTTAACAAAGAGCCCGACAATAAAGCCTCTCGCATCGCGGGTATATCACCTTGTTCCGCGGCTCTCATTAATGCTGTTGGCGCTTCAAAATAACGAACCGTTTTATCTAAAGCATCGATATTAAAGTTATTTTGCGGCTGACTGGCGCAAGAAACTAACGCCATAATAGATAGCAATAGTATGATGTGCCGCCGAGACAGAGCGAGAAGCATGATGAAAGTCATTACGAAGTAGTGATTGAAACATCATTTTCAAGCATTAAGCCGCGTCAGTAAAGAGCGCAAGCCGATTCCTTTTCATTGTGAAGCCCTTACCGAGTTAAATGATTACACTTACTGAGCAGCAGCGGCAGATCATAGAGGCTCCCGCCGGACATTATCTGGTCACCGCTGTCGCCGGAAGTGGCAAGACCACTACCTTAGCGCATCGAATTCGCTATCTACTGGATCACGGCACTGACGCGAATCGCATGCTCGTCCTGATGTTCAACCGAGCGGCTAAACTAGACTTCGAATCAAAATTAGGCCGTGTGCTGACGGGTAGCGCACCAAAACCCGAAGTACGAACCTTTCATGCGATGGGCTATCGCTTATATCAGCGCTTCGTAAAAGAAGGCTATTTGCGCCCTTTTCAAACAAAAATTCTGAGCGACAATGAAACCTTATTCCAACTTTGGTTGTTAGCACGCCGCGTTATCCCAAAAGAGCAAGAAGCAGAGTTAAAGCGCAACAAAAAAGACCACCTTTCCCTAGCGCTGCAATTTATCGAGGCAGTTAAAGGCCAGTTATCAAGCGTAGACGACGTGTTTGAGCGCTCAGCTCTGGATCCTCAGTTTCAGTACTTCATCCCCTTATTTCATGCATTTGAACAATGGCGCAAACAACATTCACGTATCAGTTACGCCGATATGCTGTATGACCCGGTGCGCGCTCTGCTCGAAACACCGAAATTGTGCGAGTTGGTCAGTAATAAAATGGACGTTGTTTTGGTAGACGAGTACCAAGACACCAACGAAATTCAGCATACTTTATTAACGATTATTGCCGGCAAGCGCGCAGATATCACGATCGTCGGTGACCCCGACCAAACCATTTATGAGTTTCGTGGCGCTAAACCCGCTTACATGATTAGCGGTTTCGCTGAAGAGTATGAGCACGTCAGCACTCGGGACCTTAGCTATACCTTTCGCTATGGTCACCGTGTCGCGCTCTTGGCGAACCATTTGATCAGCAAAAATGATGCGCGGCGCAATATTCTCTGTCAGGCGCATCATGGCAACCCCAGCACGACCTCCCAACTTCACCACACCAGCCAAGAGCTCAGTTTGCTCACGAAAACGATCCAAACCAGCGACCATCAAAACGACAGTGCTATTTTAGTGCGCGCTTGGAGTCAGACAATTGGCATAGAGCTCAGTTTACTCGCAAGCCAAATTCCTTATCGAATGGCACAGCAAAAAGGCGTATTTGGGTCTGATGAGCTGATGGCTATTGAGGCGTTAATTCAACTTGCCAATGACGACTATCGCCACTTATCAGCCAACGCCCGCCAACAAAAGTTTCACTTGCTCCTGCGGTTCCCGCATGTCGGTTTACCCGATGGGTCCCTCGTCGAGTTGTCGAGAGAGCTCAGCGCACATGACAGTGATTGGGGACGCCACTTGTTAGCGGCGATCCCTGATAATCTGCATCGCGTTCAGTCACTAAAGCTTGAACGCCTTGCACGCGCCCTGGGCAAAGTTGGCTCAACATCTGACGTTTCGGTCATGCTTAAACACTACATCGAGGACACCTCGCTTTACGACGGTATTCGCTCGCTTAGCTTTAACGCAGAGTATGGGGAAGAGCGTGTCGAAGCGATCAAAGCGATTGTACGATTTGTGTCGCAACTAACAGGGCTTCCTAGCGATGTGCTGATGCGACTCGAAACACTTCGCCAAAGCGCCAGCAATGCCGGCGATGTCGGCATTGAGCTCACGACGATTCACCGCGCAAAAGGCCTAGAGTGGCATACCGTTTATATTCCGGGGTTCAATGCTAGGCACTACCCCTACGGTTTGCGCAAGCAAGCGCTGGAGAACAGTGAAATCGAAAGTGAGCGAAGATTATTGTACGTTGCCATGACACGCGCCAAACACGCACTGCACTTATTTGCGCCAGGGCATGGCCAAGCAGACGAGATCTCTCGCTTTCAAACAGAATTACAATGGAACGAGTGCAGCAAAACGGCAGCGCTGCTCGAAGATTCCTCCCCGAATAGCAACGGCAACACATTCTCACCGATCGCACAGCGTTACGCGAAACACTATCAACTAGACCTGACGTTAAACGCTAAAGCTGTTGGTTTATCAACAGCAGGCGATAAGGAAGTGTGGTTCGTCGAACGAATCCGACACCGGATTCTTGGCACGGGTACGGTTATAAACGAAAGCGGGCCCGCTTTTACGGTGAGGTTTGATGATAAAAAAGAGCGCGTGTTTAGCAAAGAACAAGCGCCGCGTTTCTTCGAGGCAATCTAGTTAGCCTTTGTTTCGTGCGTGTCGCTGACTTGGCTAGTCCGAAGAGGACAAACGACGAATTCCGCCGCGCTCATCGATCGCAACATAAATAAACCTAGCTTCAGTCACCTTTTGAGGTGGCGAGTTATTTGCACCGCTGGCAAACACTTCGACATTAATTTTCATCGAACTACTCCCAGTATCGAGCAATTCTGTGTAACAACTGACTACGTCGCCCACCTTAACCGGTGATAAAAACTCGATACGCTCCATCGCCACGGTGGTTGCTCTGCCACCAGATACTCTCGCTGCGATAGTCGAAGCTGCCAAGTCCATCTGCTCTACCAGCCAACCGGCGTAAATATCACCGTAAGCATTGGTATCACTAGGCATGGCAATCACCTGCAATGCCAATTGCCCAGCGGTCACTGGTTTTTTCTCATTTACTCTCATAAGTCTGTCGCTATGTCGTGCATTACTATTTCTTTGAGTATAGCTGAGCTATCAAAACGTCAAATGCCAAGGGCTTTGCTCAGTTTCCTGTCATATTAATGTCACATTCTCATTCTATAGTTCGCTCATTCTTTAAAAGGCATCGCACTTTATCGCCTTGAGGAGAGCAATTGACGAAACCTTTGGAGACAAAAATGAAACTAAAAAAATTGATCAGCGTATTCGCTATCTCAGCACTTTCAAGCGCGGGCATCGCCACAGCAGACGTAGACAAGAATCTTCCTGTCTATGAAAAAGCAAGCGGCGTATCCGGTAATCTTTCTAGCGTTGGTTCTGACACACTAGCCAACCTAATGACATTATGGGCAGAAGACTTCAAGCGCAACTACCCTAATGTGAACATCCAAATTCAAGCAGCTGGTTCTTCTACAGCGCCACCAGCGCTAACAGAAGGTACTTCAAACCTTGGTCCAATGAGCCGAAAAATGAAAGACAAAGAGCGAGAGTCTTTCGAGAAACGTTTTGGTTACGCACCAACAGCAGTGCCTGTTGCGATTGATGCCTTGGCGGTATTCGTTAACAAAGACAACCCAATCAAAGGCCTATCTATTCCTCAAATCGACGCGATTTTCTCATCAAACCGCAAATGTGGGTTTGGTAAAGATGTTGATACGTGGGGTGACTTAGGTGTGTCAGGCAACTTAGCTGAGAAGTCTTTCCAACTGTTTGGTCGTAACTCCGTTTCGGGCACCTATGGCTACTTTAAAAAGAAAGCACTTTGTAAAGGTGACTATAAAAACAACGTAAACGAACAGCCAGGATCTGCATCAGTTGTTCAAGGCGTATCGGAATCAATCAACGGCATCGGGTATTCAGGTATTGGTTACAGAACCGCTTCAGTTCGTGCACTTCCTTTGTCTAAAAAAGGCACAAAGTATGTTGAAGCGTCTTCAGCTAACGCCATTTCTGGCGAATACCCGCTATCTCGCTTCTTGTACATGTACGTTAACAAAGCACCAAATAAGGATCTAAACCCTATTACTGCTGAGTTCGTTAAATTAATCATGTCTCAGCAAGGCCAAGAAGTCGTTGTGAAAGACGGATATGTGCCACTTCCTTCAGCGGTTGCAAACAAACACCTAACTTCTCTAGGTTTGAAATAAAACTGTAACATTACTGAAATAAAGTAGTCAGCCTTCACCTACACATAGTAGCTGAAGGCTTTTTTATATTTTATCGCTATATTAGTAAATCCCTGCGTCACCATGCAGGGGCAATGAGCAACACTAACATTCGAATACCGGACTTGAGCATGAACGATTCTGCTGTTTTAAAACCGCCCGAACTCGATTTCGATAGTGCCCAGCTAAAGCGGCACCGTAAAAAACGAAATCTGACTGATCTGGCTGCTAAACATACGATTGCAATGGGCGGCATCAGTGTCATCGTGGCCATTTCGCTAATATTCTTTTATTTGCTCTATGAAGTCGCTCCACTTTTCAAACCAGCTGGCGCAGATCAAGTTAGCGAATATCAACTTCCTGCTGCTGAGCTTGGTGCCACTCTCTACATGACGGCAGAAGAGCAAGGCGAAAAAGCCTTGCGCATCACCGACCAAGGCGTTGCCGTTTTCTTTAACACTGCGGATGGCAGTGAACACAGCAGAGTGAGCCTACCTATTCCGAGTGGCGCGCGCGTCACGCAAATAGCAAATGCAGACCCATCAAGTCGAACATTAGCGGCGGCGCTCGATAACGGCCAAGTCCTAGTATTCAAGCACAGCTACCGCCTCTCTTATCCAAACGACGTTCGTGTTATCGAACCCTACATTGAGTTTCCCTTTGGTGAAGAGGTAATCACCCTAGATGAATCGGGTTCATCCATTCGGCGCGTCAGCATGAGCCTGACAGAAGAAGCGCTAATTGTTGTCGGCGTGAACACCAATAACGCTCTGTTCGCTAGCAAGTTTACAATGGAGGAGAACTTCTTAAGCGGCAATATTTCGCTTGAACCTGAAGAAGTAACATTGCCACAACTTGGTTTTAAACCAGAGTTTGTGGTGACTGAACCAGGCATGCGTTGGGTCTTTGTTGGGAACGCAGCCGGTAAAGTCCAGGTCATCGACCTTTTCTCTGACGAGGGCGCTGACATTAATAGTTCTATCAACGTAGCGCAGGGCAATCACTCCATCACAGGTATGGAATTGCTACTCGGTGGCTCATCAGTTCTTATCACCGAAAGTCAGGGTGCAGTTAGCCAATGGTTTATGGTTCGTGACGACGCCAATCATTATCGCTTTCAAGAAGTGAGGCGATTTGCCCATAAAGACGGTCAGATCAGTGCATTAAGTATCGAGCATCGACGTAAAGGCTTCGCGGTTGCTGATGTTAATGGCAATATCTCATTAATGAACAGTACAGCGCATTCTACTGCTTTAGACATGTCAGTCACTGATGAAGCCATTAAACATATTACGCTGACGCCTCGCTCAGACTACGCCTTAATAGAAACCGAGTCAGGCTCCATACTTTGGTGGCATATCGATAATGAACACCCTGAAATTTCTTTCTCCGCGTTGTGGGGAGAGGTATGGTATGAGGGTTACCAAGAGCCTGATTACATCTGGCAGTCATCCGCCGCTAATAACGACTTTGAGCCAAAATATAGTTTATCGCCGCTTGCCTTTGGCACCTTAAAAGCCGCGTTCTACGCAATGTTGGTGGCAACGCCACTAGCGATCTGTGGTGCTCTTTACACCGCATACTTTATGGCGCCAGCACTGCGCCGAAAAGTGAAGCCGTCAATCGAGCTAATGGAAGCATTGCCGACAGTCATTTTGGGGTTTCTCGCAGGGCTATTCTTCGCACCGTTCATGGAATCTAACCTCCCGGGCGTATTCGCGATCCTAATTATTGTCCCGATATCAATCTTAGTATTTGGCTACCTTTGGAACAACGCGCCTAGCGCGGTGCGCTATCTAGTTCCAGACGGCTGGGATCCAGCATTATTGATCCCCGTCGTTCTCGTCGCAGGCTGGTTTAGTTTAGAAATAAGCCCTCTACTTGAACTCGCTATGTTTGATGGAGACATGCGCAAGTGGCTCACCAATGAAGCCGGCATCGATTTTGACCAGCGAAATGCCCTTGTCGTTGGCGCGGCCATGGGCTTTGCCGTTATTCCGACCATATTTTCCATCACTGAAGATGCCGTATTCAGCGTACCCAAGCACTTAACCTATGGGTCGCTTGCCCTTGGCGCAACGCAATGGCAGACGATGGTTCGCGTTATTCTACCAACGGCTAGCCCAGGGATTTTCTCTGCCATCATGATCGGCATGGGTCGCGCCGTCGGTGAAACCATGATTGTACTGATGGCAACCGGCAATACCCCCATCATGGATATCAATATTTTTGAAGGCATGCGCACGCTATCGGCCAACATTGCGGTAGAAATGCCAGAGTCAGAAGTCGGAAGCACTCATTACCGAATACTGTTCTTGGCCGCCTTTGTCTTATTCTTGTTTACCTTTGTCGTCAACACGCTGGCCGAATTTGTCAGACAGCGACTTCGTAATCGCTACAGTGTTATTTAGGGAGCCTCATTATGCGAACACCTATTAAGAAATGGTTTAAAGACGGCGACCCATGGATATGGATAAACGCCGGCGCAGTCGCAATCAGTATGATTATGGTTTTCGGCTTATTGGCGTTGATCGCCTCTCGTGGACTCGTGCACTTTT
This sequence comes from uncultured Oleiphilus sp., assembly GCA_913020045.1. Lineage (GTDB taxonomy): Bacteria > Pseudomonadota > Gammaproteobacteria > Pseudomonadales > Oleiphilaceae > PZPK01. Next base: position 63,337 of record CAJWBE010000016.1, read on the forward strand.
GGGCTCACGACGTTATGCAAGCCGAGCTAGAAGGACGAAACGGCAGTCGAATGATGATTGCCGGCGAGTTAGTCGAAAAAGAAGACGTTGCTGCAGAGCAACTTCGCGATGCGGGCCATACTGTCCCGGAAGGCGTCGAATTTATGCAACGTGACCTGATGAAACTTGGCAACCGTGACGTTTATGGCGGTGACTTCAAGTGGATAATGGATGCCTCTCTGACCAACAAGACTTACCCGGAAAATATCATTGTGTTGGAACGTCGCGAATGGGGTAACTTTTATGGTTTTATCGACACCATCAAGGAAAGCGGCGAAGTTGTAGCGAGTGGAGACGATGCTTGGAACGAACTAAACGTGCGCATCGAGAGAGCACTAGCAATCTATTCAGAGATTCATGACATAGAAAAAATAGATATCGGCGGCATCAATAGCCGGATGGAAAGGTTGCGCCTTAAAGAACGACGATTGGAGTTAAACGAGCAAAATACGCCAGAAAATTTGTTATCGATTAAAGAAGAACGTGCGGCGCTAGATGCTGAATACAAAGGTATGCAGTCACAACTAACGCAGCTATACGGGCAGATTGGCCGCGACACTTTAGTCGCTAAAACCGTCGAAGGCGCTACAGTAGAAGTTGATTTCTCAAAAATCGTACGGGCCTACCAACCAAATGCTATGGGCCTTACTGAAAAGCTCGGTTTTTATGGCGAGAAAATCTACGAATTTATATCTGAAGACCCTCGCGAAGCGAATACTGAAGGAGGCATCTTCCCTGCTATCTACGGCACAGTGTTGATGGTCATCCTCATGTCGATCATCGTCACCCCCTTCGGCGTAGTTGCTGCCGTTTATTTGAGAGAATATGCACATCAAGGCGCATTAACCCGAACTATTCGTATCGCAGTGAATAACTTGGCGGGCGTCCCGTCTATTGTTTACGGTGTATTTGGCCTCGGTTTCTTTATTTACTTCTTGGGTTCAGGTATCGACCAAGCGTTTTTCCCAGAAGCATTGCCGTCGCCTACTTTCGGCACTGGCGGCTTGTTATGGGCATCCATCACGTTGGCGATTCTAACTCTACCTGTCGTGATTGTTGCGACCGAAGAAGGCTTGGCTCGAATTCCTCGATCCATACGAGAAGGCAGCTTGGCGCTCGGTGCAACCAAGGCAGAAACGCTTTGGCGTGTAGTTTTGCCGATGGCGAGCCCCGCAATGATGACGGGAGTCATTCTCGCCATCGCACGCGCCGCGGGCGAAGTCGCCCCGCTAATGCTCGTCGGTGTAGTGAAGCTCGCGCCGTCCCTGCCGCTCGATGGTAACTATCCTTATCTGCACTTGGACCAAAAGTTCATGCACTTAGGTTTTCATATATATGACGTAGGGTTTCAGAGCCCTAACGTAGAAGCCGCACGTCCGCTAGTTTACGCAACCTCGTTACTACTAGTTATCGTGATCGCCTTACTCAACTTAACCGCAGTATCCATACGTAACCGCCTGCGCGAGAAATACAAAGCGCTTGAAATGTAGCTCTATACTGATGAAACAGGTAAACGCTATGACGACAGAATTATTGAATAGAGACGATGCCATGCAAGATGACACTCAGACAACAGCAATGAACAATACACCCGAAAATGCCCCACGGACGCACGGCATTGATATCAGCGCTCTGGAGCGAGGCACTACTATGTCACGTATTGAAGACGAAGAAATCTCGCTTCGGGTTAACGATTTACGGTTGAGCTATGGTGAGAAAGAAGCCCTGCACGGCATTAACATGGTGATTCCCAAGAAGCGAGTCACCGCTTTTATTGGCCCATCAGGTTGCGGTAAATCGACCTTGCTTCGCTGTTTCAATAGGATGAATGACCTCGTTGACGGCTGCGAAATCAAAGGTGAAATTCTACTTGAAGATATGGATATCTATCAGCGCAAAGTTGAAGTGGCCGAACTTAGACGGCGAGTCGGCATGGTATTTCAGAAACCAAATCCGTTTCCAAAAACCATCTATGAAAATGTCGCTTATGGACTTCGTATCCAGGGCATTAACAAGAAACGCGTGCTCGACGAAACCGTGGAGTGGTCACTCCGCTCTGCGGCGTTATGGGATGAGGTAAAAGACCGACTAAACGATAGCGCTCTGGGCCTATCAGGTGGTCAACAGCAAAGGCTTGTTATTGCTAGAACCGTTGCCGTTAAACCCGAAGTCTTACTACTAGACGAGCCCGCGTCAGCGCTAGACCCATTATCGACTCTAAAAATTGAAGAGCTGATTCAACAACTTAAAAACGACTTCACCATCGTCATCGTCACACACAACATGCAACAGGCCGCGCGAGTCTCTGATTACACCGCGTTTATGTACATGGGTGATCTCATCGAATTTGGTAACACAGACGCACTGTTTACCAACCCTAGCAAGAAGCAAACCGAAGACTATATTACCGGTCGTTACGGTTAGCACTTAGCCATTTTATTAGAGGTGCCCATGAGCATTACAACAAAAGAAAGTCATACTCAGCATATATCGCAGCAATTCAACAGCGAGCTCACTGAATTACGCAACCATATCTTGTCAATGGGTGGCGTTGTTACCAAACAGCTCGCTGACTCAGTAGACGCGCTGTTAGAAGGCGATACTCAGCTTGCCGAACAGGTACGCCAGATCGAAGAAGATGTCGACGATATGGAGCGCGCCATTGACGTCGAATGCACGCAAGTCATTGCACGCCGACAACCCGCCGCGAGTGACCTAAGGCTCGTCGTATCGGTCATAAAAATGGTGGCAGATCTCGAACGTATTGGCGATGAAGCAACCAAGATTGCGCGTTTTGCCGTCGAGTTAGCCGAAGAAGGGAAATCTCCTAGAGGCTACATAGAGGTCCGCCATATTAGTGATCATGTAAAAAGAATGATGAACAACGCCCTTGATTCTTTTGCACGCTTTGATGACGAAATGGCACTGCAAATCATCAAAGAAGATGAAGAAGTCGACGTTGAATATCGTTCAGCAATACGTTCATTGATGACGTTTATGATGGAAGACCCGCGCAGTATTTCGCAGGTTCACAATGTACTTTGGGTACTGCGAGCGCTAGAAAGAATCGGTGATCACGCGGCTAATATCGCAGAGCATGTTATTTTCATGGTGCGAGGTAAAGACATTCGCCATATGAGCCTGACAGACGCAGAAAAAGCGCTAAATCGTTAATCACGCGAATTAAGAGGGCTGAGCCTGAGGCCCTCGCCACTTAGTTCGCTAAACTTGCACGGCCTCTCGTTTTAAGGTTGAGGACATTAGAAAACTCTCGCTTTTGTTCGGTACTAGCTACACTGTAGATTGAACCGTTAATTTCTATGTCCTATGCCCCCGAACGAGCAACACATCACAAACCAAATCACGAGCACTCTGCTGAATAAGAGCGTCGCGAGCGATCACCCCGAAGCAGGCCCTGCCCTGCTTTTCTTTTCGGGCGGTACAGCACTCAAAAACTTCACGCGCGTATTAACTCGCTACACTCACAACAGTATCCATATACTCTCACCGTTTGATTCAGGCGGCAGCTCTGCAGTATTGCGCAACACTTTCGGGATGCCTGCGGTTGGTGATGTTAGAAGTCGACTGATGGCCTTGGCTGACCAAAGTCTTAAGGGTAGCACCGAAGCCTATGCCCTCGCTAACTATCGTTTTGAGAACGGTCGAAGCGAAGCGCAGCACTTGAAACTGCTGGAAGATCTGATAGCAGGTACTCACTTACTAATACGTAGCGTCCCCAGCCCTCTTAGAGAAACCATCATCCGTCAGCTGGATCGTTTCAAGCTGGCAATGCCCTCACACTTCGACCTCAATGGCGCGAGCATTGGTAACCTTATATTAGCGGGCAACTTTTTAGGGGAGACACTTCAACTCAACAAGACAATCTCTCAATTCGCTGAGCTACTAGGTGTTCAAGGAGAAGTTCAATCAAGCTGCGACATGCCATATCATCTTGCAGTTGAGCTCGAAAATGGAGAAGTACTGATTGGTCAGCACCGCTTCACAGGGAAACAAACCAAATCCATCACGTCAGCAATTCAAAACATCTGGCTGACAAAATCGATTAACGATGCACAGCCAGTAGACGCGGAAGCATGCTCGGTGACAAAGGACAAAATTGCTTCCGCTGAACTCATTTGTTATCCACCGGGCAGTTTTTATTCAAGTTTAATTGCCAACTTATTACCCTCTGGCGTAGGCCAAGCGATAGCCCGCTCAAGCCGCCCGAAAGTTTATATTCCCAACCTCGGACGAGACCCAGAACAATATGGACTAGATCTCGAAAAACAGGTCGAAGTACTACTCAGATATCTAAAGAAAGACGCCTCAGCAACTAAGGCCTCTACTCATCTGCGCAAAGAAAATAACAGCATGTATCTAGACTATATCTTAGTCGACAATAAGACCGCAGCGACGCTTAACACCGCCACTATAAAACAGTGGGCTGTAACGGGTATTGAACTGATAAACGCCCCGCTAGTATGTGAAACAAACCCAGAACGTTACGATGACGAAAAGCTCTGTAAAGCCTTACTGTCTTTAGCTAAAGTCTAAACTTTAAGCGTGTCGGAATAAGGTGGCCAGCCAAGGGGTTTTCCGGCAAGCAAGTGCAAGTGAACATGATAGACAGACTGGCCACCGTGCTCATTGCAATTCATCACTACGCGATATCCATCATCAGCAAAACCCATCTCTGCCGCAATTTTTTTCGCCACAAAAAACAAATGCCCAAAAAGAGACTTATCCTCTTCGTCCATGTCGTTAATCGTGACGATAGGCTTCTTGGGAATAATCAACAAATGCACCGGCGCCTGCGGCTGAATGTCTCTAAACGCTAAGCTAATCTCATCTTCGTATACGACATCAGCTGGAATTTCTTTGTTGATTATTTTGGTAAAAATCGTGTCGCTCATGCGTGCGAGTCTCCATGACATTGAGGGGAATTGTTAGGCGGGCTTTGCAAGCCGAGGCAAGTCACCAGATACGCCCGTGGCATATTTCATTACTTTGTTCTTAGCAAAACCAAGACGCTGAGCTAAACCTAGGCCAAGGTTTCGGGCGACCCGAACCGGCAAGTGTTTATTCTCGAAGCCGTAATAAAACGCGTCCATGATGCTCATCATCGATGCGTTAGCAATACGGCGTTTCTTTTCATAACTTCGTAACAGCTCTATCGAAAAGTGGTCGCTACCACTAACCAACGCTTTACTAATTGTCTCGACTAAAACTGCCGCGTCCATCAAACCTAAATTAACACCTTGTCCAGCCAGCGGGTTGATCGTATGCGCGGCATCGCCTACTAACGCAATCCCAGGTTTAACGTATTGGTTTGCATGAGACTTGAACAAAGGAAAGCGAGCAGTTTGATGCACCTCAACCAGTGGCGGTAAGGTCGCAGGATAAGCAGCTTGTATCACTTTTCGCAGTTCAGTTGTGCTTAACCCGCTTAGTTTATCAATAGAACCCGCATAGTCGTACCACACCAACGACCCATAATGGCGGTCACGGCTATCGTCAGGCCCGCCATTTACCTTACCCGCCAAAGGCAAGAATGCTAAGGGGCCATGCTCGGTAAATGACTGCCACGTAATATCTTGGGCAGAACCTGAGTATGTCACGGTCGCGACAAACGCATGCTGCTCATATTGCTCTTTATACTGACCAATACTCGCCTCAGCCCGCACCTGCGAGCGAGCACCATCCGCGCCAATTATCAACGGCGCACTTAATACGCTGCCGTCTTCTAATGTAACCTGCTTGCTGGGGCCATCTAAGTCCATACTGGCAACACGCTGCGGGCATTGGATATCTATATTTCCATGCTCAGCCATGGCTTGGTGAAGAGAGTGCTGAATCAAGTCATTTTCTGCAATGTGCCCGAGGTGTTCTTGACCTATGTCCGACGCGCTAAAACGAGTTCTAGCCCACGTCGATATATCAGGAAGAACCGCAGCAATACCATCTTTGGCGGGCAGCTCATTCACCGCTAGATGTCGATAAGGGCAAATTCGTGTCTGCTCTAGAAACTTCCATGCACCCACGTTTCTCAGTATCTGCTCACTGGCATAGCTAAGCGCCGAAACACGAATGTGGGGCTGCTCTCCTGCCACAAAGTCCGGCGGGGCAACAGGATCAACGATAGCAACTTTTAGTTGGCTGGGTGCCAAACCACACGCAATCGTAGCTCCGACCATGCCGGCCCCGATAATAATCACGTCGTAAGCGTTCGTCATGAACAATAAACTCGCTTAAATAATTGAAATTGAAAAAGCTGCCATTACATTATGCAGTACGGCCCCAACCAATGAAACTGGCTTTACCCACTATGACTCAGCAACTACCCAATATTTTTAGTCGCGCACTAACCGTCACCGCTGCCTTTGGTATGTCCTTGTTATTACTGAGCGTTATGCCTGCTGTTACGCATGCTAAGGGCTTCCCTGAGCGCCAGATTGGCGGTCACTCACTTCCCTCTTTAGCGCCCATTATCGACCAAGCTGGACCGGCCGTTGTCAATATCGCCACCTACACCATTCAGCGGCGCTACAACCCACTAATGCAAAGCCCCTTCTTTCGACGCTTCTTCGACCTACCTGATCAAATTGAAGAGACACGTCGCGCAAATAGTGCCGGCTCCGGAGTCGTATTCGACGCAGAGCAAGGCTATATCGTCACCAACCATCATGTCATCGCTGGCTCCAATGATATTGAAGTCACCATCAAAGATGGCAGAACCCTCAAAGCAACACTGATTGGCTCTGACGAGAAAGTCGATATTGCACTACTCAAAGTTGAAGCAAGCGGGCTGACGGCAATTCCACTGGGCGACGCCAGGTCGCTAATGGTCGGCGATTTCGTCATTGCCATCGGGAACCCGTTTGGACTAAGCCAGACCGTTACCAGCGGCATCGTCAGTGCGCTGGGGAGAAATGGGCTGGGCATTCAAGGCTATGAAGATTTTATTCAAACAGATGCCTCGATTAACCCAGGCAACTCTGGTGGTGCATTGATTGACCTGAACGGCCGTTTGGTGGGAATCAATTCTGCCATTATCGCGCCAGCAGGCGGCAATGTCGGCATTGGTTTCGCTATTCCCACCGACATCACCCAAGCCATCGTTAATCAGCTCGTGCAGTATGGCGAAGTTCGCCGCGGAGGCATCGGCGCTCGTTTTCAAGACCTAACACCAGAACTCGCCGAAGCCTTTTCGCTCGATACATTCCAAGGAGCCGTCGTTTCAAAAGTGGCACAAGGCAGTTCCGCGGCAAAAGCCGGCCTCATGCTCGGAGACATTGTTATTGAGGCCGATGGCAGAGCCGTTCGTAACGCCACCGACATTCACAACCGTATTGGTTTGTCAGCGCTAGGCGACCGCTTGCAGTTATCGGTGCTGAGAAATGGAAAAACCCGCTCACTCTCGGTCGACATTGCGGCGATACCAATACCCGAAGCAGAAGGCGAAAACGTCAGCCCCCGCTTGACCGGAAGTCGGCTTAAAGACTATATCCCATCGGGGGAAGAGGAAGCCGTAGGGGTGAGTGTTCTGACACTATCCAATAATTCAAATGCCGCAAGGCTTGGACTAGAAAAGGGCGACATCATTTATGGTGTAGACCGCCAACGCGTGCGCAACCTAGAAGAGCTGAAACACAGTATGCGCCAACGGCGAATCAGCGCACTGCATATACAGCGCGGTTATCAGGACTTGATTCTATATTTGCAGTAGCTAAGCGTTTGCGCCACCCCTAACGGCGTCGCGCAAAGCTATTAGCTTGCCTTACGACGCTTAAGCCAATCAGGACGTTTAACGCCAATCTTGGCGAAGCCTTCCGTTAGCGTCATCGGATGAGCTAAGCGCACATAGTCATGCAAACTCATCTTAACCACCTCATGATGACTGCCTGCACGAAACGCTATATCGCCCGTATCATCAAATCCTTCGTACATATATAAGGGCATATCGTAGAGCGCCCCAAATGGCGGCATCGCACCCACTTCACATTCAGGAAAGCGATCTTTGAATTCGTCTTCGGAGGCTAGAGACACCAGCTCAGTCCCCATCGCTTTCATAAAGCGATCCCAGCGGATTCGACAAGAGGCTGGTAGAACGACCATCGACATGGCACCGTCTAAATTAACCATAACAGTTTTGGCCATTTGATCGCCTTTGACATTCACCCTCTCGGCAATTTCTTTGGCGGTATAGGCACCGGAATGTTCTAGAGAAACGTACTGAATTGCGTGAGAATCAAGGTATTGTTTTAATTGTTTAATCGGCATCGTAACAACCTCTAAAGAGTCATTGTCTGAGCCTTACGCAACGTATGGCTCGTCTTGAAACTGCTTCTGCTTAACACCTTTCTTTTAATACTTTACTGTCTCTTCAGCTTAGTCGCGCACCGCCACAAGTGAAAGTAAGAAAAGGTAACGTATTATTAGATTGGTTTAATCCATGTACAGTTTCAAAGACGACGAGCCCACTTTAACAATTGTTCAAAAATTAAACGCTTGCGATGTACGTCGAAGACGCCGCAAGCGTTTATCACAGCGCGCTAACTAAGACGCCACTTGATGCATATGCACATCTTGCTGAGGGAAAGGAATGCTAATACCTTGGCTATCAAACGACTTCTTAACCGCTTCATGCATGTCAAAATAAACACCCCAATAATCGGCTGTATTCACCCATAGTCGTACTTTGAAGTTCACCGAACTATCGGCTAGCTCTGCAAGCACAATCACCGACGCAGGATCTTTTAGAACACGGGAGTCATTGTCTGCCAATGTCGTCAAAATAGACTTCGCTTTATCAATATCATCGCCATAGCCAATGCCAAACACCATATCAACACGACGCGTTGATTCTTGGTTGATATTGACCAAGCTGCCATTCGACAGGCTACCATTTGGAATAATAACAATACGGTTGTCGGCAGTTTTCAATATCGTATTGAATATTTGAATTTCCTTCACCGTCGCAATGTGACCTTGTGCTTCAATCAAATCGCCAACTTTGAACGGTTTGAACATCAAGATGAGTACGCCACCCGCAAAGTTTGAAAGAGAACCTTGCAGCGCCAAACCCACTGCCAAACCTGCTGCACCGAGAACTGCTATAAATGACGTAGTCTCAATACCAATCATTGACGCGACAGCAATCAGCAATATCGCCTTAAGCAGTACCGACACAACACTGCTGATAAATTGACCCAGCGTTGCTTCTGCACGGCTGGTAAAGTGACGATTTGCCGTGTTAACCACACGCTTGATAATCCACATACCAATCACAAGCGTCAAAATAGCAAGTACGACCTTCGGGCCATAACTCATTAGCATTTCAATCGCCATGTCTGCATATTTATCGACATCATGCCCTTGTATTAAGTCTTCCATAGAAATCCCCTAGTTATTCTCTAATTATGTTCTGTTAGAAACACTAACAGGCGACATCCTATGTTATTTTTGCGTCTGTTCAAGCTATTTGCGAATAAATGTATGACTTCTTCACCAGGCTCTCTCGAAGATAAGCTAAGACAGACACTTAGCCGTGCGCGACTCTGTCTCACGCCCTTGCCTCTAACCCCAAGCATTAGCCTTCACCTCTATGACACAACGGTGCTAGAAGGGCCAATTAGTCATGACGAAGCCCAGGCCGTTGTAGCCGAGCCTGCATACTGGTCGTTCTGCTGGGCCAGCGGACAAGTATTGGCGCAATATATCTTGCGTCATCCCGAGTGCGTTAAAGGAAAGCGGGTATTGGATTTTGGCAGTGGCTCTGGCGTCGTCGCGATTGCTGCGGCCATGGCACAGGCCTCCGAAGTCATCGCCTGCGACATTGACCACGACGCGCTGGAGGCTGTGCGTGTGAATGCCGACACAAACCACGTGAACATGACTTTGCTAAGTGACTTTCAGCGACTAAAAGAACCTGTCGATGTCATTGTTGCGGCTGATGTGCTCTACGATAAAGACAACTACGGTTTACTTGAGGTTTTTAAAACGAAGTGTTCAGAAATGTTGTTAGCTGATTCACGCGTGAAGGAATTACCCGCAGACGGCTTTAAACTAGTCGACACGATAGAGGGCCGCACTCACCCTGATCTCAATGAATTCGAAGAGTTTAATCAAGTCCGTATTTATACTTGGCAAGAATCGCATTAACTGGGTGCTGCGCCACGACCAAATAGATGGCGATACCTAAAATATCCGCTGCCCAATCCCACATTGAAAAACTACGGTAAGGCAAGTAACCCTGTACCAGCTCTATCGCTAAGCCAAACACGATCAACCCAAAGACCGGCCACTTTCGCCACACCGTCGGGTGCGCTAAATGCGCCAATACCGTCATCACAAAAAAACCAACCGCATGCATCAGTTTGTCGTTAAAGTGATTGTGAAGGCTATTGCCTCCCGGAGAAAAAGCGAGGTAGCACCCACCCAAAATAGCGCAATAAAACACCAAGCGACTCACGACCAACAAACTAGAACGGAGCATCAGACACAAACTCCATTGATTCCTGCGTTTCTGGCTGTTTGATTGATAGCCGAGTCGCATGCAAGTGCAAGCGCTCAACCGCATCGCGAGCGACGCCCTGTGCATAGAGTTTATCACCCATAATGACATGACCGATCGATAGCATATGTACCCTCAATTGGTGAGTACGCCCTGTCACTGGCGTGAGAACAACTCGGCTAATAGGCAAACCTGAAACCTGCTCAAGCGCAACGCGCTGATAAAACGTTTGCGCCGCCTTGCCATCTTCACTGACCATTTGGCGCGGTCTATTGGGCCAATCTGTCATCAGCGGCAAGTTAACCTCACCCTCTTCCAAGCAGTGCCCATGCACGCAGGCAATATATTCTTTTGAAACTTCTCTGTCATGAAACTGCCGGCTCAGTTCACGCTGGCTCTCTAACGATTGTGCCAACACCATTAAACCACTGGTCGCACAATCCAAACGATGAACGACTTTCGCATTCGGAAACGCCACCAGCAACCTCGAGATAACACAATCTTGTTTATCAGGCCCTCGCCCGGGCACCGAAAGTAAACCGGAGGGTTTGTTGACAACAATCAGGCTGTTATCTGAATATACTACTTCAATTTCCGTCATCACATTTCTCAAGTGTCACTGCCCCAAAGTATATAGTGGTCACTTCACCAAGGTACATTATGATTCAGAATTTTTTTAGCGGTTCAGCCCATGTTATGGAAGGCTTTCGTCTGCTATTCCAACCCGGCTTTCGCCTGTTTGTGCTCATTCCTGTCACCGTCAACATCGCACTATTTGGCCTATTAATCATGTGGGCAAAAAGTATGTTTACCGGCTGGATGGGCTATTTAATGGGCTGGTTGCCAGAATGGTTAGCATTTATGGAGTGGTTCTTTTGGCTGATTTATCTGGTCGCGATTATTATGGTCATTTTCTATGGCTTTGTTTCTGCCGCCAATCTGCTAGCCGCGCCATTTTATGGCTACTTATCTGAATTGGTCGAGGAGCGACTAGGAAACCGCAGTGGTGACGGTGCATTTGAATGGGGAGAATTGGTCAAAATAATTCCCCGCACTGTCATGCGAGAATTTCAAAAAATATTATACTATTTGCCGAGAGTTATCGCGCTATTGCTACTGGGCTTGGTCCCCGGACTTAACGCCATTGTCGCGGTCGTTTGGATAATTTTTTCAGCATGGATGATGGCCATTCAATACCTAGATTATCCGGCCGACAATAACCAATTGAGTTTTCCTGACACGCTTACTTACTTGCGTAAAAACCGTTCGGCAGCGCTCGGCTTTGGCGCATTCACCTTTGGTCTAACACTGATTCCGATTGTGAATTTGATCACCTTCCCCGCTGCCGTTTGCGGAGCGACCGCATTTTGGGTCTCGCAACAACAAGGGCGCAATACGTCTAATGACATTTGCCTGCCAAACACCAATACCGCATTAACAAAAAAGTGAATACCCGCCTAAGCGCTCTGTTGACGCGGAAGGGCTGCTGCCTCTAGTGGGAAGTGGCAAATAAACTCGCTGCCTTGGTTTTCTTGGCTTTTTATTTCTAAGGTAGCGCCGTGGTTAATCAGCACATGCTTCACAATCGCAAGCCCCAAGCCAGACCCACCCGTATTGTTGTTACGGCTTGGGTCTGCACGATAAAACCGTTCCGTCAGTCGAGGAATGTGTAGCGGATCAAAGCCACAGCCATTGTCTTTAACCGAAAGGTGCAGCCCTCGTTGATCACTATACCAACGCACCTTGATGCTGCCTTTCTCTGGGGTATATTTAACCGCATTGTAAATCAAATTTGAGAAGGCACTTCGTAGCTGGTTCTGCTCCCCAAAAACCGAATCGTCCGTTTCGCACGACAAATCAATATCATGCTCACGCTCACCACTTAATAGCTGGGCATCACTACAAATCAAGGTCAGTAGGGTTTCAATATTTACCGCCTGTGATGCACCTTGTTTACCTTGGAATTCATATTTTTCAAGCAACAATAGATCGCTCACTAACAAATCGAGCCGTCTCGTCTGGTCGGCCATTGAGCGCAACGGTCGTAGCCATTTCGCAGGAGCATCAGGCGAGTCCGTTAATGTTTCTAGGTAACCGTGAATCACCGTCAGCGGTGTGCGCATTTCGTGAGAGACGTTACTCACAAAATCGCGCCGCATTTGCTCTAGCTGATGTATACGAGTGATATCTTGCGCAAACAATAAGCGGTCGTCTTTGCCAAATAAGGTAATGTAGATCCGCAGTAATACATTCGGATCTAGCGGCGACGCGATTTCAAGCGCATCATCGTAGTCTTTAGTTTCATAGTAAAATTTAAACGCAGGATCTCGGAACAAATTGGTAATTAGCTGGCCTTGGTCCTGAATCGAGCGAAAACCCAATAAACGCCCCGCAGAGTCGTTCCACCATTCCATTTGCCCATCACCATTGGTCATCACCACGGCTTCTTTTAAGGCATTGGTCGACACGCGGACACGCTCGATCAAAGACTTTAAATGCTGCTGTGTTTGAAAATTTTGCTGCTGAACTTGGTGCAAACCATCAAACAAATCACCCCACAGACCAAAACTCTCGGGGATATCTGCGCTGTCTTGACGATAAAGCCAATGGTGGAGGCGTATAGCCTGACGAACGGACCAAAACAGATAAACGCTAAGTGCAACGACCAAAGCCCATGCCAGCTCTCCGACAAGAAGGCCTACCAAGACACAAATCGCGAGAGCCCAAGCGATAAACTGGACATGGCCCGCTGCTTTTTTTTGCATTTCACTGCTCTTCAAGGCTGGATACTCAGCTTAGCTTAGCAGATTAATGTGCAATATTTGATGAAAAACGGTAGCCGGCACCGCGTACCGTTTGCACCAAATAATCATGCTCAGAACCCAGCGCTTTTCGCAGCCGACGAATATGCACATCGACCGTCCGTTCCTCGACGTAAACGTTGCCACCCCAAACCAAATCTAACAATTGCGCGCGCGCATAAACACGGTCTTGGTGGGTCATAAAAAACTGCAGTAACTTATACTCAGTCGGCCCCATCGTCAGCGCCTGCCCGTTAGAGGTAACTCGATGACAAGCCGGGTCGAGCACTAAACCGTCGATATCTATGGCGGTCTCAATACCCATGGGTGTGCTGCGGCGCAGGACCGCTTTCAAGCGCGCAACCAACTCTTTAGGAGAGAACGGTTTGGTAATATAGTCGTCAGCGCCGACTTCAAGACCTTGCACTTTATTATCTTCGTCGGACTTCGCGGTCAACATAATAATAGGGATGTCCGCAGTGTCTTCGTTACGCTTAAGCCGACGAGCTAACTCAATTCCACTAGTTTCAGGCAGCATCCAATCCAGCAATATCATGTCAGGCCGATGATCGACGATTGACATATATGCATCGCGCGCGTTCGCCGCTTCTAGGCAGTGGTAATCAGCCATCTCCAAGGCAACCGCTATCATCTCGCGTATGGCCGCCTCATCATCCACAATCAGCACCGTTTTTTCTGCCATCAGTCACACCTTCGCTCTTTAACACTTATCGTGGCTAAGCAATACAAACGTAGCCACTACTTTTGGACAGTTATTACAACGATCTATTGTTACAACTATATGACAAGCCACAGTATTCTAGAAAGACCTTTAAG
>CAJWBE010000017.1 GCA_913020045.1 uncultured Oleiphilus sp.
ACCCAAAATGCCCGCGTATCACGCTGAATTGTAAACCATTTTAATAGACTTCACTTTTCGGCCCTCTGCGTTTTACTTACAAGACCCTATGCCCTAGTTTTATAGTCAGACAAGAAATTAGCCCGCATCTTCACATCAAAGATGCAAATAAGGAATGGAAAGACAATGACGAAAAGACTTCTAGCGCTCTCGCTTGGCATTTTGACCAGTATAAGTGTGTCAGCCTCGGTTATTACTTACGATAACCGAACTACCAATGCAGGCGTCGACAAAACGGACTATCAATCGTCATGGAACGCGCAAAGCACAGAAGTTCGCAGCCGAGACCTGACGACGTTTACAAAGGTGCTTCCTCAACGTCCTGACCGTAAGCATGCTCAGCACTCGCACCTCAATATCAGCTTCGATGTTTCTCAAGAAAAAGCGGGCCAAAACTGGTGGTTTCAATTTTCTCCAGACGCAGGCCTTGGCGGCGAAATTTATTTTGATGGCAACCTTGTTGAAAGAAACACGACGGACCTTTGGTGGGGCTATCGCTGGAGCCGTGGGTCAGAACTATTAGAAGCCGTTATTGATGGCCTAGATTCAGGAACGCATACGTTGGATTTATTTTGGGCTGAAGGCTGTTGTAATGGCGGTCAATCTGGACGATTCAGCGTTGACGACGGCGCCACATGGCTTGCGGTATCTACCGACAACTTGAATGCGGTAGGCGTTCCCGAGCCAGGCACGCTTGCCCTACTCGGCTTAGGCTTAGTTGGCCTTGTGTTTTCTAGACGTCAGCAAAAGTCTTAGTTCAATCGATCATTCGCGCACCGAAATTCTCTCCTGGTGCGCGAACTCCACCTAAGCACCTTCCGTTAACCGCCCTTTGCGGTCACTAAGTAGCGCTGCTTCCCTCTAAAATCTGAGTTCAAAAACAACCCTGATCAAATAAAACCTATTAGTTGAATCAATCTACTCGAAAAATGTTGTTATCGGCTAGTGTACCCTTGGCTTAATGTCCCCTAAAATAGACGTATTTCTTGGTGGAGCTTTTTCGCTGCCAACGTCAGTTTTACGAATACTAACCAGGTAAATCTCATTTCAATGCCCCTCGAATCGCCGATTAATCGAAAATTCTCTGTCGCGCCCATGATGGAATGGACAGACCGCCATTATCGTTACTTTGCGCGCCTAATGAGCCGCCACACGCTGTTGTATACCGAGATGGTGACAACGGGGGCGATTATCTTTGGCGACGAGGAGCGTCACTTAGCGTACAACGAAGAAGAGCACCCTATTGCGCTGCAGCTAGGCGGCAGCAGTATTGAAGACCTCGCTAAATGTTCAAAAATCGCGGAAGAGCGAGGGTACGACGAAGTCAACCTCAACGTTGGCTGTCCAAGCGATCGCGTTCAAAACAATATGATCGGGGCCTGCCTTATGGGGCACGGCGAATTAGTGCGAGACTGTATCGCTGCGATGCGTGAAACATGCGATATTCCGGTCACGATTAAGCACCGTATTGGAATCGACGAGTTCGACTCAGAGCAGTTCTTAGTGGATTTCGTTGGCACGGTGAAAGAGTCTGGCTGCCAAACCTTTATTGTCCATGCACGAAAAGCGATTCTCGATGGCTTAAGCCCTAAAGAAAATAGAGAAATCCCACCGCTAAACTATGACAGGGTGTACCGGATGAAACAGCACTACCCCGACTTAGAAATTATTATTAACGGCGGAATAAAAACATTAGCAGATTGCCAAACGCATCTTAAGTATGTTGACGGGGTCATGGTCGGCAGAGAAGCATATCAACACCCATGGCTAATCTCCGAGATCGACACCGAAATCTATGACGATGAATGCTCACCACACTACAGCCGAAAAAGTGTCATTGAAGCGATGTATCCCTATTTAGAAAACCAGCTAAGCCAAGGACAGAAACTAAACTACATGACCCGTCATTTGCTCGGTATCTTTCATGGACAGCCGGGTGGAAAACAGTTTCGCCGGTATATCAGTGAAAACGCGCACTTACCGGGAGCGGACATCGGCGTACTGCGTCGAGCACTCGATTTGGTCAAAGAGTAACCAAACACTCCCGACACCATTAAAAACTTTGAAAACTTCTTCATACTTATGAAGTTTTTGGGATTTACCCTACTTGCGTTTCACTGCTAAATCATTGACTCTTTAAGCTAAGACATACCCATTAAGAACACCAAAAGAAGATATAAAATGGCCAGTAAACTTACGCAGTTAAAAGAAATGACAACGGTTGTCGCAGACACCGGCGATATCGAAGCAATTAAGCAATGGACACCGGTTGATGCAACCACCAACCCCTCTTTACTGCTTAAAGCCGCAGCGATGGCACAGTATCAACATTTATTAAATGCCTCAGCATCATATGCCAGAGATCAGGTTACCGGCACTGACGCACAAGCAGCCCTGTCGTGCGATCACCTAGCCGTTTCGATCGGAAAAGAAATTCTTCAGGTCATTCCGGGTCGTATCTCTACGGAGGTCGATGCCCGACTATCATTTGATACCGCCGCCACGATTGAAAAAGCCAAACAATTGATTAGCTTGTACGAAGCACAAGGCGTTACGCGAGACAGGGTGCTAATCAAAATAGCGTCAACTTGGGAAGGAATTAAAGCGGCTGAAATTCTTGAGAGCCAAGGCATTAACTGTAACCTGACGCTCTTGTTTAGTTTCGCCCAAGCAGTCGCAGCCGCAGAAGCTGGCGCTTATCTAATATCGCCATTTGTTGGCAGAATTCTTGATTGGTACAAAGCCAGCACCGGCAAAGCATCATATCCGGCCGATGAAGACCCCGGTGTCGTTTCTGTCACTAAGATTTACGACTACTATAAGTCACACGGTTATCAAACCATTGTAATGGGCGCTAGCTTTAGAAATCTCGATGAAATCGAACAGCTTGCTGGTTGCGACCGACTAACAATCAGTCCAGACCTGCTCGCAAAGTTAGATAATGACCCAGGAGAGCTCAAACGCGTGCTGTCGCCAAGCAAACTCGGCGCAGAACAGCCAACGCCGTTAACTGAGTCATCGTTCCGCTGGCAGCATAACGATGACGCCATGGCGACTGAAAAACTTGCAGAAGGCATTCGAAAATTTGCGGAGGACCAAGTAAAGCTTGAGAACCTAATGAGAGAGCGACTATCTTGATTGAAAAACTAAAGAAACTATTTGCTGCGACAAAGCACGATTCAGTAGAACAGTCCGACGAATCCATTCGCCTTGCCTGCTTAGTCATGATGCTGGAAACGGCTAAAGCGGATCACTCCTTAGACAAGGATGAACTGTCCGCGATCCAGCTATACGCCGAACAGCATTTTGAGCTAGACCCAGAGACAGTCAAAATGCTCGTCCAAGAAGCGAAACAAAAAGCAGACCACGCGACGTCTCTATATGAGTTCACCTCGCTGATCAATGAAAACTTCGATGAGCCTAAAAAGTATCAAGTCATTCAGTCGATGTGGCGCGTCGCCTACGCCGACGGCCAGATTGACCGCTATGAAGAGCATATTATTCGGCGTGCAGCCGACCTTTTGTATGTTGAGCACGCTCGCTTTATTGAAGCGAAGTTATCGATCAAGCCTCACGAATAGAGCCAGACCATGATCATTGTTGGCCACCGGGGCGCTCGCAATGAAGCACCCGAAAACACACTTGAGTCGTTCGTCCATGCTTATCAGCATGGCTGCCGTCACTTTGAACTCGATGTGCAGCTAAGCCAAGACAAGCAGCTTATAGTTTTTCACGACACCACGCTGAAACGCACAACCGGACACCGCGGTCGAATGACCGACTTCACGGCACAAGAACTCAGCAATTTTGATGCAAGACTTAACACACCCGGCTGGCCCCGACCTTGCCCTATTCCTGCGTTAAAAACCGTTGTCGAAGCTCTTCCCGATGTTTCTCACTGGCAGTTTGAAGTCAAAACCGATAGCCGGTTACGTCTTTCGATTGTTGCTGAGCAACTTGTTCACTTTATCAGCGCTTTCGATTTAAAAAAGCGAGCAACCATCACATCGTCAAACCGATGGTTTCTCAAGCAGGTCAAAAAACGAAGCACACGATCGTCGACTGGACTCGTTGCCGAAAGTCGACTTTATGACCCGGTTAAATCGGCTACCGCACTCGGTTGCGACTATCTATGCCTAAGTGACAAGCTTGTCTCGGCCAAACGAGTGCATGATGCCAGACAAAAAGGCCTACATTGCTCGGTCTGGACGATAAATGATTTAAAAAGAATGAATGAACTGCGGCACTTAGGTGTGGATAGCGTCATTACGGATGTGCCAAGCAAGGCGCTCAAGTTTATGAGCGCCTCCGTTTAATGTTAGCTTGGGAATAGTTCGAAGGAGTAACGAAATTTCTGCTGTTGTGCGCCAGATTTATCACCAAAATTAACCAGCAATAAGCGATTACAGATTTTCGATTCCAGGTCAGGCTCATTAAGCGTGCTCTCTTCCATCTTACAGCTAGAAACCGCACCCGACTCTTCGATCACTAAGAGTGGCGTAATCAAACCCTGTAACGATGGTTTTTTGCGAAGCGCGCGATCATAAATCCGTTGTATTGCTGATTTATTAGCATCCATTGTGCGACGTATTTCTTCCGTCGATCGCCCTGCGACGACTTGTTGGGCCGCCTCTTCTTCCACCACTGCTGCAAACACTTCATCGGCCTCAGCTACTTCAGTCACAGCGCGAGACGCTAAGCTCAATGATTGCGTTTCGGTTGTTAACTGGGTTTCATCCACACCAGCGCTACGTTGGGCAGAAGTCGCTCGTGAAGCAAGTTTATCATTCACCTTACGGGCAATAGGTTTAGCCGTAATCGTCTTCGGTGTATCCAATTTAACTGTGTCAGCTAAAGCGCTTAGCTTTGATAGCTGCGAGCTCATTGCAAGTAAACCAGACTTCTTTGCTTTCTCCCGCGCCAGTTTTACGTCTTTCTTCTTCGGTTTCGGCTTAGGTTTTTTGGCTACCTTAGGCTCCGGTTTTTTCTTGGGCTTAGGTTTCTCAGCAACTTTTTCCTCGGGTTTTGGCTCGGGTTTCTTCTCTTCTTTTTTCTTGATAATAGGCTTTGGTAACTCTTTCTTTTTAAGAACTACTTTTGCCAGTTGTGGTGGAAGTTTTTCCAACTCTTCGCGCTTTTGCTCAGGCAGGTTGGTCAAGCTTACAAACACAGCCACAAGCAAAAACACTGGCACCACTGCCGCCATAATGCGGATTAGTCGGCGCTTTTCCCCTTTCTCGGGATTCCACGGTAAGCCTTGGCGTACAAAAATCACGATTAAGCCTCCTGTGCAACCTGGCGACTAACGGCTAGCGAAATGCTCGCATAACCCGCATCAACGCAAGTCGACATAATTTTCTTTAGCAACTCATAAGGCAGTTCTTTGTCAGCAACAATCGTGATAGGGCGCCCTGCATCTGGCGCTGGAGAGCGAGCTCTCGCCGATTGATAGTCAAGCTCCGCTTTTAAAAGGGGCTCAACATCGCCGTCAAAAGCACGCATATCAGCGACTTTTACGATGGGTCGACCACCTACCAAAATATTTTCGCCCGTCACTGCAAGCGCAAGCGCTTCTTTAGGCATTTGGTCGGCATTCGATACTGGTAATTCGATTTTCTTATTCTGGTTAAGAACTTGAACATCGGAAGAAGAGTTAACCATCAAGAAAAAAACCAAAATGGTAAAAATATCCATCAACGAAACAAGGTTCAGCTTGCTCTGGTTCTTCCCACGACGCTGATGCCGTTGAATCCGTTTAGCCTTGGCAGACTCTTTCATGATTTCACCTTGCTTTGTTCCATGTGGTCTTTGTTCGCAACATTGTCGCTCTCACCCACTATGTTCGGAGCATCCGCGATGGAAACCTCAGGAAATAACTCTGCGTAAACCACACTGCCTGCCAATACCGTCTGAAATGCTCGCACCGTATCCATGACCGTGACCAAGGTCTGATAAGAGGTATTCTGCATAGCCATAATAGTAATGTCCTTCTTCTCAGGAACGCGTGCTTTGATGTCCTGCATGACACGGCCAAGCAAATCAAAGTCATAGCCCTTGTCGCGGCTAGGAATCTGCTTAATCACCCCACCCTTGTTATCTGAAACAACTAACTGATCTTCGAGGATAATCACCTGGAGCTGAAGCGCTTTATCCAGATCAGTGGACGAATTCGCCGCATCTGGAAAGTTTAACTCCAGCACTGAGGTATGTGCGATGATCATGTTGATCAACAGAATAGGCACCAACACGATCATGAGGTTCATGAACGCAGTAATGTCTAAATCTGCTTCCGCTTGATGGCGTCGTAATCGACGTTTCATAGCCTACTCCCGCTCACGCGATAATTACTTCAAACAGCCGGAGCGGCTTGCGCACCAAGCGTCGGCTCTTGAGGTTTTGCCGCCTGACGAACTGGCGCCGACGAGCGTTCGCTAATCAAGTTCATGACCTTGACGCCTGCCATCTCAAAACTATCAACGATTTCGTTAGTCTTGGTCTGCAATACAGAATGAATCAGCAATAAAGGAATCGCCGCAATCAAACCAAATGCGGTTGTGTTCATTGCCACAGAAATACTTTGCGAGAGCAAAGACGCTTTTTCAGCAGGGTCTGCCGATGCCACGGCCGTAAACGCTGCGATCAAGCCAATAATGGTTCCGAGCAGACCAAGTAAAGTGGAAACGTTAGCAAGTGTCGCGAGATACTGCGTTCGTTTTTCTAGACGAGGCATTGTTTCAAGCAGCCCCTCTTCCATCGCATACTCAATTTCTTCACGTGGTTGTTTGCGCGCTAATCGCTGTAAACCAGCTCCGACCATTGTGCCCATGGCACTATCGGAGTCAGACGCATACTTTAATGCGCCGTTTAACTCTTTGCCTCGGATCATTCCATATAACTTATCGAAAACGGTTCGGTTACTTCGCTTTGCAATGGTGAGATAGGTATATCGTTCAACGGCGATTATGACGCCCACTAACAATACAATTGAAATCGGATACATGAAGAAACCGCCCTCTTGGAAAAAGCGGATAGTGGTCTCAATCATTGCGTGGTCACTCCTGTAGGATGATTGATTCAAAAAGAAATTCACTGCCCTGCGCTAAATACAGCTCAATAGCGATAAATTACGACAATGTGAAAAAGTGTAGAACGAACAAGAAGAAATTGCGGTGATATCTAATGTGCTTTTTGTTGCGTTTTGTGTTCATGGCGATCCTTGCACAAACAAAATGTGACACGCGTCATCTTAATCAGATAAAAACACTGGATAAACACGTATTTGAGCTGGGCGCATTAATCGCCCTCTATTTCTAACGCTTCACGTCGAGCTTTGGGCTCTTCATGAATTGCTCATGATACCCAATAAGTCGTTGAAATTCAGTTCTTTCTAATGGTTCTAGTCCTCGCTGAACAGCGAAATTTCTCTCAGGAGCCTCAATCCCTTGAATCTCAGGATTCTGCCATGGCACCAAATAAAGAATCGTAGGAAGTTCTTGATTCCCTCTAATTTTAGCGCCTTCAATGGTAATAATTTCATCTTCGGCCCAAGCCGTCTGAAATCCAAGCACCATAACAGCGCTTAGCAAAACGCCACATATCGCTCGACAATTAAGCTCAACTAAACTGAGTTTATCGATCATGCTCCATCCTCCAAACGCCGCTTGAGGTCGAAAATCCAGTCCTTCACCTGAGAATCTGGTTTATCTAACATAGACTGATATTGCTCATAGAGTGGCAAAGCTTCTTGTAAACGGCCTAAATACAGGTCAAGCAGTATCGCTAGATTGCGAATAGCTGGCAGGTAGCTAGGGTCTGCCGCCAATGACTGTCGATAAAACGCCTCTGACGCCTCAAACTTTCCCGACTCTCTAGCCAGTACACCTTTTAAATTAAGCGCCTGTTTATGATCAGGTTTCTGCTTGAGAACTTCGGCTAGCGCGGCCTCAGCATCGTCATTCTTTTCCTCCAACAACGCAATCTGCGCCAAATTAAAACGCGGATTAATCAGCGCGGGCCGGGCTTCCAAAATTTCTATATAAGCCTCTTTCGCATCCTCTAACTGGCCCTCACGTTGCATGTTTAGTGCGGCAATGAACTGTTGCTCAAGACGCGAGTTTTCTTTCTGCTTCAGCACATCGGCATCCGACGCTATCGGTTCTTTTTTTGAAAGCTGAGAACAACCTGCCATCAGTAAGACCAACAAGCTGCACGAGAAATACTTACTCGCCAAGGAAAAACCCTCGGTTAGGCTTGTGCGAGTGAAAAATGAAACTGGCAACAATTTACTCAAAGACATCGGCTAGCTCCTGCTTTAATTCCGCTTTGTCGTAACGACCTGGCAAAAGCTCCTTCAGCGAAATAAAGCTATTCTTAACCCACTCATCATAAATACCACTCCAGCTTCGACTCGCATTCTGCTCATGAATATCGATGGCATTCTCTTCAAAAGGAAAGGCCTGTTCCTCCAGCAGAATTTCATACTGCTCAAGCTCGAGTGCGTTAAGACCACCTGGACGATCTGAGTCCATTAAGTCACGGCTCAACTGCGCATAGATATCTGCCATACGATAACCAGCCTCAGTAGCAAACGAAGAGACCCCATAGCTGGCAGTCTTCTTGAATGCGGCCATCGCTTTTTCCAACGCTTTTGTTTTCTTAACCATCGTGACATTCAATGGCAACTTAAGCTTAATCGCCTTATAGCGAGTAAATGCATCGTTCGCCAACACTGACGAAGCAGACGCTGCCAAGTAAATCATTCTGTCATCCGCCTTTGACCCCAATCGATCGACTGTTTTCATCATCTTCGCTAACCAAAACCGGCGTTTAATAGGCTCGTCATTCTCTTCATAAATCTCAGCCAAACGGTTTGCCGCCTCCATATAAACGTCTGCGGGCTCTGGATAGGTGTTGGCATAGCTACGATAATTATCAATGGCTTTATCGACATTCTTCGCTCTGTCGTATAGCTCAGCGGCAATGAACAACGTTTCCTGTTTTTCTTTCTCTGTTTTAGCGAGCGATATCATTACCTTCAGCTCATCGGCTGCCAACTCCCATTGTTCGGTCTCTCGGTAAGCCAACGCCATCTTAGGAACTAAGGTATTTAATTGCAGATGCTGTGGATAGCGACCACGAAACAGTTTCATTTGCTCGATCGCGGATGACCAATTTTTCAACTCAACGAGGTAGGCAATCGCATCATACTCTGCGTTGGTTCGCAGCGTTGACGTTGGCGCGACTTGCCCCACACGCAACAACTCTAAAATTGCGCCTTGTTTGTCTCCTGCCAATAGACGACCCTCGGCTTGCCTGAATACTGTCGCGGCAAGGTTCTCAATCAATGCAGGCTTACGCTTATCGCCTTTACCTAGCGCAGCTAAAGCAGACGCATAGGCCCCTTCAGCACGAAGGTAATCTTGCAACGCGTACAAACTGTGCGCTTTGATAATTTTGGTTTCCAACAATACAGTGGGTGTTGGACTTGGCAACCACACTAACAGTTGATCGGCTAGTTCAATGCTTTGCTCATAACGCTTTTCAGAGAAGGCAAACTGCGTGGCGACATACAGTACATCCGCAGCACGCTTATCTGCGTGATGTTGCCTAACAAACAATAATCTGTTCAGCTGCTGACGCTGACGGTTTTCATACCACTGCTCTGGACGTTCGGGAGACCAAGTTTTTGCAAACTCGCGATAAGCCAAAATTGCCGCATAAGCCGACTCGGCTGCATTTTCATAGTCTGGAAAGTCGTAACCCGCCGCTTCAAAAGCGCCGATTGCGAAGGCCCAATTACCCAGCTGAACATGACACTCACCTAACAAGAACAATGAGTTAGCCGTATTTTCATGCGAAGGAAACGTATCGACAAACGCTTGATAATACTTCGCGGCTTGCGAATAGTTAGCTTGGCTCTTAGTACGCTCTCCTGTCTTCGCGCTGCGCTGAGCAATAACGTAATGACGATTAGCAAGCTCTGGCAACAGCAGCTCCAGCTGGCTGTATACGAAGGTTAAATCTTTGTCTTGGTTATCAAACCAATACGGACTTCCCAGCCCGTACTCATCTACAAACCGCACCTTCTCTTCGAGAATATTGGCTTTAAAACCTGCTTTTTGAAGCGTATGAATCACGTTAACTTGATAGCGAGGCGCCCATAAACTCAACGGATGAAGTGCAATAAATCGCTGATAGACTTCAATGGCATCGGTGTACTGTTCTTTCCCGATTAGCAAATCACTGTATCGATCGTAAACAACGATTTCGTAGGCCTTAGGACCCGTTGTCGCAAACAACTCTTCAAGCGCATCTGCTCCGCCTAAGTAAGAAAACGATAGCCCCATCACACGAAATAGGTCTTCAACCATCGTACGATGTCTAGACTCAACATCCGCTAAGGCCATACTTTTCGGCATCGCCATATCTAATACATCAGCAAAGGCTAGCAAGGACTTCTTATAAGCATTTTGCTTAAATAAGCTCCACCCTTTCATATAATTAGCATTCATCAAAAACGGTGATGCGCCCTGATGAATCACAAACTGAAAAGCCTGTTGAGCAGAGCGATAATGGCCCAATGTAAACAGGATTTCGCCTCGTCTAAATTGCACTTCCGTGGCATAAACAGATTCAGGAAACTGCTCAATCAAAGCATTCAAGGTAAGCAAATGTTCGTCAACATTACCTTTTAGGTCGTGGGTTTTCGCCAACTGGTAGTAGACTTGATCATTGACCTCTCGGTCAGGGTATTTCGCAAGTAAGCCTTCATAGGCACTGACCGCGACATCCAACTCATCAATGGCTTGGTCTGCCATTAACTCTTCACCCTTTATTAGTTTCAAGTCTGCTAGGCGATGAAGCACACTTAATTGCTCCTCTGGATCTGTCAGGAGAGGCAGTAATCGAGTGTAGTTATCAATAACAACTTGAACATCGAGTGGCTCATCGACTCTGCTCGACAATACCGCTGGTTCAATATCACTTGGTTGAAGCGATTCAAGCCGCGTCGGGTCAAGTTGCGGCTGTTCCGGCGTCGTTTCAAACATCTGGCACCCGCTCAAACCCAGCACCAGCATTAACCAGAACGACTGCCTCATTGCTCTTGTTATCATGGAGCCTCCTCCAGCGCTGAATCCGCCGACTGAGCCTCAGCCTTACTTTGAGCTGGAGGTAACGAGATGTTTGGTGAACTCTCTTCTCCAACAGATAATTCTTGGTCATCTCGATAAATAGAGTCTGCAATGCGTGCCTGTGCATGACGTGACGCCAAACGGTAACGACTTACCTCACCCGACTGTCTTCCAAGCTCCTCGCGCACCTGCGTCAAAAGTCTCTCGCGCACGTTAGCCAAGCCTAGCGCCAACTGCTGTCTAATTTCAGTCAATCTACTTTTTGCGCTATCGACCCGGGCAACCAATGCATGTTGGAAGGAATTATTCGCCAACTCGCTTTTTAGCTTGGCATGACGAAGTACGAACTCCTCCATCGAACGACCCAACTGCTTCAGTTCTGATTGTGCAGCCCAACGGTTAACGCCGTACCGGTCAGCGATCCACCAGGTAAAGTACCCTTCGATTCTTGACAGTTTTTGTTCATATTCAATTTTATCTTCATCGTTTGACAATACAGAGAGGGTTTGTCTAACATTGCGGATCTGTTGAGCAAATTCCATCTGGGCTTCATCCATGAAAAACTCAATATTCTCTTCCGCTAAAGCCGCGTTAATAACTTTTTCATAAGCACTCTGCTGCTCTATCCAATGAGCCGCCTGCTGCGCCTCCAGCTCTTTTTCGACCACTCGTAAACGCTCATTACGCTGCGTTTCACGCGTTTCCAGCATCAATTCAAACGACGCCAAGCGCTTATCCCACACAGACAAAGAATCCCCTAGCTTGTAGAGTTCATGCAAGTCTCGCAAGCCCCACTGGAAACGCTCGCCCGATAATAGTTCAGCAATACTGAAATCCGACGGATACACATTGATACGCCCATAAGCATCGTTTTCAACATGGCCGGCGCCAAGTTGCAATTCGCGGCTGCCCATGACTGTTTCGTTAGTCTGATCGTCATCAATAAGAGCGCTAGCGTCAGCCTCAACATTTGGGGTCGCTATCGCCAGCAGTAACTTTTCCTCGTTGAGTTCACTTTGCTGCTGCAATAGTTGTTCTAGCTGCAAATCATAGTGCGCCCCAGCACTTTGATAAGCTTGCAGCGCCAAACTTGGCTCGCCCATTTGCTCATATAGATAGGCCAGTGCATAAGGCACCTGCTGCAACCAAGGCGTAAACAAGTAGGTATCGCGCAAACGATTCAAAGCCGACAGCGCTAACGAGTATTCTTTGTTATGCGCCATAGCAACGGCATAATTAAATAAGGCTTGCTCGGAGAACGGACTATCAAAAGAAACCTTTTTAAGATGTCCGGCCGCCCGAGAGTAATCTTTCCCTTCAAGGCAGAGTTGACCTAGCGTTAGGCGAATACGGTCACCTAACAAGTCTCGCTCGCGCTTGTCTTCATCCGACTCAAGAGAAAGCGTTTTCAAAGACGCTAATAGCTTTTCTAAACTCTCACGTGAGCCCACCTCATTAACTTGATTAGGCTCTGTCAGTAAGGCTTGGTTATAGCGTATGTAAACACTAAACAAGGAGTTTTCGGGGAAGGAGTCGATCCCAAGCGCATTAAGATCATGAACGCCTGGACTTTTCAGCTTCAGTTGAGCCCTGAGATAAACAAGCTCTTCGGCGTTTTCCGGGCTGTCGTCAGCTAATTGCTCTAGATCCAAGCGTGAGAATGCAGCCTCTGCCGAGCTGAAATCCTGCGCTAAATAATGAACCTTACCTAGGTAAAACCAAGCTTGGTTTCGAACGCCCGCCGGCACGCGTGCTTCAAGCTCTTCGGCTAATACTGACTCAAAGTGTGACTGCGCTTCATTGACCATACCGTAAGCCAGGAGAAGACCACCCTCTACCAGCAGAGGGTGATCCGCATGTCCTTTAATTCCGCCGCGTTCTTTTGCGACATTCAGTAGAGTCAGTGCTTCAAATGATTGCCCCTGGTAATAGTGGAACAATGCCTCACCGTACAAGAGGTCTTTCGCTTGTGCTGGGTAGTCAATGTCAGCCTGGGCGCTCTGCAACCCCAACGCCGCGCCCAACAAAACACAGGGTAAGCACCTACGTCTTATGCGCCAACAAATCTGTCTAATCGTTTGTCCGATCACCATAGTTGGATTAATCCCACTCGACGATGCTGACATGAGGTTGATAATCATTTGACTGATCTCTCACCCGAATTTCGAGCGCTTTTAAGTCGGTACCCTTTTCGAAACTCAAGGAGGCTGCCTTCTTATAATGACGACTATCCGGACCCAGCCCTTCTACAAAAACCGTCACTTCATGATCACCCGTTTTCAAATTCCCCATGTGCAAGCGCTGCATGCCGCCACGATGGAGTGCCTTGGTTTGACGATCTGTATACAAGTGCGTCGCAACGACCTCATCATCCAATTTTAATTTGACGCTATCCAAGCGCAGGAACTGACCGGTGTCCACGCTCAAAAATACAGAAAACTGCGTATTGGCAGGGAACAATAAATCTTCTTCTAGGATAAATAAGTCACGATTAAGTCGAATAACTTTCTTCTTCAACTCTTCTAAACTCAGTGCTACTGGCTGGGTTTGATCAATTTCAGTCTCAGCATTAAGGTTTTCATCGTTAGCTACTGCAGCGCCCGCGAGCTCCGCACTATCGGCGACTGTCTCAGAGTTTTGTAAAGGGTTTTGTGGTGGCTCTTGCGCGAAACTACTGCTTGCCAATCCTAACAAGCAAATAAAGACGCCTTTAGACCAGCAAGAAACAAGGTGATGAGGATGCGTAATTTTCATGTGCAATGGTCCTGTTAAAATTCCACTATGAGTGACGTACGCGTCACCCATGCATCAAATTGATATAGGGGCTCGTCGCCCGGCAGAAAACTACCTTCCGCCGTGACGTCTCGAAAGTTTTCGTATTGGTAGTCTAGGTAATCTCCCTGCAAGCTGAATTGCATGCGCTTAACAAAGGGGATAACACCTTGCTTAATTTCATAACTTACGCCAAAACCAATGGTCGTACCGTCATAGGTACTAAGCTCTTTATCTCTACCATAATGAGTTTGTGAATTTGCGAACGGAAATAAATCGGAATAAAACTCAGCTTGATCTTGGGTGTATAGACGATAGCTCACCTCAAATATCCAGCTCTCTTGAAAAGCATGGCTGTAGGCAATGTCATAGGTGTGGGACTGAATATCCCAGCTATCGTTAAAATATCGATACTCTGCTTTTATTGAGGCGCGATACGGCAAGTAATACATTCCACGTAAACCAAACGCTGTACTCGTTCGCGTGTCGGGATAGTTTTCTTCCTGTACCAAAAAATTTGTTGCATCACCGGGGTCGATAAAGCGATTAGATCGATAAGGGTTTTCTAATTTTCCTTCATCCGTAATGACATCAACATCTAGTCCAATAATGGCATTTTTGGTGAGTACTTGAGTCACGCCTAACTTGTAGTTCTGTCGATTCGCTTCTTCAAATTCGCTCCGGTCCTGGTCCCGCTTACCCACATCATCCCAGCCTCTCGCATACGCTAACGAAAGTGAGGTGAGGTCGCCAAAAAAATCTTGCGCAATGCCAAAGTAAGCAGTGTTCGCTTCGTAATCGTTTTCCGAACTATTAGTATAGCCCGCACTTAGAATCGCTTTTTCATATAGAAAGTCGACACCGCCGCTCATCTCGGTACGCTCTTCTTCGTACTCGCTCGCTCCGGAGGCGATGACATCGACAGACGCCGCCGAAATCGAATCAACGTAATGGTGCCCTGTCACGGAGACTTGAGGACCAATACTCTTTCGAACCAACAGCGACGGGCCATTAATTTTCATGCCACCGCCATCATAGTTGTGATACATCAAATCCACAGAGTCAGGAGGCAGTGTTGCTCCAGACACGAAACTAGAGGCAACGAGCGTCCCAACGAGGGCGCCACACAGTGACAAAGCCCGGACAGTCAGTCGAGATGAGACAGCTTGCTTGAGCACCCTAGTTACAACCACAACCACCTCCCGTTCCACCTTCGGCACCGCGGGCACCTTCACGCGCTTGATATACGTGATGCATATAGGTATCGGCAAAGCCGTTTCGGCTGAGGCTCATAATAGGGTCTGCCAGGTTGTCCCGCTCGTAAGGTTTTACCCAGGGTTTAAAGTCCGCACAGGCAACGCCCATCGTAGACAACAGTGCAATAACAACAAATCTAGTCAGTAAGCGGATCTTCATGTGGCAACCTTTCAAAATCATTCTTATTCGCGAATCAATGTTTTAACTTGCTTAGCATAGTCATCTTCATAACCAGGCTTGTAACCCCTGTGCATAAACCGACGATTCCCATTTCGATCAATCATAATGGTCGTCGGCATCGCATCCACGTCATATAACTCGCTGATTCGGCTCTCGTTATCGTAAAGAATAGGAAATGTAACCGGCACCGCATCTAAAAAGCGGTCTGCATCTGACGAGTCTTCGTCCACGTTGACAGCCAAAATGGTAAAACCGAACTTACTGTATTTTTTATAGATGTCATCCATTAGCGGCATTTCTTGACGACAAGGCCCGCACCAAGAAGCCCAAAAGTTCAGCATGACGACTTCGCCGCGTAAATCCTCTAAACGAACATTCGCGCCCTCTTTGTTTTTCAAGGTAAAGTCAGGTGCTAGCCCTTCCACTTCGTTTGCACTGATCACCGTACTCGTTAGTAATACTGCTGCCACCAGACTCCGCCATGTAAAACCAAATAGTCTATTCACAATAATGTTCATTCTCTGTATCCCTCTTAACGAATAATGTCTGCATTACTTGTTTGCCGACACACGGCTTAAATTGTTTACGTCACCTAAAAGAAAAAAGATAAACCAGTACTTAGCTCTGTATTCATACTGGTTTTGGTTTCTCCCAACACATCAATATCGTAAAAATGCTCGCGAAATGTCACATGCATCGCTAACCAATCATTGACCAGCACCTGATACCCAGCACCCGCCATCGCCGTGAAGCGATTATCGCCAGCAAAATCAGTGGCGCCCGCACCACCGATCAAGTAAAAGTTGGTGTTGAACGCATAGGTGTCGCCAGAAAAAGGGCCTTTTAAAAACGCCTCACCAGGAAGAATATTGTAGCCAAATGCAACATTGTAAAACCGGTATTCACGGTCCTCGTCCGACAGAAGCTCAACATTACCAGCCAGCTTTTCAAAGCTAGTTTCTCCGCCCTCAGCTAGGCCAAGATTGGCTTCCAAAAAGAACGACTCAGTCAAGTGATACGCAACTCGCACGCCATAAAGCATTGAAGACTCGAAGTCTTCAATATTAATCACCCCACCAAACACACCCAATTCGAAGTTTTCTGTATCAATTAATGATTCATCAACTTTCTGTGGTCGCACATCGGGCTCTATGAGCGGTTTAACCTCTTCTGCGGACGCGGCCATAGCCCCTATCGCCAAAAAGAAAGACAGCACACCACGACATAAGTGAGGCATTAAAAAAATACGCTTAGTCCTAATTTCCATTCTGTTGCTTCTTCATTAGATTCTTCGTTAGTAAAAACTTTATAGTCATTCACTTCGAGGCGAACAAAAAAACGATCGCTGACATAACAACGCATGCCGATTCCTGCGTGGGCCATCGAGTTAATACTGTTATCGACACTCAGCAATGTTGCTTTGGGTTTTATCTTGATCTGCCCGCCACCTATTCTAAAGAATGGAGAGAAGCGCCACTGAGGAAAGGGCTGATGAACAAGCGCCGCACTGAGCATTTGTATTTCGGAACTGTTTCCTAAAATCTGTGACACGGATAATTCCGCGGATAAATTTGCGGTCATCCAATAGCCCAAATAACCCGAATTAACGGCGGTGCTGTCGAATTCACCCATCTGCAAACCCGACTCCCAGCGGCGCGTTCTGAAGTCGTCAAACCTAGGCTCTGTAATCGAGACCGTGTCTCCCGTCGCGTCCTCGGTAAGCAATAAGTCATCAATCGATACCCAGCCCAAGCGGCCTTTCGCATCGCTGACCTTCATCCAATCAGTTTTACGCTTAAGCAGAGTTAGCCATTCACCTTTTTCGCTCGTGTGAATAACGGGAAACCCCTGTGCTGGACCGGAACGGAAGTCAATAAACGGTTCTGCCACTCTCACCTGCTGAGTATTGGAGTCCGCAACCCAAAACTTCCACCAGTCGTCAGCAGCCGCCTCAAGCGACAGCATGCTAAACAACAATAAACAGATAGAACGTTGTAACAACTTAATCATAAAACCTTTCTACAAAGGGTCACGGGGTAGACACTAAACAAGCTGATTAAACGACTCATCAAGCGACTCAATTCACTTATTAAAATGCTAGTTTTCTGGTGCCAAAAACGGGTTATTCCAGTATTGGGCGCCGATATCTAGCCACTCTGAGATTAACTTTAGCTCAACCCCACTCAAATACCCGTCATGACTGCCGCCATTTTCAAATAGATTAATAAAATTGGGGCTCGACAGCGCTCCGCCCACTCGCATCGTTGGTGCGACAGGTATTGGTACTGGGTCGAAAATAGGGATTGGGTTCCCATCGCCGTCCAAAGCTAACTCTCCATCCTCATCAACTTCAAATTCTCCGGTGTCCACTAAGACAATGACGTCCTGTAGAATGCCACCATTAATTTCTTGCTCATTGTCATTGAACAATAACTCCCGATACGACTTA
The DNA here is from genome assembly GCA_913020045.1 of uncultured Oleiphilus sp. GTDB lineage: Bacteria > Pseudomonadota > Gammaproteobacteria > Pseudomonadales > Oleiphilaceae > PZPK01. Next base: position 17,830 of record CAJWBE010000017.1, read on the forward strand.
AAGTGGTCTGCTTCATCAGTGGACGCTCCGTTACTTAAGTCCAGTTGAGCAACGGGAACCATCGTGGCATCCATGTCATCGACGTCATCATGGCAACTGGTGCATGTGTTATCGGCCAAGACGGTCACCTCATCAACATCAAACACGCGGCGATCAACCTGCCAGATAGGATGTATGTGTTCAGGGTAGTTGATGGTCAAACGGCATAGGCTGCTACCCAGCAACAAACAGGGGCTGTCTGGCGCAACCGGAGAATTGGAGAGCAGATCTTCATAAAGGTAAGCGATTGGGTCAGCCTTGGCCGTTACCATCTCATCGGTCCACTCATCCTCATAAACAATATCGGCCGTTAAGTTTCTGACGCCGTTCACCAAGGCATAAACTTCAGCCATCGTTTCGCCCAAGTCCGCCGACAAACCGGGCTCCGAATTAGGAAAGGCGCCAATGGTCAATGCACCTGGGTTAATGGTGCTGGGCCCAGCATCAACGCGACCATGCGGCACTTCACTCGCACCTGTATGGCAACCTAAACACTCAATACTCTCTCCAGGCCTAACGGTTAACCAGTTTTGGTGACGCTGAGAAGTTCGGCGTCCGTTTTCATCCAATATGCTAATCGCAAATGCCACGTTAGCCGGTACCGTAAATTTAACTGAACCGTCAGGCTCAACCGGCACATAGCCGAGAATTTCTCGCATAGATTGCGCTCTACTGCGGCCAAAGGCGGTATTCTGAAAGTCATACTCAAACTCACTCGGAATAGAGACCGGTTTTTCGATTCGCACAAAACGCGCAGGCCGGTCGTCAGCAGACGACAATATTGGGTTCGCGGTATCTGCGGGATTGCCAAGCGGGCTAGTATCAACACCATCAAAATCGTAAACGCTGCGGATATGAACAACACCTAAACCATCATCAGCTAACGCCGTTGCATCCCCGTCAAGTACTATCGGTTCAATGAAGTTTGGACTCACGCGTTCTGTCAACACCACAGCCTCATCAAACATTTGCCCTTGTTCAGGAAGTTCAATGGGTCGCTGGGTATCGCCGTCCACAATCCATAGTCCGTAAAGTGGAGCGGCAGATTCGTAATCGCCCGAGTTAATTTTCTCTTGCGTGCAGATTTCTACTGGATTGTTATTAATGGCATCAGGGTCAGCCAGACTCTCGCGAATACGGCAAATACTCCATGAAGCCAAATAACGGTTTGTGCCGTCATATAATGGAAACAGCGACCCATAGTTGCCTTCAAGGCTAGGTTCGCCAGACGTGTTCACGCCAGACACCACCTCAGACTGCCCTGAACCTGGAAAACCTTGAATCGTTTGATCGGCCTCGACATAGTCGCTCACCGCTATTTGCATCGGCTTGCCACTATAGATCTGCGACTCAAACTCTCTCAACTTAACAATAATGTCTCCATTTGGCGCCTCTAAAGGTCGAGAATACTGCACAGCCCCTCCGTCGCCGGAGTCATGGGAGTGCCTTCCATATAGGTAGTTAAGGCCGGTGCCGTCTGGGTTCACCTCATAAAGGTTCATACCGTTATTACCGGTTTGACCTGCGTTATCCCAGCGAGAAAATAGAATCTTACCGTTCTGCTGCACGACAGGATTGAGGTCATGACTTTGGTTGAAGGTTATTTGCTCAATGTTACTCCCGCTCTGCTCTACGACATGCAGCAAAAATGACTCAACATAACGATCACCGTTCAGGTCATTTAAGCGGTCTTCTTCGGTCGCCGCATATTGAGACTTACCTTCGTCCGTTAGAATCCCTTTGGAAATCTTCTGTCGCGTTGATGAGAAAACGATGCGTCCGTCCGGCAAAAACGCGGGCGAAATATCATGCCCATTTGCTGCGGTTCCGTCAGTCATGACTTTTGACAGACTCTCGCTCTCCATATCGTAAAGCCACAAGTTCCAGCGTGGTTGAAATTCAGGGTCTATCCCTTCCAGCTCAGGCGCTCGCATAGAAAATACGAGCTTCGTTCCATCAGGCGAGACGTTTAAATCTCGGACGTCATAATTCGGTTCGCTAAATGCGCTTGAAGAGATATCTTTCGCCAAGGCATCTGGAGACGAATTCGCTTTGATATATAAACGTGCCCCAGGCCGAAATGTCTGAGGAATACGCAGATCATCCGTTTGCAGTTGATTGGGGTCATCCTCATCAAACAAAAGCGGTCTTTTGATAAATGCCACTGCCTGATCTGAAATAACAGGGCCAGACGAGCCATCACTGCTACCAAGACTACAAGCAGACAATACCAGGGTAACAAGCGCCAGATAGGCACTAAGGCGCAATTTCATCACGAGTTTTTTGTTAATAAATGTTAACTGCAAAATATTCACAAATGGTTTCCTGTTCCACATAATCACCCTCACTGTAACGACTTAGGTCAGGATTATGTTCCTAAGTATGTGCGCTTCTGCGGTTCTCTCCATAGCACTTAAGTAACGCAATGTAAGGGTGTGAGCTAGCACTCAATTGCTCTCCAATAAGTTCAACTACACTAGAAAACATCGTAATTAAGACCTGTTGTCTTGAAGCATAGGTCAATTGAGGACACTCGCCATGACGGTCTCGAAGATTAACTACAAACAATTAGCGAAAACATTACCAAGCTGTATTGTTCTTGCCACTGCCTGCTTAGCAACGAATGTAGCCCTTGCGGGTGATCGCGAACAGGCTAAACGAATACATGATCGTATCGCAGGGGTGCCTCCAACTCAGGCAGTGCTCGACTTGATGGAAGCCGACATTGCTGCCGGTGATGCGCAAGCTGCAGCAGATAGAGCGATGGAAAACGACGGTTTCTACAATGTCACGCTTAAAAACTTTGTTGCTCCATGGACCAATGAAGCGATGTCTAGTTTCGTTCCGCTCAACGATTACACGGCAACCGTGATTGGCATCGTTAAGGATAATGAAGACTTTCGAACAATTCTCTACGATGACGTTTTATATGTCGCAGACGATAGCCTTGGTTTGACTGAATACTCTGTCAGCGACAACGACCACTACGAAGAATTGGAAGCGAGCGGTGAAAGCCTTCAAGACAACCTAGTTCGCGTACCTCAATCAAGTGAAAATGATATCCCAAGCACCGATACCGCAGGGATTATGACTTCGCGGGCTGCTGCGCAAGCATTTTTCAGCGCCGGCACCAATCGCGCTATGTTCCGCTTCACCATGCTGAACCACCTTTGCAACGATATGGAGCAGGTCAATGACACGACACGCCCACCCGATCGCGTACGGCAAGATATTTCAAGAAGCCCTGGCGGCGATAGCAGAATATTTCTGAATAGCTGCGTAGGGTGTCATAGCGGCATGGACCCCTTAGCTCAGGCATTCGCCTACTTTGACTTCGAATATGATGCGAACGCCGACCCAGATGGACTATTTGGCGAACTCGTCTACAACACAATTGGCACTGTTGACCCAGACTCCGGCACTCGGGTGCAGGGAAAATATTTGATCAACGCAACCAATTTTGAGCATGGTTTTATTACACCTGACGATCGCTGGGACAACTACTGGCGTCAAGGGGCGAATCGATTCCTAGGCTGGGACCCGAGCGGCGACGGATTTGGTAACGGCGCAAAGTCTATGGGACAAGAGCTCGCAAATTCAGATGCCTTTGCTCAGTGTCAGGTTAAAAAAGTATTCAAGAACGTTTGTCTTCGTGAGCCGGGCGACAGTAACGACCGCGACCAAGTTGACGACATGGTTGATTCGTTTGAAGCAAGTGGCTACAACCTAAAGCAAGTCTTTGCTGATTCCGCCACCTACTGCATGGGGCCTTAAGAGTGAACATTTTCAAGCACTCCCCGCGTGAGATGACCAAATTTGGAGAAGGAACCATGAGCCATTTAAGAAGCAAACTTTCAAAACTATTGCTGTTATTCAGTGCCTCTATCCTAATAAGCGCATGTGGCTCTGGGCAGTCGACAGAAGACCTTCCAGACCTCAGTGGCTCTGGATCAGGTTCCAGCTCACTATATAGTGGCGAAACCGCTCGTACCGATGATATTGCCAGCTTCCAAGAAAACTTTTGGACGCCTCTACTGAACGAAGCAAGCTGCGAAACGTGTCATGGCGCGGGTGGACAAACGCCTACCTTCGTGCGTGATGACAACATCAACCTTGCCTACGCTGAAGCTAATTCGGTCGTAGACTCTAACGACCCAGCCTCATCGGATATCGTTGAGAAAGTGCGAAATGGACATAACTGTTGGGAGGCCTCAGACAATGCATGTGCAGCGTTAATGACAGCCTTTATTGAAAACTGGCTAGCGGCAGACACCAGCGCGCAGAAAGAAATTGTACTTCGAGCACCTGAAATAAAAGACCCTGGCGCAACCAAAGTATTCCCTCAAACTAGTGCTGGTTTCGGCGGCATTCATACACTACTCACTACATATTGTTCCGACTGCCACGTGCAGGGAATACAAACTCCGTTCATTGGCAGTAGCGACATTGATGTCTCTTACGACGCCGCGAAGAACAGAATTGATCTAGAACTCCCCTCTGCTTCGCGCTTAGTACAGCGGCTACGAACCGAATTTCACAACTGTTGGGGCGGCGATTGCGGCACCTCCGCGACTGAAATGCAAAATGCCATTGCAGCGTATGCCGATGGTATCGACACCGGCGACTTCGACGACACGCTCGTCACCAGTAAAGCCCTATCACTCACACAGGATGGTATTGCCGCGAATACCGGCGGACGCTTCGAAGATGACGTCATCGCACTGTATGAATTCAAAACAGGCGAAGGCTCGGTTGCTTACGACACTAGCGGCATCTCTCCGCTACTAAACCTAGGTCTTTCAGGTAACGTTGATTGGGTTGGTGGCTGGGGTATTCGAGTTGGGCCCGCTTATCTTGATGAAGAAACCATGCTGAATATCGGCAATGGTAAAGCACAAGGTTCAACCTCTTCGAGTAAAAAAATATATGACTTGATTGTCGCGGGACGCGGCGAGTACAGCCTGGAAGCGTGGGTGGTCCCGAATAACGTTTCACAAGAAGATGCCCGCATCATTAGTTACTCAGGCTCAGAAACCACACGAAACTTCGCGTTAGGACAAACCCTGTACAACTATGATGTGCTTCAACGCAGTTCTACCACTGACCAAAATGAAGCGTTTTCGACCGCGGATGGCGACGAGCGCTTGCAAGCGACACTTCAGCATGTGGTCGTGACCTATAAACCCACTGAAGGTCGACGTATCTATGTGAATGGCACGTTTACCGATGATATTGATACTGACGGTGTTGGAGGCTCTCTCGCTGAATGGCAGGATAACTTTGCATTCGTCCTTGGAAACGAAACAGACGGCAACTCGCTATGGCAAGGTACGCTGCGCATGGTGGCTGTTCATAATCGCGTTCTCACACAAGAACAGATCTCTCAGAACTACAATGTTGGCGTCGGTGAGAAGTTCTTTTTACTGTTCAGCATTTCGGAAAACATTGGGGTAAACGAAGCTTACGTGGTGTTTGAAGTAAGTCAGTTCGACAGCTACAGCTATTTATTCAGCAACCCCTTCTTCGTGACACTAGACGAAACAGAAACGTTTAGCGGCATCGCACTCGCTGGCATGAAGATAGGGATTAATGGCAAAGAAGCGACGGTAGGACAAGCCTACAAGAATCTTAGCCTGACACTTGATAGCAGTGCCTTTGTAGAGGGACGTCAAACGCTTTCGGATATTGGCACCATCATTAACTTAGAGCTGGGACCAGATAGCGATGAATTCTTCCTCAGTTTTGAAACGCTTGGTGGGGAAAGCAATGTTGTCGTTGAAGGTGAGCTTACGGATCCAGCCGCGCCGGCGGATCTCGATGACGCTTCAGACATCGGACTTAAAACCTTCGATGAAATCAATGCAAGTATGTCTGTCATGACAGACATACCCGTTACACAAAGTGCCGTTGCCGCCACCTATACCACTATTCGCCAACAGCTACCGACTGTTGAAGCGGTCGGAGGCTTCTTGTCTGCGCATCAAATGGCTGTCACACAGTTAGCCATTCAATACTGTAATGCATTGGTAGAAGATAACGTCGTTAGAGCGAGCTACTTCCCCGGCTTTGATTTTAACGAAGCTTATAGTGATGCATTTGATGCCCCGGGACGCGCTCTTATTATCGACCCGCTTTTAGATCGTATGGTTGGGAGCTCTTTAGACTCGCAGCCGAGTGATATCGACGTTGAAGACGAACTCAATGATTTGATGGATATACTGACAGTTTGTTCCGGTGACTGCAGTGATCGCACCGAAACCGTTGTTAAAGCCACTTGTGCTGCTGTATTGGGCAGTGCCACAACCTTAGTCCAATAAGCAGCGGTTCAGGAGGAATTTATAATGATTATTAAACCAACGAAAAAGCAGACACTTGAGCTCAACGATCCGCTACAACATAGTGATCACGCTAAGCCGAAAACGCGTCGCGAGTTTATTGCGCAAGGTTTTGCCGCTGGCGGCGCTAGCGTGTTCGGCGCCTCAGCGTTAAGCCTCTTTGCTAACCCAAACCAAGCGTATGCGGCACTCTCTTCAGACTTAGAGGCCCTCAAAGCTTCGTGCGGTATCGCAACCGAGGGTGCTGGAAAAATTCCATTTATCTGCATCGACTTAGCCGGTGGCGCAAATATCGCGGGTTCGAATGTCTTGGTAGGCAGAAATGGTGGTCAGAAAGAATTTCTCACCACGGCAGGCTACAGTAAGCTTGGCCTTCCCGCTGATATGATTCCAACGGCTCCCAATATGGCATCGGCCTCAGGCGACCATATCAACGAAGATTTGGGCATTGCCTTTCACTCGGAAAGTGCATTTTTACGCGGTATTCAAGAGCGCTGCTCTGCCGACACCCAAGCAGCGATTGACGGAGCGGTAATACCCGCTCGATCAGAAAATGACACAGGTAACAACCCACACAACCCTATGTACGGTATCTATCGTGCCGGTGCAGACGGTTCGTTGTTGAGCTTAATCGGCTCACGCAGTTCTGAGTCCGGCGGCAACTCAATGGCGCCCATGGACTTAATTGACCCATCTGTTCGTCCAACCAAAATCGATCGACCTAGTGATGTTACTGGCTTAGTCGATGTTGGTGACTTGGTAGGACTGCTCAGTCAAGACGATGCAGTAGCGGTAATGGAGTCTATTCAGCGCATCAGCGACCAGAAAATGAATCAAGTGAATGCATTTCAAGACGTTTCCGCTCGGGACGTGGTAAATGATTTAGTGCGATGCGGCTATGTAAAAAGTGCCGATATCGCCGACCGCTTCGGTAACCCGAACTCACTAAACCCTGAAGCTGACGTAGACATTGTCGGACCCAGCGGTATATTTAGTACCGACGAATTCAATAGCGAAGGAGAGTTTCGCAAAGCCGCCTCAGTCATGAAACTTGTTGTAAATGGCTATGCCGGCGCCGGCACTATCACGATGGGTGGTTTTGACTATCACACGGGTGAACGTGGCACAGGAGAACAAAGAGACTTACGCGCGGGACGATGCATGGGGGCATGCCTCGAATACGCAAAACGTATGAACCAGCCATTAATGCTGTATGTGTGTTCAGATGGATCGGTGGCTAGTAATGGAAGAATCGATGACAGCATGGCAGGGGCAGGAAAAGGTGAATGGACCGGCGATAATCAATCGACCGCGGCCTCTTTCTTTCTCGTTTACAACCCTGGCGGACGAGCAGGACTTGTCGACAACAATGAAAGCAGACGTCAAATCGGTTATATGCGCTCTGATGCCTCGGTAGAGACCTCCTCAAGTCCCGCGGCTAACAATGTTAACTTGCTAGTGCAAACCGTCTTATTAAACTACATGGCACTTAATGGAGAACAAGCAAGTTTCGAGGATCGCTTTATGAATCACGGACTAGGTAACGCAACGCTCCGTGACAGTCTAGTAGCATTCAACCCATTGTGAGCCATTAGCCTTGAAGGACCAAACAGGCTACTCAGACGATCTGAAGCACTATTGCGGCGAGGTTAAACCCGCGGAATAGTGCATATTCCTATTCTGATCAATCAGGATAGCATCAACGCCAGTTAAGCTGTCGATCAACGCCAGCCCTCGCTGAGTGCCTAGAACAAATACCGCTGTCGACAAAGCGTCTGTATCAATAGCCTCTTCACCAATAACTGTCACGCTTTGCAGCTCCGCTGCGGGCTTGCCAGTGCTTGGCGACAGAATATGGTGAACTCTATCCCCATCGTCATCGATAAAGTAACGCTCGTAGTCACCCGATGTCGATACAGCGACATTTGAAAGCGGCAAACGAACGGCAAGCGACTCAGGCTGCCTTGGGTCCTTAATCCCAATTACCCACTCTTCGCCACGTTTGGAACCGAGCAAACGCATATCTCCGCCCGCACTGACTCTAGCGTGTTTAATCCCTCGACCAATCAGCACTTCGACTGCCTTATCGACTGAATAGCCTTTAGCCACACCGCCTAGATCTAAGCGAACACCCGGTTTCTTAAAGTAGATAGTTTGGTTATCTTTATCGAGTATCACCAAGCGGTAATTTATTAAACTGATGGCAGGATCGATGACGGATTGCGAAGGTTGACGCTTTTCTCGGTAGTCATACAGGTAACCGACGGAAGCGAAAGTCATATCGAAGGCTCCGTCACTCAAACGCGACATTTCTATTGACGAATTTAAGACTTGAAATAGTGGCGACGAAACCACGACAGGGTGCGCGGCGGCCGTTCGATTGACATGCGACAACTCGGAACTTTCAGTATAACGATTCATCACTTCATCGACTTCACGAAAAACCGTCGCTAACTCCGCATCAATCGCTGCATGGTTTTCGCCTGAGGACGCATCAAGCCAGTAACTCCACTCAATGTTCGTAGTCATCGCTTTAATCGCATGGCTATGCCAATCAGCCAACACATTTGTGGATACGACCGCTGCGGAAACGGCCAGCGCATTCAGGACACGTTTATAACTCATGGCTCCTTGTGTTCCTGAACGGGCCTAACAGCACTGCCAAATACCTCAACCTCTTTCAAAGCCAGAATACGACCACTCGGACCAGCAACCACAAGATACTGGGATTTCACGCCTTTGCCTTCTAACGAAATACGAATCTTTGGACGATAGGAAGCGATCTGAGCGACCTGATTAAACCCTCCAGAATGACCATCTGACACCCAGATAGAGATAGGAAAGCTTTCCTGGCCTTCACCATAAATCACGATCTCATCAAGCAAGTAAGTGTTACCCAAATCAACTTTCCATGAAGGTGCCCCTTTTGCCTCAGATCTATAGCCTCTCGACTGCCAGTCGCCATCGATCGCTTGACTTGGGGAATACAAATACGGCATCTGAGGACTAGCCATACTGCTTGCAGCAACAGTGCGCCCATAGGCCAGATTTTTTCGTGCTTGTTGATCTGGCGTCTGCCATGAGTATGCCGTTGGGATATACCCCGTACCATAAAACGACTGCATCCAAATGTAGTAAATCCCTAAACCAATGGCGAGAATCCCGGTTGCCAAAACATTGCGATGCTTCGATTCAGATCGGAACCAGAACAATGCAACACAAAAACAAAAGCTAGCGAGCGACAGCCAAAGGCCTACTTGCATACTTTGGCTAACGTAGCGCAATTGAACGGAATGGGCACCAGCAGGAATCATTGCCCCTAGATTATTGCCATTCACTTCAAGCGCCTGGGCGGTTTGGCCATTTACCGCCACTTCCCATCGATCATTAAAAGGTATGTTAGTAGCAAAAAGCACTTGCTGATGAGCGTTGACATCAAATATCAACTCGTTAAAAGACGCCTTCACAAGGTTTATTTTGTCTTTACCAGCAATGCCCTGCTCTGGTGTGACACGAATATTCTGATCAGCAAACACCGCCGCCTGACCAAAATCGCGCTCTCTCCCTAAAAATGCCCAAACGGCTTCTTTAACGGAAAAACTGCGAACATCGCGATAAAGCGTTGCCAACCTAGGCTCAATGAAACTTCGATCAAGTTGCTCCACCACGCTTTGTTGGCTCAAACCAAATCCAGGCGTAGCTTCTGTCACAAATTCATCATATTTATTTCGGTCCAGCTGCGAGAGAGTAGGCATCACCTTATTCTCTTCAACCCACGTTCCATAACGCATGGACAATGCTGTTTGCGAAAAAATACCCACAGCTAAACACGCCAAAACCATATTTCGTGCAGAGTGCGCCTTCGATATACACACTATCCACGCGCCCGCCAAAACAAGATTGAGAACACCAAGGTAGAACCAATAGTTGTGAACACTATTTGAAATATCATTTATTTTTTCAGGCACAAAGACATTGGAAACCGACAAATAGCTATCGGCAAATACATTCATGATCACAAATACGGCTAAAGGCATACCGACTAAAGCTGCTTTAGTGATGGTGGTTAACTTAGCTGTGTCAGGCAGCCTTGCAACTAACCAAACGGCAAGCAGTAAAAACGGGAAGATTAGCCATAACGAATACCGTCCGGGTACACGAAAGCTATCTGCCAAGGGAAAAAACTTCCAAACCCAGTAATGTAAAGGCGTTGCGTTACCCATTGTGATTAATAACGAGACGACTAAAAATGCGAATAGAAACCAAATTACTTTTGGCGCTTTTAGAATAATTGCAAAGAATGGAATAAGCATCAAAACCCACAAACTCAGGACCGACCCGCCAAATGCGCTCATCACATCCGCGCTCAAGGGTGCATAGAAACTTCTTAGAATACCGCCGATAGAGTCCTGATAGGCCAAAGACCAATCGTACGGATTCTCAGTTCTCATTGAGGCACTAGATAAAAATTCAAAATAAAATGGTATGGCATAAGGAGCCGCACACAGAGCACCTAAGGTCACTAACAAAAACAACCATACCCATTGTTTAAGCAGCGCAGAAATAGCAGGTACAACGTAATTTTTGTTAGGCAAACTCGCAATAAAAAACGGCGTAAACAGCGCAAGAAAACCGGCCGCGAGATAGCCCAAATATGTAACCTGTGGATGACCACCGGCCATCAGCAGATAAGACGACGCGACAACCCCTACCCCTACGACAAGCGACCGTGGACGCAAAAACGTAAGCAACACAAAGCACCCTAACGCCAAAAATGCCGTATGATTTTCCAACGAAGCGCCATACCTAAAATGATCTAGCATACGGAGATTAAAAACAGCGTAAACAGAAAGCAATAGTGCGACAAGCCCACCTACGCCAAGGTTACGCAGAGTGCAAAAAAATAATAGTGTCACCATGCCGATCGACACAAGTCGAAGCATGGTATTAACCGATAATGCGCTACCGTCCCAATAGCCAGGCATAACCCGTGCGATATGAGTAATAGGGTGAGAGGCCTGCCCTAACGTCATCGCCGCTGCACTCTGCCCCCCGGCAAAACCAGGTGCGTACAACGGAAAAGCGCCGTGTTCAATCGATTGATTCACTTCCATCTGAGCTTCAATTGGGTAATGCGTGTAATCTGCACCAATCGTTAGGTCAGAAAACGCGGGCACCAACCAATACAGAATTAAAAACGGCATCAACAGCGCTAGTAACGGTAAGCCACTATTCTTTAAGGTCATATCTGAGAGTTCTCTTCTTTATTTTTCTGAGTTAGACGCGGCGCAAACATTCACCGAAAGCTCAAGCATAAATGCGCAAGCGAACACATTCTAGAGCAAAGCCGCGCAAAGCTTTTGTAAAATATAATATATTTCATACGCCCCTCACATTTCGACCAACTAATACGAAGCGAATTTTACTCGCACTACGTCATTCAGCTATATTCCCGTGCGAGCCTATAATTCAAACTATCTCACGCCCACTTTACTAAAACCGAGCCGCTGAATGAGCAAGCCACACTCGACCGTCGAAATATCCATTGTGATTCCGCTTTATAACGAATCAGGAAATATCGCACGGTTAGCCGAAGAAATAGTAAAAGCGCTACCTCCCAAAGAGGTTGACTACGAATTATTGCTCGTCGACGACGGCAGCGTTGATGATACTTGGTCAGTCATTGAGGAAGCTTGTAATAGCACTCCTCATATCCAAGGTATTCGACTCTCGCGCAATTTTGGCCACCAAAATGCACTACTTGCAGGCCTTAGCAAAGCGCGCGGCAAAGCAGTCATTTCGATGGATGGCGATATGCAACATCCGCCCTCCTACCTTCCTGAGTTAATCGAGCTTTGGCGACAAGGTAATAAAGTCGTTTCCACTAAGCGAACGAGAACTGAACACTTGGGTAAATTTAAAACCAAAACGTCTGAGTGGTTTTATAAGGTTTTTTCATGGCTGTCAGGTGTGCAAATTGAAGAAGGGAGTTCAGACTTTCGACTGATCGACCGTCAAGTTCTTACCGAACTACTGCGTTTCAACGATGTTAACCCTTTCCTGCGCGGCGCTGTAAAATGGCTGGGTTTCGATAAACATACAGCATGCTTAGAGTATCAGGTTGGCCAGCGCCATGAAGGCGAATCAAGCTATAACCTAAAACGCATGCTCAACTTCGCTAACAGCGCGATTGTCTCGTTTTCCACCAAACCTCTGTTATTAGGGATTTGGCTCGGACTCGCGACTAGTGCCATCGCATTTACGGAACTCATTTATATTATCGTTCTCTGGAGTTTGGGTGAAACCGTACCGGGCTGGGCATCTACCGTGGGCATTATCGCCCTATTGTTTGGCGTGCTTTTTATCTTACTAGGGGTTATCGGCCTTTATTTGTCTCGCATTCATACTGCGCTACAACAACGCCCAAAATTTGTAATCGGAAATATTACTGAAGCTATTGAGCCTGTTGAGGGTTCGAAAACGAAACAACCTGAGGAGCTGACTTCATGAGCCAAGCAGTTTGGTTCCCAGCTTTAATCATTGTCTATGCCCTTGTCAGTGGCTATGGCCTGTACCTGTTAAAAGCGTCTCAAGAATTTCTTAGCTCAGGCTTCTTACTTGGCTGCCTGTTTTATGGCGGGGGCTTTGTGATCTGGATTTTCATCTTACGGCTATTCCCTCTTTCGATCGCATTTCCTACAGCAGCGGGCGCACTCATTATTGCGACACAAATTGCAGGTGTTTACTATTTAAAAGAGTCGTTAGCGCCGACCACGATCGCAGGCATTGTGTTTATCGCGATTGGTATCCTTTTGATTTATGCGAATACGGCTAAAAACCATGGATAAGATAGAACAGCAAAGAGAGCACTTCAATTCGGTAGCCGAACGTTATCGAACCGCACGTAAACACGAAAATCACTTACTCCTCAAATCACTTATTTGGGAGCAATTTCTTGGGCGCCACCCAGAACTAAAGAAAGATGGCCTTGTCGTTTTAGAGGCGATGTGTGGGTTTGCAGACGGTAAAAAAATCCTTGAGACGACGCTCAATATAACGACAAATTATGAGGGGTTTGATTACAGCGATGAAGTACTTGAAACGCTCAAAGAAGAACAACCGGATCTTAAAGTTTTTCATGCAGACGCGGGTGCAGTCGAACTAGAAAAAGATAAGTACGAAGTCATTATTTTGCTAGGGGGGCTACATCATGTTCCGCACATGGCAAAAGAAGTCGTGGCTCGACTCAGCCAGTCTATCAAACCTGGGGGCTACTTTATTAACCTTGAACCAACTAATGGTAACCCTCTGTTCAAAGCAGTCCGTGAAAGGATCTACGCTAAGAACAGTTTATTTGATGAGGAAACCGAGCGGGCCTTTGAGGTCAGCGAATTAATGGACTTTTTTGAAAGCAGCAATATGAAACCCGTCGATATCACCTACCCCGGGCTAAGTTCATATGTTCTTTACTACAACCCAGATGCCTTTCCTTCACTAAATCTAGGCGGACAAAAAATGGTGAGAAGCTTGTTTGCTCTCGACAAGCTCTTTCTGAGAAATACACTTGGGCGTTGGTTCTCATTTGCAACACTAAGCCTTTGGCAAAAGGCTGGTTAACAAGTATCAACGCGGTAGGCTTGCGACTAAGAGGGATTACTGACTATACTTTGCAACGCCAGTGAGCTTAACCGTCACGTTGGGTCACACTAGATCATTAATATAAATATAACATTGAGAAAAGGTGAAAGAGTATGGGTGAGCGATTAGCTCTTTGGTATCGAGAACAGGGTGAGTATGTAACAGGCGCATTGTTTGGTTTAGTCGCGCTAGACATTTTTATGTTTTTGGTACATTGCATCATTGAACGGACGACTGCTGGCTACAGCCTTACAACGCTAGTCATAACTCTTGGACTATTTTTCGTTGCCTATGTTGAACGGCTATATGGCGAGCAAGAGGCTGCGCACTAAACACCTCAAGCCAACAAGTTTGGCACTAAATAACACCTGAAAAAAGCAAGCACTCAAGCGCTTGCTTTTTTTTGCCCTCGATTCGCTTGACCCCAATCTTCGAGACATAAAAAATCATCTCCCCTATTTTTAATACTAGGCACAGGTAAAGCGCTTATCTGGTATTAAAATTGCAAATTCTTCAATCAAGCGTCAAAGAACGGTCATACATTGCCGTCGTAGATAATTGAAGAGAAGCCAAGTTATGCCACAAATTACCGCAGAACAAGCACTCCAAGTTCCCCAGCAACTAAAGCGTCAGGGAGCTCAAACCGGCCATCAACAAGAATCGGCCCCCTCTCAAGCGACGCCGAACAAAAAAAGTTTGGGCGATGATGCGGTCACGCTGAACGCACAAGAAAATACCAATACGTTAAAAAAATTACCCGTCGAAGATTTCAAACAGTCATTGGGCAGCGACAATAGCTATTTAAAAGAGACGCTCAAAGTAAAGCTCGCGGAATTTAATCTAAACTCGAATACACCGCTATCGATTAGCAAAGACACCTTCGGAAAGCTAGAAATAAAAGGGCCTCTGTTACAGGGCGACCTAGACCGAATCACCAAAGACCTGGAGCAAAGCCCTGCGTTTATGAATGCATTTGGACGAGTCAGTCAACACCAGCCAACATTAGATTACGTCGACAATGTCGTCAAAATCTCACAAGCCTATGGGGTGGGCAACACGCTTTTTAATTCGTTAGTCAGTGAGGACAGTCAATTTAATGGCTTAACAGATATCGCGCATCGCTATCAAACGATGCGCACGACTAGCCAGCAAGAAGCCCCACAGAACGCAGAGCCGATCGAACGCTTTCAGCTAGTGATCAATTAAAACGGATTTACACAAAAGCACTGATGTCGCCACAACCTTCTCTTAACACGACAGGCTCCTCGCCCGACAAGTCGATAACAGAAGTTGCATCAAAACCGCAGAATCCACCGTCAATAACAAGATCCAAATGATGTTCAAGCGAGGCGCGAATATCATACGGATCAGTCATCGGTGAATCTTCACCTGGAAGAATCAAAGAGGTACTCATTAGCGGGTGCTGCAATTCCTCGACAAGCGCCAGGGCAATCGCATTATCGGGAATTCTAATACCAATTTGCCTACGCTTAGGATGCATTAGTCTACGTGGCACTTCAGTCGTCGCCTGCAAAATAAACGTATAAGGCCCTGGCGTATGCGCCTTGATCTGGCGATATTGAGTATTATCCAGCTTTGAATAGGTAGCGATTTTGGATAAGTCGCGACAAACTAACGTGAAGTTGTGCTTGTCCGTTAACCGGCGAATTTGACGAATACGGTCGACCGCTGCTTTGTTTCCTAGGTCACAGCCCAACGCATAGGCTGAATCAGTAGGGTAAGCAATAACGCCGCCGCTTTCGACGATATCCACAGCTTGGCGAATTAATCTTGCCTGCGGGTTATCCGGGTGGATCTGAAAAAATTGACTCACGTTTCACGCACTCCTTTTTACCAATTATCCGCTCTTCGAGCCGCCCATGCAGTTCGGGGATGCAGGCGCTGCTTCAGCGTTAGAACTCCATTCCGTTGGCGTATGCAAATGCAACGCAACAGCATGTAAACCTTCGCTCATCATCGGAGTTAGTAGCCGATAGACTTGCTGATGACGCTTAACTTTTGGTAAACCCTCAAAGTCTTCACTAACTAGTACCAGTTTAAAGTGAGTTTCTGAGTTCGGAGGCACACTGTGCATATGACTTTCATTGATAACCTCCAAGTGAGCTAAGGCAAACGCCTCGGTCAGCATTGCTACGATATCGTTTCTGCGCTGCATATCAGCCCTCACTGTTCCCGCACCATAAAAATCGAGCATACTAAAGCGTAAATTCTCGGAAAGCGAGCATATTCTGATCAAGTCGACTGGCGCCGATAAAAGCCTGTCATAGGAACGATGACAACAAAAAAACCACAGACACTCACAATCTAAACTCAACTCACACGAAACTGCCGTAGAACCAATGAAATTAAAGTCGGAAAATCTGAAAAACCATCTACACTGAATTCAAAAGAATTTAAACAAAATTAATAACATAGCAAGCACTGAGTTGATGGTGCGCCGCGGTGTAGAATTCGGGGGTAATCAAGTTGAAAATTGCATTATTGGAAGACGAAGTAGAGCAAGCGCAAAACCTGAAAGATCTTTTGACTCAGAACCAGCACAGCTGTGACTGCTTCCATACAGGTAAGTCTTTTCTGTATTCAGTTCTGCACACAAGCTACGATCTTTTGATTCTAGACTGGCAACTTCCTGATATGGAAGGCACTGAAGTGCTGAAGCAAATCCGTTCAGAGTTGAACTGGCGGGTGCCAGTATTATTCTTAACCCAACGTGACAGCGAAGCCGATATTATTACGGCCCTGGAAGTGGGTGCTGATGACTATCTTGTCAAACCTGCTAGACCCGGAGAGTTAACCGCACGCGTCCATGCTTTAGGCCGCAGAACGAGCGGAGAAACTGAAGTACAAGAAGCATTGGAAGTCGGCCCCTACTCTATCGATATGAGTCGCCGAACGATTGTTTACCAAGGAAAGGAAGTTACTCTCACTGATAAGGATTTTGATCTGGCCGTCTTTATGTTTCAAAATATTGGTCGGCTGTTGTCGCGAGATTTTTTGTTGGAGCGTGTGTGGGGAATTTCCTCGGACATCAACACCCGAACCGTCGACACTCACGTCAGTAGGCTTCGCCGAAAACTAGACATTAAAGCCGAGAATGGATATCGGATAAAAACGATTTATCAGCATGGTTACCGACTCGAATCTATGGGTGACTAAGACACAAGACCTCACTTAAATAGGTCGCTTGAAAGAGTAATTGAATTAATGATGTATCTGCAGGCCGACCAAAATATCTATCACCGACTCATCAGAGTTATTGCGCTAGTGTGTCTGTTGTGCCAGTTTCCAGCCGCGATTGCGATCGACGACGGCATGTCAGACCCCGAGGCAGATTGGTTCTATACTTATCGCCCCTCTGACTCATTTCAAGAAATTGGTCAGCGGTTCCTTAACAACAAGTATCGCTGGCCAGACCTAGTACGCTATAACAAGATTGAAGACCCTGCGAGCTTGCAACCAGGCTCTATTATTAAAATCCCTATCGCATGGCTAAAGTTTCAGCCCCGTCCAGCCAAAACACTATCCGTCGATGGCAATGTATTAGTTAAGAAAGGTCAGCTAGCTAGATTTGAACTACTCAAATCGAATGCTCTCATCCATGTCGGGCACGAAATCATGAGTCGCAATGGCACAGCGCTAATCAAACTCGCGGACAACTCCATCATTCGGGTCGAACCAGAAACGCACATTGCCTTTAATCGTCTTTCGCACTTTGGTGATACCGGCATGGTAGACACCCGTATTCGACTTAAAAGAGGCGGTATCATCAATACGGTCGCGCCTTTGCTGAAGGGGTCGCGCTTTGAAATTAGAACACCCTCTGCGGTCGCCGCAGTGAGAGGAACTGAATTTCGAATACGCTCGAATGATGAAGGCACGCAGATTGAAGTAACGGAAGGAGTCGTCAGCTTTGGACATGCACACGGCCTCCAGACAATCCGTGCAGGTCAAGGCGCCAGCGTCTCGCCTCAGAGCGCCCTAATGGAAACACGGCGCTTATATGAACCTCCCTCACGAAATTTTGGATCGGGTAATATTAAAGACCTTCCCGTGACACTTAGCTGGGAACCGGTCCCCGGAGCGGCCAGCTATAAGTATGAACTTACCGCCACTGACGAAAGCGGACAAATGGTTCGTACCAAAGAAACTAACCAACCATCAGTAGAGCTTAATCACGTCAAATCGGGCAACTATCAAGTTGCAATGCGGGCAGTTGATGCAGAAGGGTTCGAAGGCCTAAATGACTCAGCAGCGATAGAAGTGGCGCTAGACGGGGACACACCAACTCTTCTGTTTCCTCCATCAGGCAGCGTCATTAATAGTGCTGACCTAAAGTTCGATTGGTCGATGGAGGACGAAGCGACGACAAAAAGTAAGCTTCAAGTATCGATAGATTCAAGCTTCAATGACTTGGTCATTGATCAGCAGTTCGCTGCCAGAAGTCAAAGCGATTTGCGCAACAAATTAGGGCCAGGCCTTTATCACTGGCGTGTCGTTGGACTGAGCGGCCAACACATAGAGTCTGCCAGTAAATCTCATCAAGTCTCGGTTAGAGGCTTGATGAAGCAAACCAAGATCCTAAGCGTAAACTACGTGAAAGAGCAGGTAGGCCTGTTCTGGAATTCCGTTCCAGAGGCAAATGGCTATATACTGCAGGTCTCTGACTCACCCAACTTCCTGTCTATTTTACGCGAAGAAAGCATTCAAAAGCCGAGCGCATTTTTGAAGCTCAGCCAAGGAAAGCAATACTATGCAAGGGTCAAAGGGATACCCAGCGATCTATATCAATCTGAGTTCGGACCCAGCGAGACACTATTTGTCCCCAAAGATTAATCAACTGAATAGCATTGAGCGCTTTTCACTCATTCACGGATTTAGATTCTAAAATACATGTCCAGAGACATTAACGACCCGCACCCCTATGAACAGCCGTTACTAACGCTGGCTCTTATTTTGGTTTGCGTGTTTCTAATTCAGACACAAGCAGCCAAGCGCCTTGATCTGATCGCTTATGATGCGGCCATACAAATGCTGCCGACACCACTGGAAGATAGCGTCGTTATTGTTGCCGTCGATGAAAAAAGTCTTAACGGTATTGGCCAATGGCCTTGGCGCCGGGCAATTCACGCGCAACTCATTGATAAACTCAGCCGCTACAACGCATCCCTTATTGCGTTCGACATTATTTTTTCCGAGCATGATACTGCGCATCCTGAAGATGATGAGATTCTCGCAGACTCCATTCGCTCAAGTGCAAATGTCATTTTGCCCATGCACATACACCCATTGAGCTATGGCTCTTCGATGTCCGAAATACTACCCATCCCGCCCTTGGTGAGTGCAGCAAAAAAGCTTGGGCACGTCCACGTTGAACTAGACGAAGACGGACTTGCGCGAGGAATCTATCTCAACTCTGGTATTGGCGATGACCACTGGCCTGCCCTTTCCATGGCAATGGCAATGGAAACCAACCCAATGATCCGCTATCAAAAACAAGCCGCAGACCAAGTCAAAGCACCGTACATATCAGTCAAAACTGAATATCGACTTATTCCGTTTGCTGGCCAACGGGGAAGCTACCCCTCATACAGCTATTTAGATGTCATGGCAGATAAAGTCCCGCCCGAAGTGTTTCGTGACAAAGTCGTGCTAATTGGCGCCAGTGCTGTTGGCCTAGGCGACATCATTCCAACCCCCATTACAACGCAGAATACGCCGATGTCAGGTGTAGAGTTTCACGCCAATGCCTATGCCTCTATCATGAATGACTCAGCAATTCGCAGTGTCGGACCGGTTTGGAGCTACCTCTTAACATTTGCGTTAATCATGATCCCTATTCTGATATTCCCCCGCCTGTCACCAACGTTGGTAATGCCGAGCACCGCCCTGCTAACATTACTGTGCGCCGGTTTTAGCTATCTGCTATTAAAAACCGATCACACATGGTTCGCTCCGATGAATGCAATTATTGGCATTTTGCTCGCGTACCCTTTGTGGAGCTGGCAGCGAATGCGGCACCTTAATCGTTTCTTTTCTCAAGAACTTGCGCGTCTTTCACAAGAACCCGATCTCGGCTTTAGACGCTTGGGCCAGCATAGTGTTGAAAAGATATTCCTTTCGCTACTAGCGCTGCTCAAGCCCAGCCATTATGTGTTAAAGCAAAACAATCAGACGCTTCATTGCTTGGGCCAAGAACTTTTCGATGAGCTGAAACCCGCAGACGATGACCAATGGCACCATGACGAACATACCAGCTCGTTGTTTATTAAGGATCGCAGCACTAGCTATCAGTTGTCACTGCGCTGGGAGCACTCTACGCAACGAAATCAAATTAAAAACTTTCTAGACAAGCTAGACCTCAAGCTGCAGCGCGACAACAACCCTAAGCGTTATTATGAGCAAATTAGTAATCGTATTGGTCAGGTCCATGAAGCGATCACATCGATGCAGGACATGCGGACCTTTATATCAAAAGGTTTTGAAGAAATGCCTGGTGCCGTCGTAGTAACCGACCCCGTTGGCCTGATTATCTATTGCAATAGTCGAGCAAATGAGTGGCTAAACGACACGGACTCGCCCCTCACCGGCCAAACAATTCATCATGTCTTCGCGCAAAATGTCGAAGAGTCTGAGTCGCTGCAACAACAAATTGTATCGGTATTGCTCGAAACCAAAGAGTGTGAGTTTGAAGCCCTCGTAAAAGAACGCGACACCTTAATTCACTGCATTCCTTTTGTCGTTGACGAGCACAGTGACGCTGGCATGATGATTAGCCTGTCAGATGTCACCGCAATTAGAGCTCAGCAACGAGAAAAAAACCAACTGATCGACTTTCTATCTCACGATGTACGGTCACCACTGGTGTCGCAGCTTGCATTACTGCATGGTCTGCGCAACGGTCGAGTCGAATGGCATGACAGACTAATTGACGACATCGAGGGACATGCTCAGCGTAGCCTCAATCTGTCTGAACAGTTCTTGCAGATCACTCGTGCAGAGCAAATCACAGAGGGTGAGTTTTATGAATTTGACTTGCTCAGCGCGGTCGAAAACGCGATCGATTCGGTTAACCATTTAGCGTGCGAAAAGAAAATAAGCATCCATTTAAATACGGAGCAAGAAGCTTGGTTAGAAGGCAACGCTGAACTAATGGAACGTGCCGTCATCAACCTGCTTAGTAACGCCATCAAATACAGTAATGACGACACTCGCATTGATATCGTCCTAAAACAAAATGAAGGCTGGGTATCATTGCAAGTCACAGACCAGGGTTTTGGCATTTCTGTCGAAGAGCTGCCCCATATATTTGACCGCTTCAGACGGCAACGTTCATCCGAAGTGTCAGGTGAAAAAGGAGCTGGCCTGGGCTTGAATTTTGTTAAGGTCGTGGTGGAAAAACACTTGGGTGAGTTAGCCGTTGACAGCCAGCTTGGACAAGGCACAACCTTTACCCTAATATTCCCTCTCTTAGCTAGCGCTTAAGCTAATATTTCTCGCCAAGTAAATAAAAGCGTTACGCTCATTAAACACCGATACGAAGGAAATCTCTTTTATGTCTAGCCGACTATTACAACTTGCTGTCATCGCATCATGTTTATCTTTAGCTGCCTGCACCGGCACACGTCCTAACTCATTGGGCAATGCAAATACAAACCTGCAATCATGCCCAGATAGCCCCAACTGTGTTTCAAGCGTAGATAACACTGAGGATGAAGAGCATTTTATAAAAGCCCTCGATGCAAGTAACCAAAGCGAGCCGATACTAAAAATCGCCAGCATTATCGAAGCAGATGGTGGAAACATTATTATCAAAACACCTACCTATATTTATGCCGAGTTCACGAGCGACCTGATGCACTTCGTCGACGACGTTGAGTTTTTGTTGATACCTCAAACAAACAAAATCGAGGTGCGATCAGCCTCTCGTTTAGGACGCAGCGATTTTGGCGTAAACCGAGATCGTATCGAATTAATTCGCTCTGCATTCCAGCGGTAAACGACAATGAATCAACCTACTCAGCAGAAGGTTCTATTTATCGGACTAGGGGTGATGGGCTTCCACATGGCCGCTCATCTATCAAAAAAATACGACACCTTCGTCTATAACCGAACACAGTCTAAAGCAGACGACTGGAATGCGGAGTTTGAGGGCACAACGTGTCCTGACTTAAGCGCCCTACCAGATAGCCTAGATTACATTCTAACCTGCATTGGGAATGATAATGACTTGAGAGACGTCTACCTCTCTGACAATGGCCTGATCCAACAGGCGACGCCTGGAACAATACTGATCGACCATACAACCGCATCCGCTGATGTCGCGAGAGAGATAGCAAGTGCCGCTAACGCCAGAGGCCTTAGCTTTATTGATGCCCCCGTGTCTGGTGGAGAGCAAGGCGCGATAAACGGACAATTAACTGTCATGTGTGGCGCTGACAAAGACGTCTTCAAGCAAGCTAGACCGGTGATGGACTGCTTTGCTAAAGCCGTTAGCTGCTTAGGACCAAATGGCGCCGGGCAGCTCACGAAAATGTGCAACCAGATTGCGATAGCAGGTCTTGTTCAAGGCTTATCAGAATCTATTCATTTTGCAGAGCAAGCTGGATTAGACCCCCAAAACGTTATTGACGTTATATCAAAAGGCGCTGCACAATCTTGGCAAATGGATAACCGACACAAAACCATGATCGCTGGCGAATTTAATCACGGTTTTGCGGTTGACTGGATGCGCAAAGACTTGGGCATCTGTTTAGATGAAGCCCGACGAAACGCCGCCAAGCTCCCTGTGACAGCGTTGGTCGACCAATTCTATGCTGACGTACAAGACATGGGCGGGCAACGCTGGGATACCTCAGGCCTTCTCGAAAGGTTGCGAAGTAAAAAGTCTTAATACGCGACTGCCTGCTTGAGCCCTAGCGCTCGCGATACAACCGAGGTGACGGCTCACTTAATGAAGCGCAATAAAAAACCAAATGAATGCGCTTGGCAAACATTTGGTTTTTGCTACGGTCTCTCACACGCACGCCCTTAAAGACGTGCCAAACGTGAACGCTACTTTTTCTTCTTTGGCGCCGCCTTCTTTCTTACCGTTTTTTTGGCTTCAGTGACGACCCATTTTCCATTCTGATGATAAGCTGACCAGCCCGTCGCTTTGCCTTTTTCTTCAGTCATCACATATTGCTCTTTCGTCTTTCGACTATAACGAACAATAGAATGGTTGCCCTTGTTATCCTTGGTCGGCGCATCAAACAAGAACGCATATTTTGGATCGATCTCATCTTTATGCGGTAACAACTCACTGATCAAGGGTGCACGCGTTTCACGGTTCTTCGGGAATTTACTTGCCGCCAAAAACAGCCCAGCTGCACCATCACGCAGAATATATGTATCCTCAACCTTTTCACAAGCTAACTCAGGCATCGGAACTGGATCCATTTTTGGCGGTGCAGGATCACCACTTCTCAGTAACTTACGTGTGTTTTTGCACTCTTCGTTCGTGCAACCGAAGTACTTACCAAAACGGCCAGTTTTCAGCTGCATCTCGGATTCGCACTTGTCGCATTCTAACAGAGGTCCGTCATAGCCTTTTATCTTGAACTCGCCCTTCTCAACTTCAAAGCCAGAACAATCAGGGTTATTGCCGCAAACATGAAGCTTGCGCCCTTCGTCGATTAAATAACTCTCCATCGACGTCGCACAAATCGAGCAACGATGCTTCTTACGCAGAAGTTTAGACTCGCCCTCGTCATCGTCAGCACTTGCGGCCTCATCACCCGGCGTTAAGTTTATCGTCGACTTGCAGCGCTCTTTTGGCGGCAAAGCGTAACCTGAACAGCCCAAGAAAACACCCGTACTCGCTGTACGAACCTGCATATTACGGCCGCACGTTGGGCAAGGAATATCTGTCTCAGTAGGGTCATTCGCGCGCATACCATCATTTGCCGCTTCTGCCTTATCTAGCTGTGTGACAAAGCCGCCATAAAATGTATCCAGCACGTCTTTCCAGTTCTTTTGCCCAGTTGCGACATCATCCAACTGCTCTTCCATTTGAGCCGTGAAACCGTAATCCATCAAATCATCAAATGACTCAACCAATCGGTCAGTAACGATATCTCCCATTTTCTCAGCATAGAAACGTCGGTTTTCTACTCTGGCATAACCACGGTCCTGAATCGTCGAAATAATGGCCGCGTAAGTCGATGGACGTCCGATACCACGTTTTTCCAACTCCTTAACCAATGCGGCTTCTGAAAAGCGCGGCGATGGCTTAGTGAAATGCTGTTTAGGGTCAAGTGCCTGCAGAGACAGCGCATCGCCGAGCTTAAAGTCCGGAAGCAACACATCATCATCTTTCTTGCTAGCGGTTGGGCTAACTTTCAAGAAACCATCAAATTTGACGACTCGGCCCCGTATTTTCAGCACATAGTCACTAGCACTCGCTTCGACTGACGAGCTCAAGAACTCCGCATCGCTCATTTGACAAGCAACGAAATTTCGCCAGATAAGGTCATAAAGCCTCTCAGCGTCTTTTTCTAGATTCTTGACACCAGAGGTCTGTATGGTCACATCTGACGGTCTAATCGCTTCGTGTGCTTCCTGAGCACCGTCCTTGCTGCTATATAGACGAGGATTCTCAGGCAAGTACTTAGCACCAAAATTATCGGCGATATAATCACGACAATTCGAAACGGCCTCGGCACTCAGGTTGGTCGAGTCGGTACGCATGTAAGTAATGTAGCCAGCCTCGTACAAGCGCTGCGCCAACATCATAGTTTTCTTAACACTAAATCCCATTCGCGTGCTCGCCGCTTGTTGCAGCGTAGACGTAATAAACGGTGCATTCGGACGAGACCGCGTGGGCTTATCGTCGCGCTTGCTAATTTTGTAGTCAGACGCTTTCAATGCAGCCAAATGCTGATTGGTGTCTGCTTCACTTAAGGGACGAAAATTAGTGCCATCTTTTTTTACCACTTGAAAACGGGAGACCTCGTTCGCTCCGCGCTTCAAGTCGGCAAAAACCTCCCAGTATTCTTCAGGAATAAACGCACGAATCTCTCGCTCACGATCTACGATAAGCCTAACCGCAACCGACTGCACTCTGCCTGCTGACAAACCACGTGCTACCTTTGCCCAAAGCAATGGCGACACCATAAAACCCACAACGCGATCTAAAAAGCGTCGCGCCTGCTGCGCATCAACACGTGACTGATCCAACACCGATGGCGACTTAAATGCATCCTGGATCGCTTTCTTCGTAATTTCATTAAACACCACGCGGCGGTAACGTGACTCGTCACCCCCAATCGCTTCTTTTAAATGCCAAGCAATCGCCTCTCCCTCTCTATCCAAATCCGTCGCGAGATAGATTTCGTCAGCATCTTTAGCGAGTTTTTTTAGCTCTGCGACGACTTTTTCTTTACCAGGCAAAATTTCATATTTGGCAGCCCACTTCTTCAAGGGGTTGATCCCCATACGTGCGATCAATTGTTCTTTAGATTTTTTCTTTTTGTGAATGATTTTATCTTCAGGGCTCAATTTACGCGTTA
Organism: uncultured Oleiphilus sp.; assembly: GCA_913020045.1. Taxonomy (GTDB): domain Bacteria; phylum Pseudomonadota; class Gammaproteobacteria; order Pseudomonadales; family Oleiphilaceae; genus PZPK01. The sequence goes on from CAJWBE010000017.1 coordinate 43,409, forward strand.
CTGCCGCCTGCTTTGCTCGCTCAGCTGGCGTCGACGTGGAGCCGCCACCAGACGTTGGCAAATCTCGAATGTGGCCCACACTCGACTTCACGATGTAATCGGAACCAAGATACTTGTTAATAGTCTTGGCTTTAGCTGGTGATTCCACGATTACTAGGGACTTACCCATAACTCTCCATACTGACAGTTCAGTTAACAACGTAGGCAAAAAGATAATACTTGCGATGGCAAATAATGAGATGACCAAGGCAAAAGTGCTTGTTCAAAGCACAAATCAGGCGACATATATATTGATTTGTAGCGGGAGGGTCAAGTAAATGCAAAGTTTTTTCATTCTTAGAAGCAATTAATAAATTGCGCTTTAGGCGAATATCACTGTTTTTCAGAAAACAAATAACGTACTGAAATTACTTGCTAGACTATCTAATGAAGCAATAAAACCAACTTCTACTGGTCCAGTTTTTAAACCTGAAACAAACAACTATTATCATAGGCCGATATGTCAATCTCGCTAATCGCTGGCGTCATCATACTCCTCGTAATCTGCTCGCTCGTTGTTAGCTCAATCAGCTACAGCCGTCAAAAAGCTATTGCACAAAGGCGCAAAGAAATTGCGCGTTATAAACTGACGATAGAAGAATTAAGCGAATACAGAAACTTCCTATTAAAAGTAGACCCCGATTACGACATACTGACTCTCCTGCAAAAACAATTACTCCATGCGGTAGAACAAATACTAGATCGCGTTCCCGACGACCAACAAATGCAGCGACGCACAAATGTAGAAAACGCACTACTGCAACAAATCATGCAACAACAGCGCAATAAGCCGCTGGCCCAAGTAATGGAAAGCGACGAAGAACTATCTCAAGCCAAAAAGAATCTCTCGAGCATCGCCAAGCATCTCGACCTTTCACGAAACTCCGGCACGCTAAGCCCTGCGTCTCACCAAAATTTTACGGTACATATAAAGAACATCGGCTTACTTATTGACGTAGAAAGCCATCAACACCAAGCCCAACTATTTGCTGAGCAAGGAGACGTAGTCCTCTATCTGACACATTTGAAGCAGGCTCGTGATGCATTGCGCAAAGCACCGATAGAGTCTGAGGAGAAAAATCAACGCATCCGCCAGCTGACGGAAGTACTCAATGAAACAAAGCGCACCAATAAAATCACGCCACTTCCGCCACGAGATTCTGCGGATAGTGAACACAGCACCGAGGGCGAATCAAGTATCGAGGACCCTTCCTAACCCAATCGGTGTCGGACTGTTCTAAAGGAAAGACCTAAGTAAATTTCTCTAAGTCGACTGGCTGAAAAGCAAAAAAAGGGCCGAAACTTTCGCTTCAGCCCTTTTAGTCTTGCGACTACGTTACCTTACAAGCGTTCCCAAACTGTTGAGATGCCCTGCCCAAGGCCGATACACATGGTAGAAACACCATATTTTCCATCGTTCTCTTCGAGTACATTCAACAATGTTGTTGAGATACGTGCGCCAGAACACCCTAGTGGGTGACCCAATGCAATCGCACCGCCTTTCAAGTTAACTTTCTCGTCCGCAACATCCGTCAATTTAAGATCTTTCATGACAGGCAAAGATTGACCAGCGAAAGCTTCGTTAAGCTCCCAGTAATCGATGTCTTCAACTTTCAGACCCGCACGTTTAAGTGCTTTCTTAGTTGCTGGAACTGGACCGTATCCCATGATAGCCGGATCACAACCCGCCACTGCCATAGACACGATGCGAGCGCGAGGCGTCAAACCAAGTTCTTCCGCTTTCTCAGCCGACATCAACAACATTGCTGCTGCACCGTCAGTTAGCTGAGAAGACGTACCAGCTGTCACTGTACCGCCTTTCGGGTTAAATGCTGGACGCAATTTACCCAAAGACTCTTCAGTCGTTTCTGGACGAATGGTTTCATCGTTTTCGATCAGTACTTTAAAGCCATTCTCGTCGTGACCTTCAATTGGAACGATCTCGTTTTTGAATGTGCCATCAAGCGTTGCTTGGTGTGCTAGACGGTGAGAACGTGCGCCAAACGCATCTTGTTGCTCACGTGAAATACCATGCATTTTTGCAAGCATTTCAGCCGTCAAACCCATCATGTTAGACGCTTTTGCAGAATACTTAGATCCTGCTGGGTTGTGATCAAAACCTTCTGTCATCGGTACGTGACCCATGTGCTCAACACCACCAACAATAAACGCATCGCCATTGCCGGTCATGATTGCTTGCGCCGCAGTATGGATTGCTGACATAGCAGAACCACAAAGACGGTTAACAGTTTGAGCTGAAGAGGTATGAGGCAGTCGAGTCAACAACGTAATTTGACGTGCAACGTTAAAGCCCTGCTCTTTAGTTTGGTTTACACAACCCCAAATGACATCTTCAACATCATTAGGGTTCATTTTTTCATTTCGATCAAAAAGTGCTTCGATCAAAGCCGCCGATAGCGTCTCTGCACGTACATTGCGGAAACAGCCATTTTTGGCACGTCCCATAGGAGTACGTACCGCATCGATGACGACGACATCTTTTGGATTAAGACTCATAGATATTCTCCGTTCGATTCTGTTTCAGCAATTAGCCGAAAAACTTCTTGCCAGTTTTAGCCATTTCTCTCATACCTTCCGTTGGAACGTATAGAGCACCTAAATCAGCATACTTGTCTGCCATCTTGTTGAATTCTTCGATACCGATCGAATCGATATAACGAAGTGCACCACCACGGAATGGAGGGAAACCAATACCGAAGATAAGACCCATATCGGCTTCTGCCGCAGTCTCGACGATATTGTCTTCTAGACAACGAACAGTTTCGATGCACAATGGAATCATCATTCGTTCGATGATTTCTTCGTCCGTAAACTCTTTGCTGCCTTCAACAACAGGCTTCAACATTTCATAAACGCTAGCGTCTTTCACTTTCTTCTGCTTGCCTTTACGGTCAAGTTCGTAAGTGTAGAAGCCTTTGTCTGTTTTCTGACCATAACGGCCATCATCGAACATCACGTCAATCGCAGTACGGAAGTCATGTGACATACGATCAGGGAAGCCTTCAGCCATCACTTCACCAGCATGCTTACCGGTATCCATGCCAACTACGTCAAGTAGGTAAGCAGGACCCATCGGCCAACCGAACTTCTCCATTAGCTTGTCGACATGCTGGAAGTCAGCACCGTCACGCACTAGCGCACAGAAACCACCGAAGTATGGGAACAAGATGCGGTTGACTAAAAAGCCTGGGCAGTCGTTAACAACAACAGGTGTTTTACCCATTGCTTTCGCGTAGCCTACAGTTGTCGCAATCGTTTCTTCGCTCGTTTTCGCGCCACGAATGATCTCAACAAGAGGCATCATGTGTACGGGGTTGAAGAAATGCATGCCACAGAAGTTTTCTGGGCGTTTCAAGTTCTTCGCAAGAAGATCGATCGAAATGGTTGAAGTGTTTGAAGTAATCACTGTGTCTTCAGACACTTGATCTTCTACTTCACACAGTACGATATCTTTAACTTTAGGGTTCTCAACAACCGCTTCAACCACTAGGTCGACGTCACCGAAGTCGCCGTAGCTCAATGCTGGGTCGATTGCGTTCAGGATGTCAGCCATTTTGTCAGCTTTCATCTTGCCCTTGTTAACACGACTAGTCAGTAGTTTCTTCGCTTCGTTCAATCCAAGATCGATACCCGCTTGCGCGATATCTTTCATGATGATTGGCGTACCTTTAAGCGCCGACTGGTAAGCGATACCGCCACCCATGATGCCAGCACCAAGAACGGCTGCTTTCTTCACTTTAGTCGCTTTAGGCTCTAGCGCTTTTGCTTGAGCTTTCAATGCTTGATCATTCAAAAACAAACCAATCAAAGACGCTGAAACTGACGTTTTAGCCATCTTAGCGAAGCCTTTAGCTTCTACTTCAATTGCTTTGTCTCGAGACATACCCGAGTGCTTCTGCATCGCTTTAATCGCTTCAACAGGCGCTGGGTAGTTAGGACCCGCCTGGCCGGCAACGAAACCTTTAGCCGTTTCGAATACCATCATGCTTTCCATTGGGTTCAATTTCAGCTTGCTTGTTTTCTCTTCGCGAACTGATTTGTAATCCAACTTTCCAGCAATTGCTTGCTGGACCAAAGCAATCGCAGCAGCTTCTAATTTCTCAGGAGCAACCACAGCATCAACCGCACCAAATTTAAGTGCGTCTGGCGCTTTGTATTCTTTAGTGCCCGCAATCCATTCGATTGCATTGTCTGCACCGATCACACGTGGCAAACGAACCGTGCCACCAAAACCAGGGAAGATCCCTAGTTTAACTTCAGGCAAACCAACCTTAGCGACTGTCGACATAACACGGTAGTCGGTAGATAGGCACATCTCGAAACCACCACCCAACGCGATACCGTTGATTGCAGTTACAGTAGGAAATGGCAAATCTTCTATTGCACTAAAGACAGAGTTGGCTTTTAAATTGTTCGCAACAAGCTCTTCTTCAGGGCCCGCAAACAATTCAGTAAATTCTGTAATATCAGCGCCAACGATAAAGCAGTCTTTCGAGCTTGTGACGATAAGACCTTTGATGCCACTGGCACCTTTGAGGCTTTCTGCTGCCGCACCGAGTTCTTCTATTGTAAGTCGGTTAAATTTGTTAACTGACTCGCCTTCTAGATCAAAGTTAAGCTGCGCAATGCCGCCCTCAATCTCTTTAACCGTGATGGCTTTACCTTCGTAAATCATCAACTGCTCTCCAAGTTAATTGTCCGTGCTCATACTGTTGTCCGACACTTCAAGACTTCAGCATTAGCAGAGTAATTGTTCCCGTAAAAGTGACCGGGAGCTTCCGAAATTCATACGATCGTTTGAATCGCGAGGTGCGAACCATGGAAAAATTTTGCTCATTTGTCAATAAATATCGTGAACTAGTGCACTAAAAGTCCGTTCCAAAAAACACTGAAAAACAGATATATCTTTGTTTTTTAAAGATTTTGTTTACCTTCATTGATCCTCGGACAAATCAAGCCCATCCAATCACTTACAGCCAAAGAACCCAGGCACTGCGCAGTCATATATTCTTTTCTGCCAATTTGTATCTTATAGATTCACTACTACACTGAATTAAAGCGATTTTTTAACAAGAATCACCCGCACCCTTGAGTCAGCAAGAAACACCTTATTGAATAAACGGAGACTAATGAATGAGCCTTTTCCAATCTCTCGGAAACCACATCAGCAAAACAATCACAACGGTAGGGTTGAGCCTCGCCCTTGTATCAGGTTCGGCTCTAGCTGAAGAGAATCCAACGCTCGACAGTGCGTATCAGATTCTCGTTAACTCTTATTACTCGATCAACGGGTTTTACAACTTCAGTGCAAACCAAGCTGACAAACAACAAAGCGAGCTCATTCAAGAGTCGATGGACAACATCGACACACTTGTTGAAACTCTTGGAGAAGCGCTAGCGGAGTCACCGCAAGCGGAGGTCATTAACGACGCTAAAGAAAAATGGACGACTTACCGGAAAAAGCTGGAACAGAATGTAGACGAAGTAGAAAAAACTGGCTATCCGGACCTACGCCTTGCCGGAGATATGGCAAGCAGTAACATCGCGTTTAACGATGCGATCACTAACTTGTACGATATTATCACCGCTCAGAGCAATCCGTCTGAACTAACGCAAACCGCTTACGACGCATCTACAATGCTTGCATTGATGATGACAAAGTATTCTGCTCGCTCTACCTCAACAGTCAGCCAAGCATATTCTGGCGGTGGTACAGACATAACGATTGATGCTTTAGCCGTCCAATTTGAAGAAAAATTAGACAACCTAACTCTACTAACAAGCGAGAACCAAGAAGCCGTTCAGCTACTAGACTCAGCAAGAACGCAGTGGGACTTTATTAAAAGCTCCTACATCAATTACAACGAAAACCGAGTTAACTTCATCGTCAATCTGTACTCGAAGAAAATCATCAGCAACATTGTCGATGTCGTTAAAGGATAACCGCCACGGCTAACCCTGAAGACTCTGTCGGCCGCCTCTTAATTGAAGCAGCTACTCAGGCAGAGTCTTAGCTTTTCTACCAGCCCTTGAATATCGTCCTCAGTCCCTACTTCACGCCAAATAACGGCCACTCCCAGCGGGCTAAACACCAAGGCCTCAGCAGACTCGGGCCAAGCAGACAAAAGGCCAGCCGCCTCAACCCGCTGTCGTAAGGGGTCTAGCATATCCAACTCGTGAAGATTCGCATCAAAAGACAATCGAACGACTTTGAATCCTTTCAACGACGCACTTGCGCCGCCATCATTCCCCAATTCATAACTCACATATCCACGGTGATCATCCACCCAAGGGATCATCTGAGTCGCCATTGCTTTATCGATCAAACGAACACGGGCAGAACACTCCATAGCGCGTTTTCGCATCGCAGAAATACGCTTCTCGCGCGGAGAAGGCATTACCCATAACACCGAGCCCGCCATCGCAAGGGTCAGTAATATGGCGATAACAAAACCCATTATAGGCCCGCCTCTTCTTCTAGCTCCATCCAGCGTTCAATAGCCTCAGCCAATTCACTTTCAAGCTCTTGTAGACGCTTTCCTGCCGCCTCAACGTCAGCCTGATCACCGCTATAGAATGAAGCGTCGCTCATTCGCAAATTCAGATCAGCGAGCTCCTGCTCTAGCTGCTCAATTTTCCCTGGCAGCGCCTCCAATTCACGCTGGACCTTATAACTTAGCTTTTTCTTCGCGGATGACTGACTAGCAGCCGGCGCCAAGACGTCGCTGTTTTTTGGTTTAGCATCATCTGTTACTGCAGACGCTTCAGTGTCAATAGCTGGAGACCCTGTTTGAACCGCCGCATCGACGGAGCCAAATGTAGACTCATCCGCCAACACACCTCCGGTTTGGCGAACCCAATCCTGATAACCGCCAACATACTCGGAAATTCTTCCACCGCCCTCAAATACAATCGTACTTGTGACCACTTGGTCGAGAAAATCCCTATCGTGACTTGTTATCAGAAGTGTGCCATCAAAATCACTCAGTTTTTCTTCTAATAACTCCAGCGTCTCAACATCCAAATCATTGGTTGGCTCATCCATCACAATCAGATTCGCCGGACGCGCAAACAAACGCGCTAGCAACAGGCGATTTGTCTCGCCACCAGAAAGCGCTTTAACAGGCGAGCGAGCGCGCTCAGACGTAAAGAGAAAGTCATTTAAATAGCTCATCACATGGCGCTGCTTGCCGTTTAACTCAACAAACTCATGACCATCAGCCACATTGTCAAACACCGCCTGTTCCGGATCAAGACCCGCTCTAAGCTGATCAAAATAAGCCACTTCTAGTTTCGTGCCTAGCTTAAGAGTTCCCGCGTTTGGCGCCAATTGACCGAGCAAAAGGCGTAGCAATGTAGTTTTTCCAGCGCCATTGGCTCCGATCAAGCCAATACGGTCACCACGAAGAATACTTGTCGTAAAGCTCTTGACGATACTGCGGCCGTCATCAAACGCATAATCGATCGCTTCTGCCTCAACCACCAGCTTTCCTGACGGCGCCGCAGACGCGATACTCATGCTCGCTTTGCCCTGACGTTCTAGCCGTGCCTTGCGCTCATCACGCATTGACTTAAGCGCTCTAACACGACCTTCATTGCGCGTACGTCGAGCCTTAATCCCCTGACGAATCCAAACCTCTTCTTCAGACAAACGCTTATCAAATAGCTTGTTCTGGCGCGCTTCATCTTCTAGCTGCTTTTGTTTATCTGCCAGATAGTCTTCGTAACCGCCGCGGAAAGACGTCAAGTTACCACGGTCCAACTCAACAATGCCGGACGCAAGGGCTTTAACAAATGCTCTATCGTGACTCACAAATAACAGCGCGCCCCTGAATTCTTTCAACTGCTGCTCTAACCAACGGATAGTATTAATATCCAAATGGTTGGTCGGCTCATCAAGCAATAAGAGATCCGGCTCATTAATCAAAGCCTTTGCCAGCAATACTCGTCTACGCCACCCTCCCGATAAGGACTTCATCGTGGCATCTTCTTCGATACCAAAGCGCTTCAACATATGAGAAATTTTGCTTTGAAAAGACCAACCATCAACCCCTTCGATTTTATCTTGCAACACCTGCATTTCCGCTAACATATCGTCAGAAAAACCTGCATCGCCTTGGTTGACTAGGGCATGATAACGCTGCAACCACCCACCCATATCGCCCAAGCCTTCGGCAACGACGTCAAATGCCAAACGCTCATCCGCCGCGGGCATCATTTGTGGTAAAAAACCCATTTTGAGCGACTTATCAAAGACCACTTCTCCAGAGTCAGGCAAAGCGACCTTGGTCAGCAAACTCATTAACGAGGACTTCCCCTCGCCGTTGCGACCAAGAAGACAAATTTTGTCCCCGGGTTCAATAACAAAATCCACTTCATCCAACAAAGGTTTGTGGCCATAGGCTAGCGATACACGCTCTAAACGAATTAAACTCATAATGCTCGTTGACTAGTTAAAAAGACGCTGGCGAATCTCGCCAATTTTTGAGAGTGGACTATGCTTTATGAGGCTAGTACACAACTCGGCAGGAACGCGATAAGCGATCCATCAGGACAATTTAAGCATTATGCTATAAGTCTTGGTGCCACCCTAACCTTTTTGACGTTCCGGACTTTTTAGGAGCCTTACATTGACGGCAAAGCAACAAAACTCTACCGCAAATAGACCTGACCTCGATTGGAGCCAGGTGCGCGAGACCATCAACATGCTCACGCTTGCAGTTTCACAAATTGAATGCACGATGACAGACGGAGAGAAATCCGTCTCCGAGCTATCCGAGTCATTCACTTATATTGCCAGTAAACTGCAGGAAATCACGGAAAAAGCGAACGAAGACATTGCTAAAGACGCGTCATTGAAAGTTGATGCAGAAGACGTGCATTCTCGCGTTGTGAACGCGATCATCTCGTTCCAGTTTTATGACCGACTCTCCCAAAGACTCGATCACGTCAAACGAGATTTATTATGGCTAAGCGAGCTAGTCAGCAATCCAGAGGAGCTATATAACCCCTCTTCGTGGAAAAAATTGCAAGAAGACATCATGTCGAACTATACGATGGAAGAAGAGCGCTTAATGTTTCAGCACATCATGTCCGGCGCTAGCGTTCAGGAAGCGCTTGAAATTTATCATCATCACTTCGAAAAAAGTAAAGAGAAGGACGACAATACCAATGACGAGGTTGACCTCTTTTAGTCAACCAATCGTCTGTGCAGTTCAGGCCTCGAATGAACAAAGTATTGTCAGACTGTTTTCGGCCAAGAACAGACTGTCGCTCAATCAATCAGAACAAGTTCGTCTTTTAGACCAATGGTACCATTCGTTAGTGGAACCAAATTCTGACCAAAACAAACGCCATGCTCATTCTTACGATAAGTAGCGAGTGTGCGCAGGGGCTCCTTTCCTCGCTCACCTTCGCCATTAATCGTTGTCATCACACATCGACTGCAAGGTTTAACGACCGCAAACTCGATCGAACCGATACGGATACGACGCCAACCATCTTCTTCAAAGGCAGTTCGCCCAGCAAAAACAATATTGGGCCGAAAGCGAGACATCGGTACCGGCGCATCGAGACGGCTATTCAAGTCTGCTAGAGAGGCGGTATTGCAAAGAAGTACAGGAAACCCATCGGCAAAACTAACGCGACGATCGGCATTAAAATACTCACGATCAACTTGTCGAAAAGAGCTGTCCGGCATATACACAAGCCTAACAGGCTTTCCAATATAGTCACTCAGCACGCTATCCGCATCCCCAGACCTGACACCCAGCGCCGCGACACTATCGCCCCACACACTCACCTGCAAAGGTTCAGAGAACTCATTCACTCGATACGTTAAACACCCAAAGGAAGCATGATGCAGACTCAACTTGCCAGCCAGCAACTCGGCCGATATAAAGCTGAGGCAAGTATCAGAGCGCTGTGTAATAAACTGGCCATTGCCATCAACCAGCATAAAGCGTCGGTCCGAGGCAGGGCCAAACTCGTCGAAGGACAGCGACTCAACGTCAATTTCACCCAGTGACTTTACGGGATAATAGAGTAGAGACTTAATAGAAAAAGACATGAGATAGGCACCTAACCGCTTCGATCAGCAATGCTATCACAGAGATTTTATTGATTGTTAAGAATAGAGAAAAACGAAGAGTTAAGAAATTTGGAGCGGGAAACGAGATTCGAACTCGCGACCCCAACCTTGGCAAGGTTGTGCTCTACCAACTGAGCTATTCCCGCTTAATTTCTTTTGTGTTTTTACTTGCACTCCAAGTGAGGTCGACCACAAAACAACAGGACAAACCTCAAAAAACTTCAATTAAGTCAAAGACTAAGCTTAAATAAAAAGCCATCAACTTCGAAGTGGGGCGTATTATATGGAGTGACTTTTATGCTTGCAAGCATTAATTCCTGAAATAAATGCATTTTGCAGTCATTGCCGGCCTCAATGCTATAAAACCGGCAACGCTTCTCACTAAACGCTATTTTTTGTCATCCGGTAGGTCGTCAGTATCTCCGATATCGAAGTCTTCAAGATTAAACTCCTCATCGTCAAAATCGCTATCACTAATATCCAACGCCTCTTCGACCTCTTTATCGAGAGCTAGCTCATCTTCGTCAGCCGAGCTTTCGATTGCCTGTGCAATGTTAGCTGCCGCTTCTTCCTCATCCTCGACTACTGGAGCCTCTTCTGGCTCTTCCAAGGACTCTGCAATGTCATCAAGCCCATCTGACAAATCAATTTCTGGCTCTGGCTCTGGCTCTGGCTCTGGTTCTGGTTCTGGCTCTGGCTCTGGTTCTGGTTCTGGTTCTGGTTCTGGCTCTGGCTCGGGCTCTGGCTCCGGCTCCGGCTCTGGCTCTTCGACAAAGTCGAGTTCTTCACCAACGGCAGACTCTTCCTCCAACATATCTTCAACAGCCTCATCACTGAGAACCTCATCTTCATCCGTGTTCGCCGCTTTCTTTTTCTTCCAAAAAACAAAGCCACCTGCAGCCACGGCGATCAAACCGAGTGCGCCGCCGGCAATCGCGGCCCACATTATCCAGTTTGATTCTTCTTCGACCACTTCAGGCACCTCTTCAGGCGCTGGCAGCTGAATCGGCGACGCTTCAACCACTTCCTCGACTGGTTCAACCGGTGGTTCTTCATCCATGACCTCTTCAACCACGTCGCCGGCATCCTCTAAAGGATTGTCTGGCGTCAACTCGGGTTCCGCAGGTTCATTAATGGAAACGATTTTATTACCGTCTCCCATTGGAATTGGGTATTCAGCGTCAAAGCTCTGCGGTTGGAACTTGAACGGTTTGCCGTCAATATTCTTCCCCTTAACCTTTGCCGCAACCTGGTACAGACCATCGCCCTTGTCCGCTAGAATAGGCAAACGCCAGCGCGTCGCGTTTTTGTCTAAGGTCAATGCTTTGATTAGACTGCTACCGTCTGGCGCTTTAATTTTTGCGAATACGGATGTTTCGTCCAAATCCAGGTTATCAGTCAGCGGCGACACCAATAACTCATAACTGGCGTCGTCACCCTCACCTTTTACCGATAGCTCAAAATCAAAAGGCGACTGCAGGTTAACTAACTGCCGACTCTTACGCTTAAACGTCTTACCATCGACCAGTACAGTGACTTCGTACTGCCCCACCGACTTAAGTTTTGTAATGTCTCGTCTAAACACGCCATCTTCAGGAGGGCTATTCGGATCCGAAATCGTCTTTGTTCCCTCTTTCCCATCTTCGGTTTTAATACGAAGGTCAACATCCATCAACTTCAGAAAGTCTGGACTGGTAACAAGCGCTCCATCTTCGCTAAAGCTTGCGGCAACGCTCAACACATCGCCCGCAAAAAAGTTAGCAGGTAGCTTTTCAACGTTTAGTTGCAAGTTACTGACTACCGTTACTCGACTGTCGGGGAGCATATCAGTATTAATTTTCCATTCGCCTTCCAACGGACGACGCACGGTGATGAGGTCATAGCCTGCATCTTGATACCATTGAATGTCGTCACCATGTTCAGTCTGCGTGTGCTTTTGCTCATCGGGGCCTTGAATTTCAGTAGCGGCTTCGCCCTCGCCTCTAAATATTAGCGCGGTAAATTCTTCGATACTTGAGTCGATACTAAAGCCATTGCCCTCTATCGGAACCTGCTCAGTAGGAACCGCCTGATCAAGCGCTTGTAAAAATATACGCGTTAGATCATCCGACGTTTCAGCAACCGCAGCCTGACCTCCCGTTTGCACAGAAAGCTTGTCCATCAAAGACTCGTCAGCATTCTTAGAAAGGGCAACACTATGAATTTTTAAGCCTTTGTCTTTGAAACGCGAAACGATGTCAGTCAGCACTCGATCACGCTCGGAGGCATTTTTTGCAGGGTCTTTGTCGATATCCACCATTCCATCTGTCAGTAAAATGAAATGCGTGTTACCCGATTTATCTGACTTATAGAAATCATCGGATGACTTGTCTAACACCGCGCCAATGTTCGTAAACAGAGCGACAGAATTTATTTTGTCAGCAGCTTCTTTAGCCTTCGCTCTCCAAGCGTCATCCACGACACCTAGCGGAACGAGATTATTCACCCACTGACCAAAGGTCCAGACACCAACTCGCGCACCATCGGGAACCAGCTCGGTTAATAATTTTACAGCGGGAATACGCAGATTAGATGGGTCGTTTTTCTTCATACTGCCGGAGATGTCGATCAACAAACGCACATCGACATCGCTAGCCGTATTCTGCTTATCACTCGTCGCTGCATATAACTCAGCGCTCGCGATATAAGCACATAAAAAACAAATAGTTAGAACACTTTTCTTTGTGTATTGGAAAAACGAATACATAGATAAACCTGCTGAAATGACACCTTCTAATAGTAGACGCACCTTGCGCACTTAACTAATTTATAGCAGGTTTTACAATAACAACAACGAGGATTTAAATGCGTTTTATACGATTTGCTTAGTTAAACTTTGTTTTAACAGCAGTTTTTAGTTTTTATGCACTGCGAAGCAATCGAAAACGCGGCACTGAATTTCCATCAACGGTGACACTTTCAACAAACATTGCATGCGGCCTTACCCACAAACCAAACTCACCATACAGCGCTCGATAGACAACCATCGCCTCTTCAGTTTCACTGTGATGAGCCAAACCAATCACTTCGTAATGGGCTCCTTTGTAGTGTTCATAGACTCCTGGCTCAACCATCAAGCTCTCTCCATCCCAAGCAAACGACGCAACACCGACTCCAATAAAATGACAACAATCATCAGAGCAAAGGCATAAAGCATATAGGCCCCCGCTTCCAAGGCCTTCTCATGATGGCCAAGAATCCAGTCGTAGAAACCGACCAGATAAGCAGGCGCCAACCACATTTCATCATGCTCAATATTGATTGGGGTAAATAGCACCGCTGCCAGGACCGCCCTCAAAGAGCGTCGCGTGCGTCGCCACGTAATATTCCCAGTCATGCGCCAGAACACGATGACAATACCCACTGCCGCCAGCAAATAAACCAACCAAGCTATGACGTAACCACTTATTTCCAAAATAAACCCCTAGCTAACACGCGCTGAAAACCTCACAGGTTATCAATAATATATAAGTCCAAGTCTTCCTCATCGACCTCCGCTTCGGAGATCGCCTTTCCCCTCACAGAGACATGAGCAGCATGCACTGAGTATGGGTCACCGGACACCAGAGGGTGCCAATCGGGCAAACCCTGACCTTCATAAATAAGTCGATAGGCACACGTTGACGGCAAGTATGCAAATTCGCTTAAGTTCTCAGGCCGCAACGACACACAATCGGGAACATGCTTTAAACGCTCCTGATAAACGGAGCAACGACAAGCGTCCAAGTCCAAAAACTCACAAGCAACAGAGGTAAAACAAAGCTCGCCACTGTCCTCATCTTCTAGTTTATGCAGACAACATTTGCCACAGCCGTCACATAAAGACTCCCATTGTTGGGTATCCATTTCCTGCAATGAAAGGTGCGTCCAAAATTTCTCACTCATGACGGACGGCCTAACCGTGCAAAGAATCTTTAGGCGATGCCGGAACCAAGGCTGGGTCCACTCTGTCTAGGTCAGATTCGGCAGGAGGCATCTGCAAATAAAAACCCTGCTCCGCGATACTTGCCAGCACCCGAGACGCCTCAGCCCGCGCGAGGACCTTATCTTTCGTAAGCACCATATCCATCACATGGAGCGGCGTGCCGAGCATAGACACGAGCGCTTCAGGAAGCTCGTCTAGTTTCGCGCTGCGATCCATATAAACATACATCTCTTGCTTTCGAGAGCTCTTATAAATGGAACAAAACCGCTTGGCGTCTGATGTATATTCTTTCACTAAAAAAACCTCATTGAACTGCGCTAGCAAAACTATAAAATTATGGCGCCAATATTTCTAAAAATGGCTGTTCGAGATAAGTCGATCGCCAACCTCGGTACGCCAAGGGTAAATCTGGTTTTTGATCACGTTGCACATCCACCACGACCTGCTCCAACAGTTTTCGAGACCCTAATAACTGTTCAGCAATGCCCGTTTTCTCAGACACGCTTTTTACGACTTTCTTTAGCTTTCGAAAACTGTCCATCTCTAAGCCCTTCAAAGGCTTATCAACCAACTCTAGTGCCGACATATCAACATCCAGCGGCAACGCTAACTGCGCTAGTAAGGCGTCACCAAATTGTCGAACAGATTTGTGCCGAATACCCTTTAAGCGGTTCAGTTCAGACGTTGTTTGCGGTGCTTTTTCTGCAAAACTAATCAGCAATGCATCGCTAAACACCCAAGACTTTGGTAAGTCTTTAGACACTGCAATCTCATCGCGCCAACATACCAGCTGCTTTAAACGCGCTTGCTGACTAACCTCTAGGCTCCATGCACCCCGCAGCTTCAAATACGCTTTATCTGTATTTTCTTTTCCTAAACGAACCTGATCTATCAAGCTTTTGGTTTCGTCTAAACATGCGGCTAGCAAGCCGGCCTGTGTAAGCGCTTCATGCAGTTTCTCATACAGAGTCGTTAGATATTCCGTGTCTTTCACTGCATAGACTATCTGCGTATCACTCAACGGGCGCTGCAGCCAATCAGAACGTGTTTCCGATTTATCTAACTCTACATCCAACACACTTTTCACTAATGCCTGATAGCCTAGCGATGCGCCATAGCCCAAAAAGGCCGCTGCGATTTGCGTATCAAACACGTTCTCTGGGTACACACCAACAACATTGCGCAGCAATTCAACGTCTTCACTCATTGAATGCATTACCACTACCGTGTCCGGACTAGTCAATACTGGAGCAAACCGCTCCAGGTCATTGACGGCAAGCGGGTCGACCAACACCACCGACTCGTTGTCCGCAATCTGCAGCAAGCCAGGTTTGGCAAAATATGTATTGGTGCGTTCAAACTCAGTGTCCAGCGCAATAAAAGGCTTCTTCAACCAGTCATCGACCCTAGCAGAAAGTATTTCGCCCTCATTAACCCATTCAAAATCTGACATAACTCTATAAATTCTCTAACGGCTTTCGCCCTGAAAACGCATGACTCAACGTACCGCCATCCACAAACCCAAGCTCACCGCCCAACGGAATTCCATGTGCCAAACGAGTCAGCAAAATATCTTTTCCGCTCAATAGCTCCGCAATATAATGGGCGGTTGCCTCGCCTTCAACCGTGGGGTTAGTTGCTAAAATAACCTCCGTTACTTCGCCACCGCGCATTCGCTCTATGAATGCAGGAATACCTATCTGTTCCGGCCCTCTTCCATCTAGAGGCGACAAGCTTCCCCCCAACACAAAATAAGAGCCCTTAAAGTAGCGCGCCTGTTCGATTGCAATAACGTCGGAAGGCGACTCAACAATGCACAGCGAAGCCGGGTCTCGCTGCACGTCTCTGCAAATCCGACAAAGCGCTTCTTCAGTAAGATTTCGGCATCGTTCACAATGCCCCACCTCGACCGACGCGGTTTGAAGTGCCGCTGCCAGACGCTGAGCCCCTACTCGGTTTCGCTCCAACAAATGCATTGCCATTCGCTGCGCACTTTTATGCCCAACACCCGGTAGCTCTCGCAAGGAATCAATCAGTTCATCTATTACAGGACCAAAACTCATAGCGATCTCATTTCTTGTTTACAGGACATACGACGAAAACACTTGAAAAAGCGCCTAAAAAGGCATTTTGAATCCCGGCGGCATCCCCATGCCAGACGCGAGCCCAGACATCGCATTTTTGTTAGTTTCTTCAATTCTTCGCACGGCATCATTGACTGCCGCCGCCAACAAATCTTCCAAAAGCTCTTTGTCTTCAGTCATCAATGACGAGTCGATATCAACTTTACGAACATCATGACGACCGTTCATGATCACCTTAACCATGCCAGCGCCCGACTCCCCCGTCACCTCGGCCTTCGCCATCTCTTCTTGTTGCTTCTGCATTTGTTCTTGAACTTTTTGGGCCTGCTTCATCAGATCGCCCATATTGCCGCCACCAAACATAACCTTTCTCCTAAACTAAATCGCCCAGCGCCTTAATGCTGCCATCCACAATGGATGCGTCAAAGGCCTCAATCAACTGCTTTACATTGGGGTCTCGCCCCGCCTCTTCTGTCGCTGCTTGCAACATTTCGCCCGCACGACGCTCGCGCCACATCATTGGCGTTTCCTGCCCAGCCAGCAGGCCATCAACAAACTTGAGCGGTTTTGAATTACCCAAGAAAGCCTGCATCGCCTCAACAATTCTCTTTTCATGATTTGAATTCAACAAACGATAATGGCCGGTTTCAACATATAAAATCGTCTCATCATCCAGCTCATCCAAAGACATATTAAACATCAAGTTTTGGGTCATGCCTGATACAGCAACCTGCATAGAACGAACCGGCCATGATTCATGTTCACTTGAAGCCGAGCCAACCGGAGCGTCCGATAAAGGTGAAGATACCGCCTCTTCGTCTACCTGCTTATCCAAATCAGGCGAGCCAGCGACCGAATCAGTACCAAACGGGTCATCCCGCTTTTTTTCTGCCGCAGGGGGCGCAGCCACTGAGTCGACAATTGCCGCGCCACTGGCCTCGATATTCGCTTGCTCAACTGGCGCGATAGTATTGGGCATTTCAGGGTTTACTGACTGTTCGACTAAACCAGACGCACTCAAGCCCTCACCGGAAGACTCATATTGCTCTGGCTCAGCTTGTCCTGCAGCAGACCTTAGCTCAGTTTTTTTTTTGCTTGAGAGGCCTTGATCTGCCCCCTGACCCGACTGCTCAGTGGGTGCGATAGAGCCAGGCGCTGAAAAGTCTTCAGGAGAATGATCATCCGATTCAGGAATGTACCCGTAGCTTTCAATCGGAGGAGGCTCCGGCATTTGCTGGGCAGATACGTCTTGAGACCCTGATTCAGATACATGAGTCTCTACCGAGGCGATAGGCTCTTGAGCCAATTCGGGTTCGGGCTCTAGTTCAGCCGCCACCGATACCGAAGCAGACGACTCAGAAATCAGTGCATCACTTGCTTCATTAATCTCTTTTGCAGTCGAAATATTCGCCAATTCGCCTTGCTCAACAGGCGGCCTATCTAGCTGAAATGCCAACATACGAATTAGAGCCATCTCCAATCCGGCGCGCGGATCAGGATGCATCGTTAAGTCATTACGACTCACTAAGGCGATTTGGTAAAACAACTGCAAGTCTTCTGCACTCAAGCTCCTCGCATACTCACACACCTCACTCTGGTCACCCATCGTGTTGTCTGTTGCGCCTGGTACCGCTTGCTCGACAGCAATACGGTGCAAAATCGAAATTAATGAGGCCAAAACAGACTGATAATCGGGAGAAAATTCTGCCAAACTGCTCACCTCATCCAACACCATCTTGGCATCGTTAGCGATCAAGGCAGCCAGAATGCGATATACCCGCTTCTGATCAATGGTCCCCAGCATGGCGCTCACGCCAGACTCGGACAGCACACTGTTGCCATAAGCGATCGCTTGATCAGTCAAACTCAATGCGTCACGCATACTCCCGTCAGCGGCGCGCGCTAACGCCCAAAGTGCCGGATCTTCAGCTGTCACCTGCTCTTCAGACAAAATATGCTGCAAATGTCCGACAATTCGTTCTGGCGACATGTTCTTCAAATTAAACTGCAAACATCGCGACAGAATCGTGACCGGCAGCTTCTGCGGGTCAGTTGTCGCGAACAAAAACTTAACGTGCTCTGGGGGCTCTTCAAGTGTTTTCAGTAAAGCATTGAAACTGGACTGAGAAAGCATGTGCACTTCATCAATCAGATATATTTTGAAACGGCCTTCGGTCGGCGCGTACTGAACATTATCCAATAGCTCACGCATGTCTTCGACCTTAGTCCGCGACGCCGCATCAATTTCAATCAAATCAACGTAACGCCCCTCAACAATCGAGGTACAGGCGCCGCACGTGCCACAAGGCTCAGCCGTAATCCCCTTATCGCAACTAAGGCACTTAGCGAGAATCCGGCCAATCGTTGTTTTACCAACGCCGCGTGTACCGGTGAACAAATAGGCGTGATGAAGACGCTGACTTTCAAGCGCGTGAATCAGCGCTCTCAAGACATGCTCTTGACCAACCATTTGTTTGAAGTTTTGCGGACGCCACTTGCGAGCCAGTACTTGATAACTCATAACTGCTATCGAGGAATTCCAGATGATTAAATAGGGGACTTAGTTTACACGGACAAGCATCGCGAGAACACCGTAAATTAAGACCTGGCAAAGGAATAGTCAGGAGAATAGAAACTAAGAAAATGCCGCGTCAATAGTTGCAATACGATATATCCGGCGACGATCAGCCGAACCAAAAGCGCGATATTGACGAAAAGCCATTCCCTATACTATTCTCCGCAACGTAACGACAAACACGCCATACAAATCTGCACCAACCATCGCGGCAGCAAAGCAGAATCCACTATATGAAAAAAAGGAAATACCTTGCCAGTCAGCCCCCACCTGCTCGCAGCCATCAAAGCCCTTACTTTGGTTTCGGTTCTATCTGGATGCACGACGTTTAACGGACTCAAGCCGCTCTATCCAGTCAAGAGCGGCTTCAAACTGGGCGAGCTATTAGTTGAAGAGCGAAACCCAACGTTTAGGTGGGAGGCCTATGAAGAGGATAACGTAAGCTACTCTCTGCGCCTTTATGAAGAAAAAGTATCCAAAGACAGCGTCATGGGGCTCCACGCTAGGTACAAAGATTTGACCTACGAACGCACAGACATAGAGTCGAACAAACATCAAATCGAAATTGAATTAACGCCCAATAGGCGATATTTTTGGTCAGTAAAACCTAACGTTGAAGGAAGTAAGTGGTCAACCTTCGACTATTATTATTTCGTTTTAATATCGTGGGGATTTGGCTTTGACATGCCACATTCTTTTTCTACACCAAGGAACATGAATTAGATGGGAACGGTATAGAAAACAATCGTTTTTTTGAGTGGCAATTGATCGTAAGAAAATTGGTGATGACTCCCACCAGCTACACCCCGGCACACGAATCCGCCGCTGTGGCTGCTCCCTTCCGGGCCTGACCAGGTTAACGGCTTATCATTGCGAGGGAACCAGTGAAAGTCACCATTGCAGCTTCTCCAAGGCCACTAATGAACATAGTAGTCTCGAAAAAGTGGCCGCATTCTATCAGAGCATTTCGGCCTTGGAAAGCAACAATCCAGACAAAATCCCACAAGAGTAGTTGAATAATGTCGCTTCTCGTTTTTTAAGCACGAACTGGCCGATTTTCATTCAAAAAAAGTGCAACCTTAACGTTAGATAACAGAAGAGTCACTTCCCGCCTAGTCGACCCAAGCTTGTTCGACTAATCCAGAGCTCTACCTCTTTCTGGCTTCGCGTGATGCCGGTATATGCCAAACGCCGCGTCACTAGGTCTCGCGCATAGTCCGGCACCACCACCATGACCCGCTCGTACTCGCAGCCTTGGCTCTTATGAATGCTAATTGCATACGCGCTTTGCCACTGGCGTATCAATGCCAGCGGCACGTGCAAATCGCCATCTATTTTGTCTGGAAACGCGACCGCGAATTGCGGCTGCTCGACTCCTACAAAGCCTGAGCGCGAATTCTGCTTACTCGAAAGTAATGCACTCTGATTCACGAGTTGTAAGTAGCCGACATCACCATTATATAAATCTAGGTCAGGCTGATTCTGAGTGACCATCACGACCTTGCCCTCGTACAAACTTTGAGACTGCGCAAATCGTTGCTCAATTAAGCGATTAATATTCGTCGCACCCAGAGGCCCCTCATAGGTCGAGCACAAGATCTGAAATCGATCTTTTTCTGCGGCGAGTTGCACCACATCAGCCCCCCCCTTCACCAGTTCAAAATATGTTTCGTAACCAGAGAGACTCGCATCAAAATGATCAGCCAGTTGCACATCGATACCGTTTTCTCGGACCGAGCTCTCACGTTTAATGCTCTCACCAACGACTCTGTCGCCTGCGCTTGATCTTGCGTCCAGATCGACCCACGTTAACGGCGCTCGCTCGAACAAATCCTCGGGGCCGCTCGCGCGTCCAAGTGGGGTAGATAAAGGCAGCAATGATTCAACTGACCAGTCGCTATACCCGCGCAAAGCTTGCGCTAAGTCAAAAATAGGCCCAGAAAAACGATAGGTTTTGGTTAGCTGACAAATCAATCTCGCGGGAGTCTCGTCGCCACGCTCTCCAAGGCGCAGGGATGGCGGTAACACGCAACCATAAGCTCC
Source organism: uncultured Oleiphilus sp. (assembly GCA_913020045.1). GTDB lineage: Bacteria > Pseudomonadota > Gammaproteobacteria > Pseudomonadales > Oleiphilaceae > PZPK01. The sequence goes on from CAJWBE010000017.1 coordinate 64,225, forward strand.
GAGCGTTTCGGCCTGACTCGATGAGTACTCACACTGTTCTAGCCTAGCTATCCAATCGGCAAAAACCTCGCCAGGCTCGACAGGAGGCAATTGAAAGTGGTCACCCATGATCACTACGCGACTACGGCTAGGTATCGCACCGACTAAATCAGACATTAGCTTTTGATCAATCATCGATGCTTCGTCGATCAAAACAATATCTGCTCGCAAAGAAGCTTGCTCCGCACGCTCTAGCAGTAAGGTGTCGGAATGATGGAAATTTCGCCTATCTATGAGACTATCGTCACACACTGCGCCGGGGACTCTTAACAATGCACGATGAATGGTTTCTCCTTGCTCGGGAAATGACTTATCGATTAGCGCTAACGTATCCTCATGAAGACCCGACTCTTGAGCCTCGCTAGCGCCACGCAATAACTCACACAAATCCTGGAATTGCTGCAAAATCGACGTGTGAAGGCGCACCGCTGCTTTTCCTGTCGGAGCAAGCAAGCGAACCACCGCTTTCGTTCTATTCTTGAGCGCATGACGAGCAAGGAGTAGTACTAGAATACGCGCTGCTGTAGACGTCTTTCCTGTTCCAGGGCCGCCACTGACAAGGCAAAATGACTGAGTTAATGCCTGCACCGCCGCCACCGCTTGCCAGTCCGGCTCGACATCATTGTTTACCGGCTTCGTTTTAGTATCGCGCTTACCCTGAGCCACGCTATTGCCGCCGGGCTCGGTTTTGAATAAGAGACGAAAGCTACGCTGCAAATATGCCGAAAGATTATCCTGGCCGGACTCGTCAAGCCCAGCCCGCAGCACATCCTCTGAACAGCGCTGACGATCACTTAGCCAGCACTCTAACGATCGCCGCTGTAACCAAACTCGCCGCAAATAAAGCCGCCCATCGGTCAGCACTAAAGGAGAATTAGCACCCGGTTCATCAGACATTACCTCCGATAGCTCAACCTCACTTTCGTCGTCGGGTAAAAAATCTTGCGAATGTAATAGTCCACCATTACGCAGCAATGCCAAGCAATTACTTAACGCAGAGCCGCCACTGGCCACATTAGAAATATTTTCGCTATCACCAGTACAGTCATCTTGTTTGACCGCCAGCCCGGCGCCTACGAACAAGCCTAACGACTGATAGGCCGCCAAGTCACTAAGTACAACGGCGATATGACCAATGATTGAGGATGCTGAGCACAGCACCAATAAATCAACCGTTCGCGCATCGACCTTATTGAACGACGTGTCTGGTTCGACGTCGACGTCAGTGCCACTATGCGCTCGGGCACCACCCTCCTCCAACATCTGCAATAAAGACTGCGCCGCATATAAGTCTAGCCAGCGCAATGGCGAGCGCCCTTGTTCAATGCGCTGAGCTAATTGGAGTAAGCGTTCATGCCTTAGCATTACGTATCGCTCCTCTTAACGCTTTTTTTGTCGCTTCTTTTACCGCTAATCTGATCACTTGTCGGATCGACCACATTACGATCATCAACATAGCCGCGATCAAGCAATCCCGCTTCGGCGCTAAACTGAATCTGGCCACTATGGTCAGTCTCACCACGAAACATCTGATCTAAGCTTTTAATCAAGGACACATCTGGTCGGCAAAAATACACTCCATTTTTAGACCCTGTGTCTTCCGGCGCCAACTCAGGCGCCCCCTCAACGCCGCGTAAAAATAGATAGATCACCCCGCCAAAATCGCGTTGATAGTCATAACTATCTCCCAAGCGCTCGCTCAAATGCCGATGAACCGCCAAAGTGTAAAGCAAATACTGTAGATCATATCGATGTTCATCAATCGCGATCTGCAAGCTATCGGTTTGATAGTCGGAAGCGCTATCGCCTAAGTAATTCGATTTATAATCAAGAATATAGAACCTTTCGCCATGCTTGAATACAAGGTCGATCGCGCCCTTTACATGCCCCTCAAATGACTCAAAGATCAACGGCGGCAAGTCAGGACGCTGATCAGCCAAAATACTATTCAAACGTGAAGCATCAAACATCTCTGCTGGGAAATGGAAATCCAGCTCGGGTAGGTAATCGCCCGCTACGACATCACAGAGCCTAAGCCCTTGGTGCAAATCACTGGCAATCACCATTTTTGTCCATTCATAAAGATAAGCAGCCCAGCCATCAAGCGTTTCGTCTTCCACTAACCCCGCGCTACTCAAAACACTTTGAATGTATTCAGGCACATCTCGATACGCATAACGCAGTGACTCAATCAGCTCGCCACTCTCCAACGCGATGCCTTCAAATAAGGTGTGCAGAAACGTACCGGCGCGACTACCTTTTGGAAAATCAAAAATATTGATCGACGCCCGAAAATTATCATTAGCGGTCGATAAGTTTGCGAATGCACGCTGAAGAGAGTGAGCGCCGCTACTATGGCTCCGTTGGGACTGGTGTTTGTGGCTTTCGTTAATGATTCCGGTGAAACTCTGTACCTTCCAGCGATCGAGAAGTGTTCGAGATAACTCACGAGCACTGATTACTGCTCCCGCCTTGTCACGCCTCGTTTGCTGGATGCCCGTCTCGGCCTCCGGGTCCTCGATTGATTGTGCAAAGGACGTTCGAGTATTACTAAGGTCTAAGGTCTCATCAAGCGTATGAAACTCACAAAGTCCGGGGGCATTCGCCTGCAAAGAATGTATCGCTTGCTGGATTTCACTGTCATCTAGCGCACCCAAGGCATCGGGCCTTAGCAAGCGCCCCCATGCCGTGTTATGCAAACCAAGAGTCTGGCCGCTGCGCCCTGCAAAGTTTGAAAAACCAAGATAGCAGCGATACTTAGCGCGCGTTAATGCCACATACAATAAGCGCATATCCTCTTCCAAACGCTCTCGCTCAGCACGCAACAGATTAGCCTCTTGATTCAACAGATCGACTGTTAACTTGCCTTCTTGGTCATAAAAAACCGCTTCTTGCGCAGGACGCCCACTAAACATAAAAGGCAAAAACACCAACGGATATTCTAAGCCCTTACTTTTATGGATTGTTACAATCTGAACTAATTGATCATCGCTTTCCAAACGCACACGGCTTTGATCATTCACGGCTTCAGGCTTCTGAATACGTTCCCTTAACCAGCGAATAATTGCCTGATGACCCTGTATTGTTCGTGACTGTTGCTGCAGTATTTCTGCAAGCTGATTTAGGTTGGACAGCCGTCTCTCCCAATCCGCTGAGAAAAGCGCATCGCCTTTAATGCGCCAGCGATCAAGCACCTCAAACCCTACCAATGCCCGCCTAACCATTGCGAGTATGCCCTGACTCATCCAGCTCTGATGAAGCGCCTCAAACTGATCAGCCAACAAAGCGTGTTCGTTAGCGTTTTGAAATACAGAAACGAGCATCTCGTCAGAAAATGCCATGACGCTTTGCGCTAAACATTGGCGTTGCAAGAATACGTTTCCGGGTTCTGCCACTACCTGCAACAACCAGTACAACGCAATAGCCTCTTCCGTTTGAAAAATACTCTCGCGCCCCTCGAAGCTTGCTCGAATGCCCACTTGGGCGAGCCCTGCTTTTATCATTTGAGCGTCACGTCCGGTACGGACCAAAATAGCAATATCCGAACTCTGTACTTCGTTCTTTGCTAATACTTGTGCAATTTCGTCGATGAAAAACGTCATCAGACGCTGCTCGATTTGGTCTTTCGACAAACCATCGGCAGGCACATAAGCTAGTTGCAAGGCCGATTTTACAGGCCCCTTCAACGCGCGTTCCTGCTTAGCCGCCGCCACGGGCATAAAAGGAATTTCTTCACTAAAAAACGGCGACGCCTGAACGGTGAAAACAGCGTTCACCGCTTCGACCATCGACGGTGATGAGCGCCAGTTAGTCGCCATTGTAAAAACGTTACCGTCTGGGTGAGCGTTGATGTCTCTCTTGGCGCGCAAGTAGGTAGCCATATCGCCGCCGCGAAACGCATAGATGGCTTGTTTGGGGTCGCCGATAAGCACCATACGCGATGGCACAGGAACAACTGCATCGGTAAACAAAGTGCTGAAAATCTGATACTGCGCGGGATCGGTATCTTGAAACTCATCGATTAACGCGAGCTCATATTGCTGTCTCACGCGAGTCACCAGTGCTTCAACCTGCTCCGGGGTCCGTTCAGAGGATAAGCCCAAGGCAACCTGCTCTATCAAGTCATCAAAACCCATTAATGACTGCTGTTGTTTCGCCGCTTCCATTCGACTTTTGATCTGCTCGTACCCACACAGCTCAAAGTGCTCATCCAGCTCTGCCGGTATATGATTTAAGGTCGAATCAAGAGATTCAAACCAAGCATGCGACGGCGCACTTGCATTCTTCTTGCACTCCGCGAGCAACCGGTCTGGCGTAAATGCGAGTAGCAAGTTGTTCTTTTTGCTATCAACAGGGAAATCGAAACTGTCACCCTGTTCGCACCAAACACGAATTTTATTTAGCCAATCAACTTTTCGTTTCGCATTCTTTAAACCAGAGTCGGCCACCAGCGCAATGACGTCATCAATAACCGCCAGAGTGTCATGCCACAAGCGCTCAAACCACGTCTGGTGCTCTTCAAACTTCTCGCACCAAGACAATAAGCTTAGCGCCTGCCCATTGGTCGATATACGAGGCAGAATTCGCTGAGGGTTACGTTGAAAAAGCACTTGTATTTGAGCAAGTAAACCACTGGGCTGCTGCCAGCGACCGCGCACATATTGCAATGCGGTTGCCGGTAAATGAAGCACCTGTTCGCGCCAATAGTCTTCAGCACACTGCTGCTGCAACGCACTTAGGTCTTCACTTAAACTCTGTTGTAAAGGACTGCCTAACACCATTGAATGGTTTTGCAAAAGACGCTGACAGAAGCCATGAATCGTATATATCTCACATTGATCCATTTGCCGTTCAGCAATACGCAAACGAATTAAGTCAGCCGCTTGATCTGGCGACTGATCGAACAAAGCCAGCAATACCGCATCGTCCGAGGACGCGCCTTCGAACACCTCTCGCAAGGCCTGAATACGCTGCCGAATACGATCCCTTAGTTCTTGCGTAGCAGCCTCGGTAAACGTCACCACGAGTATCTGGTCTATCTTGAATTTCTTTTCCAAGAGGTAACGCAAGTACAAGTTTGCCAAGGTATAGGTCTTTCCCGTGCCAGCACTGGCCTCGACTAAGGCCAAACCGTCGAGCGGAAAAGACAGCAGGTCGAGTCGCTTCATCGGCTCAGCTCCTTGATTTCTTCAACGTGCGCAGAAACTTGCAGCGCAATGTCATGGGACAGAAATTCAGGAAGGTGGTCAGGATTGATGGGACTAACCAAGGGGGATTCGGAATCTGTGTCAATTTGCCCAAACAAACAGGCGCGACGCCAATAAAAATCTTGGCTTTCTCCTACGGCACCATAATTGCCGCCCGCACCATAAAAACTGGTATTCGCAGCCGAGGCACTTCCAAACAACATCGCAAAGGCGGTTTTTGGAAGGAACATGGTTGGCCGTACCGACAAAGACTCAAATACAGTCAACAGTCGTTCCGCATACTGTTCGGCAAGCGCTTCGGCCAAGCACGGCAAAGTCCAAACCTTGTCTTTACCAACTAATAAACTCTGGCGCCCATCAGCCCCAGCGTTATCCCTATCAGGGTCTGCACAGCGGTAGTAGGCAAGGTTCCAAAATACATGCTGAACCCAAAACCCAAAAAATGACGTCGCCGGACTTTTACCACTATAAACCGCAACCGCCGCCCCATTGGACACTAACACTTTTCCACCAATCGTCTGTCCGCCAAGACTAACATCAATCTCTTTATATTCAGGTGGCTCAAGCGTTTTCAAGCGAGCCCGCAATGGCGCCACCTCACGTTTTGCTTGCTGAAGTTCGAAGTCGCCGAGCACGCCGGCGGGAATGCGCTCAGACAACTGCCAATCGAGAAGAATATCTTCATCGCTCTTCACTTCAGAAGCATTTAGCGCCAGCAGGTCTTGCCGCAACTGAAACTGCTCCAAAAAATCCAAGGCAAACGGCTCTACCTCTTCCAAAGCCTCATCTATGTATGGAGGCCGCAGCTGAAAGTTCTGCTGATAATAGAAACGCAAAGGATGATTAAAGGCTCTGACTAAGGTATCGAGACCAAGCTCTTTGCTTTCTTCACGCAAAGGCTCTTTGCCTGCCCCCAAAACACTCGCTCTCTGAGCATTACTTGACGTATCAGGCGTCTGAACCTGACCCCGGTGCAAACCAAGCCACTCCCCCGCATAACTGAGCGGAGGCCTTGAGCCCACAGCTGTGAAGTAGTCAGGGTGAAAAGCCTGCAAACGATGCACTTGAGTCCATGCGATGAGAACCGAGTTCTCGCTTCTGCTGTTAGCCTCTTTCTCATTGTTTTGCAGACCAGAAGGTTCCGAACAAGGAAGGGAAAAGTAGCGCTCACAATAGTCACGTAATTCGCTAACCAAAACCGAAGGGTAGCGTTCGCTGTTGTCTTGCACATGCCGACCACAGTAACTTAAATACAAACGTTCGCGAACGCTAAGCAGGGCTTCAAGAAACAGGTATCGGTCATCTTCACGACGCGATCGGTCACCAATTCTCGGGGGTGTCAGAGCCATTAAGTCAAAACTACTTGGCGTGACAGGACGCGGATATTGCCCTTCGTTCATACCTAACAAACACACCACTCTAAACGGAATACTCCGCATTGGCATGAGCGTACAAAAATTGATTCTGCCCGCCAAGAAACGCTGACTAACGCGCTCTTGTTCGAGCTGGCTTTTCACGACTTGAGCCAACACTGAAAAAGATAAAGGCAAATCAAACTCGCTGACCTGCCACTGTTCACGCAGCTGTTTAAACAAATTATCGCAAAGCTTAATAAACGCTGGCTGCACCGAATCCATGTCGATCCAGCTGCGAATCAAACCATAAAACGTCGCTATCCATTTAGGCCCTGCTTGAACGCCAGACAAAGAAGAGATGCTGCGTTCGATGACTTCCAAAAATCGCAACAACTTACCCAACAAAACGTGAGACTCTCTCGCCCCCAAAGCAACCGGCATTATCGCTTGCCCATTGGCGAAAACTAAAGATTCTTCACCCGACAAATAGCCTTGTAACAGGCGACGCATCGCGCTTAACCAACTATTTGACTGCGAACTCGGGTTAGGCTGCGCCGCCAAACGCAGGCTGTCACGATGGTCTCCCGACAAACCCCAACGCACGTTCAAAAACTCTATCCAGTGATGCAACATTTCGAGATCACTTTCCGATATCGAAAAGCGCTCTCTAATCACCGAAATATTTAGCCAATCCAACACATCCGTCGCACTCACTCGCGACTGGTCGATCACTAGCAGTTGCTGCAACCATTCAACCAAACTCAAGTCGTAAGACACGCTTTGATCAGAAATCGCATAGCGTAATGACTGCGCTTTACCATCCCTATTGATCACGCTCTGCGAAAATACCGCGTCGACTAGTGGCGCGTAATCCTGCACATCCGGCATCATGACAATAATATCTTTTAGGGCGAGAGACGGGTCAGAATCGAGTGCATCTAGAAGGTAGTCTTTTAATGCTTCCACTTCTCGCAATGCACTATGGCAGTCGGCAAAGCGAATGCTCCGGTCAGCCATCGATACGGCATATGATTGAGAGCGAAGCTCCATGACATCCTGTTGCAAGGCTTGCAAGGCCGTAACGCCATTGCTCGTTAGATCAACGACAGAATGGACGCCCTTGCCATCAAACAGCGCCTGCTCATTATTCGCATCGACCGCCACATCGAGCAGCTCATCAACTAGTTCACTATCCACCCAGTCATCAAAGAGAGAAGAATCGAACTCTGAAACACCTTGGGTCTCATCGTATTGATATAAGGTCCCTAAGTAATCTCGCCCAAGCTTACCCCACGACGCGAGCAAACCGTTGCCTTCAACAAATTGTTCCGCGCTAGTCTCTGCACTTAGACCTTTGTGTTGCAATGTCTGCTGATAGCGCAATTGCTGTAGCTCGGTCTGGACGTCACCCCAGTAATATTTACAGGGGTTCTGAACTAGAAAATGAATATCAATATACCGGCCAAGCAAAATAAAAATAGGTAACCACTGGGGCGGTAACGCTGACAATCCAAACACAAACAAACGTTCCGGTAACAGCTCACGTGAAAAATCACCGCTTCCAAGTCGCTCGCACAGGGCAGCCAATTGACGTGGACGATGAAGGCGCTCAGAAGCCTCTAACGCAGGATAAACCGCTTGCCAAAGTTCGCCTTGCCAAGCCTCCATCGCCATAATATGTTGCGGCAGGTCTGATAAGGGATGCGCGCCCTGCTCCCATTGATCTACCCAGTCTGAACGGTAATTTTGGTAAGCATCAAAACAGTCGGCTAAGACATCACACAGTTGAAATAAGGTCGTTTGGGAATAGGCACCTGAACCCGAGCTAGCGACAGCATCACTGCTATCGCTGCCGCGTGTTTGGTCTAGGGTGTACACATAATCTTTTAGCGGACGAAACGACTCTCGCTCAAGCAAGCTCGGCAACTGTTTAAGTAGCTCCCAACGCAATGCGCCTTTTTCAAACTGAGGACTAACGCCTTGATCACTCATCAAGCCTTGCGCGAGTTTCCATATAAAACCGGCAGGCATCTGTGTTTCAATAAGCGCTGCAATGCCGAGCTGCGAGGACAGTTGCTGCCTTAGCCAGGTGCCCATGCCCTGACTTTGAATCAGTACTTTTTCACTCGTAAAGGGTGTTTTGAGCGGCTGTGAACGCACAATCGCGCCCATCACGGCACTGAGAGATTCGGTTCTGTTCGAGGGATAAATTCGGAGCATGTTCGGAGCGTAGTGGCCTTCAGTTTGTGCGCTGAGTATAACGATTAAACGGTGGAGATGGCACAGCTCTAATGACTATCTATCAACTATCTAACGGCTAATTACCTTGACCTGAATCAAAACTGCATACCTAGAATTAGTTAATCATTAAGATGACTTATATTAACAACAATATTAATAACGAAAAGAGGCACTTTATTGTGGCAGCATCGCTATTCACAGACCTAACCGAATGCGTCGACAAAATCATCCAAGATTTGGGCAAAGAAATTACACTAGGCATTCCACTAGGCATTGGCAAACCGACCCAACTAGTGAACGAGCTATACCGCCGAGCCAAAGAAGACAAAACGATTCAGCTAAAAATTATTACCGCGCTCTCTCTCGAAAGACCCGCTACCGCACCCGGCTTAGAATCAAAATTCCTTAGTCCCGTTTTTGATCGCATTTTTAAAGGTTATGTTGGCCCAGAATACGCCCGCGATGTGAAAAACCAATGTGTTCCTGAAAACGTTCAAGTCAGTGAGTTTTTCTTCAAGTCCGGCAGCATGATGAAAAACGACTACGCTCAGCAAAACTATATATCGTGCAACTACACGCATGTTTCACGCGATATGATTGATCTCGGCGTCAATCTTCTCGCACAACAAGTTTGCCAGGGCGAGTACGAGGGCAATAGCTATCTTTCGCTAAGCAGCAATACCGATGTTACGTTCGACTTGCTGCCACTCATTCGGCAAGAACAAGCTCGCGGCAAGAATATTAAAATTGTGGGGCAGATTAATCAGCAAATGCCTTTTATGCTGAATGACGCGCTTTGTGAAGTCGATGAGTTCGACTATGTTCTGGATAACCCCAGCTACTACACCGCACTGTTTGCGCCACCTAATTTACCCGTTTCTCCCACCGACTTTGCGATAGGTTTGCATGCCAGCGCCTTAGTAAAAGATGGCGGCACTCTGCAGATTGGCATTGGATCGATGGGAGACGCCATCGTTTATAATTGCTTATTACGCCAGCAAGATAACGCAACGTACAAAGAGGCGCTTAAAAAAGTCGGCGCAGACAACTACTCGAAGCTCATTGCAAAGATTGGCGAGACATCAAGCTTTGATAAAGGTTTGTATGGCTCCAGTGAAATGTTCGTCAACGGCTTCCTCCACCTCATCCGAAATAACATCGTCAAACGCAAAGTGTATGACAATTACCATGTCCAGAAACTGGTCAATGAAGGCACGCTAAGCGATACAATCACACCCGACAATCTTGATGACTTTGTGGGTATCGGTTTCTTCCGTGACACCTTCCACCGAAAAGAAGTCGAAACAGCCAAACATTTTGGTTTATTCAATGACCGCATAAGCTGGAAAGAGCACCAGTTATATCTAGACGACACGCCACTGGGTATCGACCCCGGAAACCTAGACACCATCACCCGCCTAAAAGCAGACGGCATGGGTACCAAACTTAAACGCGGCATTATCATGCATGGCGGCTTCTTTTTGGGGCCCAATGATTTCTATGACGCGCTGCGCAACATGACCGAAGAACAGAAAGAAGAAATCTGTATGACCAGCGTTGGTCACGTCAATCAGCTGTTGATTAACGAAGAACTCGCAAAAGAACAACGCAAAGATGCCCGATTTATCAACACAGGTTTAATGGCCACGCTCAACGGTGCCGTGGTATCTGACGGCCTTGAGAATGGCAAAATTGTCAGCGGTGTTGGCGGCCAATACAACTTTGTATCCATGGCGCATGCGCTTCCTGGCGCGCGTTCTATTTTACTCGTACGAAGCTATCGATCAGGCCCTAACGGCGATGTCTCAAATATTGTTTATAACTACGGTCATATCACCATCCCACGACACCTAAGAGATATTATTATTACGGAATATGGCGTGGCTGACTTGCGCGGAAAAACGGACTGCCAAGTGATGAAAGCCATGATCAATGTCGCCGACTCACGCTTCCAACCCGCTCTGCTAGAAGAAGCAAAGAAAAATGGAAAAATTCCGCAAGACTATACCATCCCGTCACAACATCTAAGCAACATGCCTGAAAGGTTCAACGGCATCATCGAAGCCTATCGGAAAAAGGGTTTATTCCCTCCACTTCCGCTGGGGACAGACTTTACCGATACCGAGCTCACCATTGGAGCTTGTCTAAAGCAAATGAAAGCGATTGGCGCAAGCAAACTCACACTCGCCCAAACGCTTTTCAGAGTATGGAACAAAGACTATAACTTAGAAAAAGCCAAGCCATTCTTAGACCGAATGGACATGGCGAGCACCCATTCGACCAAAGAAAAAATAGAGCAAAAGCTATTTTTGGATAGACTCGAAGCTGGCGGAAACCTCTAAGCTATCACCTAGGGCGTCGCCTCAAGCTCCTGTTTGAGGCGAACTAAGGCATCTTCAGATTTGCGTTCGAACTCTTTATGCATGTAAATAGCATTTGCAGCAACTAAGTAAAATTTGTTCAAGGTATACTCCAAGGTACGCTCAAAAACCGTCCTTCCCTGTTCGTCAGAAGCGACCTTGTACTGCAAGAGCACCTGCGCACCATTGTCCTGATTGAGCGCTTGCGCTAACCACTGCGATCCAACCCGATACTCTTTAACATTCCAAACCATATGATTCTTGCCAATCGGCGTATCAATATCTTCCTCGAAGCCCTCACCCGCCGCTAGCGGCCGCGTATGGTCAAGATAAACATGCAACGACTGAGGATGCCATTCAGGCCAACGCTTAACCGATGCCGCGTAAGCCAAAACATCGTCGGAAGCCCGAGAGATAACGATGGTATCCACAATTTTGGTGGTGACGGCGGTGCCCCATAGCGCGCTCAATAACGCCACGGCGGTAACGATATGAGCCAGCTTTACCGCCCTTAAAGAAAGCGACGCTGACTCAAAGCCCAGCAATAAAGGAAGACCTAACAAAACAACAACCAGACCAAGGAGAAACTGCCCACGCGAAATCTCAGGCGATAGAATCGCCAGCATTACCGCAAGTAGCACGATAATAAGAAAAGAAACGACTTTCAAAAATATCGCGATGGGAG
>CAJWBE010000018.1 GCA_913020045.1 uncultured Oleiphilus sp.
CCACGCTTTTCCAACATTGCAACGGCGGGTAATACTTTACCCTCTACAAATTCTAAGAAGGCTCCGCCTCCCGTTGAAATATACGATACTTTATCGGCGATATCGTATTTATCAACTGCCGCTAAGGTATCACCACCCCCCGCGATCGAAAATGCATCACTTTCTGCGATCGCCATTGATAGCGCCTTTGTTCCATCGCCAAACTGGTCGAATTCAAACACGCCCACAGGGCCGTTCCAAATGATCGTGCCCGCGTCTTTCAAGATAGCAGCGAACGTTTTAGCGGTTTCTGGGCCGACGTCAAAGATCATATCGCTGTCGTTTACATCCGCAGCAGCCTTGAGTGTAGCTTGTGCGTCTTCCGAAAATTCTTGACCGACAACCACGTCGGTCGGCACCGGAATTTCTGTCTTGGCCGCGAGTGCGGTCGCTGCGCCGAGAAGATCTTTTTCGTACAAGGACTTGCCCACGTTATTCCCAGCAGCAGCCAAAAACGTGTTGGCAATGCCACCACCGACAATAAGCTTGTCAACCACGGTCGACAGCGATTCAAGAACAGTTAGCTTGGTTGATACTTTTGATCCACCCACTACTGCGACTAATGGTCGCTTGGGCGCTTTCAATGCTTTTGCTAGAGCATCTAATTCAGCCGCCAACAAAGGCCCCGCACACGCGACAGGCGCATATTCACCAACGCCGTGGGTGGAAGCCTGAGCCCGATGCGCTGTACCAAAAGCGTCCATCACATAAACGTCACACAGTGCCGCATACGCTTTAGCTAGCGTTTCTGAGTCTTTTTTCTCGCCTTCGTTAAAGCGAACATTTTCGAACATGACGACCTGTCCGTCGTCTAAGGCTGGAACGTTTTGCCAGTCCTTAAGCACAGCGACGTCTTGCCCAAGCAGCGACGCTAAGTGTTCGGCGACAGGTTTCATCGAAAACTCTTCAGCGTACTCACCTTCGGTAGGGCGCCCTAAGTGAGACATCACCATCACTTTTGCACCCGCCGCAATCGCGTGCTGAATCGTTGGTAGCGACGCTCTGATGCGCGCATCACTCGTCACTGTCCCGTTTTTGACTGGGACATTGAGATCTTCCCGAATTAAAACCCGCTTCCCTTTAAGGTCCAGGTCGGTCATTTTTATGATGCTCATGACATCTCCTTAAACTAAAAATATTTATCCGGCGCAGCTAAGTTTTGTTAGTTCGCTACGCTTTTATCCAATGTTTTGTCACATCTAGCATTCGATTCGCAAACGCCCATTCGTTATCGAACCATGTGAGCACCTTGACTAGTGATCCTGCCGAAACGCGGGTTTGACTGCCATCTATCGTCCCCGAGTGGACGTCATGGTTAAAGTCAGAAGACGCTAAGGGTTCTTGTGTGTAGGCCAACACCCCGCAGTACGCGCTACTTGCGGCAGTCGCCAACACATCGTTAACGGCTTGTGCGTCCGTATTCTTCGATACATAAACTGTTAGGTCCAATGCCGAAACATTAACCGTCGGGACCCGGATCGCAACGGCATTTAGCTTTCCAGACATATGAGGCAGTAGGCGTTCTACGCCCTTTGCCAAGGCCGTATCAACTGGCACCATGTTTTGCATGGCGCTACGTGTGCGCCGCAAATCATGATGATGATAGGCGTCAATGGTTGGCTGATCGTTCATTGCAGAATGAATCGTGGTAAGCGTTCCGGCTTCAATTCCAAACGCTCGGTCCAAGGCGTCAATGACGGGGATAATCGCATTCGTTGTGCATGACGCATTGGAAACGATCCGATCGTCCTCACTGAGGGAGTCATGATTGACACCGAATACAACCGTTCGGTCAACGTCAGTTTCTGCGTCTGCCGGGTGAGAAAACAACACACGTTTTGCGCCTGCAGCGATGTGTTTCATTGCATCTTCGCGAGCGCCAAAAGCGCCTGTGCACTCTAAGACGACATCAATCTTTTGTTCTTTCCAAGGAAGATCTTCTGGCGTTTCGCTGCGATACACGCTGATCTCATCGCCGTCGACACAAAGTGTTTGGCCGCCTTTCACAGAAATCTGCAAAGGAAAGCGGCCATGCGTTGTGTCATAACGCGTCAGATAGGCTATCGTCTCAATGTCAGACAGCTCGTTAATAGCCACGACCTGAATTTCGCCGCGGTGAGAGGACTCATATAAAGCCCGCAGCACGCATTGACCAATTCGGCCATAACCATTAATCGCTACTCTAATTGCCATCGCTCAAACACACCCGACGCGCTTAGTTACTAAAAGTCGGATTAGAGCAGCTCCTGCGCCATCGCCACAAGATTGTCTGTGGTGAACCCAAACTCTTCGAACAGCAGGTTAGCCGGTGCAGATTCGCCAAAGGTTTCCATGCCAAGGATGCGGCCATCTAAGCCAACATACTTATACCAATAGTCTGCAATGCCCGCCTCTACTGCGATACGAGCTGTGACCTCTAAGGGTAATACTTGTTGTTTGTACTCAGCGCTTTGCTTGTCAAATACGTCAGTGGAAGGCATTGAAACCACTCGCACTTGTTTGCCCTGCTCAGTAATCACCGCCGCTGCTGATTGAGCCAAGCCAATTTCAGACCCTGTTGCGATTAAGATCAAGTCTGGCGTGCCATCACAGTCTTTAAGTACGTAAGCGCCTTTTGCGATATCAGCAAGTTGCTGTGCGCTGCGCTCTTGGTGAGGGAGGCCTTGTCGCGAGAAGATCAAGGACGTCGGTCCATCCGAACGTTCAACCGCTTGTTTCCAAGCAACGGCAGACTCTACCGCGTCACATGGACGCCATAGGCTCATGTTAGGCGTAGTTCGCAAGCTCGCCATTTGTTCGACCGGCTGATGTGTTGGACCGTCTTCGCCTAGACCAATCGAGTCATGGGTGAAGACATAAATAGCACGTTGTTTCATCAGCGCCGCCATTCGTACAGCGTTACGTGCGTATTCCATGAATATTAAGAAGGTGGCGCCGTATGGAATAAACCCGCCATGAAGCGCAACACCATTCATGATCGCAGCCATACCAAATTCGCGCACACCGTAATGAACATAGTTTCCGGCAGCGTCGTCTTTCTCAACAGCTTTGGACCCGGACCACATTGTTAAGTTAGAGGGTGCCAAATCAGCGGAACCGCCTAAAAATTCTGGCAACAAGGGGCCAAAGGTATTCAATGTATTCTGCGATGCCTTACGACTGGCAACCGTGCTGCCTTCTTGCTGGCATGCCTCAACATAAGCCTGAGCTTTCTCTGAGAATCCGGCGGGTAAGTCGCCTGACATGCGTCGTGTTAATTCAGCCGCTAACTCTGGGTACGCTTTTGCATACGCCTCGAATTGTGCATTCCAGTTTGCTTCTGCATCAGCGCCTTTTTGTGCGCCGTTCCACGCGCTGTAAATATCGTCCGGTACCACAAACGCGTCATGCTCCCATCCGAGCTTCTGACGTGTTAATACAATTTCTTCGTCACCCAGTGGTGCACCGTGACAATCTTCTTTGCCTTCTTTATTCGGCGAGCCAAACCCTATCAAGGTTTTACAACAAATTAACGTCGGCTGATCAGTGTTTGCGCGCGCGGCTTCAACAGCTGCTACAAGTGCATCGGCGTCATGACCATCAACGGCAGGGATTACCTGCCAGCCATATGATTCGAAGCGTTTTGGCGTATCGTCCGTAAACCAGCCTTCGACTTCGCCATCAATTGAGATACCGTTGTCATCGTAAAAAATAATGAGTTTACCAAGTCCTTGTGTGCCTGCGAACGAGCATACTTCGTGAGAAATACCCTCCATCAAGCAACCGTCACCCGTAAACGCGTAGGTGTAATGATCGACAACTTCGTGACCATCTTTGTTAAATTGAGCGGCTAACGTTTTTTCAGCCATGGCCATACCGACAGCGTTGGCAATACCCTGACCTAGTGGCCCTGTGGTTGTTTCAATACCTGGCGCATAACCATACTCTGGATGACCTGGCGTTTTAGAATGCAACTGTCGGAAATCTTTTAAGTCATCGATCGTCAACGCATAGCCCGTGAGATGCAGCAATGAATAAACCAACATAGAGCCGTGGCCGTTAGACATCACGAACCGGTCACGGTTGACCCAGTCTGGGTTGGCCGGGTTATGACTTAAATAGGAATTCCAAAGAACTTCTGCAATATCAGCCATCCCCATGGGCGCCCCGGGGTGGCCAGATTTGGCTTTTTGGACGGCGTCCATACTTAAGGCACGGATAGCATTCGCGAGTTGGCGACGAGATGGCATTCAAAGTTCTCCCAAACTGGATTTAAAAAGGCGCGGTATTTTCGCTTATATCCCGTCAATGGGCAACCGACTTTGCTTACTCTTTATCGGCGTAGAAACTCTGCCACCAGAATATTAAAGATTTGTTTTAGTGGGGCCTGCGCGCAATGTCGGCTAACATGCTCCACAAATGACACTATCGCGACCTAAGTACACAAGAACGGAGCCCAAGCAATGGATTTTTCCCTGACGGAAGAGCAGACACTCATTCAACAAACAGCCGAGCGCATAGCAGAGTCTGAATTGGCACCCCTGGCTGAACGCCTGGACCAAGTTGGTGACCGTCTGGCATTTCTCGGTAGCCTTCGCACTTTGGCAGAGAATGGGTTTATGGGGCTGAATGTCGCTGAGCAATATGGCGGGACGAACGCAGGCACAATAGCGTTCAGCCTCGCACTCACTGAGCTAGGGCGCGCCTGTGCATCCACTGCAGTGACGACATCCGTGACAAATATGGTTGCTGAGGTGATTCAAAGTGTAGGCAATGACGCCCAGCGAGAACGCTACCTTCCTAAAATCTGCAGTGGCGAATACGCAGCAGGCGGCTTCTGTTTGACCGAAGCACAAGCTGGTTCGGACCCTTCTGCGATGCGTTGCAGCGCAACCCGCACAGCGAATGGCTGGGTGCTTGATGGCGCCAAGCAGTATATTACCAGCGCAGAGTTCGCTGGCGTTTTCGTAGTTTGGGCAGTGACAGACAAAGACGCGCCCAAAGGCAAAGGTATTTCGTGCTTTTTAGTCGAGCGAGAGGCGAAAGGACTTTCGGTTAGCAAAGCAGAGAAGAAAATGGGACAACATGCTTCGACCACGAGCGAAGTGGTTTTCGACAACTGTTTTGTTGAAGACTCCGCTCTATTAGGTGAGCTAAACAAAGGCTTCCGAATCGCCGTGGGAGAGCTTGCAGGAGGCCGAATCGGGGTCGGCTCACTCGCATTAGGCATTGGGCTTGCTGCCATTGATTATGCGCGAGCCTACACTAAGGAGCGCCAGCAATTTGGACAAGCCATTGCCAACTTTCAGGGCATACAATGGATGTTGGCCGACGCGTACACTGAACTAGAAGCATCAAAGCTTCTATTATTACAAGCCGCGTACCTTAAAGACCAAGGGCGACAGTTCGGCAAAGCCGCATCGATGGCAAAGGTGTTCTCAACGGAAGCAGCTAACAAAGCATGTTACACCGCGCTGCAGCTGATGGGCGGCGCTGGCTATTTGAAGGACTACCCGCTTGAGCGCTTTGCTCGCGATGCCCGCATTACAACAATCTATGAAGGAACAAGCGAAGTACAGCGAATCATTATCGCTCGTGAGCTGTTGTCAGCGCTTTGATGGTCACGCTATCGAACCTGGGATAACTCTTAAGCCTACTGTGTCGTTGGCTATAAATTTTAGGCGCTTCGCCGTGGTTTTGCGTTCAATTTTGAGCCATACTTTTCTCGTTCTCGCCACGAGAATGTTAACCCTCTGCATCGCGAACTAAGTGTTCTTTAACAAAAAACCTAGTAATCCGAAGATCATATTTGACCTAAGTCAAAGCAGCGGCAAGTAGCCGAACAATTCGATTCAAGCTCGCCTAAACTAAACTCAATCTACTTACAACGGGGTATCCACTACTCCGATTCTTTAACGCCCCTCTTTTAAAAGGAGTATTTTGATGAGCGAAGATACCAACACAGCGCTAAGCGAAGCACCAATAGACAGCGTTGCTAGTAATGAGTCCCCTCAAGACATAAGCGAGACATTGGAGCACCTCACTGCAATCAGGCAGAACCCGAGTCAAATCGCGGAGACATTTAAGTCGGGCGACTATCCGTACAAGACAAAGATCAGCGCAAAAACCTATGAGGCGCAAAAACGCCAGCTCCAAACAGAGCTTCTGAAAATGCAGAAGTGGGTGAAAGAAACCGGCGAGAAAGTAGTCATCATATTTGAAGGTCGCGATGCCGCTGGCAAGGGTGGAACGATCAAACGATTTATGGAGCATCTAAACCCTCGGGGCGCACGCGTTGTCGCTCTCGAAAAGCCGAGCGAAGAAGAAAAAGGGCAATGGTATTATCAGCGCTATATCAAGCACCTCCCTACTGAGGGCGAAATCGTATTGTTTGATAGATCTTGGTACAACCGTGCAGGCGTCGAGCGTGTGATGAACTTCTGCGAGCCAAGTGAATACCTTGAGTTCATGAGACAAACACCAGAGCTGGAACGGATGCTAGTACGTAGCGGAATACGCCTGTTTAAGTATTGGTTTTCAGTGAGCGAAGAAGAACAGACGCGACGCTTCGAGAAAAGAGAAACCGACCCACTCAAACAATGGAAACTCAGCCCAATTGATAAACTAGCGCAAGAAAAATGGAATGACTACACAGAAGCGAAAGAGGCAATGTTCTTTTACACGGATACCGCGGATTCTCCTTGGGTGGTAGTAAAATCCAACGACAAAAAACGCGCTCGCTTAGCCTGCATGCAGCATTTTTTGTATTCTATTCCCTATTGCGAAAACAGCGCTGACCAAGTCCGCGCCCCCGACCCTCTTATCGTTGGTCGTGCATCACATGTCATTCAAGATGATAGCCATATTCTTGGCAAAACCCTTCATCCCGGTACTTAGCACGATGAAGCACTGCTGAGCATGGTCTCAAGCCATGCTCAGCAGGCCAAGCGCTAATACATAACTAAAAACCACAACACCTTCTTTTTGCTTTGCGTGCACCCTTCTATTTTTTTCATCTATACTCTTTCGGCATAAAGGGAATTTTATTTTCGCGAGTTCTATCGATTATATGTTTAAACGCTAAATCAAGCGCTTAAACATTATTCAGCAAAACTTCGCGTGCAACGAGTAGGTGATTACGTAAGTGTCGACAGTATCCATCAATACGGATTATGAGAAAAAGAAAGAAGAATGGTCTGAACAACAAGTTGTGGCGGCACTGTTTAAGAGTGCTCTTGGCGCCATCGTCGGCAATCTTATTAATATATTCCTCGCTTTCTATTTGTTGATACAAGTCTTTCCCTTACAGCCCCTACTTAGTTGGTTTATATTCGGCCAGTGCCTTAATTTTTTTCGCGTCGCACTGCTCAAGGGATACTCTTCCAATTCCGCTCGCTTATCGAGCAAACAGTGGCTGCGCGCGCATCACGTCCTAACCGCTGTTTCGGGTATTCATTTTGGCATACTTGCCACCCTGTTCTTCCATCCTGACCTGCCAATGTATCAAGCCTTTATTATCATGCTCGTTGGAGGTTCAGGCGCCGCTGCTGTAGGTACCCACGGCATTGACTTAACTAGCTATCGGCTCTTTCTTTTTTTAAGCACGATCCCTTTAATTGTTCGACTAATGTACGACGGCACCGAAGTTCACCATGCTGTGGGCATCATGCTAACTTTATTAATTGTAGTGATGCATCGAACTGCTCGACAGACAGAAGCCGCCATGGTTTCAAATATCGAAATGAGCTACTCGCTGCGTTATCGAGCCACACACGACACGCTGGTATCCTTGTTAAACCGCGATGAATTTCAAAATCTATATGATGAGAAACAAGGACAACTAGCAGAAGATAACATCAACACCCTAATGTTTATCGACCTCGATAACTTCAAACAATTAAACGACTTACTCGGACATCATGCCGGCGATGACGCCTTACGAAACGTGGGCGATATTATCAGAGCCAACATTCGAAAGACGGATATTGCTGCACGCTTCGGTGGCGACGAATTTATGATTTGCTTGCATGCCGATCACTTAGATGATGCCGTTGTCATCGGCAACAAAATCCTTAATGCGGTTAGCGAATTTGGCGATGGTCTAGTCGGTGATAACCCCGCCCTTAGCGCGAGCATAGGCATCGGCTACACCAGAAACCAAGAGCTGAGCTACGCCAGCTTGCTTAAAGTCGCTGATCAAGCCTGCTATCGCGCGAAACGCGAAGGCAAAGGCAAAGTCTGCATTCAAGAAGCCCTCTAGTCTTGCGAACGCTGCGCAATCGGGGCGTGACGATCTTGTTTGCGTCCATGGTCTACCTGCGCTTGCGCAATGGTTTTTAGATTAGCCAATCAAAATCATTGCGATTACACGCTCAAGTCTTTACAGTGTAAATATTGATCAACTAGCGTTGCCCCAAAAACGCTTAGATTCCGTAATGTCACCAGAATTACCTAAATCTTCACGTCAACGGCAGCTTTCACATTTTTAATGGCAATCAACATGACCAAAGCAACCAACCAAAGCTCTTTACCGTCGAAAAGCCCTAACTCACCCCCAAAGCCGAGTACATTAAGAATCGGCAGGCGCTATCGAGCAACCCGCGTTGACGACCATTACGATGCAATTGTGATCGGTTCGGGCATCGGCGGTATGACGACAGCGGCATTGATGTCCAAGGCAGGTAAGAAAGTGTTGGTACTCGAGCAGCATTATACAGCCGGGGGTTACACCCATAGTTATTCGCGGAACGGTTATGAATGGGATGTCGGCGTGCACTATATAGGCGAAGTTGGCGACCCTAATTCATCCCTGCGCAAAATTTTTGATTTCATCACCGATGAGAAGCTGCGTTGGGCAAAAATGGATGATAATTATGATCGTTTTTATTTCGGAGACGAAGAGTACAACCTTCGTGCGGGGCGCGACGCTTTTCGTTCGGGCCTAATAGAACATTTCCCGACTGAAGCTTGCGCGATTGATAAATACCTCGGAATGCTAGACGCCGTTACCCGATACATTCCTTTAAAAGTCGCAGATAAGTTACTCCCTAGCACTCTTAAAGCGCCTTACGGGCTCTTTAAGAAATACGCACTACCGGCTTATTTCAGAAAAACGACCTACGAAGCCCTAAGTAGTTTGACTCAGAACCCCAAGCTAATCGCTGTCCTGACAGGCCAACATGGCGACTGCGGTTTGCCGCCGAAAGAAAGCAGCTTCTTGATTCATGCGCTTATTGCTCGCCATTATCTGGGTGGTGCTTACTATCCCGTCGGTGGTGCATGGAAGATTGCGGACACTATTATTCCCGTCATTCAACAGTCAGGCGGGGACCTGCTCACCTATGCATCGGTCAAACAGGTAGCCATTGAGAATGGTAAAGCGGTCGGCGTAGAGATGGCTGACGGCCACATCATTCGCTCAGACTCGGTTATCAGCGGAGCCGGGGTCATCAACACATTCAATAGTTTGGTCCCAGCAGAATTGGTGGCCAAACATGGCTACGACAAGCATCTAAAGTCAGTAGAATCGTCTAAAGCACATTTAGGAATGTATATTGGTTTAAAGGACAGCCCTAGCAACCTTAAGCTTCCGAAAACTAATTTTTGGATTTTTCCCCATTATGATGCAGACCAAGCCTACAAAGACTTCGAAGCGGATATGACGCAGGCCTTTCCAGCCGTATATATCTCCTTTCCCTCAGCAAAAGACCCAGAATGGCAACGACAGAATCCAAATAAGTCGACCATCGAAATCGTCGCGCCCTGCCCGTTTGAATGGTTTGCAAAATGGAAAGACGAGCCTTGGGGAAAACGAGGCGAAGAGTATGAAGCGCTCAAAGCGTTATTCACGCAGCGTATGCTCGAAGCTTTATATAGCAAGATGCCACATTTGCGCGGAAAGATTGATTACTACGAAACGAGCACGCCGCTTTCGACAGATTTCTTTTGCGGATACAAAAAGGGCGAGCTGTATGGTCTAAATCACGATCCGAGTCGCTTTGAGCAATCATGGCTGCGCCCTAAAACTACTATTCCCGGGCTCTATCTAACCGGGCAAGATGTACTCACGTGCGGTGTCGGTGGTGCGCTGATGGGCGGCGTCATGGCAACGGTAAGTGTTCTGGGGCTGCAAAGTCACAAGCTGCTCAACCAGTTTGGACTTAAAGAGTCATTTGGCCTAGCCTCACCGTCGTCTACATGAGAAAGGTGATTTAGTTCGGCGCCATTTATGGCGTCGACTGTCTTGCCTCGGGCCATTAGACTCATGTTCAGTTATAGTAAATCGCTGATAGCCATCCGGCGTCCGGCACTTGCCCACTGAACGAAAGTAATCCTTGATGAATGACAAAAACAGATCAAAGCGACCGGCGCGATCTCCGAGCCAGATACGCGCCACCAAAAACGGAGTTAAGACACTTCACCCAAACAATATTCACAAGCATGGTTATGACTTCCCTCGCTTAGTTTCAGTTTATCCCGAGCTACAACGGTTTCTCGTCACACATTCAGAATCACATATTTCCATTGATTTTGGTGACGCCTTGTCAGTACAAGTACTCAATGCCGCGCTACTCAAGCTCTATTATCGTATCGATGATTGGAAACTTCCGGAAGGCGCGCTTTGCCCTCCCGTCCCTGGACGCGTCGACTATATACATCATATCGCGGACCTCTTGGCATCAGACTCAAATACAACCGGTAAAACACAGGAAATCAAATTACTGGATATTGGTACCGGCGCAAGTGGGATTTATGGCCTATTGGCTGCTGCCCAATATGGTTGGACGTGTGTTGGTTCTGACACTAATCAAGACTCTCTCGACAGCTTAAATACAATTATTTGCAAAAACCCAAGTTTGTCTCGTTTATTCGCTACACGAATACAAACTGATCCTGGGCACATTTTCTCGGGAATTATTCTGCCAGATGAGCAGTTTGACATCTCGGTATGTAACCCGCCGTTTTACGACTCGCCCGCCGCTGCACTTGCAGCAAACCAGCGTAAAAGGAACAACCTAGAGAAAGGCGAAATCAAGCCCGAAAAATCTTCCGGTAAGACACACGAGAAGCCAACAAACAAACGCAACTTCGGCGGCCAAGGCGCTGAACTTTGGTGCAATGGCGGTGAACGTTTATTTCTAAAAAGAATGATTAAAGAAAGTGCTCTGTTTTCTCAACAATGCCGCTGGTTTACGTCTTTGGTCTCCAAAAACGAAAACATGGCACCCTCTATAAAAATGCTAGATAAATTGGGTGCTCATGAGGTAAAGCGCATTGACATGAACCAGGGCAATAAAAAAACTCGCATTCTGGTATGGACCTTTCAAGCCGCAGTAGACGCCAGAAAGGGGTTATGAAATAACAACAGATAGCGCGTTAAACAAGCGCATCAATCACCGCTACCATTACGTATCCAAAGCCTATGGTAGTCGGCAGAAAACCAAGGCAGACCATGATCTTTCCGACGAGCGTTTCGCTCTGTCCCGCTTTAGGGTTGATCGCTTTTACAAAAAAGCCAAAAGGATTGTAGATCACGCCTATACAAAGAATAACGATAATTGAACTCGGCAAAACGATGTTTAAAAGCCAGCAAAAAAAGTAACTGACGCCTAACAAAGACGTCATCATTAAATAGTCGATATGAGAACGAATCAGATTGTGAGTCGAGGGAAATATCTTTTTCAGCCAGTTAACTTTCGCATACAGAATGAGCGTTGCTAACCACGCTTCAAAAAGTGAAAACAACAAAACACCCGCGGCGGTTACGAGCATCCATTCCATCGACACAGTTGACCATGTCACTGCAGGAATAGCTTGAGCCATAGAAACCGTATTCACATTATTTCTCCGTGATTATTTTTTTGTTTAAGCCAAAAATTTCTTATCGAGCTTACCTATTAGTGCTGGCTAAGCTAACACGCATACCTCATATTCGCTAAGTATATCGCTTGCGATTCATGGGCTGATAAATCACTATGCTAGCCAATTTTTTGTGACAAACAATGGCAATATATTGCACGACTCATTAGCAAACACATTCTGGTCAAGTGTAACGACACGATGGCGTCCAATCGCCCGTTTTTTGATCTGCGTGAGCACGTTATTACTCGTAACGGTAGCTGCTCAGTATTCGCATGCTGAATCACTGAAGGTGGCGGTTGCGTCAAACTTTTCAGGAACAATGAAGCGCTTGGTTAAGCAGTTCGAGCAACAGACTTCACATAATGTCATCGTTTCGTATGGTTCCTCAGGTAAACTCTTCGCGCAAATAATTCATGGAGCGCCTTTTGATTTATTTCTATCTGCAGACCAAGAACTGCCTAGCAAACTCGTTGCGCTCGGGCATGCTGATTCTTCTCAGCAATTCACGTACGCACTTGGGCGCTTAGTTCTTTGGTCAGCTGACTCAAATGCCATTGATGAAAAGGCGTCACGACTTAAATCCGGTGATTATACCCATGTCGCTCTGGCAAACCCACGCTTTGCACCCTATGGCCGCGCTGCTATCGAAACGCTTAATGCATTAGGCTTGGTTGTATCGAGTGAATCAAAATTAGTCCAAGGAGAGAACGTTGCGCAAGCGTATCAGTTTATTCATTCGGGTAATGCAGAAATGGGTTTTATCGCACTCGCGCAGCTTTATGGTGAAGGTCTCGATAGACTCGATAAGCGCCGTCAATTTCATGGATCGAAATGGATAGTGCCTGACGCCCTCTACTCCCCAATTCGCCAAGACCTTGTGGTGTTAAACAGAGGGCAAGCGAAACAAATTGCGCAACAGTTTTTTGATTTTATGCGAGGAGACGTGGCGACTAGTATTATTTCAAAATCAGGCTATTCGGTAAGCACTAATCATGATTAACTTTAGCCCAGAAGACATTTCAGCCATCTGGCTAACGCTCAAGCTTGCGTCGACAGTCACGATCATCTTGTTGCTGATTGGTACGCCAATCGCTTACTGGCTAGCACGAACCAATTCCAAGATGAAAGGGCCTATTTCTGCCATCGTCGCGCTACCCTTAGTGCTTCCCCCTACGGTAATAGGATTCTATTTGCTCATCGCGATGGGGCCGAACGGGTTTGTTGGGCAGTTAACACAAAGCTTAGGTCTCGGTACCCTGCCGTTCACCTTTGGCGGGCTAGTTGTTGCATCTGTTTTTTATTCGATGCCCTTTGTTGTGCAACCCATCCAAAATGCGATTGAAGGTTTAGGCGATCGCCCACTAGAAGTCGCAGCATCACTTGGCGCCGGGCGTCTCGACCAGTTTTTTACGGTGGTGCTACCTTTAGCAAAACCGGGGTTTATTACCGCTACGATTCTCGGCTTTGCCCATACAGTCGGAGAGTTTGGTGTGATCTTGATGATTGGAGGTAATATTCCCGGCGAAACTCGCGTCGTATCTGTACAAATCTATGATCATGTTGAAAGTCTTGCCTATGGCCAAGCGCATACCTTAGCCGGCACGATGGTGGTATTTTCCTTTGTCGTGTTGCTATGTCTGTACTGGTTTCAAAGTAAGCGCGGCGGACAGTGGAGTATGAAGTGAACGAGCCGCATAGAGGAGACAGCAACAAAAAGGCCAGCGGTATTTCGACCATTGACGTATCACTTTGCTTGGATTTTGGTGGCGGCTCTAGCCCCCCCTTTTCACTCGCGGTTAACGTCAGCTTGCCAGGCGCAGGTGTGACTGCAATTTTTGGTCACTCGGGCTCTGGTAAGACTAGTCTGCTTCGAAGCATTGCCGGACTAGAGCGTAAGGCGTTGGGTAGCGTTGTCGTCAACAACGAAAACTGGCAAAACAGTACATTCTTTTTGCCAACGCACAAGCGCTCAATTGGCTACGTTTTTCAAGAGTCGAGTTTGTTTGGCCACCTTACGGCAAGCGGAAATTTGCGCTATGCGCGCAAGCGAGCCAAAAAACGAACGAAAGGCCTGAGTCGAAAGGTGATCGAGATCATGGGTATTAGTCACCTGCTAGATCGATTTCCGAGTCAGTTATCCGGTGGCGAGCGTCAGCGTGTTTCGATCGCTCGCGCCTTATTGACCGAGCCATCATTATTGCTGTTGGACGAGCCACTAGCAGCGTTAGATATCAGTAGAAAGCGAGAGATAATCCCCTACCTAGAGCTGTTGAAACAAAATGCAAATGTACCCATTCTTTACGTTAGCCATTCAGTAGATGAGGTCGCTCGCCTCGCAGACCACATAATTGTTCTTGAACAAGGTAAGGTTGTCGCTGAGGGGGCCGTGCAAGAGGTATTTTCTCAAATGGATGTGCCTTTCTCCCTGCAGGAAGATACCGGCGTATTGTTATCCGGAACGTATAAAACACACGAACCAGAGTGGAGTTTGTCTCGCGTTGCGCTTTCTGGCGGTGACCTTTTGGTGGCTGAGGTATCTGCCACCGTGGGTGCCGACTTACGCGTTCGGATACTGGCGAAAGACATTAGCCTCTCGCTAAGCGCGGAAGACCATTCTAGTATTCTTAACAGGTTAGAGTGCGAAATTATTGACGTGGTTGAGAAGGCTGAGCAGTCTATGGCTCTAGTGAAGCTGCAAACAGGTGATGACTTTCTGATCGCAAGCATTACGCGAAAAAGTCTCTACAGACTTGGGCTAGTAAAAGGAATGCACGTCTGGGCCCAAATAAAATCTGTCGCCATTGTGCAGTAGTGACAACCAGACTCACTGAGCTACCAGCGGCGAATATCGCGAATCACTCTTTCACTACTTTTGACTTAGTGGCGTATTCAACTTGCCTAGAAATCGATATTTTCCAAAAAGCGGAACTTTGCTTGCAGCGTTCGTTCTCGCTGCATCGGTAGTACGTGAGAGCCTCTAAACCATTGCAGTTCGCAGTCACCCCAATGCTTTTGCAGTGCTTCTGCGTGATGAGGAAGCGCCATTCTGTCGCCTTGGCCGGCGACAATCATGAGTTTTTCAGGCGGTAATAATGGACTAAAAGACAAAGGACTATGAGCCGCCATGACATCCCGTAGCGTGGGTATGTCCAAGTGGTGGTCGTTTACTATTTTACTAATAGCTTTATCAAGAGGCCGCCAAGCCATCATCGCATCAGGAATGCTAATAATCGGCACAATCGGAATTACAAACTCAAAGCGCGACTCGAGCCCAGCCATCAGGGCAGACGTGTAACCTCCGAGACTCATGCCGCACAGCCCAACTTTTACGCCGCTACTATTCCTTAACAGATAGTCCAACAAGCTTCGCGTATCGAACGTACTTTGCGCGACCGAGTGATTCAAGTGATGAACACCACCACTAATGTAATTGAAGCCACTCAGCAATCGCCCTTTGCCGCTGCGCGCGCCGTGATGGGGCAGTGTTTTTAGAACCACGTCGTATCCCCGGCGGTAGAACTCCTCCACCCTCATAAAGTAGTTATTCAACCCCCATGTGCTTGCTGCGAACCCGTGTAAAAAGATAATTGTAGGACGCGGCTTACCGTCATGTTTCCAATGATAAGCGCATACGCGTCGGTTGCGCTCGTTTTGCTCATAGTGATCTGTCTGGCAAACACTGTGTCCATAAGCGCTATCCCATGAAACCTTTACAAACTCACCACCTTTGACACCGCGCGGACGTTTAGCGTTAACAACGGTTAACTGGCTCAGCTCAGCCTGATAAAGGTTATGGGCGTCTTGTAGTTGTGAGCGACTAAGGCCCTGTCTTTTAAGTTCACTAGAAAGCTTGTCTCCACGGTAACCCGCTGGAATACTAATACCAGCGATTAACGTTGATAAAGAAGTACGCACAGCGACATCACATAGCTGAGAAAATGACAACGACGCCGCATGGCCAAAAGAGAGCACTCCGGTTGCCTGTTTTAAATTAACCGAAACATGTCTATAAAAGTCGTCTGGCAGGCTTTTGCTCCATCCTATCGAGTCATGCTCGTCAAGGGAGTTTGGCTTGCTCACTATTGCTGGCGCGTTACGGGTTTTTGTCATGATTCTACAAAGCTCCCCTTTTTATATTATTATTTGATGCCCTTGCCTTTGGGCACTGACGACAAGGCCGCGGCTAATGACGTTAGTAATAGTTTAGTTGATAGACAGCGATACAACTCAACAAGAAACAAATTTGCACCTTCGATCTGGATGGCAACACATATTATGAAGACAGTTTCCTTAACGTTTCGGCCGGTACCTAGCTCGAATCGAGACTTAATATCGGTAAAAGCGCGATCGCATAACACTTTCACGCCCGTCACTTTTATCATCAGCTTGTTTCTTCTGTTTGCACCTTTAGATGGGAGCGCTCGTGAGGTTTCGAAGTGTCTTTCGTATGCGCAAACCTATTATGAAACATTGTATTGCGAAATCGCGAGCTCAGGACGTAGGAGTAAGCTTCCGAATTTTACCGATTTTCAGAAAAACTCAGAGATCACTCAAGCACTCTTATTAAAGCCTCATGCACAGGCGCTTCGCATTCCTATTAGCCTGCCGAGTCGATCCGCGAAGATGCGTGAGCCGCAGCAATCAGTTAGCGTAGACGAGCCAAAAGTAGTTGAGATTAGCCGTGACCCTCAAACCTCACCTAAACAGCGACTTGAGACTGCAACCAACGAGGCTTCGCAGTGCACTTATGATAAATCGTCTATCCACTGTGGCGGGATGACGTTTAACCAAGTGACGAATAAGCAAAACAACGCATTGCAACGTGATGCGCTGAGTCGCAACAACACGCTGACGCTGCCCTTCATAGAAAGCTCGCCACAAGACGATAATTTTGAGTTTTATTTGACGGAAGCTTACTTGGTTTACTTAGACAAAATGATGAGTATCGGGCTTGGAGGGGTCACGATGACGTATTCAAAGTTTTATTTTTTGTACTTGGACCTACTGCGCCGTAACGTTGATTTTAATCAGCGTTTTTCGACCATGTTTGAGTTTCTAAAGAAGGATAAGCGCAGCCTAGGTGTCAGTTCGCGCCCAGCAAAGCTGTCTATGCTAAGCGACAAGCAATGCAGCCGCGCCCGCAGTAGTTTGTTTATCTGCGAATTAGGCGGAAGAAACTACTTATTCAACTAGTGAATAAATAGTTTCCGCCCTTCTCGCTTATTCTGATGCGCGCATGCGCACTAACGCCATCTTAAAATTCCGGCATAGTTGCTTGAGACAAGTCGAGAAGCTCTCGGATCGCCACGCTATACATGCTCAATTCAGGCTCATTAACGCCTCTGATTTCATTTAACATTTTGAGCCAACGATCGACCAAAATATGATTCTCGTCTAACCAGCTTTCAATCACTTTAGGAAGAGAGTCAGACTTCTTAATGTTAACAAACAAGCCTTGCGTAATGCGGCGTTGTTGCCATTCTAAATCGTCACGATACGACTCTCTTGCCATAGCTTGCCAATGCGTGTTGACGTTAAGCGCATTAACAAGACGCGCAAATGCCTCGAGTCCGAGGGCTTCGCCAACAGCGAAATAACCCATGGCGACATCGATCGGTTTTTGATTCATATTCTGTGCAACGGCAACAATACCTAGCGATATATAAGCCATATCAGTTGAAGCGACGGCACGGGCCAACTCCTCTGGCACTCCGCCTTCAACCATTGACGCGATGTCTTTTTCCCAGATCTCCTTTGCTTGCCCCGGCAGAATATCCGAAAGTTGCGCCATCAAGGTTTGAGTCGCTTCACGGTACAAGGCAATAACACTTTCAATATCAATGCCGGTGCGATAGTTCTTAATCAGCCAACGCGTACCTCTGCGGGCCATTCGCTGCGTTCGGAGCATCATTTTCGACTGCAATTCAGGTGTTATTTTATAGTCCAATGATTCGATCGAGCTCCATAACGCATGGAGACCAAAAATTTCTCTCGAAGCAACGAAGGCTTTAGCTGTTTCGACAGCTGTCGCGCCGGTACTTTCATGCAGTCGATTAAACGACGTAATGCCAAGGTAGTTAACCAAATCGTTAGCGACCTGAGTTGCGATAATTTCTTTTCTAAGACGGTGAGCATGAATCGGTTGCTTGAATTTCTTAAGCATATCGGCTGGAAATTCAGTCTCAACGATTTGCTTAACGAATGGGTCATTAACCAAATCGTCTACAGCGAGTAGAGATTTAAGGTCACCCTTCACGTACGAGATCAACACCGATAATTCTGGACGAGTGAGCGCTTGATCATTCGCCTTTCGATCCAGTATGACGTCGTCGCTAGGCAGTAGCTCTAGCTCTCGATTTAGTTTTCCGTCCGACTCCATCGCATTAATGAGACGGCGGTACTCTTCAATTCTTTTTGACGACTCGGTTACCGCAACGCCTAATGCCTGCGTTTGACGGTAGTTGTTGTTAAGCACGAGTGCAGAAACATCTTCAGTGTATTTCT
Organism: uncultured Oleiphilus sp.; assembly: GCA_913020045.1. Classification (GTDB taxonomy): domain Bacteria; phylum Pseudomonadota; class Gammaproteobacteria; order Pseudomonadales; family Oleiphilaceae; genus PZPK01. Next base: position 18,385 of record CAJWBE010000018.1, read on the forward strand.
CTAACGTTTCGTTTCGTTGCTTAACCGTCATATCGCCATTCGCGACCATGTCGTCCAACAGTATCTTCATGTTGACTTCGTGATCAGAGCAATCCACTCCGCCGGCATTGTCTATGAAGTCTGTAAAGCACCGCCCGCCATGCAGGTTATATTCTGTCCGACCTAATTGGCTAAAGCCAAGATTCCCGCCTTCGCCAATCACCTTGCATCTTAAGTCTTTACCATTAACCCGCAGTGCATCGTTCGCTTTATCTCCGATATCCGCATCACTTTCAGATACGGATTTAACGTACGTACCGATACCACCGTTCCATAGCAGGTCAACGGGTGATTTGAGCATTGCACTAATTAACGCATTGGGAGTTAGTTTGCTTTCGCTAATATCAAAGACACGTTTCATCTCGCTGGAAATAGCTATCGACTTAGCATTTCGGCTAAAGATACCGCCACCTTTCGAAATAAGTGCTTCGCTATAGTCCGTCCAGCTTGAACGCGGCAGTTCAAACATACGCTGGCGCTCTGCAAAGCTTTTCGCAGGGTCTGGCTCAGGGTCGACAAAAATATACATGTGATTGAACGCACCGACCATCTTCATCGTGTCAGAACGCAGCATTCCATTACCAAACACATCACCAGACATATCGCCAATGGCCACACAGCTAAACGGATCCGACTGTACGTTGATGCCAAGCTCTCTAAAGTGCCGCTGTACGCTTACCCATGCACCGCGCGCAGTAATTCCCATTTTTTTGTGGTCATAGCCATTCGAACCGCCAGATGCAAAGGCATCTCCGAGCCAGAATCCGTATGACAGCGCCACTTCGTTTGCGATATCAGAAAAACTCGCCGTGCCCTTGTCCGCCGCGACGACCAAATAGGGGTCGTTATCGTCATAGCGGACAACATCCTTTGGCGGCACAACATTGGTTTCGACCAAGTTGTCCGTCACATCAAGCAAGCCACGAATAAATGTTTTATAGCACGCAATTCCTTCCGCCATAAACGCGTCACGATCACTCGGATTTGGCAATTGTTTAGCAACGAACCCGCCTTTCGCGCCAACCGGTACGATTACCGCATTTTTAACCTGTTGTGCTTTGACTAGACCAAGCACTTCCGTGCGGAAATCTTCGTTCCTGTCTGACCAACGCAGCCCGCCGCGAGAAACCGCACCGCCCCGTAAATGGACGCCTTCAACACGAGGTGAATAGACAAAGATTTCGAATTTTGGCTTAGGTAGCGGAATGTTAGAAATTTGATCAGGGTCTAGTTTAAAACTAATGTAGTCTTTCGCAGTACCGTGATCGTTTGCCTGATAAAAGTTAGTCCGAATGGTCGCGCCAATTAATTCTGCATAGCGCCTTAAAATTCGGTCTTCGTTAATGTTTTGAACCGAGTCCAACTCTGCTTCGATCGTTTCTTGTATCGTGGCCGAAGGTAATAGTTTTTGCTTTGCCGTCGGTTTGAAACGCTTATGAAACAAGGATGAAAGCTGTTCAGTAATCGATTTGTATTGCATTAAGGTTCTTGCAATATAGTCTTGGCTCAGCCCGAACCGTGTTTGCTTCATGTATTTGGCATACGCGCGCAACATAGCCACGTCGCGCCAATTCAAGTTAGTCCCCAGAATTAGCTGGTTAAACGCGTCATTTTCAGCATGACCTTGCCAAACGTTGATAAACGCATCAGAAAAATCTTTGCGGAAATCACTAGGGTCAAGGTCTGCATCGGGCTCATATATTAAGTTGAAATCATAAATCCATGTCACCCCATTTTTTGGGTGCTTAATTTCAAACGGAAACTCATCGACGACCTTCAAGCCCAAGTTCTCTAGAACAGGGATTAAGTCTGACAATAACAAGGCGTCTGCTTTATTGAATAGTTTGAGCTTGAGGACATTACTGTTCGGCTCAACATTACGGAAAAAGCTAAGCGACAAGTTGTCCGTTTCATTGGCATGAAGCGCCTCAATACGACCAATATCTGCCACTGCAACTCGCGCACTATAATGCTCTGTGTAGCTGGGAGCGAAAGCGTCTTCATAGTGCCGGAATAAGCGAATGCCTTGTTCCTCGCCATATGTTTCGCTAAGCGCATACTGAAGTTCGTCACTCCAACGACGTGCAAGCTGAACAATTCGATTTTCAAGCACGTCAATCGGCGGCAGCTCGTCTAGTGGCTTCGCAAGCTTGAACACAAAACGTGTGCGAGCTAACACAGACTCACTAAAAAAGGTCGTAAAGTCTGAGCCCTCGGCGTCAAAGTACTCAGTCAACATGTCGTGCACTTTTACACGAACTTGGGTATTGAATATCTCCCTTGGCATATAAACCAACGCACTTAGGAAGTTACTATAGGGATCCTTTCGCAAAAATAATCGAATTTGCTTACGCTCGTTAATTGAGAGCACCCCTTTGCACGTCGTGAGCAAGGTGTCTGGGTCACTTTGAATTAACTCATCTCGCGGGAAGTTGTACAGAATTCCGCACAGCTCTTTATAACGATGAGACCCTTTGTCAAAGCCGCTTTCACTTAATACCTGCGCTATCTTTTGACGCACCACTGGAATGTCTTGGGGAGTTTGATTGTAAACACTTGAGGTATAGAGGCCCATAAAGCGGCGCCCACCTACGACATTCCCTTTTTCGTCATAACGCTTTACCAAGACGTAGTCAGAATAAGCGGAACGATGAACGGTAGAGCGTTTACCTGACTTGGTAAATACCAACAATTTCTTCTCAAAAACGTGATCGCGGTGATCGTCCGCCATCTCATTGATTGCCTTCTCATCCCGGCGATCTTGGTTTTTAAAAAGCCCCAACTCAGATCCATCAATCGTCTTGATTTTTCCGTCTTTTATCTCGTATTCATCGTAGGCCAAAAAGGTAAAGTGATTGCTTTCAAGCCATTGCATAAAGACCTTGGCTTCATCGAGCACATCCTTTTCAAAAGGAATCCCTTTTGCCGACAGCGCTGAAACCACCTCTTTCGTCTTAGCAGACATCAATGGAAAGTCGTCAACAACGACCATCACATCCTTTAGAATGGCGGCAATTTCATCTCGAATCCGGGCACGTTGCTTACTGTTGCTCGTACGATCAATCTCTAAACATAAAAGCAGCTCTGGTTTGCCTTTTTTTCCAAAATTCTTGAACGCCCCCTTCGCATCGCGCTCTACGTTGAACGTATGGTGGAAGATCGAATGAATATTCATGCCGCTAGCGTTGAGGTAAAGTCGCGCGGTATCGATTATAAACGGCACCTCTGCGTGCAATACGGATACAATCGTATGTTGGCTTTGCCATTCATGCTCTTCGACGTTTGGATTGACCACTGAAACCTGAGCATTTTCGTTCGTTCGCTCTTGGATACTTCTCCATAACGTCAGGACCATGCCGACAAGGTCTTGCACCTCATATTTCTCAAGATCTCGCATCGACGAGTCAGCGAAACAACCATCGACCATGACGCGTAAATTGTCGTATTGGTTGTTAGGGAAATGCGACTGCAACCGCGAATAAACTGAGTTTATTAGATCTTCGTGACTAGATATTAAAGAGTCAGACATGACTACCTCGTAACAGGGATTATCTGGAAATTATTTTTGTATAAACTGATATCTTCAGCAACTGAAAAGTCGAATGGGATGGCGATATACGGCGCGCTAAGCGATATGTGATTTTGATTCATCTTCATCCGTGACTATGCTATTTCGACCCGCCGACTTCGCTCGATAGAGCGCCTTGTCAGCGCGTTCAACAATTGACTCAAGGGTATCGTTAATTTTTAGTTCGGCAAGACCGCCAGAAAGCGTCACGCTGCCGATACTCTTTCCGCCCTTACTAACGGTTAGTTTTTTACCCGATACACTCGCGAGTACTTGGCGAGAGGCGGTCAATGCACCCACCAAATTTGTCGCAGGAAAGATCACTGCAAACTCTTCGCCACCGTATCGCGCTACATAATCGCTGCCTTTAACGCTGCGTTTTATGGTCTCTGCGACAAAACGCAGAACACGGTCACCCACTAAGTGCCCATAATCATCATTTACTTTTTTAAAGTAATCGATATCCAGCAGCAACAAGGATGCAGGCGTTTGTTCAGACTGATATGCCTCAAACGCCGTAGCAATTTCGATATTAAACCCTCGACGATTAGCCACACCCGTCAACGCATCTTCAAATACTTCTTCGCTCATATGCTGAAGAGAGTCTTTTAGTGTGTCTATCTCTTTATTGAGCAAGGCGACTTTGGCAAGCGTTGAATGGTTTTTAGACCGGCACTGACGCGTTTCGCTGAGCAAATTTTGGATCATTTCACCCAACGCAGAAACTTCTGGATCGCTTTCTAGCAACGTTTCACAGTCAGATAACACGCCAGAAAAACTGTCCATACCTTCGTTAAGGTTGCTAATTTCCGAACTTAACCTCGAAATTAACGATCGAATGGCGCGGCGAATTTCAGCTAGCTGCTGCTCAGGGCCATCGCCAAAATACGTCGCATATAGCTCTCTATATATTTGCGGTGTAAAAGGCAGTTTTTTTGCCAACCGAAAATCCATAGCTTGTTTCAAATCAGGCTTTCGACCGGAAAAATACTCATACCAAATGCTGTAATTTTCAGGACTAGCGGGAATAGCCAAGCTCTGTATCTTGCCGACCGCAAGACGCAACCACTTTACGCTATCTCTTAACTCATCTTGCTTAGAGTCTTGGACTTGCGAAGTCTTGCCCTTTGGCACTTTATTTACCACGATGTATTCCTGAATTTTTTAACGACGAGCTTACTTAATTACACTACCCATAAAGCTAGTATATTTTTCGAAAAATGGAAGGGTTTTTAACCTCATTCTAGGGCCTAGAACGGATTTTCTCTCCACACAGGTGATCGCATTGAAGCATTGGTTCGTAGTAGCATCTATTGATGCTGAAAACCAATGCATAACGAAACAAGACCAATGCACTTTGACAGCCACTTTAACGCTGTTGCGGTTAACGTTTCTTTTCGCCGCTCACCACTAACGAGACAAACATGATTCATCATCTGACCGTTGCAAGCTCGGTGCTTGCTTCTACACTGCGCGGCTGGCGAGGAACTAGCAGCACGACTAGAAAAGTCGAGCAAGCCAGTAACGATCTTATTCTATTTGACCAAGAGGGTTGCCCTAGCTGCCGTATGGTGCGCGAGGCAATCACCGCACTTAATTTAGATGTACTAATAATGCCGTGCCCCACCGGCGGAAAAAACCTAGCGTTAATGCAGCGAGAAAGCGGCTATAAAACAGTCCCAGTGCTTTATGATGCTGAGTTAGAGCACAAGACACATAGCGCTGACGACATTATTGAGTACTTATACCAGAAATATCGGGGTGAAAGCGCACCGCAAAAAGCGATGCCTAACTGGCAAAGTAACGTGCTATCGAGAGCGGCGTCCCTGAGTCGTTTAAATGCAGGAATGTCTGTTAGGGCGGCCCGCAAAGCTGAGAAACCGCTAACACTTTATAGTTTTGAGTCTAGCCCCTACAGCCGACCTGTTAGAGAGTTACTGTGTGAGCTTGAGCTGCCATATCAACTCATTAACCTGGGCAAACAGCAATGGTCTGATATGGGGCCAGCTAAAGCCCGGTTTACACTAAAGCCTTATCAGCCTATTAAACATTCAAAAAGAGAAGCGTTTATGGCGATGTATGGCGACGTTCAAGTGCCGTTCATTGTTGACCCTAATACCGGCATTCAAATGTTTGAATCAAAAGACATTATTCTCTATTTGAGGAACACTTACGCTCTAGACGAAATTTAACCCGTATTTATCTGGATACGGTTGACCACGGCAGGTATTATTCGCGACCTGAAATCACGCAGATTCACCCCTACTTATTTGTTTTATTCTGAGGTTTTAAGAGTATATGGATTGCCCACATTTGCCGGCAGACGCTATTCCTTCGGTAGCAGACGATCATCGCATCACCGGTAATGTTGTAAACGGCGTTTCCCCATTGCTGCTAGCCGAGCTAAGCCAACAACATAGCGGACTGGTCTTAGTCGTGGCCAGCGATACACAGCAGGCTCACTCGCTCCAGCATTCAATTAAGTTTTACAACCGAGATCCTAACCTTGAAGTTAGGGTTTTTTCCGATTGGGAAACACTACCCTATGATGTCTTCTCACCGCATGAAGATATTATATCGGCCCGCCTAGAAACCTTAATTGCGCTGCCTAAGTTGCGTTGCGGTATTGTGATTGTTTCCCTTGCAACGCTCATGCAACGACTGCCCCCACCTGCCTTTTTACAGGCAAATAGCTTTCAGTTGAAGAAGAGGCAAACGCTCGATTTAATCGAATATCGTACCTTGCTCTCACAAGTAGGCTATCGCCATGTAGATACCGTTTATGAACACGGAGAGTATGCGATTCGCGGTGCGATTATTGACCTGTTCCCTATGGGTTCAGATGAGCCTGTTCGAATTGAACTATTTGATAACGAAATTGATAGCCTTAGGACCTTTGACCCTGAATCACAGCGCTCATTGGGAAAGCTAGATCAATTGTCGGTATTGCCAGCAAATGAATTCCCGTGGGACGATAAAGCTCGCATGGCATTTCGTAATCGTTGGCTGGAGGTATTTCCTAATTCAGCCGCTAATTCTACCCTCATACGTGACATTAAAGATGGAATAAAGCCCCACGGCATCGAGTTTTACACGCCTTTGTTTTTCGACCAGATGGCGACGCTCTTTGACTATTTACCCGCTGGTACTCTTACTGTTTTACCGCCGGAATTAAACGATGCCGTGCTTAATATACACAAAGACATCGACAAGCGTTTTGAAGATCGCCGGCATGATATACAGCGCCCAATCTTGCCGCCTGGCGACTTATTTATCGCAGTTAATGAACTCTTTTCAGCGTTAAAGCAGTTCCCGAAGATCTCATTTGTTCCGGCCAAGACAGAAGCGCGAAAAGCTGGTCACGTGAATATAGACGCCCGCGCCCCAGCAAGCGTCTCAGTCGATGACAGAAGCGATACCCCCCTAGCACTCCTTCAAAAAGAAATATCAACGTTCAACGGCAATACTTTAATAGTCGCCGAAAGCGCGGGACGCCGCGAGGTAATGGCAGACCTGTTTCGCGCGCATGGCATCCAGTTTGAGATTATAGATAACTGGAACGAATTTTTGCTCACACCTAGTCAGGTGGGCTTGACCGTGGGTGCTGCAACCGAAGGTTTTCTAATGGGCGAAGCCGCCCTTCAAGTGATTACTGAGTTTGAGCTTTATGGCCAGCGGATAACGCAAACCCGCAAGCGCAAACAAGCGGCCAATACCAATGAAATGGTCGTAAAGAACCTCACAGAGTTGCGAATTGGGTCTCCTGTCGTCCACATAGACAACGGCGTTGGACGCTACCGAGGACTTGAAAGCATCGAGGTCGACGGTCAAACCAATGAGTTTATGATGCTCGAGTACGCCGATGAAGCAAAGTTATACGTACCGGTATCCTCGCTTAATCTCATATCCCGTTACAGTGGCACGGACGAATCGCTAGCCCCTCTGCATCGCCTCGGTACAGAAAAGTGGTCTGTGGCGAAACAAAAAGCCATGGAGAAGGTCCGGGACACAGCCGCCGACTTGCTAGAGGTGTATGCCAAACGCGAAGCGCGTGAGGGCTTTGCCTACGAATATCCAGGCCAACCATATCGCGCCTTTGCTGCGCATTTCCCGTTCGAAGAAACGCCCGACCAGCTCAGCGCAATCAATGCAGTCATTCAAGATATGACACGTGCGCAGCCAATGGACCGATTGGTCTGTGGCGACGTAGGGTTTGGTAAAACAGAAGTGGCGATGCGTGCCGCCTTTGTAGCCACCTATACTGGCCGCCAAGTTGCCGTGTTAGTACCCACAACGTTATTGGCACAGCAACACTACGAATCGTTTGTCGACCGTTTTGCCGACACCGCTGTCAACGTCGAGGTGCTATCTCGCTTTAAGTCCACTAAGGATCAGAATAATGCGTTAAAAGCAGCTTCCGAAGGTAAAATAGACATCCTGATCGGCACCCACAAATTGATCCAAGGCGATGTAACGTTTAAAGACTTGGGTTTGCTGATTATCGATGAGGAGCACCGCTTTGGTGTTCAGCAGAAGGAGCGCTTGAAGGCGCTTAGAAGTGAGGTCGATATTCTTACGATGACCGCAACGCCGATCCCTCGCACACTTAATATGGCAATGGGCGGTATTCGTGATTTATCGATTATTGCTACGCCACCTGCGAAACGGCTGTCTGTAAAAACCTTTATTCGGGAACGTGAAGACTCACTCATCCGCGAGTCCTTGTTACGCGAAATCTTACGTGGTGGGCAAGTTTACTACTTGTTCAATGACGTTAAAAATATTGAAAAAGAGGTCGAGTTTCTCCAAAAATTGGTACCAGAGGCGCGAGTCGGTTTTGCTCATGGACAGATGCGAGAGCGTGAACTCGAGCAAGCAATGTCCGATTTTTACCACTTACGATTTAATATCCTAGTTTGTTCGACCATTATCGAAACCGGCATTGATATTCCGAACGCCAATACCATCATCATCGATCGCGCGGACAAATTCGGATTGGCCCAGCTCCATCAATTGCGAGGGCGAGTGGGACGGTCGCATCACCAAGCCTATGCTTATATGCTCACACCGCCAAGCAAGCGGCTGAGTAAAGATGCCGAAAAACGTCTAGAAGCTATCGAGGCGTCGCAAGATCTTGGTGCAGGATTTATGCTTGCGACACATGATTTGGAAATACGAGGCGCTGGTGAACTGCTCGGTGAGGACCAGAGTGGCCAGATTCAAAATATCGGTTTCACCTTATATATGGATCTTCTTGAAAAAGCAGTAGAGTCTTTAAAGGCAGGGAGAGACATTAACCTTGAAGAAGATGTTCATGGTACTACTGTCAATCTCCAGCTGTCCGCCATCATTCCTGATGACTACCTACCTGATGTGCACTCTCGATTGATCTTGTATAAGCGCATCTCAAACGCCCGTGATGACGAGGCGCTGAAAGATTTACAAGTAGAAATGATTGATCGCTTTGGCCTATTGCCTGAACCCGTAAAATATCTTTTTAGACAAACTGAGTTGAAGCTTCGACTTGAAGAGCTGGGCATTGTTAAGCTCGATGCTGGTATGACCTCGGGTAGAATCGAATTTGGCTCCAATACAAAAGTTGATCCGTTTTTGCTTGTCACCTTAGTGCAGAAAGCTCCGCATCGATTCAAACTTGATGGGGCTGTAGCCCTGCGTTTCTCGCTTGATGTTTCTGAAGAGGAAATGCTTTTTCAGGAGGTCGATAAAATACTCACTCTTTTGACTAAAGAAAGTGCAAAATAGCCACGTCAGCCAAGGGTGTAAAAGACCTTAAGTATCCTTTGTTTGTGGTTTTTAATTCCGGTATGGTTTGCACTTAATTTATTTGTACCATCGCTTCAGCTAAACGCTACTAGCGCTTAATTTTTGGTCTATGTAATTAGAATGAACGTATTATTTCGCACATTTTTTGTATTGTTACCATTGGCTTTCGCCCACAACGCTTTTGCGCTGGATTCGTCCCCTGAGCAGGAAGTTAAAGATTGGTATCAGATAGAGTTTGCTTTGTTCGAGCATACCGAAGGAGCCCGCTCAGAGTTGCGCTATGAGGCTCACCAATACGCACCACTCAAAACCAACGACTATCAATACTATTTCGAAAACCCGTACTATCGCGCAGGCTACCCGCTTTCAGCTCGACACTTGTCACCAATAGCTAATGAGCTGTCTGTCTTATATCAGCCTATCAAACGTTTAACACGCGACCGCCGCACTGATTTGATTTCGAGCGCGTACTGGCAGCAGGAGATAGACAATGACAGCGCAACACTCCCACTTAAATTAAATATGGAGATGACAGGAGGACGCTATCTCGACGGTTATATTAGGGTGAGACGTGAAAGGTTTATGCACATCGAAATCGATGCTTTTATTTTTTCACCTAACTATTTCCCCCGCGTAGATTGGATAAACTGGCTGCGGGCGCCAGTCGCGCAGCCATTAGCTTCCTTACTAATACCTGCAAATGTCGCTTCGCAAAACAGCGCCATCCCTCACGCGAAGGATACTTTGCACAGCGTCAATAGCGCGTCCTTTGTAAACGTTAAACCCAAGAGCACAACGCCTGTAATTTTTGAATCTCCGTTTAATGACAACGACGAACCCGTATTAGACGATCATTCGATGGTCGCGATGAATGTCATTCGTTTTCGCGATTCTAGGCGCGTGAAGGAAGGCGAGCTGCATTACATTGACCACCCTGCTGTTGGACTGATTGCTTCGATTAAAAAAACCGAATCACCAGAGTTGGCTGCATTTTCGTATGAAAATGAGCGTTAAAACGGTTAAGCAATGAGAGAGTCACTAACAAAAATATGGGTCGATGCTGATGCCTGCCCTATCCCGATCAAAGAGCTACTAATTCGTGCAGCCAAGCGCGCGAGCATCGAAACGCACTTTGTTGCGAATCAGTATCTAAATGTCGGGAATACGCCATTCGTGTCCTTTACTCAAGTACAAAGCGGCTTTGATGTCGCGGATCACTACATCGCATCCAATGTTAGCCCGGGCGACTTGGTGGTTACGCAAGATATTCCCTTAGCGGACGAAGTTATTACGCTGGGCGCCTTAGCGATAGGGCCAAGAGGCGAGTTCTACACAAAAGAGAATATCAAGTCGCGGTTAACAATGCGTGACTTTATGGAGACAATGCGATCAAGCGGAATTCAAAGCGGTGGACCCGCACCGCTGAGCAAAGCTGACGTACAAACGTTTGCTAACAAGCTGGATAGCTGGCTAACGAGGCAGCGTTAAGCTCGCGCTGCATGTTAATTCCGAGCAAGTGCCACAACACACTCATAGTATGGCGACGGCCTGCCTAACGATGGTAATAACGTTTGCCATGCCCTTCGACAGGGACGCGTTAATGTCTTCCATCGTGATAACCTCATCTACCATACCCGCAGCCCAATTAACGCTCAACGCAATACAGGCGTAGTCCAAACCCAGTTCGCGCGCTAGCGCAGCTTCCGGCATACCGGTCATTCCAACCAAGTCGCCACCATCTCGCTTAATTCTCTCAATCTCGGCGCTAGTCTCTAACCGAGGCCCTTGAGTTGCTGCATAACACGCACGCTCAAGCACCGGAATGCTTAGTAAGGAGGCAGCTTCCAATAACGCCGACCTTACCAATTCAGAATAAGGAAAACTCATGTCGATATGATCAAGCGCGCCAGACTCTTGATCATAAATCGTATGCTCACGTCCATAGGTATAATCGATTAGCTGGTCTGGTACGGCGATGCCTTCAGGCCCCATCATAGGATGGATTCCCCCAACGGCATTCACAGCAATAATTTTTCTAACTCCCGCCTGCTTCAGGCAGTCTAAGTTCGCCCGATAATTTATAAGGTGAGGAGCCGCTCGGTGGGGGTGTCCGTGGCGCGGCATAAACGCGATTTCTTTTCCTGCTTCGCTATAAAAGCTAAGGTCGTCACTCGCCTTACCGAAACGCGACTCGAAACCGCGTCTTGACAAGGGGTCGGCCGAAAACAACCGAGATAGACCTGTTCCGCCGATTATTCCAATCACTTTAATTCCTTAAACTCGTTACTAAACGATCAAGCTGGTCAGCCCTTTAGGGCTGTATATTTAGCTCACGTAGATTACTTTTCAGGCTCAGCATTCAATGTCTGAAGAGGTTCCGTCAAATGAACTGTCGATGTAGGAAACGCTACTTCAGCGCCACGTTTGGCTACGATATCCATGACCCTAAACAGAACATCTTGTTTCACCTCGTGATAGCGAATCCAATCCGTTGTTTTGGTAAACGTATAGATAAAAAAGTCTAAAGAAGAGCTACCAAATGCATTGAAGTTAACGATAAGCGTTTGCGATGTGTCGATATCCTCATGGTCAATCAGCATGTTTTTGACATCGCTTATTATGCTTTGAAGCTGCTCAGCATCGTCATAACGTAAGCCAATCGTTTCCAGTATCCTTCGATGACTCATACGCGACGGGTTCTGAACAGAGATACTCGCAAAGACAGAGTTAGGCACATAGAGAGGACGTTTATCAAACGTTCTTATGGTGGTCAAACGCCACCCAATTGCCTCAACAGTCCCTTCAATTTCTTTATCCGGTGAGCGCACCCAGTCACCGACTTTAAATGGCCGATCAAGATAAACCATTAAGCCGCCAAAGAAGTTCGCTAGTAAATCCTTCGCGGCAAAACCCACCGCGATGCCACCAATACCACCGAAGGCTAGCACGCCACTAATGCTATAGCCCATGGTTTGCAGACCAACTAACACAGCAGTAATGATGACCGATGCCCGAATCAACTTGCCAATCGCCGACACTGTCGTCTCGTCCATTGGCTCGGACATTCGCTCTGGGTTAATCAGTAACTTCTCTGCACCTGAGATAAACCCAACGACAAACCATGTAAAGCATGCGATAACGCCAATCTTTTGTATGGCCGTAATAGCGCCGCCAATATCTGCATCAGCAAAGCCGCTTGACGTATAAGCGGCTAACGAAAGACCAAGAATCCATATAGCCAAAGAAATAGGTTTGCGGGCGGCATGCAGTAGACTGTCGTCCCAAAGGTTTTTAGTTTTCATGAACTGATCTTCAATACGAGATAAAACTCGCTTTGCTATGAAGCTAACCGCCGCAGTACCTAATACGATCAAGAATATTTCAATAGCGTTCTGATAGGCCGAGCCTTGAATACCAAACTCCGCCAACCAAGCTCTAAATGCTGTTAAGTCCATCGCTAATCCTTTCCCTCTAACCAATAAACTAGTTTAGTGCAGACAGTCGAGAGCGCGTGTCCAGCCAACGCTGATTCGATTGTAATGCATCAAATGATAACGAAGCTGGCGCCGCCCCCTTCATAGACCGCAGTCTTGTGCTTGGAGCCAAGTGTTCTTTTTTCTCGAGATAATTAGCAACCTCAAGTGCCCCAGTTCGGTTATTACAAACTAAAACCATGTCGCATCCCGCGTCCAAAGCGGCGTCAGCACGCGCCACGAATGATCCCGCAAATTCAGCGCCCGCCATGGCTAAGTCGTCGCTAAAAATAACGCCGTCAAAACCAATTTCATCGCGCAAAATCTCTTGCAACCATACGCGGGAAAAGCCCGCTGGCTGATTATCGACTTGCGGATAAACAACATGAGCTGGCATTACTGCCTGTAAAGAATTAGCAAACACCTTAACGAAAATATCCAAGTCTTGTTCGACTATCTCTTTTCTCGTCCTATTATCAATTGGCAAGTCTAAATGCGAGTCAGCAGCAACCGCGCCATGCCCTGGGTAATGCTTTCCTGTCGACGCCATACCAGCCTCGTTCATTCCTGCTATCAAGGCAGAACTAAGCTTAATGATACTGTCTGGATTTCCCGAAAAAGCACGATCACCAATCACCTCCGAAATACCATAATCACGGTCTAGTACCGGCGCGAACGAAAAATCGATATCAAACGCTAACAATTCACTAGCGAACAACCAGCCGATGTCATGTGCTAGCTGAAGCGCCTCGTCGGGTGCTGACTCATAGCGCGAACCCAAAACTGCCATGGGAGGGATCCGTGTAAAGCCTTCTCTAAAGCGCTGAACTCGACCGCCCTCATGATCAACCGAGATCAGGATGTTTGGTTTAACTGCGCGAATCTCGCTGACTAACGCACTTAACTGCTCAGTAGATTCGAAGTTTCTCTTAAAAAGAATAAGCCCTCCAATACAGCGGTAGGACAAGAGTTCACGCTCGGTCTTAGAAAGTGTCAGGCCTTCAACATCAATCATTAGGGGACCATAATCACAAAGAGACATTTTTAGCCTTATTAACTGTCAGTAAACAATAGAAACGCCGGTACCGACTGGCGTCCGTTCAAATAGTTCGAGGACATCGGTATTACGCATACGGATACAACCATGAGAAAGCGGCACACCCATCGGTTCCGAATCAGGCGTACCGTGAATATAAATAAAACGACGCATGGAATCTACTTGGCCAAAGCGATTTACGCCCACTTCTAACCCACGAAGCCAGAGGATACGCGTTAGTATCCAGTCTCGCTCGGGCTGCATTGCGGCCAGCCGATCAGAATAGATTTCGCCCGTTGGCCTGCGCCCGACAAATACCGAATTGAGCGGCTGCCCGTCACCAATCTTTGCTCGAACAATATGCTCACCGAGCGGCGTACCACCGGTTCCCTCCAATTGCCCAACGCCATTTCTCGCCGTAGACACGCGATACTCGATTTTTTTTTCAGACGACGTCAGCTTAAGTACCTGATCCCGAATGGAAATGATAATGTGACTAGATGACATTACAAGGTACCTGAACCTTAAACTTACGAACGTAACGGTTTGGCATAGCAGTAGCCGTCACAGCAAAGCTTATGAATCAACCGGCTGCGATTGCAGACCGCCTAAAAGGTAAGGAACGAGGAACTCGACAACCCGCTCCGGATCAGCTTGTGCGTCAGCACTATTCTCTAGTATTTCAGTTAGCGGTTGAATACTCGACATAGTGAAAGCAATCGACCCAACTGTAAATTGGATCCGCCAAAATCGCTCCTGCGCACTTAGCTCTGGCGTACTTTGCTTAACCATTTGCATAAATAGATAAAAAGTTCGCGCATACTCTTTTTCTAGATATTTTCTAAGGTGCCCCTGTGTCTGAGTATAAGCTAAGCCTAGTAGGCGCATGAAAATCGACACGCCGTTTTCATGGCTTGTCGGAATCTTTAACAAGCCCCTTACGTATAGGCGAATGATATCTTCGAGTTTGATAGGCGGTTGCCCTTCCTGCCCCATACCAAGGTCTTTCAACCCCTGTTCCATAAGGCGGCTAAGTGGGCCTAAAAAACGAGAGAACACCGCTTGAATCAGCGCATTTTTAGAGCCAAAATGATAATTTACGGCGGCCAGATTAACTTTTGCTTTACTCGTTATCATCCGCAAAGACGTTTCTGAGAAGCCTCTCTCTGCAAACAAAATTTCAGCGGCATCTAGTATTCTTTCTACAGTATCCGAGTGAGCCATAACATCTAAACATCAAATTAGTAAAAGGGTTCTAAACGATTGTTTAAAACATACGTTTGATGTCCTAAAGTGTCAAGAAAGACCTGCTATTTCTTACCCTCTGGCTGCGGAACTTGGGTAAGCTCCTCGTCGCTTACTTTCGCCAACTCATCTGGCTCAAGCGCGTCATCCCAGCCATCCTCTACGTTCTTAAAGTGTCGTTCTAGGTAATCCATTTGCAAACGTTTATACGCTTTCTGCGACTCAATCATAAACAGTAAATACAGGCGAATCTGCTTTTTGGTCCGGATGATATCCATCATGTTGCGCGCCCTTGAGCATTGAACCAAGCCCCTAAAGAGCTTTCGCTCGAGATTGTTGTTGTACTTTCGCATATGCTCGCAGCGCCAAGCCAGACCGGAAGTTCCCTCCAAGAACTGAATATGGGTCAACGCCCTGAACTCAATTGCCTTACGCTGACTAATTAACTCCTTCAAAGACGGTGCAGAGAAAAAACGCTGACGCACTGGCGTAAACGCGAGAGTAAACCCAAGCAACGCAGCACCGCACGAAACCCCAGCGATCACAGCGGGTACCAAGCCGACAAGCCCAAAGAAAAATACCACCGTACAAACCGCGCACACTGCGGTCCAATAATCCCGATCTCTCTTTGCTTCGGCAACCTGCTCATTACTCGGATAGTCATCCATGGCGAGCGTATCGTAATTCATTCCCATACACGCTTCGCACCCCGCTAGTAGTTTCTTTTTACGGTGCTGCTGTACTTTTTGTTGGAGCTTGTTTATCGGAGCTTGTTTCTTTGCGTTAACCGGCAACTTTGCTTTTTTTGATCGTCGATCAGTCGCTTCCCTACGATCACCTTCGGCAAATTGTTCGCTATCTTCACCTTCGCGACGATCAATTGTTTTCCTGCGTGACAGCTCACTAGCGTTAGAATTTGACTCCGCGCCTTCGGGCTGCTGCGCCCTCTCTGACAAAGGCTTCTCGTTTTCCATGTGACTAGTTATATTCCTATAGTGTTTCTGTAGAATAGTATCGGTCGAAACGCGATTTACTTTAAGCTTTGAACGCTATTTCATAAGGCTTAATGCATGATGAAATAGCCATTCAGCGTATTCATACACACGTCAAAACAAGCAAGGGTTCCAACATGTTTACCGGTATTGTTCAAGGACAAGCAACTATCTTATCTGTTACCGACACTCCTGATCAGTCTTTTCGATCACTGGCCGTAAAGTTTCCTGATAATGCATTGGATCGTGTGACGAAAGGCGCCAGCATTGCATTAAACGGAACCTGCCTAACGGTTACTAAGTTTGACACTCAGACGAGCCATGCAAGCTTTGATGTCATTTTAGAAACCCTTAATAAAACAAACCTTGGTGAACTAAAAGTCGGCGACAATCTGAATTTCGAACGAGCCGCGCGTTATGGCGACGAAATCGGAGGCCACATAATGTCAGGGCACGTTTTTGGCGCCATAGAGTTGATTGATGTACTTAAAACACCGAGTAACGTTACCTTGGTATTTAAGTTGCCAAGAGAGGCAAAAGCGTATGTGCTAACTAAAGGCTTCGTCGGCCTAAATGGCTGTAGCTTGACGGTCGGAGAAGTCGACGATGATCGATTCAACGTTCATTTAATTCCAGAAACGCTAGATGTTACGACATTTGGCATGCTATCCAATGGAGCGAAAGTCAATCTTGAGCTCGATGCGAGCACGCAAGCAATCGTAGACACAGTGCAGCGTGTCTTAGAAAACAGAAATATAAACAATTGAAATAAAGGAGGCTAACTAGGCAGGATAGAAAACAACTATGGCAAAAGCATCACTGAGCGATGCTTTTGTTGATGTACACATGAGGCGAGAGCTTAGTGTGCCGAAATAACTAGCGACGTATCTTCGATAACAAAATCGGTCAAATAAACCTCACCAATGCTTTGGCCAGTATCACCAAATGAGACATGAGGTAAATCCCAATCCATTCTGACGTTTATGTCATAGATAGCATGACCATCGACGTATTCTTTGCCAGTTTCAAGAATGTGATTAATATTTGTCGCTGCCGCAAGCTTACTCTTAAAGCTCGCAAAGCCAAAACTACCGAGTGTATCGCCGCCCCTTTCGTTGTGGATGCGCATGTCTCTCAATGTCAGGTACGGAGTCGTTACTTGACGCGAAATGAACGTATTCTCGGCAATATTGGTCGAGTCAATATCTAAATCATCGACACGAAATTTCAAATCTATATCAATATATGAGTCTTGCAACAAAATGTTTTGAGGCTTACCTTCTGAACTACCAACCGTCGTGCTAAACCCGTTACCATTGTTTGTGATGAGTATGTCGAGATAACCCAAATAGGCTTCAACCGAGA
This sequence comes from uncultured Oleiphilus sp., assembly GCA_913020045.1. Taxonomy (GTDB): domain Bacteria; phylum Pseudomonadota; class Gammaproteobacteria; order Pseudomonadales; family Oleiphilaceae; genus PZPK01. The sequence goes on from CAJWBE010000018.1 coordinate 35,887, forward strand.
AATTACGGCTCAAGTCGGTTTCGACTGCGTTGTCTGATGACTGCAATCCGATAGAGCCAATTTCTAGGTTTAAATCAACTGCACTTTTGAATGCGTCCAGGTTAATCGCCTCATCGCCGGCTACTGGGCCGCCGAGGAGGTCCATACCGTAATCTATCGATGATACGTGAATCAGCAAGTCACCATCACCGTATTGCTTTCCGAAATTTCCAGCGCCATCCGAATACTCTGCAATTGCCCAAGCAACGTCTGTCTCAGCAGCATCCAAATATCCAAGATCTGCGAGCATTGCTGCATCAGCAAAACCCGTTAGAAGCGTTTCCGTACCGTCTGTAATATCTATTCGTGCGCGTATGTTGTCCATGCGACCGCCACCAATACCACCGAGACGAAAATCACGCCAATACATAGACCCGGCGTCTACATACTCCCTCTCGGCAATCGTGAGTTCTGACTCGATATCAATGGTGAGCCCAGCTCGGCCAGTTATCGCAGACATTGAATCGTTATCTAAAGGCTGGAGCTCAGCAGACGCATGAGATGACGAAATTAACGCAACGATGATAGCAACGCACGTCGAGACGCTGGGCATCCGCAAAGGTGTTTTGACTATGTTGGCGATCAAGTAATTATAAAAGGTCATCATTATTTTTTTCATTATGTTGTTGTACTGCGACTAACACCTAATCTCGCTACTTAATCGAATACCGGTTATACGGACAGCGTAGAGCTCGAATTAGATCTGCAAAGTTGGGATACAAACTAACACAGACTGTTACAATCCGCTAGATATAGGGTCTCCATCTCACACTCTTTGTGATGCAAGACACATTTTCAAATATGGACTAATCAACCGCCAAACGGTGCCGTTTGGCGGACCTAACTTGCTGTGGTGTTTAAACAAGCATCCCCTGTGTTTCGATAAATTCGATAATCTCATCGACACCTTTACCCGTCGCCATATTCGTAAAGACGAAAGGTTTGTCACCTCGCATCTTTGTAGCGTCACGCTCCATTACTTCCAAGGAGGCGTTAACGTACTCCGCCAAGTCGATTTTGTTGATGATCAATAGATCGGATTTTGTAATCCCCGGCCCACCCTTTCGAGGTATCTTGTCGCCGGCACAGACATCGATAACGTATAGCGTAAGGTCGGATAGCTCAGGGCTAAAGGTAGCGCTTAGATTGTCTCCGCCGCTCTCTACAAAAACCAACTCTAACCCTTCGTGACGCGCTTGCAGCGTATCAATTGCAGCCAGGTTCATTGACGCATCTTCTCTAATTGCTGTGTGCGGACAGCCACCCGTTTCGACACCAAGAATCCGATCTTCCGCTAATGCTTCATGTCGCAGCAGGAACTGAGCATCTTCTTTGGTGTATATATCATTGGTGACAACCGCCATGTTGTAACGGTCTTTGAGCACACTGCAGAGGTTTTTAAGCAAAGCAGTTTTACCTGAACCAACTGGGCCACCGATTCCTACGCGTAAGCATTTTGTCGACATTTTAACTCCTAAATAATCTTGAATATTGTATTTCGTGACTCGCACTAAACAGCGCCTGCCCGGGCAGTGAACCAAACACGTCCAATTCGTTAGCGGGCTCTTTAACAAGTGCTAAGTAATCCGGTATTTCGGAGCGGAGAGTGAGCAGCACCCTCTGCGCGTCGGTCTGACCCAATGGAATGGATTTACACGCGACCGCTACTTGGTTTTCGAGCCAAGACCAGCAAAAACTTACGAGCGCAACCTTGTTGCTCAAGCCTAACGAGAGGCTCATCATTGCGAAGCCCCCTAAGAGGCTTGGCGAGGAAGGAAGCGTTATCGCTTTGCTAAGCAAGTCTTGGGTTTTAAGCAATCGCCTCATGCTTAAACCAAGGTTTCTTTCCTCTTCGTAGAGCTCAAACGTTTCGCGACACGCAAACACGTAATCATTCCAGAGTTGAAATGCACATTCGTCCTCTTTCTCGATCGCAGAACGCAGCGCTAGCAGAAGCGGAAGGTCTAAGGACGACAACCCGTATCTAATACAATCCCGACACCAGCGCTCTAAGCTGTCTTGGTCGTTAACAACCTCGTTCTCGATTGCTTTCTCCAATCCTTGAGAGTAAGCGAACGCGCCGATAGGCAACGCTGGACTGGAGAGATATAACAGGCCAAGTAATTCGTCTTCACTAGTGCTCATGATGACCACTGTGTTCATCAGGCTCATGCGAATGAGTATGGGAATGGGAATGGGAATGATCATCAGCCTGTACATGAGAGTGGCCACCAGCGTAAGCACCCTGCTCTGGCTCAAACGGAGCACGACTCTCGCTAACCGCCATACCTAGCTGGGCTAGCATATCCTTAAGTATGTGATCCGCTTGTATCCAAAGTTCACACTCACCTATCTGAATAGGTACATGGCGATTGCCCAAGTGGTAACAACAGCGAGCGAAAAGATGCCAGTTATCGCTACTACCTTTCACAAGAGTTTCTGAACTGGCTTCGATTTGAATAATCTGGCCATCAACCGCCTCAAGCAATTCTCCGTTCTTAAGTGTTTTCCCACGTTCTAGAAATAATCCCACGTCTTGCCCAGCCTTCGTGACTGCACGCAAGCGCCCCTTTGTTCTCTGTTCATAATTAAGCGACAAAACGTCACTTGGCGAGCCAACGCCAGAGCCGTGATGCATAACGCCGTGGTTTTTTTCTATTTTCAACATCTGAGTAATGAGTCTCTGGTTAACAGCAATGGGGTTCAGAACAAAAAGTATCGTTGGGACATTGGAAGCGACTCAGCCGGTTCGCAGTGCAGCAAAACTCCGTCAGCTCGCACTTCGTAGGTTTGCGCGTCGACCTCGACCTCCGGCATCAGATCGTTATGGATCATATTGCGCTTCGTTACGCTGCGTACGTTTTGACACGGTCTGATATTCCGTTTGAGCCCTAAACTCTCCGGCACACCCTCTTCAATCGCAGCTTTACTGACGAACGTAGTAGACGTTGACGTTACCGCCGAACCCAATGCACCAAACATCATTCTGTAGTGGACGGGCTGCGGGGTGGGTATCGACGCATTTGGGTCGCCCATCGGGGCCGCGGCAATAAAGCCCCCTTTGATAATGGTGGAAGGTTTCACGCCAAAAAACGCAGGCTTCCAAAGCACTAAATCTGCAATTTTTCCGACCTCGACAGAGCCAACATCGTCCGAAATTCCGTGTGTAATCGCCGGATTAATGGTGTATTTCGCGATATAGCGTTTTGCACGAAAATTATCGCAACCAAGCGATTTATCCTCGGGCAACAGGCCTCTTTGAACCTTCATTTTATGAGCCGTTTGCCACGTACGGGACACCACTTCACCGACTCGCCCCATCGCCTGAGAGTCCGATGCAATCATCGAGAACGCGCCCATGTCATGAAGAATATCCTCAGCAGCAATCGTTTCTTTACGAATACGAGAGTCAGCAAACGCGACATCTTCAGGAATATTTGGATCGAGGTGGTGACAAACCATCAACATGTCTAGATGCTCATCGACCGTATTCACCGTGTAAGGCCGCGTCGGGTTTGTTGATGACGGCAACACGTTCAATTGGCCGCATGCTTTGATAATGTCTGGCGCATGGCCGCCGCCTGCACCTTCGGTATGGTACGTGTGGATACCACGGCCTTTAAATGCAGCGAGAGTATCTTCAACAAAGCCAGACTCATTCAAAGTATCCGTATGGATCGCAACTTGTACATCGAACTTTTCTGCGACAGACAGGCAGTTATCAATCGATGCTGGCGTGGTACCCCAATCCTCGTGAAGCTTCAAACCGAACGCGCCTGCTCTAATCTGCTCTTCCAATGGCTCCGGTAGACTCGCGTTGCCTTTCCCAAGAAAGCCGAAGTTCATCGGCAAACTATCCGTCGCCTTTAGCATCATGCCGATATGCCACGCACCAGGAGTACACGTCGTGGCATTCGTTCCGGTTGCCGGCCCGGTCCCGCCACCTAACATGGTGGTCGTGCCAGACATAAGTGCTTCTTCTACTTGTTGCGGGCAAATAAAGTGAATATGTGAGTCAACCGCCCCAGCCGTAACGATTTGGCCTTCGCCTGCAATCACCTCCGTACCGGGTCCGACGACAATAGTGACGCCATCTTGAGTATCTGGGTTGCCTGCTTTACCGATCGCTGCAATTTTGCCTTCATTGATTCCAATATCTGCTTTAACGATTCCCCAATGGTCCAAAATTAACGCATTAGTGATAACGGTATCGACCACGTCTGCGTCTAAGGACTGGCTTTGCCCCATACCATCACGTATGACTTTGCCGCCGCCAAACTTTACCTCATCGCCATAGACCGTATGATCATGCTCTACCTCGATCCAAAGCTCAGTATCTGCCAACCTAACGCGATCGCCAGTGGTGGGGCCAAACATGTTGGCATACGCTTCACGACTTATTTTCGCCATATTATTCTCCGAATATCTTGTCTATTGCCGATTAGCTGCGGTTGCTGGACGTAGCGCTATCTACATCGGCGCCATCAAGTTTTCCCATGACATCGCCGCGAAAGCCGTAAATTTCTCGCTTACCTGCATAGGGAACCAACTCAATCGTTCGGGTTTGACCTGGCTCAAAACGCGTCGCAGTCCCTGCGGCGATATTCAAACGAAGTCCTCTTGTTGCCTCTCGATCGAATTCAAGCGCTAGGTTTGTTTCATAAAAATGATAATGGGAACCCACCTGTATCGGACGATCACCGCTGTTGGACACTTCAATGGATACGGTCGGGCGTCCAACATTCAGTTCAATTTCGCCGGCCTTTATTTGATATTCACCTGGTTTCATAGCAAACCTCTGTTCTCGGTTGTTATACGATAGGGTCGTGAACCGTCACGAGCTTTGTTCCATCGGGAAAGGTGGCTTCGACTTGGACCTCATGAACCATCTCAGCAATGCCTTCCATTACGTCGTCTTTCGTCAAAATTGTCCGCCCTTCGCTCATCAGATCCGCGACGCTCTTGCCGTCACGAGCACCTTCCATAATAGCCGCCGAGATAAGTGCGATCGACTCTGGGTAATTGAGTTTTACGCCTCTAGCGAGCCGTCGTTCGGCGAGCAAGGCCGCAGTAAAAATTAGTAATTTGTCTTTTTCTCTGGGACTCAGTTCCATAGTAGGATCCTTATTAGGTAGACCAGATTCTTGGAAAACTCGGCGATAGCGATAGCACAGGCTCTCGCATGGCGCCCCAAATATGATAAAAGGTATTTCGTAGCAGCTCAGCGCTATGACTAAACGCCCGAACAACTAAAACATTGGGTTTATGCGTGGCTGCGATAAATAGCGAATCACTAACTTCGGGTATAAGATCGCGAAGCGTATCTAGCTTTTTCTCCAGCCCTGCACCAACGAAATATAGATTGCCTACATTTGTGTAGCCGCTCAATCCAACCGGGCTCGATAGCAGCGCTAACTCAGGATCTAGCTTAAAGTTTTCGACCAGGCAGGGCCTGCCGTCAACGACAACGCTAAATCTTTGACTGAGCGCCCCTTGCTTAAAAGGCAAATTGCCCGCCTGTCTGCCGAACGAAACCATATCCCAGCCAACAAATGAGCTATCCGCCGTCAGCGAAATTGTCGTATTAAGTCGAGCGTTTGCACCATCAAACAAAATATTTTCTTGCGGCAACCATTCACAGGTTGCGCCCTCAGCAACATCGATAACAACCGACTGGCTTTGACTAACCTGAGAGCTATCCGCTCTGTAAACCTTTCCTGCGGACGGCGTCGTTAATAGCGCATGAGCGCCTTTTTCGACCTTGACGTCAATAGAGAGCTTGTCGCCACTTACCATTCCGCCTGGGGGGTGGAGCAAGTAGACATGACAGGGACCGCCCTCCGGATAGAAAGGCCGCTGCACTCTCATTGGGCCTTTGAAGCGCATTGATGACATGACGGTTTTATCCGGTCTGGCTGAAAAACCAAGCTCAATATTTGCTTCCCAGCGACGCGCAGGCCCATAGCCTTTATCACACGCGCTCGCCAACACCGTTTCAGGAGTATTCATATTCATTAGATATCGAATTCAGCATAAATTAGTTTTTTGACTGCGACGCCACACACCGGAAAACGGTTTAGACGTCTACCTTCTAAGTAAGGGCGTCGCAATAAGGTTATCAAAATACTCGCTAAACCGTGAGGTATTCCTGAACCAATTCTTCACTTAATTCGCTTAAATCCCCCTTCGCGACCGCCTTACCTCTATCCATAATCACGAACTGGTCAGACGTACGACGCACAAATGGAAGCTTTTGCTCGACCAGCAAAACAGTGAGGCCAATTTCTTTATTGAGTTTGCGTATGATATCTCCGATCTCAGCAACAATATTCGGCTGAATCCCTTCTGTTGGCTCATCCAAAATTAGCAAATCCGGCTCGATCACCAGCGCTCGTCCGATCGCTAGTTGTTGTTGCTGTCCTCCTGACAAATCACCACCGCGTCGGTGTTTCATTTCTTTCAAGACAGGAAACATTTCATAGACCATCTCAGGAATCTGTTTGCTTTTGTCTTTGCGGATCGGCAAACCGATCTGAAGGTTCTCTTCAACGGTTAGCATTGGAAATATCTGGCGCCCTTGGGGGACATACCCGACGCCAAGCGGCGCACGCTTTTCAGCGCTGACATCAAGAAGGTTCTGCCCCTTAAACATAATCGAACCCGATGCGGGCTTAATTAAGCCCATCACGCATCCAAGTAGCGTAGTTTTACCAACACCGTTACGGCCCATTAAGCAGGTACATTTACCCTGCTCAATCTCGATATCTAGATCCCAAAGTGTATGACTCTCACCGTAGTATTGGTTTAGTGATTTGATGCTAAGCATGCGTGTTCTCCAGAAACATTATTTGGGCGTCGATAATCATCGACAGCGAGTTAGTGCCGTATACAGTCGTTTTAGATTTCTGCACTTTACTCTCCCAAGTAGACTTCTTTAACGCGCGCATTATTTTGCACTTCATCCATCGTTCCCTCGGCCAACACACTACCCTGATGCAGTACCGTCACCGTTCGTGCTATAGAGCGAACGAAATCCATATCGTGTTCAACAACAACGACAGAGTGCCGGCCTTCAAGCGATATCAGCAGCTCTGCGGTTCTGTCCATTTCTTGATGTGTCATTCCCGCCACTGGTTCATCAACGAGCAAGAGCTTTGGACGTTGCATAATCAACATGCCAATCTCCAACCATTGCTTCTGGCCATGAGATAACGCGCCCGCGTTCAACATCCTCTGATCTTTAAGGCCGATAAGCTCAAGCGTTTCTTCAATATGGCTCAACTCTTCACCGCTGAGCTTTGCAAATAGCGTTGGCATAACATTCTTGTTGCATGCCATTGCTAACTCCAGATTGGAAAAGACGCTTTGCTCTTCAAAAACAGTTGGTTTTTGAAACTTTCTACCGATGCCCGCTCGGGCTATTTCAGGCTCGTCCATGTCAAGTAGATTGATCGTTTGGCCGAAATACACACTGCCTTTATCTGGCACGGTCTTGCCAGTAATAATGTCCATCATGGTCGTTTTGCCGGCACCATTCGGACCAATAATGCAGCGTAACTCTCCTTCGTTAACGTACAAATTAAGGTCATTAATTGCTTTGAAGCCATCGAAACTAACGCTGACATCTTCCATGTAAAGAATACAGCCTTTACGTACATCCAACTTTGGACTCACCGCAGGCGCAACCAAATCAAATACACGATCTTTGTCTCTAATCGCCTCAATATAATTACTAACGATATTACTCATGATTTAGCCTCCTTCTTTTTCAGAAGACCCACAACACCCTTTGGCAAGAATATTGTCGTGACGATAAACAAGCCGCCTAGCGCAAATAACCAAACTTCCGGCAACGCTCCGGTGAAGTAGGTTTTCGCATAGTTAACAATAATCGCCCCCACCACGGCACCATAAAGTGTTGCGCGGCCGCCTAATGCTACCCATACAACCATCTCAATAGAGTTCAATGGCGAGAATTCATTTGGGTTGATGATACCAACCTGCGGCACATAGAGCGCACCGGCGATACCCGCCAATGCGGCCGAAAACGTAAACACCCAAAGTTTGACGTTCTCGACCTTATAGCCGATAAAGCGTGTTCGCGACTCGGCATCTCGCACCGCCATCGCTACGCGCCCCAGTTTAGAGGCCACGATAAATCGACAGGCTATGTAGCCAAGTCCCAGCGCAATCGCAGACGCAGCAAACAATCCAATACGAGTACTGTTTGCTTGTAAGTCAAAGCCTAACAGCTCTTTGAAGTCGGTTAGGCCGTTGTTGCCCCCGAAGCCCATTTCGTTACGGTAAAACGCTAACATCAAGGCATACGTCAGTGCCTGAGTGATAATCGAAAGGTAAACACCCGTTACACGTGAGCGAAACGTTAGCCAACCGAACACGTAAGCCAAAACCCCTGGCACCAACACCACCATCACAGCAGCGAACCAAAACATATCAAAGCCCTGCCAAAACCAAGGCAGCTCTGACCAGTTGAGAAATACCATAAAGTCCGGAAGAAGAGGATCTCCATAGACTCCGCGGTCACCAATCTGGCGCATCAAGTACATGCCCATTGCATATCCGCCCAAGGCAAAAAACGCCCCATGACCAAGACTCAAAATTCCCATATAGCCCCAGATCAAATCAATTGCGACGGCAAGCAAGGCGTAACATAAATACTTACCTAGCAGCGTCACGGTATAGGTTGGGATATGGAACGCACTATCTGGTGAGATCAATAGATTACTGGCAATAACCAGCACCGCGATGCTTGCGAGCACAGATAGAAAGATTTTTGTTTGCTTATCAAGTACTTTATTCATTGAGGTTGTCGTCATGATTAATCCTCCGCCGCCCGACCTTTTTGCGGAAACAGCCCGCGAGGTTTCTTTTGTATAAACAGGATGATAAAGATGAGAACGATGATCTTCGCGAGTACCGCGCCTGACATCGGCTCAAGCATCTTATTAGCGACACCCAAGGACATACCAGCAACCAATGTGCCCCACAAGTTTCCGACTCCACCGAAAACGACCACCATAAACGAGTCAATAATGTATGACTGCCCCAGATTTGGCCCGACGTTCGTTAGCTGACTGAGCGCAACGCCTGCGACACCAGCAACGCCCGAACCTAAGCCAAAGGTCAGCGCATCAACCCACTCAGACTTAACACCCATCGCACGCGCCATATTACGATTCTGCGAGACGGCTCGTACTTGCAAACCAAGCACTGTTTTGCGTAGCACGAAAAACAACAACGCGAATACAGCGAGACAGAAAAAGATGATGTATAAGCGGTTATAGGTGATGGCAAAGATCGGGTTGATCTCCAAAGCACCACTCATCCACTCAGGCGTTTCCACACTTCGGTTCAATGGTGAGAAAATAGATCGAACCAACTGCTGTAATACTAAACTCACACCGAAGGTGGCGAGTAGCGTTTCAAGCGGACGACCTTTAAGGAATTGAATAATGCCGCGCTCAATCGCAATGCCCACGAGACCCGAAACCAAAAATGCAGCTGGTACTGAAACAATTAAGGACATCCCTATTGAATTTGGCATCAACAATTGAATGACATAGGTGGTATAGGCGCCAATCATAATTAGCTCGCCGTGAGCCATATTAATACACCCCATCACCCCAAAGGTGATGGCTAGCCCTATTGCTGCAAGCACCAAAACGGACCCTAGACTAAGCCCAAAAAACAATTTTTCTAGAAACCCATAGAACTCTACTTTGTCCTCAATCTTCGCAAGCGCTTTCTTCGCCGCCGGTTTTAGCTCATCGCTACCGCTTTCTATAATAGTGGTGAGTGCATTTCTCACTGCCGGCTGAAGGCTGTCACTTAAAAACTTAATCGCTTGGTCTTTTTCATAGGCTTCACCATTAGCCAGTTTATCCAGCGCAATTCCCGACTCAAGGATATAGATAACGTCAGGATTCGTTTCAAGATTTAAACGCGTTTTGAATAATGCGAGTTCGTCATCACCAAGATCTTCTAGCAGTTTTTGTGCAGCAGCTTTACGGACATCGCCTGACTCACTATTAAGCGACTTACCCGCTAGATAGACTTTAATTTTGCCTCGTAGCGTATTGTTTAAAGGGATACGCTTAACTTTGCGTTTTGACAGAGTCTCTTGATTTGACGAGTCGTTAAGGTCTGCAATAGTGAATTTGCTACCGTCTTTACCGAGCAGCATCACTAGGCGGTTCTGCTTTTTATGCCGATATAGTTTGCTTTCGAGCATTGCGTTTAACAAATATTCCGCTTCTGGATGGCCAGAACGAATTAGCAGGTCAACACCTAGTGCTACCTGCTTTAATTTTGAAGAGTTGATTTGTTCCAAACCAGACGAATAATCGTCGGCGGAATTTGCCCAGGCAGCCTGCGTAAATAACTGAGAAAACAGCAGGCAAGCAAAGAGCATGACTTTACTTAGGTAATGAGTCATTGAATTAGTATTCCCAAAAAAATGTCGCGTCAGAGAGTTGGTAAGATTTTTTTATAGATTATTTTTATTGGTACTCGTTAATTCCGCCGAGCTTTTGGCTCTCGGCGGAATTCTTTACTTGCTTATGTAGGTCTTACTCGTAGTTTTGACCAGAACATTTGCCAGTCTTAACGTTGTAGTTACCACACGATAAAGGCGCTCTCCAATCAGAGATAACGTCTTTTGAACCAGGAAGGAAGTCTGACCAAGCATCACCAGGAACTAGGCCAGCCGTTTGAGAAACAATTTCAAACTGTCCATCGTCTTGAATCTCGCCAATCAGGACCGGTTTAGTAATGTGATGGTTAGGCATCATTGTAGACAAGCCGCCAGTTAAGTTTGGTACCGCAACACCGATCAATGCTTCCTGAACCGCTGTTGGGTCTGTAGTACCCGCTGCTTCCACTGCTTTAATCCACATGTTAAAGCCAATATAAGTCGCTTCCATTGGGTCGTTCGTTACACGGTCTTCATCTTTAATAAAGGCCTGCCATGCTTCGATAAACTCATCGTTAGCTTCGTCTTCAACACTCATGAAGTAGTTCCAAGCGGCCAAGTGACCAACCAATGGACCTGTATCCAAACCTGCTAGCTCTTCTTCACCAACAGAGAACGCAACAACCGGAATGTTCTCAGCAGAAATACCTTGGTTTCCTAACTCTTTGTAGAAAGGAACGTTGGCATCACCATTAATGGTCGAAACAACCGCTGTTTTCTTACCAGCTGAACCGAACTTTTTAATATCTGACACAATACTCTGCCAGTCAGAATGACCGAATGGCGTGTAGTTGATCATGATATCTTCTTTGGCAACGCCTTTAGCAATCAAATAGGCTTCCAAAATTTTGTTGGTAGTTCGTGGGTAAACGTAGTCTGTTCCCGCTAGAACCCAACGTTTTGCACCGATTTCGTCCATCAAGTAGTCAACCGCTGGAATCGCTTGCGTATTGGGCGCTGCGCCGGTGTAAAAAACGTTTTTCGACGACTCTTCGCCTTCGTATTGGACAGGGTAGAAAAGAAGGCTATTTAGCTCTTCAAACACAGGTAATACAGACTTACGCGAAACCGACGTCCAACAACCAAATACAGAAGATACTTTTTCTTTTTCAATTAACTCACGTGCTTTCTCAGCGAAAAGTGGCCAATTTGATGCAGGGTCGACAACCACTGCCTCAAGCTGCTTACCCAGTAATCCACCTTTTTTGTTCTGCTCGTCAATTAACATGAGCATGGTGTCTTTCAACGTTGTCTCAGAAATTGCCATGGTGCCCGATAGTGAATGCAACACGCCAACTTTAATCGTATCTGCTGCCATTGACATTGATGCGCCAACCGACAACAAACTTGCTGCAGCGATACCTGCAAACTTAGTTTTAAACTTATTCATATTTTTCTTCCCCTGTAAGAATAATCACTAATGAGACCTCCACTGGTGTGGTCTGGAAATCGTCAGTAAGGGAATAGCAAAACCAAGGCCAGTTTTATTTATCATTTAATTACAGTGACTTACGCATAAAATGTGATATTTATTTGCAATAGCGCTCTTTTTTAGCGCACCTTTGCGTGCATTCACATGGTGCGCGCCCCATTTAGATGCACCGGTACAAAGAGAAGCCACACTGGATCTTTAAATACTCCATCAAATCCAATGAAAACGACGACGCATGGAAAATATTGAGGCATTGCTCATTATTAGTATGAATACTCTAGAATCTAGTTTTATGATGGACACATCGAAAACGAGATACAAAACAGCTATCTCGGTTTTTTCAGGTTTTTATCGCTAGCGTATAGCTAGAGTGGACTTTGCCCTTGGACTCCAAGGGCTTTTTTTTGCATTAAAGAAAGTGCTTAACTGGGGGAATAACAAACGCCAGTGCCACCGAGACCGCAGTAGCCATTCGGGTTCTTCGCAAGATATTGCTGATGATAAGACTCCGCGTAATAAAACTCTCCTACAGGTAAAACCTCTGTTGTAATACTAGGTAATCCCTTCGCCTTTAAAGAAGCTTGATAACAGGTCAGACTTTTTTCCGCCTCAACCTTTTGGCTTTCATCTTTCCAGTATATCCCTGATCGATATTGGGTCCCGGTATCATTGCCCTGCCGCATTCCTTGAGTTGGGTTATGAGATTCCCAGAAAACCTGAAGCAAACGGCCAAACGAAACAACATTCGGGTCGAAAACCACCAGCACCACTTCATTGTGGCCCGTCATGCCAGAACAAACCTCATCGTAATTGGGATTCTTTGTGATGCCTGCGGCATAGCCCACCGCCGTGGTATAAACGCCCTCAAGCTCCCAAAACTTCCGCTCGGCGCCCCAAAAACAACCCAAACCAAAGACAACTTGCTTCACATGTTCGGGAAACGGGCCCTTTAATGGGGCGCCACTCACAAAATGTGCACCAGGAACCTCGATAGCTTCATCGCGCCCCGCAATAGCGCTTTCTTGGGAAGGCATTTCAATTTCTTTTCGTCGAAAATAAGACATCACTTGTCCCCCAGTTGATCCGTACAAACGTCAAAGCAAAAGCACCTATCGGTACGTCTTATAGACTCTAAACTTTGTGGTTTCGGCTAACACATCGCAGCGCCCAAAATGGTGCTCGATAACCGTCGCATATTTAAGAAAGCCATTCGCTACAATCATCAGTACCGCATATTTGTTCATCTTGTCTTTAGCTTGCTGAATAAAGCGCTCGCTAGTCTGGTAGTCGTAAGCGACGCCCTCGTGAAAAGGAGGGTTAGACAATACCGCGTTAACGCGCCCCTCTACTGCCGCCCAGCCATCACTCGGGTAGATCGACGCCGTAACCTGATTTAGCTCGCAGCTGCGCTTTGTGCATTCGAGCGCTAGCCAATTGATATCCACCATCTCAAGTTCAATCTCAGGCTTAAGAATTTTCGCCATAATGCCAATCGGACCAGAGCCACAGCCAAAGTCTAAGACACGGCCTTTCAACATTTTGTCTGCATGAGCAGAGATCTGGGCCAATAAAAGCTCAGTGCCTATATCAAGGCGCTCGTAACTAAAGACACCAGGAATGGTCGCAAGTTCTCGCGGCTCACCATTAACTGAAAATTTAAAAGTGCTCATAAACTGCGCTAACTCAAATGGTTTCGCGGTCTCGGCCACTTCTGCCTTCCACAACTGGCAATGTTTTGCGGAATCTACTTTGTAAACATTATCACTCCAGTTGGTGAGCTGTTTCGCTGCACTGGCAACACCCTCTTTCTTCGCGCCAACCAAAAACAACTTGCCGCCAGGTTTTAAACCGGAACAGGCATAAGACAACAGTATATTCAGTTCACCCTTCGCTTTGGGGACGAATACCAAGGCTGCATCAAACTTACCCCTGTCTAGCGGCTGCAAACCAAATGTGATCGAGTCTGGAAGCGCAGCTTCGAGACTTTGGAACACACGGTAATCCACAGTCACCACTTTGGTAGGAGACAAGCCGTCTTGAACATCGTCTTTTGGCGGGTTTAACACTAGCAGCTCGGATATAGATTCGAACTGATCTTCGTTACGCTTTACTAATTGGGAGCTTGGTTGCATTAACTATCTTCTTTGTTGGCGATTTCTTTTTGAAACGGCATGAGCTCAGTTTCTCCCTTAATAGAGGTATAGTGAAAACTCATTCGGCTGTAATAGCGCGCCACTATAATTTCATCGTCAGGAACTTCAAAGCGTTTAACGGTTTTTATTGCTTTAATTACGGATTCATCCAAGTACGGCAATCCACTTGAACGATATACCCGCACGTCTTCGAGATACCCGTTAAGGCTAATCTTAACTCTAATAATGCCTGCGTAAAGCCGGCCGCCCTGATAAGGGTTGACCCAGTGCGCTAGCACTTGTCGATTCATGCGGTCTAGATATTTATTGGCCAACGTTAGTTCGTTACTTCGTTGTTCGCTGAAGGGCTGAATCACGACACTATCTCGGAGGTCGCTCTCCCCGAGCAGCTTTAAGCTCCCGTAGCGATCTAGGAAGCTAGAAGGTATTTCTAGGTTTTGCTTGGCCGTCGTGTTTTTAACAGTATCTTTTGATGTTTCATCAGCCGAGTCGCCAACGGGTGATTCCATTAGTTTAGCGATTTCATTGATCGCTTGTGATTCAGGAATGCCCGTTCCCACATCAGTAAAGGGAGTATCAGACACTTCTGCAATCGGCTTCGGATAGCTCTTATCCGCAAGAGTAGAATTTGAGCTAACAATCGCTCTGTTTTCACTAGGTAAACTAGGTTCGACCAATGGATCGAGTGGAGAGCCAGTTGCTTGCTCTTTCTCTGCCAAGCTCTCGGTTTCAGGGGGCTCAGGGGAACTGTCATCAGTAGAGATATCACTTACCTCTTCGCTAATGACATCACTACTTTCTGGCAAAACTTCAGCTGGTTTAGATGGTGCCGATTCGCCAAGGCCGGCGACAACCTCTGTCTCGGTTTTATCTGTTTGATTGTCGGAGGCAAATGTCTCACCGTTACTGACTGGTGCGTGCTCCTCTTTTACTTCTTCAGGTTTTTTTGAGTCTGACACCTCTTCAACAGGCGCTTCTTCGGCTACTTGGCGAGGCGGTTTATCTTCAGGAGGCTGCAAACTAACTGTCACAGTTCTTTGCTCGGTTACAGCTCGTTCAACTTGATCTAAGCTTAAAAGGTACGAGACGTAGGCGCCCACGTGAATCAATAAACTCACGAGCAAGAGAAGTAGATAACGCTTTTGATACTGCTTGCTGTTCACGCTTTACACCAGCCACCGCTTTACTCGTCCTTGACTGCCTTAACCTAGGCTTTATGTGCCTAACAAGAGCTAATCATAAGCCGATTAAAGCCGTCTGAACAGTAAGCACGTCGTGTCTAAGACCACCAATCGCTCAACGCATGTCTGTTTCGTTAAAAAATAGCCGCTTGGGAGCCACAATAAACAATTTACGTACCTCTGGGTCCTGCGGCAACGGAAAACGTTTTACCTGTTGAATAGCTTTCAAAAATGCATCATCCAGAGCGGCACTCCCAGAAGGTTTCTTCAAATTAATCGCCGTAACATATCCTTCATCATCAATAAGAAAACGAATATAACCATCATACTTTCCTCCATCAGCAGCTGGCGGAATAAAATACCTTTCTATTAGCGCATATTGAGCAGCATAAAAACGATTGTGCTTGGCCCGCGTTTGAGGAGAAGCCTCTTCTGTGAGGCGTTTCGCGGTTACATCACGATTGGCAAACTTACGACTTTCTCCTGATGTTGCGATAATGGTCGCTCGTAACTCTTTGTTCCTCAAAGCAGTAAGGCTGCCGGACTTTTCTAGCCAGTAAGCGAGGCTGTTTTTATCGAGCGAAGGGTCAACCGCTGGTTTCTGTACTGGCTTTCGTGCCGGCTTGGGTTTAGGCGGCAACGTGGTACTTTTGTTCTCTTGTCGCGCCGCCCCCCCGGCCTTCGGTCTTTCTTTTGTTGCCTTCTTAGCTTCTGCCTTCTTAGCTTCTGCCTTCTTAGCTTCTGCCTTCTTAGGTTCAGCCTTCTTAGGTTCTGGCTTTTCCTGCTCCTTCTCTTTCTTTTGTTTGTCTTGTTTTTGCGACGCCACTTTCTGGATGTCTTCAGTTGGCTTTAGGTTAACCGTTACTGATTTAGTTTCGCTATCAGTCTTCTCTTCAGCAGGCTGATACAGCAAGGCGACTAAAACGGAGAGATGCACTGCAAAACTGATCAGGAAAATCAGTGCGTAGCGCTTTCGGTAATCTTTAGGCAACATCGTTGATCAGCGAACTCGGTTGTTATTAAAAGAATCAAGTACTAAAGGAATCAAGCATTAGAAGATTCAAGCTGGCACATCATAGCACCGCCTTGATAAACTGACACTTTCAACAGTTTAACGGATTTCCACAATGGGAACGGTTGTCCCTTTCAAAAAAAAGACCTTAAAAGAGAAGCACAAAGGTAAAACTTTGTGTAAGAACGACTTTCACAAATGGAAAGTTGTCACGAATAACAAATTCGATGTGAAGCAGGGGAAACTCGTCACCCTATTCCGCTGCCAGCGCTGCGATAAAGAAAAAACTGTACTAGAAGATTAATTCTACCGGGCATCTCGCACTAGAAAGCGCAAGACGCCCGTTCACCATTCGCTCATTTAGCTTTTTGACGGTCCCTGCCGCTGTGCCTTTTTAAGCGCCTCTTTCTTGGCTTTGTTTTGACTGATTATTTCATTCATATCTGAACCGATATGGTCTTGGCCCCGCGAGCGAGCCAATTGCATCTGCCGCTCGCGCTCTTCAAATCGTTGCAATTGGTTGTCTGTATGTTTGCCTATACATTTTGGGCAGCTTACGCCGCGCTTGTAATGTTCACTTGCCATCTCGGCTTCTGTAATCGGCATTCGACACGCATGGCATTGCTCATAATCACTCTTTTCAAGATTATGTTTGACGGCAACTCGATTATCGAAAACGAAACAGTCACCCTCCCACATCGAGTCTTTCTCCTCGACTTCTTCAAGGTATTTAAGTATTCCACCTTCCAGGTGGTAAACCTCATCAAAGCCCTGTTCTTTTAAATAGGCGGTTGATTTTTCACAACGAATACCGCCAGTACAGAACATCGCTACTTTTTTATGTTTATCCGCATCCAACTCTTTTTTAACGTAGTCCGGAAACTCTCTAAAGGTGGTGGTGTTCGGATTCAAAGCGCCCTGAAATGTGCCTATCTCTACTTCGTAGTCGTTCCGAGTATCCACCAGCACAACATTGGGGTCCGAGATCAAGGCATTCCAATCCTTCGGCTTAACATACGTCCCGACAACACGCTTGGGGTCGACGCCCTCAACGCCCATCGTGACGATCTCTTTTTTAAGTTTAACCTTAGTACGATAGAACGGCTGCTCATCATCAAACGAAAGCTTGTAATCAATATCCTTTAAACGCTCATCCTGACGTATCCAGTCTAAGAGTGAGTCAATCGCCGTTTGAGTGCCAGAAACTGTGCCGTTAATACCTTCAGCGGCGAGTAACAAAGTGCCGCGCACGTCGTTCGCTAACATCGTATCTAACAAGGGCTGCTTTAATGACTCGTAGTTCGGTAGATCAACAAAGCGATACATCGCACATACGCTTATTTTTGGACTTGGTTGGGTGCTCATAATCAATACTTCCTCTGCTAGCTGGAACGTAAATCCAGTGCCGTGTTTTATAAAGTGGCGCATTATAATGTGCTTTGCGCACGAGTGCATAATTAGATTCTACGGTCATCGATGCACTACATCATGTGTGTTGCGCAGAACATGTTAGTGTCCCCTATCAATGTTGAGCCTGACCTCAAGTTAGTTTTTTACTTTACGAAAAAGTTATGTCCAAATAACTTGACCAAATAAAGAAAAGCTGCGTACCGAAACATACAAAAAAAATATGCAAACTAACTTCACACAACACAATATAGTGTTATAATTTTTCCCACTGGCGCTATATATGGTGTTTGAATCATTCAAAGCATTCAGGCCAGAAAGTATAATGTTGCGAAATAACTGACAATAAAAAGTAAGACTTAAGCGTAGGCTCAGCCTGTTTTCTAGGCTTTGAACGGCCCTAACCGGCCCTAGCAGCGTTGTTTTTAAGTCCATCTTTAGCCCGATTTACGTGGTTTCCAGTCTTTTCTTCAACACTAGATATAGTATCTGCGCATTTCAGATCTCGCTCTGAGCAGGCCTATAACGCAAACAATAAAATAGCCGCGGGTGCACCTCATCTTGCTCTGCTGCTGTGTAATTTACTCATTCGAGGTTGCTGATGAACGCAAAAGTAGAACCGCTTATATCCCCCCTAAAAATGCAAGATACGTCTCTTGATATATGGAGCACCAAATATCAGTTGAGAACAAAAAGCGGTGACGCGGTAGATGCGAACATCGACGATACGTATGAGCGGGTAGCGCAAGCACTTTCGTCAGTAGAGAGCGATGCAAAACGCTCAGAAGTATATGAAGACTTCAAATGGGCTCTGGCTCATGGCGTCATCCCAGCAGGGCGAATCATCTCAAATGCGGGTGCAGGCGAACATAAACCGGCGACGTCTACGATTAACTGCACGGTGTCTGGTACGGTTTATGACTCGATGGATGACATTCTGCTAAAAAACCACGAAGCAGGTTTAACGCTTAAAGCGGGCTGTGGTATTGGTTATGAGTTCTCTACATTGCGACCGAAAGGAGCGTACGTTGCTGGCGCAGGCGCCACCACATCTGGACCTCTTTCGTTCATGGATATCTTTGACAAGATGTGCTTTACGGTTTCCTCTGCTGGCGGTCGTCGTGGGGCTCAAATGGCGACGTTTGATGTGCACCACCCAGATGTTCTTGATTTTATTCGCGCTAAGCGTGAAGACGGACGTCTCCGCCAATTCAATCTCTCGCTATTAATTACAGAAGACTTTATCGAAGCCGTTAAGCACGACGAAGACTGGTTGTTATCGTTCCCTGTGACGGCAGAAGAAGTTGAAGAAGAAAACTTGGATCTAGAAGATACGGAACAATATGTATTCCGTAATTTTCCGGTCAAGAATGGTTATGTGACAAATGAACAAGGTCGTGTTGCCTGTCGCATCTATGAACGCGTTAAAGCGAAGTTCATATGGGATAGCATCATGACATCTACCTACGACTTTGCTGAGCCAGGGTTCATCCTGATCGACAAGGTTAACGAAATGAACAACAACTGGTTCTGTGAAAACATTCGCGCAACTAACCCGTGCGGAGAACAGCCCTTGCCTCCTTATGGCAGCTGCTTACTCGGTTCAGTTAATCTAACCAAATTCGTAAACAAACCGTTTAGTGATAAAGCGTCTTTTGATTTCGAAAAGTACCGTAAAGCAGTGGGTATTTTTACACGAATGCTTGATAACGTTGTCGAGATCAACGGTCTGCCGTTGATTGGCCAACGCAATGAGATTCATTCTAAACGTCGTCATGGCATGGGCATATTAGGTTTAGGCTCAACCCTAACCATGATGAAGATGCCTTATGGCTCGCCTGAATCCATCGAATTCACTGAAAAAGTTAATCGTGAGATGGCCGTCGAAGGCTGGCGTCAGGCACTCGCCCTTAGTGAAGAGAAAGGTTCTGCAGCGATTATGGAAGAGGTCTTTACTGTTTCTGAAGAGATGCTTCTGCAACGTCCAGAAATGCGAGCAGAAGGGTATCAGGCTGGCGACGAGATAAAAGGCAAGGTGCTACATGCAAAATACAGCCGCTACATGCAGAAAGTAGCGGAGTATGAGCCTGAGTTAGTAGAAGCCTTGGCAGAAAAAGGTGCGCGGTTTACGCATCACACGTCAATTGCTCCAACGGGAACGATTTCCCTATCGTTAGCAAATAATGCAAGCAACGGCATTGAGCCAAGTTTCGCACACCACTATGCGCGCAACGTTATTCGGGAAGGCAAAAAGACCAAAGAAAAAGTAGATGTTTATTCATATGAACTGCTGGCGTATCGCCACTACGTTAACCCGAATGCGATGCCCTTTTCTGAGGACGCTGATACCAAATTGCCTGAGTACTTTGTATCGGCTGACGAAGTAACACCGAAACAGCATGTCGATATACAAGCAGCAGCGCAAATTTGGGTGGATTCTTCTATATCAAAAACAGCTAACGTGCCTACCGAATTCCCTTATGAAGAATTCAAAGACATATACATGTACGCCTATGACAAAGGACTGAAAGGTTGTACGACCTTCCGCTTCAATCCTGAAGCATTCCAGGGCGTGCTGGTAAAAGAGTCTGACCTTGAAAGTACAATGTATGAATTTACATTAGATGACGGTTCTAAGGTTAAAGTGAAGGGCAATGAAGAAATAGAATACGACGGTGAAACACATTCCGCTGCGAATCTATTCGATGCCCTAAAAGAAGGCACTTACGGAAAATATTGATCCCGAGCATTAGAAGGTAATAATCATGGCTGTTAAAATAGAAAAGAAAATCGTCGGGTATCAGGTACTTAAAAATGCTTCACCCGAGATGGAAGTAGTCGAAGCACCGGCACCAAAACCTCAAGAAATGAACGAGTTTATTGAGCGTCCGGACTTCTTACTAGGTTCAACGTACAAAGTGAAAACGCCTGTTTCTGAGCATTCACTTTATATTACGATCAACGACATTATTCTGAATCCGGACACGGACCACGAAGTAAGACGTCCGTACGAAGTGTTCATCAACTCGAAGTCGATGGAGCATTTTCAATGGGTTATCGCGCTGACTCGGGTTATCTCCGCAGTGTTCCGCAAGGGTGGCGACATTACCTTTTTGGTCGAAGAGCTATCGTCTGTCTATGATCCAAACGGCGGTTATTACAAGAAGGGTGGCGTGTTCATGCCGTCTTTGGTAGCAGAGATTGGTGCCGTTATCGAAAAGCACATGAAAGTCATTGGGCTTATCGAACATGATGAAATGAGTGAAAGCACCAAGAAGATACTCGCTGAGAAAAAAGCAGAGTTTGAAGCAGCACACAACCCGGCAGGCAAGCAAGACGAGGAAGCGAAAGAGTCTAACCCGTTTCCCGACAACGCTACGCTGTGTAAGAAGTGCAGCACCAAGGCTGTCATCGTCATGGATGGCTGCCAAACCTGTTTAAACTGCGGCGACAGCAAGTGCGGTTAAGCGCTTAGCGACTAACGACGAAGAAACAAAAACGCCGATAAGACTCTGTCTTATCGGCGTTTTTTATACTTAAGAAAAACCAATTGATGGGCTATTTCAGCAAGCCGTTAGATACCGAATTTTTGCTTTAACTGTTCGATTTTTTCTGGGCTGTAGGCCTGAGAAATCGCTTGTAGTTTTTGCGTAGTTTCTAGCGTCTCGTAAGCATGAATAATGTCGTAGATCCACTTGCCAGGAACGAATGCCGTTATTTGAGACTCGCTCACCACCTCTTCAGTTTCATCTGATTTTAAGTTGAGATGAATCGTCAATACCGTCTGGTCGTTTGCATCCTTTAACGTGAGGTGCGAGCTTTTAAAGGTCTCTCCGTAATAAGAAATACAACCGCCCCCCATATCCGATAGTAAAAGCGTATAGCTAGCATCCGAAATACTAAACTCGATACGTGTATCACTACCTTCCTGCACGATCACAGAACTACTCAGTTCTGCGTGGATCAAGCCCTCACCTTTCTCAATTTTCAAGGACGGCTTACTAATCAGCACCTTGTATAATTGAATGAGACGCTGATCTAGCAAAAGAACTTTTGCGAGTTTTCGGCGCTCCTTAATCTCATTGAACAGCTCTGCGTTATTTAGCTGCTCTTGCCGCTCCATTCGCTGAAGTGCGCGATTAACGGTAGATTGGAGGTGATCAAACGCAGATCTTACCGATAGCAATGTTAGGTCTTCGTGGTTTTTGCTCAAAATATAGTTACTTCAATAGTTACTTCAAATGCCGCGGAAAACGAAACGTCGCTATAAAAATTAGCAACTCCCCAATACCCATGCGCCTGACTGTATACGCAAACACTGACTGAATATATAGCTGAATACACATTCAAATAACGCGCCAACATGTCTGAGCCCGCCTATTCTGTCAAATATGCCGTCATACGACTAAAACTGAAGCGCATTTTTGTAGGTCAAAGCGGTAAATAATTTCCCTTAAAAGGATTCTGCTGCTTTATTTATTTCGATCGCGCTGCTAACGTTCGGCGATAGACATTAATATCTGTTACCGCATTTATGCGGCTATTATCTTAAGGAATCGATAATGATAAAGAATTGCTTATTCCCAGTCGCTGGATACGGCACTCGCTTTTTGCCAGCTACCAAAGCAATGCCCAAAGAAATGCTTCCACTAGTCAACAAACCGCTAGTTCAATACGGCGTAGAAGAAGCACAAGAAGCCGGCATGAATAATTTCGGTTTCGTCACGGGACGAGGAAAGAGAGCAATCGCCGACCACTTTGACATTAGTTACGAACTGGAACACCAAATACAAGGTAGCGGCAAAGAAGAGTTATTAGGCGACATTAGAACGCTGATTGAAAACAACACATTTTCGTTCACTCGACAGCATCAAATGAAAGGCTTAGGGCATGCGATTCTATCTGGTCGAACACTAGTCGGCGATAACCCCTTCGCCGTGCTACTAGCAGATGACCTTTGTGTCGGAGAAGAGCCTGGCAATGGCGTGCTTAAACAAATGTCCGAACTGTACAATCAGTTCCGCTGTAGCATCGTCGCAATTCAGGAAGTCCCAGCAGACCAAACGCATAAATACGGAGTGATTGCAGGAGAGTCGATGAAGGAAGGGCTTTACCGTATTACTGACATGGTCGAAAAGCCAGCTCCGGAAGACGCTCCAAGCAACCTCGCAATTATTGGCCGCTACATCCTAACGCCCGACATTTTCGACATTATAAAAGACACACCTCCAGGGAAAAATGGCGAAGTGCAAATTACTGACGCCCTACTAACTCAAGCCAAATCAGGCTGTGTTCTGGCGTATAAATTCAAAGGTAACCGTTTTGACTGCGGAAGCATTGACGGTTTTGTCGAAGCGACCAATTATGTTTACGAGAATGTCTACAAGGGGTAGTGAGGTCAGTGTAATTCGATAACGAGCATGACCCAGGTGCTGATCTTGCAGTTAATTAGTTACCAATTAACTGCAAGATCAGCTCTCTGTTTTGCTGATTACTCTTTCTAAATTTTTGAATCAATTCCATTTCTTCCTTTCCTGGAATCAATTTCTCTAACTGCTCATCCAACATGGTCAGCGTCTCGCTTAAGTCTGTGTCGCCTATCGCTGTTAAGCCCGGCAAATCAAGTTGGTTATTATTTTTCGCTTCCGGCAGATCAATAAACATTTCAAGAGAAGCGCCCGTCTTAAAGCAAAGATCCAGAAGGTTATCCAGCGAGGGGTAGCATCTCGCAGAGCTCGAATCGGCCTCCCACGCTTGAGCAACTGAGACATCCACAAGACAGTACTCAGCGACGTCCGCACAACTTAGGTGCTGCCGCTCTCGAAACAGCTTAAGCTGCGTATTAAAATGTTTTAAATACTTCGTGTTCATATAAAGAAATCCCCCAGCCTTTCACTATAGCAGTTAAGCCCTAGCAGTCGAGTCAAAGTACCCTTTAATCAGCGATTTTTAGATAGGCGCTGCACACAACTTATTCACGCTTATTTGCGCCAATATGATGCACATTTTCTGCCATCGATAACGCCCGTATTGATAGAAAAAAGCGAATCTCATCCAAATCAATATTTCCCGTCATCAGCCATGGATTTTTTTTTGTTTGTGTCCATACTGAATTAATATCGCGTCAAGAACCCTTGGAGCGAATAGGCACAAAAAAGAAGAAAATTCATGGATTTAAAGACCGTCTTCGAACTGATTGGCCACATTACTAGCCAAACTAATACGAGAGATCTAAGCGAAGCGTTACGGGACGTGCTCGCTAGCAACTTCAGCGGCGCGCAAGTTGTTGTTTACGAAGTTCAAGGCAGTCGGTCGAGCCAGTCGGGACGACATTGCATCGTCGGACTCGATATGCTGCAACTCAAAGCGCCTATGTATCTTCATCAACACGACTCCGTGATGGAAGCCTTCCAAACAAAAAGTGTTGTTAGCAAGGTAAACTCGCTTGGCAATACGCAGCTTATTCTACCTATCGAGCTATACGACAAAACGATCTCCCATATGGTCGTCAGCAGCTACCCAAAACAAACTGAAGGAACCCTTGATATATACCAAGGGTTCCTCAAAATATTTGCGGATATTTTTAGAAATTTGCACGAAAAAAGCTACGACCCCTTGACTCGAATCCTCAACCGTCAGGCCTTCGATCAAACGATCACGAAACTCGCATATTCTTCAGAGAAAGAGCCAAATTTAGCACTCTACAGTAAAGACTACGGCACAATTGCGATTCTTGATATTGATAATTTCAAAACAATAAATGATCAGTTCGGGCATTCCATTGGCGATGAAACGCTAGTTTTATTCTCCCAAACGATACGCTCCGTTCTCCGCCAAGAAGATATGTTTTTTCGCTATGGCGGCGAGGAGTTTGTTGTTTTCGTTAAAGAAACCGACTCATTAAAAGCGTTAAAGATTCTAGAAAGATGCAGACAAGCCATCGAGAACCGACGCTTCCCACAAGTAGACAAAGTAACGGTTAGTATTGGAATAGCAACGCTTCAGCCGCACAAAGAACATCCTAGTGATTCGCTATCTAAAGCAGACAAAGCGCTCTACCACATAAAAAAAACGGGTAGAAATCAAGTCGGCTCTTACGACAATCTAATCGAAGCGCAACTCATTAAACCATTAGATTTGCATCATGAAAAAGCTGACTTCTGGGAGTAAGCAAACCATTCAATAGCGTTCGGACCTTTGATCAGCTCAAATACTCGGACCACATAGAACGATATGCACCTTCCAACGTTTGACAAAAAGCGGAAGGCTGACAAAGAGAAGACGCTTTCATTACGCTTCTCATATTCACACGCATCTCTGCCAAGCGATTCAAATCATCTGATAACGAAACCGCTCTTGCGATGTAGTCTGATATAGAATCTGCAACCAGGTCCTCGCGCCCCACCCTGCTCATGATGCTCGCCCCTACTCGACTCGCATGGCGGTCTCCGTTTAAGGTTAACGTCGGAACGCCCATCCACATAGCCTCACAGGTCGTTGTTGTGCCATTGTACGGAAAAGTATCGAGTGCAATATCGACTTGACCATAAAGGCTCATATGCTCCTCACGAGACGCTAGCATGGCGTGAAGTGATAAACGCTCAGCGTTAATTCCGCATTGTTCAAAACGCTTGATTAGCCTTTCTCTCGTCATCGCATTGCCGAGCTGGCGTGACTTTATTAGCAACCGCGCTGCTGGAACCTTAGTTAAAATTTCCGCCCACGCGGAAACAACCTCGTCGCTTACTTTGACTAAGTTGTTAAAACTTCCGAACGTGATCCCCCCATCACCGAGGGCCGGTAGCTCTGAAATACTAGCGTCCAAGTTAAGCGGGGTATAACAGAGAAAACCTTTATCTAGCCGCCATACCTTCTCACTATGGAACTCATCACTTATACCTACAGGGTCTGCGATAGCATCAGACAGTCGATAATCTATTTGCTTTAAGCCTGTTGTATTTGGGTATCCAAGCCACGTTACCTGAATAGGCGCTGGTTTCTGGTAGAAAACGGCTAAGCGGTTATTGGCGGTGTGGCCTGCCAAATCGACAAGTATGTCGATTTGGTCTGAGTAAATACGATCTGCAAGCGCAACATCGCCCAAACCCTCGACCCAAACCCATTCATCAACTAATTCGGAAAAGCGGCTTTGAATAGGGTCTTTTCTTAGGTTGTTGTAGTAAGCAACCACCTCGTATGCGTCGCGATCATAATGAGAAAAGATACTATCAACAAAGTAACCGACTGAATGATTATGTAGATCTGGAGATACATAGCCGATGCGGAGTTTCTTTTTTTCTGAAGGCGAACGAGAAAAAGAAAAGCGATCAGGCCTAATCTGCGATGGTAAATGTTTGTACCAGTCGAGGTGGCGCTGGAACGTGCTGCTAGCGTCCATTTCAGACAAATAATTTAGACTAACGAGAAGATTTGAATACGCAGAGGTCAGGGTTGGCTCAGCGGCAACAGCGCGCGCTAGCATTTCAACCGCTTTATTCATTTTGCCGGCATCTTTCAGTACATTACCCAAATTACTCAGCGCAAAACCAGACTTAGGGTCCGCTTTGACCACGCGACGAAAGCGATCGATGGCGAGCTCAAACTGTTCTGTATTCTTGTAAATTACCCCAAGGTTATTATGGGCTTCGATCAGGTCTGGGCTGGTCTGGATAACTTTTTTGTACAACTCGATGGCTTCAAGCTCTCGCTCCGAATCTCCAATCAAACAAGCGAGCATATACATTGAACGCGTACGTCTTGAGTCAATATCAATCGCGCGCTCTAGCAACGAGACAGCTTTCGCCGATTCACCTAGCTTCGAGAATATCAATGCTAGCTGCTCTAGCGCTTCAACATTAAAGGGGTCTACTTGAAGAATCTGATCAAGGAGACCACCAGCCTGATTAAGTTCATTGTTGGACAAGGCTTGGTTTGCCGCTGACATAGCGGACTTCACCCAAATCCGTTGGTCATGGCTAAGCGATGAGCGTATGACCTTTTTTCTTTTTCCTGAACGGTTTGATGCTGACTTCTTTTTTTTGTTAGCCATAACGAGAGGACACTGACCGTGATAAGCCTAACTGCGAGGCTGGAAATTAATAGGGACTTGACGGGTGGTGCGAGACACATTCTCAGGGCCAAAGTTTGCAAGCTTTATACGCCCGACAAATTTGGCTTCTAAGGCTTTGTGCCCTAACTCAGAGTTCACCACGCGCACATAAGATACTTCACCTGAGGACTCTATAACGAGCTCCAATAAAACGATCCCTTCAAGAAACGGATCTTTTCGTAACTCTCGGTTATACAGCTTGTAGAGCGATTGTTTTAACTTCTCCAAACCTAAACGAATGCTCTCCTCACTTCGTTCACGCTCTCCAAGCTCTGACTCAGCTTGCGCTATGCCTAACGCGCGCTCATCGGCAGTTTCGGTTAGCGATGCAGATTCGAGACTGTTCAGTGCAACAGTTTGGGAAACACCCTGACTTAACTCGCCTGCTTTTGCTTTTCTAGACAACACGCTTTCTCTTTTGATCGTTTGCGCAGAAGCCGCTTTGCTAGTTTTGGCAGACTGACTAAGTTTGTTTGCCAGTGAGGTCGTGTCCAAGGAACTTTTCAGGTCGGCCAAGTCACTCTGTAACGCTAACAGACCACTTTTCTTGGCGACCTCGCGTGCCTTTTTGACTAGCGCTGCTTGATTAGGTTTAGGTTTCACTCTGACAGGAGCAGGCTTCTTCTCTGGCTTAACCTCAGGCTTGGGCTTTTCGGTCTTTTTGGCCACTTCAGGCTCTACCGGCAAAGGCTGCTCTATCGGTTTAGGCTTAACGGGAATTGACGCCTTCTTTTTCTCAACCAGAATTTTAGCCAATTGCGGAGGTATCTTCTCAAGCTCTTCCCTATCGGGTTCTGGAAGACTGATAAGAGAGACCCATGCTGAAAACAAAATAGCCAAGGTAAACAGCGTAATCAGTATGACTCTGAAACGTTGGTTCTCAGCCTTCTCCACTGTCCATGGGAGAATCAGGTCTTGGTTATCCGCCCGCATTATTCACCTTAATCGGCTGTCTCATATTGGCCGTACTACAAAATATATTATGACGTTGATTGAAAGCACTTACTGTGACTTCTCCAATGTTACCGAAGGTGCGTCGCCTATTGATATACTGGGAAACAGCTCTGCCTCTACGACACTCGCAATTAAAACCGTCTCGTAAGAACGAACGGTATCCATCGCAGTCACCAAGGTTTGATAAGAGGTGTCAGGAGCCAGCAGAATTGAAATTTCATTTTTTTCAGGAACGCGATTTTTAACATCACGCAAAAACAGTGACAGCGCCTCAAAATTATACCCACCGGCATCTTTTGGAATTGATTTAAGCGCCCCCGCCTTAGACGTTGCCACGACGAACGCATCCTCTCGGATAATCAATTGAAGCTGCTCACTGTCAAGGTCGGTCTGATCTAGTACTTGCGAACTTTTCGGAAAGTTAAGCTCGAGCACTTTAGTATGCTCAAAGACCATACTCAGCAACAATACTGGCACCAAAACGATCATCAAATTCATGAACGCTGTAATATCCAGCTCAGCATCTTGTTGCAATCGTCTATGTTTTCGTCGAGCCATAATCGCGTCCGCTTAAAAGTACAATAACTAATAACTTACTGGTCTGACATCAGGTTCAATACTTTGATGCCGGCCATTTCAAGACCGTCTACAATTTCATTTGTTTTCGTTTGCAGTACAGAATGAATCAACAGTAAAGGAATCGCTGACATCAGCCCAAATGCAGTCGTGTTCATCGCCACTGAAATACTTTGGGATAACAACGAAGCCTTTTCCGCTGGGTCAGCATTGGCAACCGCGGTAAATGCCGCAATCAGGCCGATGATCGTTCCTAACAAGCCCAATAAGGTAGAAATATTTGCTAAGGTCGCCAGGTACTGTGTGCGTTTCTCAAGCCGAGGGAGCGTTTCCATCAAACCTTCTTCCATCGCGTACTCTACCTCATCTCGCCCACTATTATTGTTGAAGCGACTAATGCCTGCGCCAATAATTGCAGCTATAGGTGCCCGTGAATCGTTAGCAAACTTAAGTGCCGAGTTATAATCCTTTTTCACCAAAATAGGGAGAAGCCCTTTATCAAAGGCTTCTCTATTTGAAAATTTAGCAACTGACAAATACCAGTAACGCTCAATTGCTATGGCGATTCCGAGCACTAATACCGCAGCGATCGGATACATAAAAAAACCGCCTTCTTGGAAAAAACGAGCTATCGGTTCAAACATTCTTTCTAACTCCTAACACTTAACCTTTTTGCGCGGCGACAAATGCCTTGCAACTGTTATAGTAAGATCAATCCGTCACCTTCTCTGGGACGCTGACTTGATTTCTCTCTTATTTCACGCTTATTCACAAGCGATAAAACCATCGACGATACATCAAAATGTCGGCATATCCAGCTTTAAATACTGATTAAAAAACACTTGTTGCCGGTGACGCTCAGGCTCTATTGGCGCCAACATTCCCTCTAAAGCATTGATGGGCTTTTCCTCCGCACGCTTAGCGATCGTTGGTAGCTTCCATGGCAAGTCAAAGCTGATGTTGGGCAGCTCAGTATTACCAATTATCGATATTTCTGACATGGTCTTTGTTTTGGTGTCTGATTGACCTTCCGCTTTATCTTTTGCCATAACGCTACCGACAAACAAGGCAAGAAAAACCAGAACAGACTTAAGTAATATGATTTTTTTCATCATCGTTCCAATAGTTTTATCCAGCGCGCAACCGTTTTAGTGTCGCGATCGGGTGACAGCAATACGTAACGCTCGTAATGTTCGATCGCGTCTGACTTATTTTGGAGGTATAGCTCGTACAATACCCCTAAATTGTAATGCGCCACCGCGAGCGACGCGTCAATATCCACCGCTTCCTGCAGTAACGACTCCGCTTTTCGATACTCTCCGTTTTGAATGGCCATACTACCTAATGCGGCCAGGGCATCGGCATTACGAGGATTCAACGCCAATGCACTCTCAAACTCAGCCATTGCCGACACACTATCATTATTATGTTGAAATATTATTCCTAGATTTGTGTGGGCGCCTGCTAACCGGGGCTCAATACTTAACAAACGTTCAAAACTTGTTTTTGCCGCCGCATACCGGCCCTGTTGCATTAAGTTTAACGCTTCTTGGTAATCTGCTGCCAAGTTTTCAGAAAGAACCGGACGTTCAACGTTGACCGCACTGACAGCTACCTCTTTCGCTGGCGAAGTAATCTTTTTACTGGCGCACCCCGAAACCAACGACAGCAGAAGTCCGACCAGAACTACCCTAAAACCAAGGTGCAGCATATTCTGGCTCCATTAAAGTTCTTCTATAAACAGTAGGATTCATCTCAGCGAGCGCCTCAAAGCTTTTTGCTATCCACTCGTCGTATATATCGTCCCTTACTTTGTCGCGGTTAATTGCATACACCTCAAGCGCTTTCTCCTCAAACGGATAAGCTTGCTCTTCAAGTAAAATGTCGTACTGCTCAAGCTCCAACTCAGACAGGCCCGCCGGACGTTCCGAACTGAGCAAATCCCTCGCCAATACGCGATATAGTGACGCTGTTTCGTGAACCGCTGCCGACTGCCATTCTTGAATACCATAGTCGGCCAGTGCCTGCATTGACTCTACCGCGTCATCCAGGAGCACCTTCTTCTTTCTCAGCGCGCTCTTTAACGAACCCGTCAGCTTTGTTTTTTCAAAGCGTGCAATAAGAGGCTTCGTCAGCGTGAATGCGGCACTTGCCGCAAGGCTAGCGGAGCGCACTGTTCGGCGAGCTTTGTTCTGGCCCTCAAATGCCACAAGGTCGGCAAGAGCTTTTTCATAGCGCCCAGCATCATTCGCCTTATAATGCCCCGCGATACGATCACGCGCCTCGATACTCAACTCAAACTGGTCCGAATACGCATCAACAAAGCGCTGATATGACTCTGTCGCCTGCACGCCCATACCACTTTTCTCGTAGTACTCCGCGGATTGAAACAAGGCGTTAGCCGCCACTTCAGGATTCGACGTTTGATTAACTAGCGACCAACTTGAAAGTTTATTGGCGGCCTCCAGCCAATCACCATTTTGCTCATAGGCATAGATCAGTGTCTCCGTCGCATCATTGTAAAGCGCGTGTTTAGGAAAAACCGCTTGCAAATACGACAAGCTGGCAATCGCTGAGGAATACTGAGCAACTTCTAACTGCTTGGTCGATGCGTTAAAGAGAGCTTGAGGCACTAAGCTCGTTAATGGCGCCACATCAACAAGCTTTAGATAAAGTTCGGCGCTTCGAGCAGCTTCATTCTCTTGCTCTGCTTGTCGAAAGATACTCAAGGCTAGGCGCTCACTTAAGTCTTCCTTCAGGTCGCGTTTAGACGTTAACGGGTCTTCTAGCCCTTCTGCGTAATCTCTCTCTGCGAGAGAAAATTGGTTCAGGGCGTAATGGCTATGCGCTCTCACTAACAAACTGGCGTATCGTGTTCCCGCACCGGCCAACTCTGACAGTAGCACTCGAGTTGATGTTTCTGCCGCCTTTTCAAACGCATCCTCTTCGAAGTATTCGTTAGCCAAGAAGGCGAGTAGCTCAGGCGTTTCTTTATCACTCGGCAGCCTATCAGCATAGCGAAGAATGTTAGCCCGCTTGCCCGCTATCATCGCTGGCGACAACTTTTGGTTAGCGGTCGACCACTCATCATAGGTTAACACCGCTGCGTAAGCCGAGCGTTGGGTAAGCTTATGTTCTGGCTCATCAAAGCCTGCTCGCTCATATAGCGCAATGGCTCGCTTGAACTCGCCAACATCCCTAAGAGCCTCTGCCGCCAAAAAAATGAACTCTCCATTGCTATCATTAAGTGGGCTGAGTTGTGTCAACATCATGTAGTATTCGACACTACGTAAGCCAAAATTGCGATGCTCCGCTTTTCCTCGGTTTTGCTCCATTCGAACATAATACAAATGCGCAAGCTCTTCGCCGTAACGTTGCAGATGAGGCCTAACGGTAGACTTTTGTTGCTCATTTAGCAGAGACCAATAATGGCTTTGTATACCGAAATTTGCCACGAAGTCTTGCTTGGAGTTCCAAGCCTGAATATCGAACTCCCCTTTCTGGTAAGACTTAATTGAATTGAGAGCCATCGTGT
The DNA here is from genome assembly GCA_913020045.1 of uncultured Oleiphilus sp. Classification (GTDB taxonomy): domain Bacteria; phylum Pseudomonadota; class Gammaproteobacteria; order Pseudomonadales; family Oleiphilaceae; genus PZPK01. The sequence goes on from CAJWBE010000018.1 coordinate 67,777, forward strand.
ATGCTTCAAATTCATTGCTGTAAGCACTAGCGTAATGTGAGGCAACTTTCGCAGCTTCTTCAAACCTATCCTGAGCTAGATACAAACCAAGCAATGCATCGTGCAATAAATAGGCATAGGCTTCTGTTTTTTGAGCTGCCTGAGTCGCAACAATACTCTTCTCGCTGTCTTGCTTAGAGAACTGAATCGCTAACAATCTTAAGACATCTTCCGCTAAATCGAGGTCTTCAAGATCCAAACTAGATAGATCTGTTGCGCCAGCTAAGGTTTCAAAATCACTTAAAACAGAAAATGCATGCTTATCGGCCTCATCATAGCGATCCTGTCGGAAGACCGCCCAAGCCAGCTTAAAACTTGCTTTGGTATAGAATTCTCTGCTGACACCAAACGCTAATAATTTTTTATACTGCGCTTCAGCTTTTGCATATTCACCTAGTGCAAAGTGCGCCTCTGCAATACGAAACATGCTTTCATCGACGAGGGGGGAATTGGGGTATAGACCGACCAATAATTTGAGTCGTTTAATGGCGTCCTGCGGATTACCCGTAAACGTGGTTGCTTTGCCCGTTTGGTACAGAAGCTCATCCATGCGCTCGTAAAAAATGCCCGAATCTACAATATTTTTATAGCTTTCAAGCAACACTTGGCTTTGTTTGACGGTGTCGATGGTCAGCTTTTTACTCGATATCCCATACTTTGCACTGAGATTGTTTATTCGATTCAATGCATCAATCTTAACGTCAGGTGAACCTGAGTTTTCGAAGAGCTTGATGTACCGGCGCATAACATACTCCACGGAAACATCTGGCAGCTCTTTCTCTTTATAAACGATGAACGAAGGCTTTATATCCCCTATCGTCTTTTCTTCCCCAGCCAGCTCGAAACGCAACGCCGGTTTGGCACAGACCAAGCTCGGTAACAACGCGAGTAAAAACGAAAAAACGACAGCGCGCATCATTGATAACGCCCATTCAGCCGATTGCGAACAGGGTTGTTAGCCTCTGCGATCGTTTCAAGAATATGTACTAAACCTTGCTCAGCCTTTTCGAAGTTCGCCGTCATCGACGACTCCAACTCTACTAAGCGAGATATTGCCATCTCACTGATATGCTCATCGTGCTTTTCAATTAGTACGTTTAATGCTTTTAGATTCTTATCAACGGAGCGTTGATAAGACTTAACCGACTTTTGTTGTGATGATAGTTTCGACCTTCCCGCTTTTATTTTTTTTGATAACAAGCGCTCTCTAGCAGCAAGCTCATCCGCTGCTTCAAGCAAAACGCTCTTTGCCTCGGGGTTAGCGACCTTTCTCGCTTTGTTGTTTAGAGCTTTAATCTTCTTTTCGAACGTCTGTCGCGAAAACGCACCCGCCTTTTTCTTAAATCCTGAAGACTTACTTTTTAAGCTCACACTAAATACGTTTAGCTCATCGCGCCAAAGCTGTTGGTTGTCCCGCAGCAGTTGTAGCTCCGTCATCGTGTGTATCGTGTCGTAAATTTCTGAATCTTGCGTCAAGTAAGAATAGTAGGCCGCGCGCTGCGTGTTCTTCGCGACATCTTTGGCGAGAAACCACTCAAGGTCTGCCAGCTGGCTTTCTTCGATTAAGACCTTTCGAACACCATACTTTCTTATCAAGCCCTTAACTTTCTGGATCCGCCCCAGTTCTTTTTTAAAGCTATCGCTGGCTTCCAAATAGGCCTCAAGTGCCTGAGTGGTGTAACCGGAACCTTCAAACGCATAAGGTATCGCTAGCAATGCTTCGCTGACGCCCTGCTGGATAGTCGCGTACTTGCGCGCACTAAACCACGACTGCGTTGCCGCCCGGAAATCTTTTTGCTCCAATAACGCAACGCCATGCATATAAAGTGCTTGCGGCGCTATCATCGAGTCGAGGTTTATTTTCTTAAAAAAATCTGACGCTAACCGTGCTTTTTCATTTTGAAGGTAAAATGAACCTGCGGCAAAATATACCCTATCGTTCAGCTCTTTTTCCGCACGCGTTTCGCCTGGGTTTAACGAGGACGCAACCCGCAAAGCGACCACAGCTTTCGTCTTATTCGTGCTAGCTTCGCTATAAGCCATTGCTAGGTTGTAATAGGCATGCGAAATCCACAACCCGCTCAGAATGTCACTCAGCACTTGCGCCGCTTTTTTCTTACTACCTAAAATAATCGAGCAGTTGGCACGATAAAAAGCCCACTCTTGCTTTTCTTCAAGGCCGAGTTTATTGGTCAGACCCTTGAACGCTTTAAGTGCGTCAATGCACTCGCCGTTTTTATAGTAGACTCGGCCGATGCGGAAGCGCTGATCAGCCGTTAATGACTTCTTATCGACTTTTGAGCGAGTTAGTTGCGACAAGATCGAATCCTTATCCATACCAAAGCCAGTTAATGCAGCTGCATAACTAATTGGATAAGTTTCGTGAGTCTGTTTGGAAAAACGCGTTAATGCGCCAAGATAATTACCGCGCTCGACCTCGAACTTCACCACCCCTTCAAGCAGAGAGTCCGGAACAGCAGCAACAGGCAAAGATACACAGAGCAGTAACAATGCACTTAACAGCAAGTTCGCAAAGCGATGAGCGAACCGCTTCACATGTCTGGTTAACAAAGTCACCTTGGCGAACAGAGCGCTTACCATTGCTTCACTTTAAACAATGGCTCACCCGTTCGCTTATCTTCTCCGACGATTAACTGAATATATTTCGCCTTAGACTTTTTAACGAAGGGCATCGCCTTCTTTCGCCGATAGTAGCGCGAACCGCCGCCCTGCCCATTAAAGCTGGCCGTTAACTTATGCTTACCATCTTCAAGGCTACCGACATACAGCTTCTGCACGCCACCGCGCTTTAAAGCACTGATTTCTTTCTCTTGATATAAATAAGAAGATATAAGCGTGTTATCGAGTTTGAGTTCAATAGAATCAAGCGAGAAAGAGGTGTCAGGCGCCATCGCTAAAAAGACCGCGACTTGCGTTTCAACGGGGTGCAGCAAATCCTCTTCAAACTGATATAGCTTTCGATTTAAGTCAATGATCTGCTGCTTAAGCTCTAACGTTTCTGAAGCTAACGCTGACGTTTCTGGCGCGCCATTCTCTGCGAATACGGGACTGCAAAGAAACGCCAACACAAGCAAAAAAACTGACATAGGATTCGACAAATTTTTGGGCAAATTCAGCCACTTATCCATGTTGACTAGCTGCTATTAACTGAAGGGGTTGAGATTCTAACATCAAGCACGGCAAAAAAAATAAGTACCAATTCACCCTTATGGGGGCAAACTGGTTTTATTTAACTAACGACTGAGGTATTTCATACCCGCCTCTAAGCCTTCGACTGTCATTGGATACATTCTATCCTCCAATAACTGTTTGGCCATTCCTAACGACCCCCCTTCTCCCCAATAAGGTTCGGGTAAAGGGTTCACCCAAATCACTTTTTCGAAGTGATCGGTCAGACGCTGCATCCAAACAGCGCCGGGCTCTTCGTTCCAATGCTCTATGCTGCCACCAGGTTGGGATATTTCGTAAGGAGCCATTGACGCATCGCCAACGAATATCACTTTATAGTCGGGCGTATATTTATGCAGCACATCCCACAATGCGGTGGTTTCATTTGCGCGGCGAATATTGTCCTTCCACACACTCTCATAAATAAAATTATGAAAATAGAAATACTCCATATGCTTGAATTCGACTCGCGCCGCAGAGAACAGCTCCTCGCACACTTTAACGTGAGGGTCCATTGAGCCCCCTATATCGAAAAAGATCAGAACCTTGATGCTGTTATGTCGCTCAGGCACCATTTTAATATCAAGAAACCCTGCGTTGCGGGCCGTAGAACTAATTGTATCGTCAAGATCTAGCTCGTCTGCCGCGCCCTCGCGTGCGAATTTACGCAAGCGTCGCAACGCTATCTTGATATTTCTGATTCCTAGCGTTATGTCGCCATCTAGGTCTTTGTAGCCACGCTTTTCCCAAACTTTTACGGCACGCCCGTTCTTGCCCGTTTTTTGACCAATTCGAAAGCCTTCTGGATTATATCCGTCAGAACCGAATGGAGATGTCCCCCCCGTTCCGATCATGCGATTACCGCCTTGGTGCTTTTTATGCTGCTCTTCAAGACGCTCTTTAAACGCTTTCATCAGCTCTTCAAGGCCGCCCATTGCTTCAATCTCGGCCTTTTGCTCTTCCGTTAACTGACGTTGCAACTCGGTTTCTAACCAATCCTCGGGAATTGATTCTGCAAATAGGTCGTCAAGCACCTCAATACCTTCGAAGTATTTCGCATATGCCCGGTCAAACTTGTCGAAATGCTTCTCGTCTTTCACCAAACACAAGCGACTCAGATAGTAAAAATCATCAATGTCTGCGAATACGATCTTCTTGTCTAAAGCCTCCATCAGGTCGAGCAGTTCTTTTAACGAAACAGGTACCTTCGCAGCGCGAACTTCCTGAAAAAAATTGATTAACATAGCGCCACCCTCGTGATCAATACTAACCTTTGCGACGCGACATAAACGCTAATCGCTGCAAAAGCTGAACATCTTGCTCATTCTTGATTAACGCACCATACAAAGGAGGAATCGCTTTTGTCGGGTCTCGTTCCTGGAGCAATTTTTCTGAAAGCTCATCTGCCATCAAAAGCTTCAGCCAATCAATCAACTCACTTGTAGAAGGCTTTTTCTTTAAGCCCGGTACCTTTCTCACATCAAAAAAGACGTCTAGCGCTTCCGCTACCAGCTGCTTTTTAATACCAGGATAGTGAACATCAACAATTTTTTGCATCGTTGCGTTGTCTGGGAAGTTAATGTAGTGAAAGAAACACCTGCGTAAAAAGGCGTCTGGCAACTCTTTCTCATTGTTACTGGTGATAATGACAATGGGACGATTCTTCGCGACGACGCGTTCCTGAGTTTCGTAAACAAAAAATTCCATTTTGTCTATCTCAAGAAGTAAGTCGTTTGGAAATTCAATATCCGCCTTATCAATCTCGTCAATCAATAGCACGACGCGTTCGTCCGCTTGAAATGCCTCCCAAAGCTTGCCTTTGACAATGTAGTTGGAAATATCATGAACCTTATCGTCGCCCAACTGAGAGTCACGTAACCGCGATACGGCATCATACTCATACAACCCTTGCTGGGCTTTGGTTGTCGACTTGATGTGCCACTGTATCAACCGCACGCCTAATGCATCTGCGAGTTGCTCAGCCAGCATCGTTTTGCCAGTACCCGGTTCTCCTTTTATCAACAAGGGCTTTTGTAACGCGATCGCAGCGTCAACCGCCATACGAAGGTCATCCGTCGCTACGTAATCATTGGTACCTTTAAAACTCATAATCATTCCTGGTGCCACCAACGATGGGGGCTTGTTAAAGTTGATGTGTGTCAAAACTAGCGTGGCATTCTAATCGAAAAAATATCCTGTTCTCAATCCAGTTTGCGCGTTTCGACGTATGTCTTATTCTATATTCGCATCCTATACGCAATTTTTACCAAATAGGATTGCACCGATATGCAATACCCACCTATTCTATAATTGTCAGTCAAAGGTAAACACCAACATGAAAGAAAAGATTATTCTATTAGCTCACGGCAGCAGCGACACCAACTGGTCAAACACCTTTGTTCGCCTAACAGAGCCCGCTTGTGCGGACAATAAGCACGTTGCACTGGGCTTTATGGAACTCAGCGAGCCATCACTTGAAGACTGTATTGCGGCCGCAAAAGAAGAAGGGTTTACTCATGTTTCCGTTCTGCCGCTTTTTTTAGCGAAGGGACGTCACTTGAAAAAAGATGTCCCTGGAATGTTGAAAGAGTATGAAACGAAATACAGCATCTCATCTGTGTTACTGCCTCCAATCGGCGAACACCCTCGACTCGCCGACGCGCTTTGCGACATCATCGAAGAAACCATTTAGGGTAAACGTGCAGACATATTTCGCCAAGCTAGTTAGCATTTATCAGAATCATTACCGAACTATCGCTCTAATCTCGCTGCTCTTCTCGGCGGATATGCACGCTGAGGAGGCATTAGATGGCGAGAAACTTGGGCACGACTTCATCTCCTGCTCAATTATCAGTAGTGAGCACCTGACAACCCTGCAACTGTACCAACGCGGCGTGCCCCTTGAAACTGCGCTTGAGTCCTTGCCAGATATCAGCCGCGAAGCAAAGAAACGTGTGCAGTTTATTTACCAGCTCGCCAAAAATATCGGCATATTGAATGCGTATGCAGACATCAACACTAACTTTTCACGTTGCGCTAATCTCGTCTACAAAAATAGCGGCAAACCCTTTGCCGACCAAGCTGACTATGGCTACTTTTTTTGCGCCGGTGAGAACAAACGACGCTTCGAAATCATCCTCTATACTGATCGCTATATGGACTTGGATAAAGTTATCGAAAAAGCGCCTGACACACATATCGATGTCGCTATCAGCTATTTTAAGCTCATTAGAGCGAAAGGCTTGCTCGCGGCGTTTGATTTTACAGCGAACAATTTGAAGGCCTGTTTGAACAATTTACGACCATCACAAAATTAGTTTATTTTTTTCACGATACACGTGTTGACTTCGATAATTCGCTTCTCTATTATACGCGCCACTTCGACGAAGTAGTGATGCGTCCCCTTCGTCTAGAGGCCTAGGACACCGCCCTTTCACGGCGGTAACAGGGGTTCGACTCCCCTAGGGGAC
>CAJWBE010000019.1 GCA_913020045.1 uncultured Oleiphilus sp.
GAAGTGAGTAACACTTATGTTGATCTAAGTTCAGCAATTTTGGTTGAACATGCACTTGAGCGCAAAGAAGGCAGGTTGGCTGCCAATGGTTCTTTTGTCGTTACGACAGGCAAAAGAACTGGGCGCTCTCCTATGGACCGGTTTATCGTTGATGAGCCAAGCACATCGGATGCAATCAGCTGGGGCGCCGTAAACCGCCCGTTTGATGCAGCCAAGTTCGATGCTTTGTGGGAGCGTGTAGAGTCTTATCTAGCAGAAAAAGACAGCTACGTGTCTCATCTGCACGTCGGGGCCGATCCAGACAACTATCTGGCAGCTAAAGTCACGACTGAAACAGCGTGGCAAAATTTGTTTGGTCGAAATTTGTTTATTCGACCGGAGCAATATAACCCAGCTGATAAACAGGCTTGGGAAATTCTCAATGTAGCAAGCTTTGTTTGTGAGCCTGAGCGTGATGGCACAAACAGCGATGGCACGGTCATGATTAACTTTGCCAAGCGTCGGGTTTTATTGGCGGGCATGCGTTACGCGGGCGAAATGAAGAAAGCGATGTTCTCCGTCCAAAACTTCTTGTTGCCTGAGAAAGACGTTTTGCCAATGCATTGTTCTGCTAATGTTGGTGATGATGGCGAAACAACATTGTTTTTCGGCTTATCAGGTACGGGTAAAACAACCTTGTCTGCTGACCCTGATCGTTATTTGATCGGTGATGATGAGCATGGTTGGGGTAAAGGAACTGTCTTCAATTTAGAGGGCGGTTGTTATGCCAAGACGATCGACTTGTCAAAGAAGAATGAGCCGATTATTTGGGATGCGATTCGTTTTGGCGCAATCGTTGAGAACGTTACGATTGATGACGAGCTGCGCGTACCAGATTACAACGATACCACGCTAACTGAGAACGGCCGTTGTGCTTACCCTTTAGAACATGTCGAAAAGCGTGTATTGGAAAACCGAGCTGGTGAGCCCAATGCGATCGTATTTTTGACCTGCGATATGACAGGTGTATTGCCGCCCGTTTCTTTGCTGAGTAAGGAAGGTGCGGCGTACCACTTTTTAAGTGGGTATACGGCGTTGGTTGGTTCCACTGAGATGGGCTCTGACTCAAAACTTAAGTCGACTTTTTCTACGTGTTTCGGTGCGCCGTTCTTCCCTCGCCCAGCGGGTGAGTATGCTGAGCTACTAATGAAGCGTATGGAAGAGTTCGGTAGCAAAGTTTATCTGGTGAATACGGGCTGGACTGGCGGATCGTACGGAGTTGGTCAACGATTTAGCATCCCTACTACCCGTGCCATTATTAGTGCTATTCAAAGCGGCGCCTTAGCCGATGCAGAAACTGAGCATCTACCGACGCTTAATCTTGATGTGCCAACCAGCGTTGCTGGTGTCGACGCTAACCTTTTGAATCCTCGTGATACTTGGGATAACAAAGAAGCTTATGACGAGAAGGCTGCAGATCTGATTTCTCAGTTTGTTGAGAACTTTAAAAAGTTTGATGTCTCTGACGCAATTGTTAAAGCGGGCCCCAAAGCTAGTTAAGTATTTGAAGCCATAAAAGAAAAAACCCGATACGGTTTTCCGTATCGGGTTTTTTTATGTCATAACAATAGCGCTATCGTCCCATTTTGGGCGATTAACGTTTCCTTGGTTCCATTCGAATTGCAGCTGACGGTTAATGTCGAGGCGAAAAAAAGCCCGCACATTGGCGGGCTTGTATTCTTATGACTTACGTTTAGTAGGCAACGATTAGAGGTCCAAAGGCCACGATTAAAAGCGCTGAGCCCATTGTGATGATAGGCATCAGTATTTTCTCATGGCGCTGATAGAATGTGCCGTCAGCACACTCGGCTTCCGCTTTCAGTACTTCCTCTTCGCCAACGACCTGCCTGGTTAGCAAGTGATTCAAGGCAACTGGTGGGCTTAAGTAGCCTAGTTCAAAGGCGACCAGCGTAACCATCCAAAAGTGGATAGGGTCAATGCCTGCTTGGTAAGCCACCATCGCAATGGTTTGGCTTACCAGTATGACGGCACCAAATGCTTCCATAATCATGCCCATGATAACCAGTACTACAACCATTAGCGCCATTGCAGTCCAGACACTGGCAAACTCACTTGGGAACTGCTCAATAATCCCGCTACGTTCGATCATTCCGCCGAAACAGATGCTGCAGCCGATGAGTAGCAATAGGGCGCCGATTTCAGCGGTCGTTTGGTTTGTCGCGGTCCGTATGCAAGTCTCAATCCCTGTATGTGGGTTAGTTGATAGACCGTCGTCACTAACAGACTCTTTCTTGGTGATGTGTTCAAAGATAAGAATCGCTAGCATCATCACGGGCAGGATGCGTGCTGCAGAGAACTCATCAAGTCGAACATTGACGGCGAAGCGGTAAAACATTACGACACCAACCATACATATGATGTAAGGAATCAGAGGGCGAATGGCGTAAATAGTCTGCGGTAGCGCTTCTGAAACAGGAGCGAGGTTTATTTTGTTTTGACGATTAAACGTCATGGCAACAATCATGAAAAGTACTGCTGTGAGAACAAATACCCAGATACCCCAACCAAATAACTGGTCTGTTGTAACTTCTCTGTTCATGAATGCGATGACGACCACAAGTAAACACGGTCGTAAAACAACGCCCATACTGCCAGACATTGCGGTTGATGCTAAAGCTAGATTCCTGCGAGCACCTGCCGCTCTTAGTTCGTGATAGATAACCGCACCGGCCGCGATAACGAATATCCCTGATGCACCGGTATAAGCTGTTGGTATAGCGGCAACAATAACGACTAGTACTGACAGCATTTCTGGTGGAAGCTTCCAGGGTTTGAATAGGGCTAGAACATAGGCAGCAAGTCTAGTCTGCTTCAGCATCATGCCAATCCAAACAAATAGACCGACATTAAGGAACATGTCCGAAAGGTCTAATAGCTTGTCTAAATAGATACCAATGCCGGCAGTATGACCTGCGGAGAAGAAAAATGCGGCCGTCAGCATTGCCATCACGGCATACATCGGCATTGCGAGTCCAGCATGGCCTAGGCTACCACCGGGTTTAAGGTGGGATGGGACTCTAATTAGGTTATAGATGCTCACCAGTAGCAGTGCGCCAAATCCGTAGACCCAAACGTCATGAAGCAACGCGACCTCTTTTGCAACTTGTGTTCCATCAGAATGAGCAAGGTCTCTGAAGGCATAAGATGAAGTTAGGAGTATGCCGTTACCGATGACTTGAGCAGTGCCAGAGAAGTAGTGATCGTTGCGCGAAAGAACCGGGCGCATGGCGATATGATGGCGTTTGAATGTGGCGGTCATTGCGCATAACAATAGTAGGATAACCAGAATGAATTTCTGGGAAACAAGACCAAGGCCGATCGCATCAGAAACGAATAGCTCGACTGCACGAAAAGCTTTAACGGCTGGGGTTATGCGCTCTTTTGTTTCTTCGTATGAGGTGAATTTGGTTTTACACTCCGCTTGAGCGTTTATTACTGAGGAGCGAATTAAGTCAGGATTGACCGGAGCCGCGTCAAAAAGTCCAAGGCCTAAACCGTCGTCTTCAGTGGATTGCATTAAGCGTGCTTGCACCAGCTCTTCTACATTCGCAGTAGGATTACAGCTTGGCGGAACGGGGTCCATTCGCAGCTTGTAATAACTTGGCCAATAGTGGTCACCGACCCGGAGGATTTGATTATGAATGTCGCTGCTGGTGCTGAATATGACAACTAACAGCAGCAGTATGCAGGCTGGTAGAGAGGACATCCACTCAGTTGCTGAGCGTGTTTTTATCGTGTTGGAAACCAAAATCTCCTTCCCCTTTTATTAGTGTGTATTTAGACGTAAGAAAGCCGAGAGATTATAACGGCTCTTTAGTCAAACACACTAGCGATACCAAGGTCGCGAGGCAAAGGATTGAGTGACCGTTAGTCACATTGTGACCTGTGTCACACTTGCTAGAAAAGGTCGTCTAGATCGACTGTTTCAATATCGTCGGCAGCATTTTCGTCCCAGAACGTACCCAAGCCACCCATTGGGGTTCTATGCCCCACGGCTTCAGTCCACATTTTATCTGAGATTCGCGTGATTACTTCTGTTGCGGTTGCATCAAATAGTCGGTACTTAGAGTTCGCATCATGATTTTCAACCTGCTCAGCGTGACGCTTTATTACGGTTCTGACTCGGTCCATGTCGCCTTTGGAGTATGCAGCGATAATATGGAATACGTGAGGCAATCGAACACGCGCTTTTTCGCCAAGAATGTCGGCTTGCTCTAACCTTTCCCAAGCGTTTTCACCTTCAGGCAATGCGCCGGGAAGTAGCGACCAAATAGCGGCTTTCAGTGCGAGAGGTACGCCAAACCACCTGCGGTTGTCGAGACAACCCGCTGCCCGTTCTGCCTGTGCCGCGATGTTTTTTGGAACGCCAATGCCGGTACCTGATTGAATGTCGTTGTTAAGTGCCAACAAACCACCCGCTAAACCTGCTATCCATATAATTTGGTCGAATTCTTGTTCTAGGTCGGGGCATTCTCCACCTATTTCTTTGTCATCGTTAAACGCAATTAGCTGGTTCCATGCAACGAGGTAGCGTTTTGCCGCTTTCAAATGGTGGCGTTTCTGCAAGATTAGAGCGTCTTGGGCCATATCAGGTTGCTGATCTCGAATAGATCTGAGATAGGTGAGCTCTGCTTCGAAGGCTTTTGACTCTTCGCAGCCGCCTGCCCCTAGGTGCAATAGTACGGCCAGTTCATGAGGTTCTTCTGTAATACGGCCAAGTGACATGACCATTCCTGAGAGTGCTTCGGCTCCCGTGCAGCCGGCTTCGAGATCGTCAGTCGTTAGAAGGTAGGGTGCGATATGAGCTTCGCCCAATAATGTAACGGTATCTCCGGTCGGTTTTATGAACGGTTTGACCAAAAACTGGTTGATTGCTTTACAGCCACCCAGAGTAAAAATCATAAGAAGCGACAGAACGGTCCATTTCATGTGACGTTTGGGAGATACTTGAAAGTGCACTATCGGCTCCTAAAAGGGTATTCGTTAATCAAAAACTTGTGACTAGCTGGCTGCGGGAATTATCTATGACTCCCTTATTCTATTGTGAGATAGAGGCCACAAAGATCAAATTATCAATGTAATAAAAGGTGAAACATAGGCAGTACATGCTTTTCGAGGTACGAATGATGTCTGTATTAAATAGCAGAAAGGTTTGTTTGGATTAGTTGAAAGCTGGGTGATCTAGACTATCTTTGCCATGACCCAAATTGTAAATGGGTGCGACAATGATTCCAAAAGTATTTAGGGGGAGTAGGATGAAAAAGCCTGAACTGGCAGCTGCAATCGCACTTAGCGCGGATGTAACGAAGGAAAAAGCAGGGGAAATTTTAAATATCATCACAGACGAAATCACAAACGCAGTGAGTCAGGGTGATCCGGTGGCTCTGGTAGGTTTTGGAACCTTTACTCGACGTGAGCGCAGCGCGCGAACCGGAAAGAACCCACAGACGGGCGCTAGCATTAATATACCAGCGAGCCGGTCTGTTGGTTTCAAAGCCGGAAAAGCACTTAAGGACGCCGTTAATACTTAAATGTTTTGTTTAGTTGCGCCGTCCTGGCGCAACTACTTTTTTATCAGCAATTATTTTTTGAGTTAAGATCTTGCGTATTGTGAGTTAGACGCCCGTTGCAAAGGGTAGCAATCACCCTACCCTTTACCTCCTCATTATAGAACATCGTGTTATCTCCTTTTGAATAGGTCTGTTGTTGCTCTACGACCCACTTCTGTTCGGTATCGATAACGGTAATATTGGCGGTTGCGCCAGTTTCAATCGTGTTTTGTTCTTTGTGAAGGATGTTCCGCGGATTTTCCGTCATTGCTTTTAAGAATACTTCGAGCTTTAGCTCGCCATTTTCGTTCAATTTGACGGCTGCAGGAATCAGCGACTCGATCGAACTCATGCCGACAGCAGTTTCTACAAACGGCATCCGTTTTTCTGCTGCTTCCCATGGAAGGTGTGCACTACAGATAGCATCGATCGCACCACTTTTTAGACCTTCAAGCAAAGCCTGGCGATCCTGTTCCGTTCGTAGTGGAGGTATACAATGAAAGTGACTATTGAATCCTTTGACAGACTCATGGGTATAGAGCAAATTTACGATCGCAACATCTGCGCTGACCCGCGTTCCGGCAGCTTTTGCCTCTGCAATTAGCTGAATAGATTCGGCGCAAGAGATCTGCGATAAGTGCAGTTGAACGCCAGTTGCCTTTGCAAGTTGCAGTAACTGTGCGACGGCTATTGTTTCGGCAATTGCCGGTATTCCCTTCAGGCCAATTGCCGTACTAACCGCCCCCTCATGCATACAGCCCTCATAAAGATCTTTCTCCATCGGAGTCATGAATACTGGCATATTCTGTGTCTTGGCATACTCAAAGCAGCGTTGGGCCACCAGCAGATTTGAAATGGGTGCTGCGCCGTTGCTAAGCGCGACACAGCCGGCCTCTTTTAGCGACGCGTGTGCCGATAGCTGCTCCCCTTTTAGGGCTTTTGTTAATGCGCCTAGCGGCAGTACCTCGCAGTTAGCAGAGAGGTTAGCCTGCTCTTTGATTAGTTTAGTGACCGCTTTTGTGTCATTAACCGGTTGTGAGTCTGGCGTGCAACAAAGTTGCGTAACACCAGCTGCTGCCGCCGCACGTGTTTCTGAGTCAATATTGCCGTTGCGCGCATAGCCTGGTTCGCGCAGTGCAACATTGAGGTCAAATAAGCCTGGGCAAACAATTCCACCTTTAGCGTCTATTACGCACAGGGGTTCAATCGGGTCATCACTATTAATCGCGGTAATTATTCCGTCAATGATTCGTATTGATTCGAATTTAACCCATCCATCGTTGGCCCAGTATTTTCCGTTTATGATTTCAATCGCAGAAACGTTCATTCTAGGGCCTCTTTTCTACTTGTGTTTGTCTCTGTCTGCCCGCTCATTGCCATAGACATTACGGCCATTCGTATAGCGATACCATTAGTAACCTGATTCAGAATGACGGACTGAGGGCCGTCCGCGACATCGGATGAAATTTCTACCCCGCGGTTAATTGGGCCGGGGTGCATGACGATGGCGTCAGGTTTAGCCATGGCAAGTTTTTGCTGATTTAAGCCATATAAACGGTAGTACTCTTGCTCGCTTGGCAGCAGTCCACCTTGCATTCGCTCTTTTTGAAGTCGAAGCATGATGATGACATCGAGGTCTTTCAAGCCGTCTTCCATTTGCGTAAACCTCTTAACGCCAAGACATTCGACATCATTGGGTAGCAACGTATTGGGGGCAATGACGCGAACTTCTGCTACCCCGAGAGTGTTCAAAGCGCGTATTTGAGACCGAGCAACGCGTGAGTGCAAAATATCGCCAACAATGGCGACCTTTAAGCCTTCAAAGCTTCCTTTGTGTTGGCGAATGGTCAGCATGTCGAGCATGGCCTGAGTGGGGTGCGCATGCCAGCCATCCCCTGCATTTACAATCGCTACATTGGGTGTGACGGATTCTGCAATGAAATGTGCGGCGCCACTTTGGGAGTGACGCACGACAAACATATCGCTGGCCATCGCCTCTAGGTTTTCCAGCATGTCTGAGAGAGACTCTCCTTTGGACGTGGCTGAGGTGCTGATATCGAGGTTAAGTACGTCGGCAGATAAGCGTTTGGCCGCAAGCTCAAATGTGCTACGTGTTCGAGTACTAGGTTCGAAAAACAAATTAACGACCGTTTTTCCTCTCAACAATGGAACCTTACGGATATTACGTTCGCCAACTTCGATAAATGACTCGGCCGTATCTAGTATTTCTGTGAGTAATGCACGACTGAGACCGGATACCGACAAAAAGTGCTTTAAGCGACCTGAGGGGGTTAGCTGAATTTCAGATTCCATGATATTTCCGTACCGGTTAGTTGTCTTGAATCGCTATTTTTTGGATATTAACATGCAGGTCTTCAGGGCCTATTAGCTTCACTCGTTCGTCCGTTGCTAGCGCCATCACCGTTCCTACCACAGAGGGCGCAATGGGAAGTTCGCGTTGGTTGATATCAATTAGTACTGCAAACTGAATACTTGCTGGTCGACCATAATCAAATAGTTCGTTCATTGCTGCTCGCACTGTTCGGCCTGACATTAATACATCATCTACCAACACTATATGCGTATTATCGATGACAAATGGAAGGTTAGACGGGCTGACCTGAGGATGAAGGCCGACTCTAGTAAAGTCATCGCGATAGAACGAAATATTGATTTCGCCGACAGCTTGTTCTCTTTTTAGAGCCTGGCGAAGTTGTTGGGCTATCCAAACACCGCCGCTATGTATGCCGACTATTTCATATGTGCTGATGCCGCGAGTTTGCATCTGAGTCTCAATATCCTGCGCCATCTTAGCGATCAGCGTTGCAACATCGATTTGTTCAGTCATCTTGTTATCCTTGTGTTGCGAACCAACTTTCCAAAATAAGACACGCTGCTGCGCCATCGACAGAGTGTGTGCCGAAGTTTGTTCTGCCTTGTCGTTCGCGAACCTGTGTTTTCGCTTCGAAGCTGGAAAGCCGTTCGTCCATCATATGAACGGGGCGATTGTAGCGGCCCTTTAAGCGCTTCCCAAATTTATTTGCACGTAAGCACATGTCGTTTTCAGATCCATCCATATTCAATGGTAGGCCTACGATAAATTCAGATGGCTTCCAGTCTTGATAGAGCTTTTCGATGATCGTCCAGTCAGGTATGCCATCTTTTGCATTGATAGGGTCTAGTTCCTGCCCTTTTTTGAGAAAACTATTACCGGTAGCAACGCCAAAGCGCTTTAAGCCAAAGTCAAAGCATAAAAATTGAAGGGTTTGAGTCATTTATGCGTGGCCTATCTGTCCGTTAAGTTGTGCCATATTAATGCCAAGAATTGAAACCGCTGACTCAAATTTTTCTGTGTCGGGAGTATTAAACAATACCTGGTGGTTGGCTCTGCAGGTGAGCCAAATATTCTCTTTTAGTTCTTGTTCGAGCTGCCCTTCTGACCAGCCCGCGTAACCCAGTGCGAGTAAATATTGTTTAGGCCCCTTTCCGTCTCCGATCGCTTCTAAAATATCGCGAGAGGTGGTGAGGCAAATTGTCGGTGATACCCGCATTGATGACTCCCAGTTTGGCGATCCGGTATGGATAATAAAGCCTCGCTCTCCCTGGACCGGACCGCCAGCGTATATTGGCTGATTGTCCACCTGCATAGAGATATCTAGTTGTTTTAACACTTCGTCGAGGTTTAAGTCGGCTGGTCGATTGATGATTACGCCCATCGCGCCGTGTTCGTTGTGCTCACAAATATAGGTGATCGCACCACTGAAGTTTGCGTCATGCATTTGCGGCATGGCGATAAGAAAATTGTTTTGTAGCGAGTGAGAGTGTGTTGGCATATTTCAAGTATCACTAGCCCGTTTAAAATAGGCAAGGTGAAAAGTTTAATAGAATGTTGATACGCCTTTTTTGTTGTATGAAAAGGTCCGAATCAGCTCAAGGACGTCGCGCTCTTTTCTAACTTCTTTCGGAAATGGCGCGAAAGGTGATGCCCTTCTTATGATATCGTGAGTTTTGGAGTCAAGGACAAGGTCGCCAGAGCTTTCAAGGACTTTGATATCTTTGATTGAACCGTCAGAATAAATGCTGATCAGCATTCGAGGCTTTCCATAAAGAGGGCGGCCGTTTTCGGAAGGAAAATGAAGTCTTCCAATGCGCTCTATCTTGGCAACAACAGTTTCTACATAGCGCGCATCGATTGCTTTCATCGTTGCCGCGGCGGTTAATCGAGTAACACGTGGTCGTTTGGCGTAATTTCTTAGTTGCGTATCGAAGTTTGCTTCCAGCTGAGCGATTTCTAAGCTGCGTTCCAGAATAGACTTTTGTGGCGTATCTTGCTCGCGCTCGGTTTCTGTTATCGGGATATCGAAAAGCGTTGAGGCGCTTCGGCGCGCACTTTGAGTAACCACGACAGGCTTTGCTTCGCGCGGTTTGCTGGCGCTTTGCATCATCGGCGATGCGGACTCTTGGATCAGCATATTTTGCTCGCTCGATTGCGACGGAGCCGTAATCTTTGAGCGCTCTTCTTCCGTGCCACTGCCTTGTTGATTGGTTTGTGCCAGGAAATCTGCCTGATCTGGCTTTTCAGCATCATCAAATCGAGAAAGCGTGATTTCCATCGTAAATGGTGCCGGTTCCGGGTCCTCTTGGATGAAATCAGTCAGCATCACCATCGCATGTACGGCGATTGCGACGAAAACTGTAAACCCCAGCCTATCAGCAGCGCTGATGTTCGGTTCGGTTATTGTGGCCACCGAATAACTCCTTTGACGATCATCGTTGGTTGATTAATTAGTTCTGCGGTTTTTAATCTGCTGTTCAATAGCGCACATCAGGTCGCCAGCAATATCTAGATCGCAGCTTTTGTCCAATTCTTGGATACAGGTCGGGCTAGTCACGTTGATTTCCGTAAGATAGTCGCCAATGACGTCAATGCCTACGAATAACAGTTCTCTCTTTTTTAGGTCGTCTTTTATTTGATCGACGATCCAGTAATCACGTTCCGTTAGTTTTTTCGGCTCGCCACGTCCTCCTGCAGCAAGGTTTCCTCGATGTTCGCCGGCACCAGGAATGCGCGCAAGGCCCCAAGGTGCGGGCTTTCCGTCGATAATAAGTATGCGTTTATCACCATCTTTAATTTCAGGGATATAGCGTTGAGCCATTGTCTGACGACTGTTGTGCTGCGTGAGTGTTTCCAAAATCACGCCGGTATTTGGGTCGCCCTCTTTAACATGAAATATAGAGGCGCCTCCCATGCCGTCAAGTGGTTTGAAGATGACATTTTTGTGATCCGCGAGAAATGCTTTTAAGCGCTCAGCCTGGTTAGAGACGAGGACGGGTGGACAGCATTGAGGAAACTGTGTGGCGTAAAGTTTTTCGTTACAGTCTCGTAAACTTGCGGCTTTATTGACGATTAGAGTGCCCTCTTTTTCAGCTTGCTCGAGGATATGGGTAGCATAGATAAACTCGGCATCTACTGGCGGGTCTTTTCGCATTAGTATTGCGTCAATTGCACTTAGAGGCTGATCCGTTGCGGGGCCGAACTCATACCATTGATTCGCATCCCGCTCTACGGATAGGGGCTTCATACTTGCGAACGCGCGCCCTTGATCCAAGTAAAGGTCTTTTTGCTCCATATAGAAGAGCTCCCAGCCTTTTTCTTGAGCGGCAAGCAGCATAGCAAAGGAGCTATCCTTGTTGATATTGATGGCCTCAATAGGGTCCATCACGATACCGATTTTTATACGCATTTATTACCTGCTATTCAGAAATTATGTACTAGTCTTATGTATCACGATCAATCGACTTATCTTAAGCGCTGTTCGATACGATTAGGAAGTAGATCTTTGTTGCAGATTGATTTGAGGGGCGTGGTTAGCCGGCAACGTTGCACGATCAATGGCAATGATTACATTTTATATACAACAAAACCTTTTAAAGTATTTTTAGTTACACTATAAATAATAGTAGCTTATAAACCGTATCGTGAATTCATATTAGAAAGCGCTTTTAACATATTGGTCTATAGTAAGTTTATGCACCGAGATTTCGCTGCATTAGGGTAGTGCGTTTACTTTGGTAGGAGCAACGCTTAGTCATTCTTCAAGTGCCTTGGGCTGTCAGAAAATGGAAGAGAATTTTGAAAATCTGAAAATAATGGTGATCGACGATAGTAAGACAATTCGCCGTACGGCGGAGACCTTGCTAAAGAAAGTCGGTTGTACTGTTATTACCGCAACGGATGGTTTCGATGCATTGGCAAAAATTGCTGATACGCATCCAGACATCATCTTTGTCGATATTATGATGCCGAGGCTTGATGGTTATCAGACCTGTGCTTTGATCAAAAATAATAGTGCGTTTAAATCAACGCCGGTCATTATGCTGTCTAGTAAAGACGGCTTATTTGACAAAGCAAAAGGACGTATTGTTGGTTCAGATCAGTATCTAACCAAGCCGTTCAGTAAAGATGAACTGCTCAATACTATTCGTAATCACAGACCAGATAGTTAAACGATTTATCAATCCAACCGCTATCGTGGGTAGGAATTATTTTTTTGTGGGGGACCCATGGCTCGTATATTAATTGTGGATGATTCACCGACTGAAATCCGGAAGATTTCAACGATTTTAGAACGTAATAATCACGAAGTGATTACCGCGGATAATGGTGCAGATGGCGTTGCAGTAGCGCGTGCAGAGCAGCCGGATATTATTTTAATGGATGTTGTAATGCCCGGTTTAAATGGGTTTCAAGCAACGCGACAGTTGACTCGGACGCCTGAGACAGCTGAGATTCCTGTAATCATCGTGACCACAAAAGATCAGGAGACTGATCGAGTTTGGGGAACGCGACAAGGTGCAAAAGGATATCTCGTTAAGCCGGTCGCAGAAGACGGGCTTATCAAAACTATCAACGAACTTTTAAGCTAGTCATCAATGTCTTCAGCACCTAAACCATTTCAAATACTCAATGAAATTGCGCGCGACAGCGTAAAGTTTGCGGCGGGACTGCCGCAACAAGGTGAGGCGGTTGAGCTTTGGAATGGCATAGGCTTTGTGATCTCCGGCACTCATTACGTTGCAGAAATGGGTACGGTTTCAGAAATACTTCACTTACCCAAATACACAGCGGTTCCGGGCGTCAAAAATTGGATGCGTGGGATTGCAAACGTGCGTGGGCGTTTGCTACCAGTGATGGATCTAGGGCGTTTTTTCGATTTGCCCGCGGGCACGACCAAAAGCCGCGAAAAGCGAGTTCTGGTGGTCGAGCATGGAGATGCGCTCAGCGGCGTAATTGTCGATGGAGTATTGGGAATGCAATATTTTTCAGCAGATAGTTTTAAGTCCGAGGGCTTAGATGGTTTGCCGAAGAAGATCGTACCGTTTGTGAAAGGTTCTTTTGTTAAGTCTGATATCCGCTGGAATGTATTCAGCACATCTGAACTTACTTCAGATGAGCACTTTCTTGATGTGGCGCTTAGTTAAGCGCTGATGATTATTTACGAACAATAATTTAGTTTTATTTAGGCCGGGAGCCAGGAAATGAAGATCATATCTGGAAAATTTAGCACGGATCAGGGCAGTGATTCGGTTATTGTCTGGTTGGGTGGCGCTCTAGTAGTGCTGCTTCTTTCGTTATTCGTGGTTTCTTACATCATTGTGACCAATAGCACATATGATAGAGAATATGCTGGCTACGCGAGTGATCTCCGGGTGTTATCCCAGGAGGTTGCGAAGAACGCGACAGAGGCCGCAGCCGGTAAAGAAGAAGCGTTTGAGCAGCTCAAGCGCTCTCGCGATGACTTCGAAAGAAAGCTGGGCTTGATTGTGAGTGGTAACGAAGCCACTGACTTGCCAGCATCTTCGCTACCTGAAGAGACAGGTGTTAATGCGCGTTGGGAAACGCTTAAACAGAACGCGGATAGGATTCTGGCAAACCAAGAAACGGTGTTAACGCTGCACCAAATCGCCGAAACGCTAAACGAAACGATTCCACAGCTTCAGATTGAATATGAAGATGTCGTTATGATCTTGTTGGAAAATGACGCGCCGGCTGATCAAATATCTGTAGCGGAGCGTCAATCATTGCGGGCTGAACGTATTGTTCGAAGTGTTAACAACATTTTGACGGGTGATGAAGACGCAGCGATAGCTGCCAATCGATTTGGTGAAGACGCGACGCTGTTTGGTCGAGTAATGAACTCGATGTTTGAAGGTAATGATGCGATGGAGATTTCGCAAGTTACTGACGAAGATGCAATCTACGGCCTAGAGGCAATTTCGGAACTTTTCGAGTTTGTTGATAGTAACGTTCGAGCGATATTGGAAACCTCTCCCGAATTATTTAAAGTTCGCAACGCGGCCAACTCTATCTTTGAAAACTCCATCGCCCTCTTATCTGAAACAACAACGCTTTCTTCTAGTGTTCAGACCCAAGCAGATGCTCGCGTCGTCAGCCCATCTTTAGCGTACATGATATTGGCGTTGATCATTTTCCTTATCGTAGTTGTGGGTTACAAACTATTCCAAGACAGTCAAAATCGCTTGCGCCAAACTGAAGAACAGAACGAACAGAATCAGAACGCAATCCTTCGTCTTCTTGATGAGCTAGCCGATCTGGCTGATGGTGACTTAACAACAGAGGCAACGGTAACGGAAGACTTTACCGGTGCGATTGCTGACTCTATCAACTTCGCGATCGACCAAATGCGTGGTCTGGTTCGAGCGATACGAGATACCGCTTTGCAGGTTGCGTCCTCTGCTCAAGAAACGCAAAGCACTGCGATGCACTTAGCGGACTCTTCCGAGCACCAAGCGCAAGAAATTGCTGGGGCGTCTGCAGCTGTTAACGAGATGGCGGTGTCTATCGACCAAGTATCTTCAAACGCCGCAGAATCAGCTTCGGTTGCGGAACGATCTGTAACCATCGCGAAGAAGGGCGCAGAAGTTGTACAGAATACGATTAACGGGATGGACACGATTCGTGAGCAGATCCAAGAAACGTCCAAGCGTATCAAACGACTGGGTGAATCTTCTCAGGAGATCGGGGACATCGTATCGTTGATCAACGATATTGCTGACCAAACTAACATTCTTTCATTGAATGCTGCGATTCAGGCTTCGATGGCTGGTGATGCAGGTCGAGGCTTCGCGGTTGTTGCGGACGAGGTACAGCGTCTTGCTGAACGGTCTTCTGCTGCGACTAAGCAGATTGAAGCACTGGTTAAAACAACTCAGACCGATACCAACGAAGCGGTTATCTCGATGGAACATACGACCGCAGAGGTTGTGCGTGGTGCCAGACTGGCGCAAGACGCGGGTGTTGCACTGGAAGAAATTGAAACGGTATCAATGAACTTGGCTGACTTGATCCAGAACATTTCGAACGCTTCACGACAACAGTCACTTTCTGCGGGTCATATTTCTAACACGATGAATGTTATTCAAGAAATCACCTCTCAAACTTCTTCTGGTACAAACGCAACAGCGAAATCTATCGGAAACTTGGCTGAAATGGCGAGCCAACTAAGAGCATCGGTATCGGGCTTTAACTTGCCTGCTGACGACTCGGAAAGCTCTGAAAGCATCGCTTAATTAACTTTTTACAGATAATGGTCGATAGACAGCCGCTATTCAGTAGCGGCTTCCAATAGATAAAGGTTTTACTATGAATTGGAGGCGTTCGGAGATACCTCCTTTGAATGAAACGCAGTTTCAGTCATGGCAAACTTTGTTGGAAGAGCGCACGGGCATGTACATCCCTTTTGAGCGTCGATCATTATTGCAATCTAGTCTGGTAATTCGCATGCGAGAAATTGCTTGCACAGACTACGAGGAGTATTTAGGCAAGGTTCTGGAAAAGCCAGCAGGAGTTATGGAGTGGTCGACACTAATCGATCGACTAATGGTTCGAGAGACACGCTTTTGTCGCAACACTGAATCGCTGGCTTTAGTTCAGCGTTTCCTTACGAAGCGGATTATTGATAAGAGTGAAGGTGCTCCCGTAAATATTTGGAGTGTCGGTTGTTGCACTGGAGAAGAACCTTACTCTTTAGCGATTGCATGTAACGAAGCATATTTAGAGAATGACCTTACACCCCGCTTTGGTGTGTCGGGAACAGATATTTCTTTGTCAGCGTTGCAGATTGCAAGAGCCGGGCAGTATAGCCGGCGACAAATGTCGAATATGGATCAAGAGTGGATCAGTCGATATTTTGAGCAAACAGGAGAAGAGCAGTTTTCGGTGCAGCCAGGGCTAAAACAGAAAGTTTGTTTTTCAATGTCTAACATTGTGGATATTGAAAAAAACCCCCTGCGTAACCTTGATGTTATCTATTGCCAGAATGTTTTGGTTTATTTTCGAGAAGAAAAGAAAATCAAAGTGCTAGATAGCTTAGCTGAGCGCTTGGCCCCAGGAGGGTTATTAGTTATCGCGCAGGGAGAAACGAGTAAATGGCGCCACCAGTCGCTAGAAAAGGTTGACGATAACTTAACGTTGGCGTTTGTACGTAAAGAGCCGACAGTCACTACACAGATCACGCATTAATTGGAGAAGTTATGGCTGATAACCATGACTACGTCGCGCTCGATTGGGTTCGGGGTGAAATAGAGCAAACACTGTTACAAGCGCGCACGGCACTGGAGTCTTTTGTCGATACACCCGACGATTCCACTCAATTGACGTTCTGCTTGAATTATATTCACCAGGTTCATGGAACCTTACAAATGGTGGAGTTTTACGGTGCAAGCTTATTGGCTGAAGAAATGGAGCAGTTGTGTCAGGCACTCATTGACCAGAAAGTTGCCAACCATGAAGAATCTCTTGAAGTGCTCATGGAAGCGCTACTGCAGCTGCAAAACTATTTAGAGCACATTCAAGCGGGCCAGAAAGACCTTCCTGTTGTTTTATTGCCTACGCTTAATGACTTGCGCGCCTCTCAGGGGCGCCCATTATTGTCAGATACCTCGTTATTTACACCAGATTTATTGGCGGCCGAAGCGCCCAGCGTTCAAGAAAACCATCGCCGAATGCAAGACCCGCAAGTGATCGCGAACTTGCGAAAACTGCGACAAATGTATCAAGTATCATTAGTCGGTGTTATTCGTAATCAAGACTTAGCCGAAAATTTTTCATACTTATATAAAGTACTTGCGAGACTAGAGAAGTTTTGTCACGACACACCTATCGGAAAACTCTGGTGGATCTCGATTGGCTTTGTCGACGCCGTTCAAGAGCAATCTGATAACTTAGGTTCAGCCGTTAAGCACTTGTTGCGAGAGTTAGATCATTGGATGAAGGAAATGATCGACCACCCTCAAGAGATTCTAACAAGGACTGTTCCTGTCGATTTGTTGAAGAATCTTTTGTACTACGTTGCCAAGGCAGAAAACTCGTCAAAGCGTATCGATGAGTTGAAGGAGGCCTTTAGTCTTTCTATCGCCTTGCCTTCTCAAGATGAGTTGGATGAAGAGCGTCAACGCTTGCAAGGGCCTGATCAAGAAACGATGAGTTCTGTTGCCTCAGCGCTTGGAGATGAGCTCAGCCAAGTTAAAGATCAGTTGGATCTATTTGTTCGTGATAAAAATAGTGATGTTTCGGTATTAGGTGAGTTGCTTCCTACGTTAAATCAGGTTGCCAACACGCTGGCCGTGTTGGGTCATGGGGCAGATCGCAGTCGCCTGTTGAAACAAGTCGCTTTAATTGAAGGAATTGTCGAAAACGGTGAAGTGGGCAACGATCAAGCGCTTTTGGAAATAGCTGGCGCCTTGTTGCAAGTTGAGTCGAACTTAAATGCGTCCGGTCGACACTCACCTGAAGCAGCAGAACAAAATGGCGAAAGTAGTGAATTTGTGGTTCCCGTCGAGCAGTTTGAAAGTGCACATAATGCGGTAATTTTTGAGTCAAAGAATGGGCTCGAACAGGCGAAGAACAGCATTGTCGGGTTTATCGCTTCACAGTGGGACCACGCTGAAATTGAAGGGGTCCCTGACCTACTGGATAGTATTCGTGGCGGATTACAGATCATTCCGCTCACCAAAGCCGCGAGTTTGTTGGGCGCATGCAGTCAATTTATAAGAGAGTCCATTCTCAATGAAAAACTGGTGCCCGACTGGGAGCAGCTAGATCGACTTGCTGACGCGATTACGAGTATTGAATATTACATGGATCGCCTAACTGCCGGTGCGAGTGGCAATGAAAAAATCCTTGATATGGCGGAGCAAAGCTTAATCAAGTTGGGTGCGTTGGCTAACGATGGCGCTCAAGAAGACGAAGCCCCGCGACCAGACCATCATATTTCGCAGGTTGCCTCGGAGTCCCCTGATGCGCTGGCGAAAGCCTCAGATGACGCCCTCATTGATGAAGAAATTCTTGAAATATTCGTTGAGGAAGTGGACGAGGTCATGGTTTCCATTCGCGACGCGATGGCACAGCTCAAGTCTGATTCAGAAAACATCTCAAGTCTGGAAGATCTGCGTCGTGCCTTTCATACGCTCAAAGGCAGCGGCCGCTTGGTTGGTGCCATGGACATCGGTGAAATGGGATGGTCCATTGAAAACTTGCTGAATAAGTACATTGAGCAATCACGCGGACTAGAGTATGAAGACTTTACCTTACTGGACCTAGCGCAAAGCCGCTTACCGTCGATGGTAGAGGGATTCTCTGCAGCGAATGAAACAGTTGTTGATATCAGTGATATTGTGCGACTTGCTGAATCCCAGCTCGCAGCTGCGGGCGGCGTCGTGTCAGAACGGGCCGCGCCAGTAAAACCTGAGCAGGTAGAGGACTCGCCATCGGAAGCACAAGGTGAGCCGATCGCATCTGAAACCGAGTTATCTGACCAAGCAACTGTCACTGAATCGTTGGCACCCTCAATAACTGCGCCGGTTGAAGATGAGGATGACAGTCTTATTGATGATGAGATTCTTGAAATATTCATTGAAGAAGCAGAAGAAGTTAGCGAAACAATAGCCAGCTTTTTACCAATGTTTTTGGATGAGTTTGATAACCAAGAAGCCTTAACTGAATTGCGCCGAGCGTACCACACGCTTAAGGGCAGTGGTCGTATGGTTGGAGCATCGGAAATCGGTGAAACTGCTTGGGGCGTAGAAAATATGCTCAACCGGGTGATTGATGGCTCAATTCTGATGAGCCAAGATATTGCCGACTTGGTGAAGTATGTTTCCGAACTGATTCCAAAGTTGGTCGTTAATTTTCGTGATCGTACTCCCGTTCAATATGACCTGCCTAAAATACAGGCGCACGCAGAAGCACTTTCTAACGGTGATTTCGTACCGACTTTGTCCACCTTATCTTTTGATTTAGCTGGGCCCAGCCAAGAAATAGATACTGCCAGTGAAGGCGACTCAGATTCAGCTCTCGCAATGGGCGTCGATGAGACCTTGTTGGAAATATTTGAGTCTGAAGTTCGAGGCCATGTTTCTGCTGTAGAGCAGTTTGTTGCTCAAGCAAAGGCGTCAGGAGAGCCAAAGGATATAGATGACGCATTGAGCCGAGCACTGCACACGCTTAAAGGCAGTGCGAAAACGGCAAGTATTGACTGTATTGCTGAAGTAGCGATACCCACTGAAAAATTTATCAAAGAGCTTCGTGCTAGGCAGTTATCTGCAGACGAGCAAATAATTGAGCTACTGGCTGAATCTGTTGACTTGGTTAAAGAAGGGTTAGCTGTCGTTAAAACTGCCCCAAATACCTCGCTAACAGGGACGGATGCTTATTTATCTAAGCTGTTTTCACTTCAGGGCGCAGTATTTGACGGAGCTGGTCAAATTGATGAGCTTGAAGGTGCTGGAGGGCAAGACCCTCAGCTCGTTAGTATGTTTTTAACTGAAGGCTTAGACATCTTATTAGATGCAGAAAAAATCTTAGGTGAATGGCAAGAGAATCCAACCGGAAATGAAAGCTTAGAACTACTGTTCGGTGAAGTGAAAACACTGCATCGCGGCGCGAAAATCGCTGGGCTAGAAAGCATTGCAGAGCTGTGTGAATGTATTGAGCAATGCTATAAACATATCGATAGCACGGATCAGGTTGACGAAGCTTTATTAAGTGAAATCAAGCGCGCGCATGAAGTTCTAATAGACATGATGGATCAGGTCGCAGCTGGACTTACAGCCGCGCCAGACAATCAGTTGCTTGCGCTGTTACGGGGTTACGTAAGTGAAGCTGATGACTCATTAAATGAAAAGTTAGAAGAGCTAGATAAAGAGTTAGATGATGTTATCCCTCAGTATCAGCATGATGATGCGGATGAGGAACCGGCAGACTCCGGCGTTGACGAAGAGCTGATTGAAATATTCCTTGAAGAGGCTAGAGACATTGCTTCTACCTTGCCGGCGAACATAAAGCAGGTAGAAGCGTCAGACTCTCCTGAGCAAGCCTTACATCAACTTGAAAGAGATTTTCATACACTGAAAGGTGGGGCAAGAATGGCGCAAATAGCGCCGGTTGGTGACTTATCACATGCCTTAGAAACCTTGTTTAATCGTCTTGTGTTGAAGCAAAGTGTTGTCGCTCCGGACTTGTTTAAGCTGCTCGAAGAGACTCAAACGGTACTGCAAACGCAGTTGACTGCGCTAGAAAACAAAACGGAAGGTCCCGATGCTGCAGCACTCATTTCAGATATCGAGAATTATGATACGAATGTTTCCGCGTCAATGCCTAGCGAAGAGCAAGACGTTAGTGAAGTTGTAGTAGCTGAACCCGAGGTCGTCGAAGACGAGGTGGTTGCCGCTTCGCCAGGCGTGTCGAGTGCATTGATGGACTTAGACCCTGAACTTGTAGAAATATTTCTGGAAGAAGCACGCGATATTATTGATAACTCTGGGACTCTGCTACATCAGTGGGAAACGGACACGCATAATTTGGATCTAGTTGCCGAGCTGCAGCGCGAATTACACACCTTGAAAGGTGGTGCGCGTATGGCCGAAGTTGGTTTGATTGGCGATATTGCTCACGAATTAGAAACTTTGTTTGAGCGTATCGTAGAGAACCGTTTTGGAATCGATTTAGGCATGATTAAGCTTTGTCTGAGTTGTCATGACGCGTTGGCAAATATGGTTGAGGCGGTAGCCGCAGGCCAGCCGTTACCAGATGCAAGCGCATTACTCGCTGAAATTAAGGCGGTGGTTGAAACGGGTAGTACGTCAGAGCCCGCAGCCATTGAGAGCAATGCGGATCATGAAGAGGTCCCTGATAGCTCAGCTGATATCAGTGAAGATCTAGATGGCGACCTACTACCTCTATTCTTAGACGAAAGTAAGGACATACTGACTGCCATTTCAGAGAGCCTTGACCAATGGACTGAGGACGCTTCGAACGAGAATCTAGCCTTAGTGCTGCAGCGTGAAGTGCATACCCTGAAAGGCGGAGCAAGGCTTGCTGATATTGACGCGATCGCTGATTTGGCAGAAGCGGCAGAAGACCGCTTAACACTTTATATTTCCGCTGGCCGTGAAGGGCGAATAGAGCTGATTAAGGCGTTGATCGAAATGCATTCAGTATTGGATGCCATGCTTGATAGCTTAATGCTTGGTAAGTCGGTCAATTCACGTCCGAAGTTGGTGACTAAAATTAGCACTGCTGGGCTGAGTGGTCCGAGCTCTCGTAACCGTAATGCGGCGTCAGAGCAGGTTTTGACCACCAATTTTGATGACCCTGACCTAGATTTGGAAGTGTTAGAAATTTTTGTAGAAGAGGCTCGAGAGTTAAGCGAAGCGCTCGAAGAACAAATTTCTGCCTGGTCATCTGAGCCTAACAATGATGATTTTAATCGCGAAGTTCAGAGAGTTCTTCATACGCTTAAGGGTGGAGCCCGGCTTTCTGATCTAAAAGACCTCGCGGATGAAAGCCATGATTTAGAAACATTACTGGTTGATGCGCTGAACAAGCAGACGCCTTTTGCCGATGAATTGAAAGCGAATGTTCTTGCGCGACAAGACAGTATCCTCAAGTTAATAGACACCTTAGCCTCTAAGGTTCAGGGTGATGATGCTCAGCCGCAATCGTCTGAAGTGGTTGAGTCTGCTGCTGAAAGCGTGCCAGTTGCGGATAAAGAAACGATTGAAACGGCGTCTGACGCAACAGCGAAAGAGCCGGCCAAAGAATCCGCTAGACCTAAGAAAGATATCGCTGCCAAGAAAGCGAAACCGACGACCGCTGCTCCTAAGGCGGCCGAAACGGCTAAAGCGTCGCCGCAAGAGACTATTCGAGTTTCTTCTGGCCTGCTAGAAGAGCTCGTTAATTTGGCCGGTGAAACGAGTATCTCTCGCGGACGTTTGGAAACTCAGATTAGTGATTTCGGCTTCACTCTGGAAGAAATGGCAGCGACGATTGATCGTTTGAGAGAACAGTTACGTCGAATGGAAATGGAGACGGAAGCTCAAGTCTTGTTTAGAGCCGAGAAGGAAGGGTTTGCGACTGCCGAATATGATGACTTTGACCCGCTCGAAATGGATCGATATTCATCTATTCAGCAGCTTTCTAGATCACTGACGGAAAGTACTACCGATTTGATGGAGCTGAGAGAGTCCTTGGCTGATAGGACTCGTGGTGCTGAAACCTTGCTGTTGCAGCAATCACGAATCAATTCTGAGTTACAAGAAAACTTGATGAAGACTCGAATGATTCCGTTTTCGTCTATGGTGCCTCGCTTACGCCGGATCGCAAGACAAATTGGTAGCGAGCTCTCTAAACAAGTGGACTTTGATGTTTCTAATGCCGAAGGCGAGATGGATCGTTCGGTACTGGAGAGAATGATTGCGCCGCTAGAACATATGCTACGAAATGCCTTGGATCATGGGATTGAGGTTGCTGAAGAGCGAATTAAAGCAGGCAAACCAGAGGTTGGAAACGTTACCTTGTCACTCTCTCGTGAGGGTGGTGATGTTGTCATTCGTATGCGTGACGATGGTGGCGGTATAAATGATGAGAAAGTTCGTGATAAAGCGATTAGCCAAGGGCTAGTTAGTACGGACGCCAAATCTAGTAAGCATGAAATCTTGCAATTTATTATGCTGCCTGGATTTAGTACTGCTGAGAAAGTGACGCAAATCTCTGGCCGAGGCGTGGGCATGGATGTGGTCGCCAGTGAGATTAAACTGATGGGCGGCACGATAGAAATTGACTCAACCTTTGGAAAAGGAACCGAGTTTACGGTTCGATTACCGTTCACTGTGTCGGTGAATCGAGCATTGATGGTCAACACTGGTGATGATTTCTATGCAATCCCGCTGAATACTATTGAAGGTATTGTTCGAGTTAGTCCGTTTGAATTGGAAGAGTATTACAAGCCAGATGCACCGCTGTATGAATATGCTGGACGTCAATATGAGCTGCAGTACTTAGGTAAATTGCTGCACAGTGTTCACCAACCTAAATTGCAGGGCCAACCTTTGCCCTTGCCTGTTATCTTGGTGCGTGGTGCTGACAAACCGATGGCATTGCAAGTTGATAGTTTGATGGGCAGCCGGGAAATTGTTGTTAAAAGCCTTGGTACTCAGTTTGGTGGTGTTCATGCAGTGTCGGGCGCCACGATTCTTGGTGATGGTAGTGTCGTTGTTATTCTAGACTTACCTGCATTGATAAGAGATGAGTCAGCTGGAATTCTGGATAGTGCCGAAGATATCGGTGTTCAAGTCGATAAAGTCGATGATACGCCACTTGTAATGGTGATTGATGACTCGGTTACGGTCCGCAAGGTAACCACAAGGTTACTTGAGCGAAACGGGATGGAGGTTGTGACAGCGAAAGATGGTGTAGATGCGATTGCGCAACTTCAAGATATCAAGCCAGACGTCATGCTTCTGGATATCGAGATGCCGCGAATGGATGGCTTTGAGGTGGCGACACTGGTACGCCATGACGAGCGGCTAAAGGATGTGCCCATTATTATGATTACATCGCGAACAGGTAAAAAGCACCGCGATAGAGCGCTGTCTATTGGTGTTAACGAATACCTCGGTAAGCCATTCCAGGAAAAAGAGCTACTGGAAACCATTGAGAAAATGACGTTATTGAATTGAGTGCCATTGCAATCCCCAAGTTAGGTGTGATTTCAGATTCACCCTTGCAAAGACATATGTTGCAGAGTGCTTTGCAAGGAAATGGGGTCGAATTAACGGTGAGCTGCGCGCCTGAGCAGTTTTTTGAGCAGCTACCTGAACGTATTGAACTAGTCGATTGTTGGATAGTTGCACTCGAAGACGACAGTATTGATTTCACGGACATTATGCTCTCTTTGGACGAGCGAAATGTTCCATTTCTGCTAGGGCTTGAGCTGGCACCTCCGCAGCAAGATATTGCCTATGTTTCTTGGCAGCGTCGCTTGCTAACAAAGCTAAAAGAGCAGATAAAATTAATCGAAAGCGTTGAAGGTGCCGACTCTATTGCTCGTATTGTCGCAAAGTATGATGCGCCGGTCGTTGAGGAAAAACGTAAGTCTTCGTTACCAAGGAGGGAGGCGAAAGAGGTTTGGGTACTCGCGGCGTCGCTGGGTGGTCCCGGAGCAGTGAAAGAATTTTTGGATAAGCTTCCAGCCGGACTGGACTACGGATTTTTGTATGCTCAGCATGTGGATGCACACTTTTCAAAAGTACTGACGGACGTACTTGGGCGCCATTCAGAGTTAGATTTGAGTCCCTTGGTATCGGGTGACTCTATTATGGCGGGTGAAGTACGGGTTGTTCCGGTGGATCAACAGACAGAGTTTAGTGATCAAGGCTGTCTGCTAAAACAGCATGCGTGGCAGGGGCCCTATGGTCCGTCGATCGATCAGTTATTGGCGAATCTGTTTGCTTATTATGGTGACCGCTGCCATGTCATCGTCTTTAGTGGGATGGGAAATGATGGTTCAATGACGATACCTCAAATGAAAAAGTCGGGTTGTCGAATTTGGACCCAGTTACCAGAGTCTTGCGCAAATAGTTCAATGCCCCAATCTGTATTGGACTTGGGTTGCAGTGATTTGTCGGCTGAGCCTGAGGCGTTAGCGGATGCGTTGATAAAGCTAGCGGCGAGCGAAGGTAGAATTACTTAGTGATTGTGCGGGCATGCGAGTGCGTGCTGAGATTAAGAGGAAAATAAAGTGTCAGATGTTCTGGATGTCATACCTAGCTTTTACTTGCCTATCAGCAATGGAAATCTTTTGCTGCCTAACGTAAGTGTTGCCGAAGTTGTTGAGTTTCAAGAACTGGTAGAGCAAGAAGGACCGGAGTATTTTCTTGGCGTTATTCAGTGGCGAGGGATTAGCGTTCCTTTGATCTCTTATGAATTAGCTAATGAACAAGCGTTTTCGTTTTCTACTGGCTCTCGAGTCGCTGTTATTAATAGCATCGGTAAAGATAATGAACGCTTACCATTTTTTGCAATAGCGACCCAGGGTATTCCTCGTTTGGTAAAAATTTCTGAAGATTCTATTGAGTCGGCAGCGGAAAAATCAGGCCCAGCGGAAGCATCGCGAGTTAGAGTTGATGGGGAAGAAGCTAGTATTCCTGATCTTTTATTTCTGGAATCTCTTATCTCTACCTGTGTTTAATGTGTATTGTTTAATGCGAGTATGACGATATGTTTTCGGTAGGACTTGCAGAAGAATCTTTTCCCGATAAGCGGCTGTCTAAACTTGCATCTGGCGCCCTTTTACTATTTTGTTTTCTGGAATCCCTCTTACTTTTTAGCTCAGATGATACGTGGACTGGGCTGTTATATTTGCCAGCTTCGATTTATGCTCTTTTCTCCGTTCGTTTGCCTGCTAAGAAACTTAACCAAAAGCGCACTATAGGCATGTTTGCGTTTGTTGCTATCGCGGTTTCCCTCAGTGCCTATTTTGGGCAAAACTCGAGTGAGGGTTTGTTGCTTGTGATTGTCGCTAGCTTTATTTTACTGACTCCTCTTTGGGCTGTTGTTTATAGTTTATTGAGTCTCTTAGTGGTGTTGGCTTTAAATTTCTTATTGCATAACGACGCTATCGATAGTTTTTTTGTTGTTCGTTCAATGGCCTTATCGCTCGCGGTGATGGCACTTTCGTATGCGCTAGTCTCAAGGCTTCTAGTCTCGCGTCGTGAGGCAAATCTATGTCGCCGTGTCGATATCATGACGGGGCTCGGAAACCGATCGGCACTGGTGGAGGAAATGGCATCTGCGGTGGAGGGCTTTCGTCGATATTCGCTTGATATTAGTGCGATTTGTATTCGGACCAACCAATTAGAAAGCTGGCAGGCTGAGTATGGTGCGGCCAAGTGCGCTTTAGTTTTGGAAGAATTAGTTAGTATTTGGGAAAGCCGAATTCGCAATACCGATAGCCTGTTCCGTTATGGTAACGA
Source organism: uncultured Oleiphilus sp. (assembly GCA_913020045.1). GTDB lineage: Bacteria > Pseudomonadota > Gammaproteobacteria > Pseudomonadales > Oleiphilaceae > PZPK01. The sequence goes on from CAJWBE010000019.1 coordinate 25,944, forward strand.
TGTTTTTGTTGTATTGCTTCCAAATACCAGCCAGAAAAGCGCCAGTAAGTTGGAGTCTGATTTGCGAAGAGCAAGCGAGGTCTACGATTTTTCCCATGGTCAGGCGGCTAGTTTGGATGTTACGGTCTGCGCGGTTAGGTCAGGGCAAACATGGGAGCAATGGTTGTCCGAAATGCTTTGTATTTCTCAGTCGCCGGTGAGCAGGTAAATTTAGAGATCCCGACTAGACTCAATGGTGAGTAAAAGTTGTTTAGATTCGAATAACGCGGCCGATAGAGAGTAGACAGACGGGTATCAGAAAATGCGTGATGCTCGGACACATAATAAAAACTGGATGAGAATATGTTTGGTTTAGGAAAAAACACACTGGAACACAATCAAGTCGCTGTCGACAAGCATGAGCTTGAAGTCCTTGAGCGGCGTGCTGCCATGCTTGATAGTTTGCTCAGCCAGAAACCAGCAGAGTTGGTTGAACAGGTTATGCGCTCTATTGAGGACCGACGATCTGGATTACAGTCGAACATCGGTGGTATTGAATCGGCCTTAAGAAACGTCGATACATTGGTTTTCGAAGGTCAGTCTGTGTTGTCCGCTTCAGAGCAATCTGGTGCGTCAGCAACGCAGACAGCAGAATCATCGCAGCAATGTAACGCCGATATGAGGCAACTATCCAGTAACGTAGAGATGTCCTCTCGTTATATTTCAGAGTTCACTTCTTTGTTAGAAAACCTAGATGACAGTAATAAAACGATTAGTAAATTGCTTGAGTCGATAAAGGCCATTGCGGATCAGACCAACTTGCTTGCATTGAACGCTGCAATTGAAGCTGCAAGAGCGGGGGAGCATGGTAGGGGCTTTGCTGTGGTAGCGGATGAAGTGAGACAGCTCGCAAATACCTCAAACCAATCTGCAGAAGAAATACAGACAGAAATCACGAAAATTACTGAAATTTCCAACTCTGTTATTTCTAAGCAACAAGAAGTGGCTGAAGTGATCAATAGTAGCGTCACAATTGCAACGGAGACGCTGAATAACTTGAGCGGCATGGAATCGGCGGCACTAGGAAGCGCGGACGCAGCGAATGCCTTGAAGGATAGCCTGACAAATCAATTACATACTAGTGAACAGTTGAAAGAAACGATGAATAGCGCTGTGAGTCAGCTGCGCTCAGCGTCCGAAGGCTCTGGAAGTAGCTTGGAGCAATGTGAGCAGTTGCGTATCAAATTAAGCCAGCTTAGCTAAAACCTTCCCTCAAAATGTTCCAAAGAATGGCCGCACTATGCAAACTAGCTGCGGCTGTTGTCATTTAAAAGTCATTCCAAGACCCGCGTACTCATGTTAAATTGTGCCGCTTTGTCGCAAGAGCGATGCGTGGCGCGTTTATCTGCGTGCAGAATCAAAATAGGTTGATTGGATGCTTGAGAATATTTCCGGACACTACAAAGAAATAATTGCCGCTTTAGGCGAGGATACGTCGCGCGAGGGATTGATTGATACGCCCAACAGAGCCGCAAAAGCGATGCAGTTTTTGACTCAGGGTTATGACCAAAAGCTAGAAGAAATAGTAAATGGCGCAGTATTCGAGTCTGACAGCGATCAGATGGTTATCGTAAAAGATATTGAATTGTATTCGCTATGTGAGCATCACTTGCTGCCATTTATTGGCAAGTGCCATATTGCTTATTTGCCACATAACAAGGTGCTGGGATTATCAAAGTTTGCCAGAATTGTTGATATGTACGCTCGACGCTTTCAAATTCAGGAAAACTTAACACGGCAAATTGCAGACGCCGTGCAGAGTGTGACCGGTGCGCGAGGCGTTGCCGTTGTGATCGAGTCTCAGCATATGTGCATGATGATGCGAGGCGTTCAGAAACAAAACTCGGTGATGAATAGCTCCGTAATGTTAGGCGCATTTCGCGATTCTCAGGCGACGCGAAGTGAGTTTTTAATGCTAATAAAAGATCGTTAGTCTCCGCTCCTATAAAAAACACTCTGAGTGTTTTCTAACGCTCTTCAATTGATGACCAGGAAAGTAACATGTTAAAAATCGATGCGCTTAGCCAGCTTAAACAGCTAAAGAGCGATATTAAAGCGAGCCGGAACCTTCATGAAGGGGTTGTGAAGGGAACGAGTAATAAGTTCGGGTTTGTTACTTTGGATAGCGGAAAAGACATTTTTTTACCTGCTGATGAAATGGCGAAAGTGTTGCCCGGTGACCGTATTGAGGTTGAAGTAAAAAAAGAGCCGAAAAATAAGACGTTTGCTCTAATAGAAAGGCTGATTGACTCGCCGACAAAAGAATTTTTTGGCAAATATCTGACTAAAGGAAATGCGCATTTTGTCGAGGCCGACATTCAAGGCCTCTCGCAGTGGATGTTTGTGCCCCCCCCTAAACGAAAGAATGCCAAGGCAAAAGATCTAGTACGCTGCAAGCTTACTCAGCATCCAATTAAAAATGGAAAAGCTCAGGCGGCCGTTTTAGAGGTTATCGGCTCAGAACAAGAAGCCGGGGTTGAGTGGAAATACTCCATGCTAAAACATGGCATCTCTGCTGACTGGTCTCCTTCCGTGCTCGGCGAGCTAGAAGCGCTAGATGAAAGTGCGATCGAGCGTTTGTCCGATGCTCGAGAAGACTTAACAACGCTCCCCTTTGTGACTATTGACTCTGAAGCGACTCAGGATTTAGACGATGCATTGTGGGCCGAAAAAACTGATAAGGGTTGGTTGCTGCGGGTCGCAATAGCTGACCCAGTCGCTCTGATCAAAGAAAACTCGGCAATCGATAAAGAGGTACTTAAGCGTGGAACAACGGTATACCTGCCAGGGCAATCTGTTCCGATGTTACCTCCGTTAATTTCGTCAGACTTAGGCTCGTTGAATGAAGGCAAAAAACGCTTGGCTCGTGTCGTCACTGTTGAGGTAAGTGAATCAGGTGAAATTGGCGAGTACTCGGTCTGTGATGCATTAGTTTGTTCGGTTAGGAAACTTAGCTATAACGCGGCTGACGAGTTTATTAAGGGTGATGAGGGTGACGATGTAGCGCAGACAATGGTTCGTACCTTAGCGGGTCTGTCTTCTGCGCTAGAAAACTGGCGAAGAGAAAATGCGATTATTCAGCCAGGAAAACCTGAGTTTTATCTTGAACTTAATGACAAGCAAAAAATTGCTAAGATTTCGGCGAAAGAATATACCTTGGCTCATCGATTAGTCGAGGAGTGCATGGTCGCGGCTAACCGGTCGATTGCTTCATTACTTATTGCCAAAGAGTTGCCGGGAATTTTCGTGAGACATGATGGTGTGCGCGAAGATCGCCGAGACGCGTTAGCTGCCGTTATTAAACAACAGGCGCCAGAAAGCGCAGTAACTGACATAACTCAGTTAGATGATTATGGAAAAAGTGTTCGCAGCCTACTAGCGAAAGAAGAGAGCAAGAGTTTGTTTACGCTTTGGTCTCGACAACTTTCACGGACTGAGCTGTCGGCTGAAGCGGGACCTCATTTTGCGATGGGCCTTCCTTGTTACACAACATTTACGTCGCCGTTAAGAAAGGCGAGCGACTATCTGTTGCATCGTCAGCTTGCCAAGTATCTTTCAGGCGACGCGACGGGTGTGTTTGACGATGAGCTTCTGGCTGGACTTGATAAGCGATTACAAACTGCGAGAGCGGCGGTTTATGACGTCGAGCAATGGCTTAAATGTCAGTTTATGAATAAACAGAATGATGTTCAAAATGCCGTTGTTGTAAAGGTATTTGCTGCAGGTTGCCAAGTCCGCTTGTTGAAAAATGGCGTTGAGGGTTTTCTAGCTGTGCGAGAACTATCGGGCAAATTTAGCTATAACCAAGATCAAATGTCTTTGAAGGGCGAGAAGCACCAGTTTCATCTTGACCAGATCATTTCGGTACAAAAAAAGCACATAGATTGGACTCGAAAGCAGGTTCAGTTTGTTCCTGCCGATGATCCCGCTGTTGAAAACGAATCCGCGTAGGAGATCTCTTACGTAGATTGTAGATATATCCTCTTCTGTTGAGGCGCGAGACTTCCTATTATAGTTCCATGGACTGACAGAACACATCGGATGTGTAACAAGGAAGCTCATGGATGTATATGACTAAAGGATTAGTAAGGGATGCTCGTATTTGGGGTATTGAACGGATTTCAATGCCCCTGATCTTTGTTTGATACCCTCTTTTAGTTAAGACTTACCTAAGCCAACAAGTCCCGCCAGCATATATTCGCTGATAATATCTACAAAATTCTCCTGATCGCTTGCATGCTGGTAGCTGATATCGCTGTTCCATATCATGCTAATAGCACCGTCAAAAGTTGCCTCTAAGCCCATTACCAAGTGCTCGATAGGTTTGTCGATAAACAGCCCTTTGTCTATGCCGGGTTGTAATATTGCACCAAAAAAGTCTTCTACTCGACGGTCCATTGTTTCAAATTTTTCCCGAAGTTCGCTCGTTAGACGGTTTCGATAGTCTTCTCTCTTACAATAAAAAGACACGCGAGCTTGGGCCGGGTTGTTTAAGAAGTCTTCGAAAGCGACACGAATTACGTGTTTGAGATTATCTAGCACTTCCTCATGATGGATAACCTTTTCGAAAGACTCAAATAAGCGCTCTGTAAAATCGAGTGTAATGTAGGCATATATTTCTTCTTTGCTTGCAAAGTGCTTATAAACGGTTCCTTTTCCAATCTCGGCTTTTTTGGAAATCTGCTCTACCGTTACTTGTTCCCAATGGGGTCCTTCAAATAAGCTTAACGCAGCGTTTAATATTTCCTGCTCTCGCTGGGCAAATTCGGCCTGCTTTTTAGTGATTATAGTTGTGCCGCACAGGGGCATTTTTTGTTCTCCGTATTTTTTTAAAAGTCATATGACCGCAAGTCACGAAAATTTTATAACCTCGCTTTACTCAAATCTACTTATTTAGCTTTTGTGTATTAGAATTGCGTACCCGGCCTATCCGTTTCGCGGCTACAGGTGTATATCTCATCATTTATTGTTAGGGCTTATGAATACATATTCATTACAAAAGCGGTTTTTAGAAATTAGAAGTCATAAAGCATTTGAGCTTTTTGTCGTTGGCGTCATTATATTTTCCGCACTCATCATTGGTGCCAAGACATATGCCATGCCGCCAGAGCTTCTAACGATAATGATTTGGCTTGATTGGGCGATCACGGGCATATTTCTTTTTGAAATTGTTATCCGGTTTTTAGGTGAAGAGAAAAAGGCACATTTTTTTCGTAGCGGTTGGAATATTTTCGATACGCTCATTGTTGCTGTGAGCTTAATACCGATTGATAACTCTGATCTTGCAATTGTTGGGCGCTTGATTCGGATTTTTAGAGTGTTGAGGATGATTTCAATCATTCCAGAATTACGCTTGCTTTTGAATTCCTTGTTAAAAGCGATGCCTCAATTAGGCTATGTTCTGCTCTTAATGTTCATTATTTTCTATATTTATGCCGCCGTTGGGACAACCTTCTTTGCTGTCATCAATCCATCCCTTTGGGGTGATATTGCCATTTCGATGTTAACGCTATTTCGGGTCATGACGTTTGAGGATTGGACTGACGTAATGTACGAAACTATGGAGGTCTATAGCTTCAGTTGGTTTTTCTTCATTTCATTCATATTTTTTACAGCTTTTGCATTTTTGAACATGGTGATAGGTATTGTTGTTAGTGTTTTAGAAGAAGAGAATCAGAAAATTAAGGATGAAAAAGATCGCAAAGATGGCGTAAAAACTTTGGCTGATCTTTATCGTGAAATAGAAGTGTTGAAGGATATGGTGTCGGAACAGAAAAAACCTTAGAAGCGCTTAAGCTCGGCGACGCATGGTGAATGACTCGATGACCGGCGGCGCTCTATGACATTGGTTTGCAATTCGCATATACAATTAATACGCCTGTATGATACATTTGTTTCGAACGCTTGTATCATACAGGCGTATTACTGTTGTTTCCCAAGTATTGGCAAGTGTGGATTAGTGATATGCAAACCAGATTTTATGTTCCGTCGTTCCATTTCAACACGGGTAAGCCCTGCTACTGTGGCTCCATGCGGCCCTTTGGTCAGTGCTGCGCGTCAGGGTCAGCTCAGCGAGTATTTCCCCAGTCGATAAAAGTTGTACCGGGGTTTATGCCCAAAGAGGAATGCAAGAAACTGGTGGGGTTTGCAAATAAGCAGAAGCGCGAGTGGCTCAAAATTGTTGATACTGACCCAAAAACTGGCCGCAAAATCATACGTCGACACCCTACTCGAGTGACACAGCGCGTGCACTTAGAGAAACAACAGTCCGTTGTCACTGAGTGGATGGAGCGAGCATGTCGAGAGCACTTGCCGGCTCACGTTGCTCCACCGGAATGGTTTGAAACGCCCCAAATGCTAAGATACAGCGTTGGTGGGAAGTACTCTATGCATTCCGATGCTGAGAATTACTGCACGCAAGCTAATCGTTTTTACCGTTTCATAGATCGTGATTTTAGTATCCTGATTTACCTTAACGACGATTATGTTGGTGGCGGTTTGAAGTTTAAAGGCTTGAACTTCGGCTACCAGCCGAAGGCTGGAGACTTAGTACTGTTTCCTTCCAACCATGTATTCTCACATGAGTCGTTACCCATCGAAAGTGGCACTAAGTACGCGCTCGTGAGTTGGGGAGCATTTAAAGGGTCGCCTCGTGTTGCCGCCCCGAAGCAAGTGGTTGCGTTGCACTAGTGAGACAGGGCTCTCGACTATAGTATGCTCTAGTTTTATTTCTGTGCTTAGGACGCTATTATTCTTTCACAATTAAAATAATTCTAGATCTGGATATACCTTGGGCTCTCCGAAAGACTCAATTCAAACTAAGCAAAAGCTGGTTCACGTCGCTGGGATGATGTTTTCCGAGCATGGTTACAATCAGGTGACTGTGCGGGACATTATTGAGGCGGCCAATGCTAATTTAGGCGCGCTAAACTACCACTTTGGAACCAAAGAATCCCTTTACGGTGAGGTGCTAAAGGAGGCGTGTGTCCGTGACAGGCTGGATTCTCATGAATTTGAGGGTGAAGGACCGCGCGAGGTGCTGTCTTCGGTAGTTAAGGAATACCTGCGACTATGTGCCGCAGATATTGAAGATAATTGGCACTTCATGTTGATAAAGCGAGAGTGCCAGTACCCGTCTCATTTATTCGATCAGCTTGCAGAAGAGCACTTTGCACATCAGCTGGCGTTTCTTGCCAAGTTAATCGGAGCAATTGTGGATAGGCCTGTTGATGACGCTGAAGTAGAATTAAGCGTAGCGACGATGGTTGGCTTAATGGATATGTTTGGCTTAAACCGGGACCTAATTACAACGGTGACGCCACATTTAAAGCCATATCTAGATGACCCAGACGCCTTGATCGAACGAATTGTGAGACTTGTTATTACTTCGGCGGAACAAAGCGCATAAAAAAGGCCTGCGCAATGCAAGCCTTTTCACGATCAGAGAGGAGAGCTTAGCTCACATACTCTGGTCCAATTCCGACGCTCCAGATAACGACACTAATGGCTAACAAGCCAACTAGCATCACTAAGCCCGCGGTAAGTACCGATGTTGCAAACATGAAGCCCCTGTCTTCAGGGATTTTCATGAGTATTGGCAGGCCTTCGTACAATAGATAAACGGACCAACAAACGGCGAGGATGCCGGCGACCATATTGACCCATAAAACTGGGTATACGGCGATGATCCCCATCAGAAAGAGCGGCGTTGCAGTATAAGCAGCTAAAACAATGCCTCTATGTTCGGACTCAGCGACGCCATATGTCATTGAAAAGAAGTCTATAAACTTACCTATTAAGTAAATGCCGCAAAGCATTGCGCCGTAAAATAATATACAGAGCTGAGCTGCACTATTTTGACTTAGTTTGACAAACTCACCATCCCCAATTTGCCAGCCCACGGCGGTTGTTCCGTAGAACGCAGCGGCTGCAGGGATCATTGCTAATAGAATTACATGGCTCAGATAAAGCTTGGTTGTTGACTCTCGCTCTTGTCGGATCGATTCCCACTCTCTATCTGGGTGGGTTAGAATGCCGAAAGTATGCAGTAAACTCATATTAATGCCTCCATTAAATGTTTGTTGTTTTTCTAGGCTAATTAACTAAAGAGTAATATCTTACCGTGCCGTCAGAAACGACGTTCACTGTGATTAAGGATAGACCAATTTAACCAGAGTAGTATGTTGTTCAGTTCTTGCACAAAAATCACTATACGCCGCATATTTCCCTAAACAGTGACGTCATTCATAGTTAGGCCATAATCTTTTGGTCGATCGTCGTCTCTGTCTTCGACATTGTATGCGCATAGAGCCTTGAGTCGCGGAAGTGTTAATCAACAAAGTATTGTTATAACATAACAATTTCATACTTCATCATGTCTCTTTTTCTATGCTTCGTCGTTCTCTTCTCGAAATGGGTGTTATTCAGCGCCTTGTCGTTGCTACGGTGCTGTTGTTTCCAATGTGGCTCTGTATTACATGGGTGAGTGCTAGTTGATTCTTCAGTTCAATAATCTCACGTTAGGGTACGACCTTCACCCCGCCGTCCACCATTTGACCTTGGGAGTGCAGCGCGGTGCTTTGTTAGCATTGACCGGACCAAACGGCGCTGGTAAGTCAACGTTGCTGAAGGGGATTATGGGCCAGCTTCGCCCGCTTGATGGGTCCGTTGAGTGTCACGATATACGGCGCAATGAAATTGCTTACCTTCCGCAGCTAAGTCAGGTGGATAGACGTTTTCCAATTACCGTTGATGAGCTAGTTTCACTTGGGGCTTGGAAGCAGACCGGTGCTTTTGGCCGCCTTAAGATGCAACACAAAAAGAAGGTGGGCTCTGCGCTTGAGCAAATTGGCTTAGCAGGATTTGAGAAACGGTTAATATCGACGCTATCTGGCGGGCAAATGCAGCGTGTTTTGTTTGCTCGACTGCTAATGCAGGAGGCAAACCTGATATTGCTGGATGAGCCCTTTACCGCAATCGATAGCAAGACGACGGAAGACTTGCTTGAGCAAGTTGCCTTGTGGCACCAAAGCGGAAAGACGGTGATTGCCGTGTTGCACGAGCTGAATATTATTCGTGGGCATTTCCCAGAAACACTTCTACTTTCTCGTCAGCCAATTGCTTACGGACCAACTGAAACCGTGTTAACTGACAATAATCTATCGAAAGCGCGGCAGCTAAATGAGGCTTTTGATGAGCAAGCGGGGCTGTGTTCACATGCGTAGCGAATCCCGGAAGAGGTCTTCAGATGTTTGAATTTCTCATTGCTCCGTTCACCGAGTTTTCTTTTATGCAACGGGCATTGGTTGGTTGTTTCGCGATTTCGATTAGTGCATCGCCGATTGGCGTGTTTCTAATGCTACGGCGGATGAGTTTGACTGGTGACGTGATGGCGCACGCGATCCTGCCGGGAGCGGCAGTAGGTTTTATGGTGGCGGGTCTGTCGATTGGCGCTATGACCATTGGCGGCATTGTTGCGGGATGTTTGGTGGCGCTGTTATCCGGTCTTGTCTCACGCCTGACGGATGTCGGTGAGGATTCCAGTATGGCTGCGTTTTACCTCATTTCGCTGGCACTAGGAGTGCTAATTATTTCATTGAATGGCAGTCAGGTGGACTTGTTACATGTGTTATTCGGGTCCGCTTTAGCGCTGAATAATGACGCTTTAATTCTACTCGGTGCTATCAGCAGCATTACGTTAATCTCGCTAGCCGTATTGTATCGCCCACTGGTGATGGAATGCATGGACAGTGCTTTTTTGCGCTCCGTTAGCGGCTTAAGTCTTTGGGCTCATATGGGGTTCTTAGTGCTGGTTGTGCTTAATTTGGTAGGGGGATTCAATGCGCTCGGGACGCTAATGTCGGTCGGTATGATGATTTTACCCCCGGCGATTGCGCGGTATTGGGTAGCACGACTTGATGGCTTAATCGGCGTTTCAATTTTGGTTTCATCGCTGTCGTGCTTTTTAGGGCTGCTTGCGTCATATCATGCCGCTTGGCCAACGAGTTCCGCCATTATTTTAACGATGGGAGCCGCTTACATCTTCTCCTTTATTGCAGGTTCTAATGGCGGTTTAATAAAAACACTAGTTGCCAAACAACATAAACATTTAAGTGCATAGGCCAGTAATGAAAGAGTGGTTTAAGGAAATAGAAGGTTCTGAGGCAGGTAAGACTTTTCCTAACGAAGCGGTGCTAAATGCGCTAACGTTTGATGCACAGGGTTTGATACCCGTTATCGCCCAAGATGCTGATTCTGGAAAAGTGTTGATGTTTGCATGGATGGACAAGTCTTCGTTGCAAGAAACGATCGCAACGGGCCGAATGTGTTATTGGTCTCGTTCGCGTCAGGCTTACTGGCGAAAAGGTGAAAGCTCTGGGCATGTCCAGCAATTGAGAGAGTTAACAACGGATTGTGACGGGGACGTATTACTAGCGAAGATCGAACAAACTGGGGCGGCTTGTCATACGAACCGACGCAGTTGCTTCTATATTAGGATAGGAAAAGAAGAAGCGACCATCATAGATTGATGGTCGCCAGATTTTGCGTTCTTACTTCATTACTTCAAGCAGTTCGACATCGAACAACAATGTCTCATTAGGCCCGATGGAGCGGCTTCCATTGGTGCCATAAGCTAAGTCTGATGGAATAAACAGCTGCCATTTTGATCCGGTAGGCATCAGTTGTAATGCTTCAGTCCAGCCAGAGATTACGCCATTGACAGGAAAGCTTACTGGCTCGCCTCGTTGTACAGAACTATCAAAGACCTCGCCGTTAATTAAAGACCCCGTATAGTGCACTTTTACAGTGTCTGTAGGGCCAGGTTGAACGCCCTTTCCTGCGGTAATGACTTTATATTGAAGGCCGCTTTCTAGTGTTACAACGCCTTCTTTATTTTTGTTCTCTGACAAGAAATCCATTCCCGTCTTTTTGTTTTCATCGCTAATTTTTTTGAGTCCTGCCATTTGAGCTTCTTGTTGCTCTCTTTGGTAGTCGCTTAGCAATTTAGCGACTTCGTCATCACTAATGAGTTGTGCATTGCCTTCAAAGGCATCTCTTACACCCTGAACGAATGTATCCATGTCCATATCAGGTAGGTCATTGTTCATGCGCTTGCCCAGCATAAGACCAAAGCCGTAACTAACTTTTTGCTCTTTAGAGTCTAAAGATTTAACGGCATCAGCGGCCGTCACAAATGAGGTGGCACCAGCAAGAGCGAGCGCGATAAGCGTTTTTTTCATGAGTGTTTTCCGGGACAGATAATTTTTTTGTAAAAGTGACCACACCTTACTTGGTTTTTTTTGCGTGGGCCACCGTCAAACATTGCGACTTGTTAATGCTGATGCCCGCCAATTCCGTGAGCATGACCATGCGCTACTTCTTCAGATGTCGCGTCGCGTATATCCAGAATTTCGATGTCAAAACTCAGCGTTTTCCCTGCGAGAGGGTGATTGGTATCAACATCGATGTTGAACTTGCCCGCCTTGATTACAACGACTTGCCTCGCGCCATCATCGGTATTGATAGAAACAACATCGCCGGCTTTTAAGCGTTGATGTTGTTTCTTGTCTCCCATTAAGTGTTTTAACGGAACGCGTTGTGTCGCGTCTTCCTGGCGAAGACCATAGCCGTCTTCCGGTGCGATTGTAGCGCTAAATACGTCGCTTTTTTCATGTCCTTCAAGGGCAGATTCAAGGCCCGCAATGATATTGCTATGGCCGTGAAGGTAGGCCATAGGGTCGCCACCATGTGAAGATTCTAGCTCTTCGTTAGATTCGTCACGCAGGCGATAGTGAAAAGAAACAACCGTATCTTTGGCAATGGACATCTTATTGACTCCCGAAAAAATCAGGTATTATCTTCGTCCTTGCTAGTACTGTCTAATAGAAACTGACTCTCGGATTTCTCATGGTATAGTGCGACTTCATTTTGATACCCCTAACGCGGCTTACGATGTCTGTTTTACTAAATCGAATCAAAGCAATATTCCTTCTTACTGGCGTTGTTGCAAGTATTGCGTTAACTGCTTGCAAGCACATTGATGAACCTTCAGAGCGACCCGCCCATCACGCTGCCAAGGGTTTTCAAAATCCATACGTAGGGCCTATCGAGAAAAGCCCGTTCACGTTCTTAAGAATGAAGTATTTTGGTGACGAGGAATTTGCAGATCATTCGCTAGAAGCTGATTTGATGCCAATTATTCCGGGTGATTTAGGTCGTATACAAGGCCCGGGAGACCAACCTCAAATTACATGGATTGGGCACTCAACATTTTTAATTCAATATAAAGGGATCTCTGTTTTAACGGACCCGATCATGAGTGATCGTGCATCACCGATATCATTTGCTGGACCAAAACGATTAGTCGCGTTGCCGATCGAGCAATCGCAGTTACCTGATATTGATTACGTGATTATCTCGCATAGCCACTATGATCACCTTGATAGTGAGACGATTTTGAAGTTCGGGCCTAGTACCCAATACTTGGTGCCGCTTAAGTTGCGATCATGGTTTGTCGACTTGGGGGTTCCGGCGGAAAATGTGCAGGAGTTCGATTGGTGGCAACAGGCGAACTATGGCGAATTGGCGGTTACCGCAACGCCCTCACAGCACTGGTCCGCAAGGGGTTTGTTCGATCGCAACGAGACCCTTTGGGCTGCATGGCACCTTTCTATCGGCGATTTTTCGCTTTGGTTTGCGGGTGACACGGGCTATAACGAAATTCAGTTCAAGGAAATCGGCGCTCGTTTTGAGTCTATCGACGTAGCACTAATACCGATCGGTGCCTATGCGCCGCGGTGGTTTATGAAAGATCAGCATGTAAACCCAGAAGAGGCAGTTCAGATGCACATGGACGTAGGAGCTAAGCGAAGCCTCGGTATGCACTGGGGAACGTTCCAGTTAACGGCTGAAAAGTTTTTTGAACCAAAAGAAAGGCTAGCCCTTGCGTTAGCTGAGCGTCGTCTGGATCCTGAATCTTTTAGCGCCTTGTCTATTGGAGAGATTGTAGAGGTGGCTAACCCATAATGCTCGATGTGACCGCCAAGCCTTGGATGAAACGAACGCTATTTCTATGTGGCTGTTTATGCGTGGTTTTGGGGATAATGGGTTTGATATTACCCATGATGCCGGGTGCTTTTTTTCTTTGCATTGCCGCGTGGTGTTTTTCGCGTTCATCAGAACGCTTTCATGACTGGTTGGTGTCGCATCGATATTTTGGTCCCTTAATTCTAGCATTCCAAACCGGAGAGGGTTTTGACCGCACGTTGCGTCGACGAATTTTGTTGGTCATGTGGGGAAGCATGCTGATCTCGATGGCATTGATCGGGAAAATTTGGGCCGTGGTAATTATTGGAGGCTGTGGCGTGATCGCGACGGTCTATCTTTTTAAACAGCCGCTTCATTCCTAAGCGAGAGAATAACGAACTATCACTATGGCCATAAATTGGTTTCCTGGGCACATGCACAAGGCCCGCAAAGAAATAAAAAAAGTGATGTCGCAAGTCGATATCGTCATTGAAGTGCTTGATGCTCGCATTCCATTTAGCAGCGCTAATCCTTTGGTCAATCAACTTAAAGGCGACAAACCCTGCATCAAAATATTGAATAAGTCTGATCTAGCGGACCCAGTGTTAACGAAGCAGTGGCAAGCGTTTTTTGAGCAAGATGGCAACGTTAGGACCATCGCGCTCTCGGCCAGTCAAGATGCGCGAAAAGGGACGATTGCACAGTTATGCCATAAGTTGGTGCCCCATCGACAGCATTCCGATAAGAACCTAAGCGCGATGATTATGGGTATTCCTAACGTTGGTAAGTCGACGCTAATCAACGGTATTGCTGGTAAAGCCATCGCTAAAGTGGGGAACGAGCCAGCCGTGACCAAACGTCAGCAAAAGATAAATCTCGACAATGGTTTGTCGCTGTCGGATACGCCAGGGATCTTGTGGCCAAAACTTGAGCCGGTTGCGTGTGGTTATCGCTTGGCTGTGACGGGCGCGATCAAAGATACGGCGATGGAATACGAAGACGTTGCCCTATTTGCACTAGAGTTTCTGCTACAAAGCTATCCAGATGCATTAAAAACGCGTTACAAGGTGGAAAGCCTGCCGAGCTCGGAAATGGAAATGCTTTCATTGTTAGGAACGAAACGAGGATGTTTACGCTCCGGCGGGGTTGTCGACATATATCAAGCGGCAACGATTTTATTGCAAGACCTGCGCTCAGGTAAGCTGGGCGAATTGACGTTTGAAACGCCCGCTACCATGGAAGCCGAGTTGGCAGAGTTGCGCGCACAGATCGAAGCCAAACGCGAAGCCGAGAACGAAAAGTCGTCTAAACAAAAAAGTCCGTGACCCGTTGATCTTGTATGCAAACCTTTTTACGACGTTTAGAAATTCTAAATTTTTTGACTCATCGAAAGTCCTCACGTCTCGATCCGGCTGGAACCGATCTGATCGTTCAGCATTTGCTGGATGCTGGCTACTTGGATGGCAGTAGTGACAAAGCGCGCAGTCAGTTTCGATTAGTTCAGCGAGATTTAAAATTTCTGCTGGGAGACCTGATTGACGATGAGTACGAGAATGATTTTGGCTTGAGCATGGCGCGTGGCGAAGGGAAGAGCCTAATGTGGGCGCTTGAACCCTATCAACAGCTTAGCTATGACTTCGAACGAATGCCTGCCTATATGGCGTTGGCGATGCAGGTGTCGCAAAAGCACTTGAGCCAAGTGCTGCCAAGCTCCACTCGCGAGGAGCTGGCCATCTTGTTTGAAGGGGCTGAGCATAAGTTGCAGAACGCCGAGCGAAAGTTAAGTCAGCAACACTATCGGCGCTTAACGCGCGCCGTTGAGTTTTATCAACGAGGGCAAAGTTTGCAGGCGCCTGACTTTGATACGGCAATACTTGATCGTATTTATGAAGCCATTTTGCGAGGACGAAAAGTCTTGATTCGGTATCGTAGCGGGCAGCACGCCAAAGACTATACACTGCACCCTTACGGCGTCGCGATTATGATGCCTAAGCTGTATCTGATTGCGCGAAAAGATGAGGGGTCGTTCGCAGAGCCCTTGCTGGATCAGCATAGTGATGACGAAGGCTTTCGTAGTTTCTTGCTACATAAAATTGAATCAGTTGAGCTAAGCCCGCTATCTAATAGCGTTCCAGAAGACTTTGAGTTAAAGGCTTATCTGGAGGGCGGAAATATGGATGTATTGATTCATACGCAGGACGCCCAAGAGTACGATTTAGTGGTTGACCTGTATGTTGAGGACGGTCAAAAGCTCCTGATTGATCTAAACGATAGCCCACTTAACCTGACGCAAACCTTACAGTCGCTTAGACCGGGCGTTTGGCGTCTTAGCGCACATGTTCGGCGCACAATTCAATTGAGAAACTGGCTCTTATCATTAGGCGCGCAAGCCAAGGTCTTGTCTCCAGACATTATTCGAGAAGACTTACTGACACACCTCGACCAAATGCGCGCGCATTACTAAAGCGACCTCAATGATGCGATACATTCGCTTCTTTCCTAGTGCTGATCAATAGCAGTGCTATACCGGTTCAACGAGTATTAGTCGCATTTTTCGTCCCGCAAAGATGGTGTTAATAGTTTCTCGAACGGCGTGAATAGAATCGCCTTGAACGCGAAATCTGAATTTGGTGCCTTTTTGTGTGAATGCATTAACTCTAAACATGATGATCTCCTGATAAACGTGACGTGCTGTTTTGCACTTCTTTTGAACTACGTTCTAAGTACAGGAGTCATAATAATGATCAAAGCGACACCTTGTGTCGCCGTAAGGGTTGTTTATCTACTTTTCTAATAAATTATCGAGTGTTAGCTCGTAGCCCGGCGCGAACACCTCTAGAAAGTAACGCACTTCGGGCATGTCTTCTTCATTTAGACGTTTGAATATTTGCTTTTCAGCGTGTTCAAATTCCTGATTTCCGGCGCGCAGCTCTGCACGACATTTCAATAATGCAGAAAGACGATCTGCCGCTTTTAGCAATACTCGATAAATTTCCGGAAGGTCTTCTTCCACCAGAATTTCTCTAAACTCATCTTGCATACCCTCGGGCAGCAGAGACAATAGCTCACTTTGAGCTTGCCGCTCGACGTGCTTGTAAGCATTTTTCATTGTTTCGGAGTGGTACTTTACGGGGGTTGGCATGTCGCCAGTAATGACTTCTGTCGCATCATGATAAATGGCGGCAGTGGCGAGTTTGTTTGCATCAATCGCTTCAGTGCTAAGTTGGTTATGAATGATGCCTAGCGCATGCGCAATAGTAGCCACTTCCCATGAATGCACGGCTACGTCTTCGTCGATCGCATTGCGCATCAGGCTCCAGCGCTTTATCCAACGTAAGCGGTTAATGTAGGCGAAAAAGTGACTAACAGGTGCCATAACTGAATCCATAAATATAAGTGTTCGCGCGATGGCTTTATGCCATAAACTGGGGATAAGTAGTTTATTGATCCCGAGACTTCGGAGCAAAGAAAAAAATGGAAACGTCGCCAAATCGTTGCCCCTGGTGTGGGCAAGACCCCGTTTACAAACATTATCATGATCATGTTTGGGGGCGTCCAGTCGTTGACGAGCAGGAGCTTTTTGAAAAGCTATGTTTGGATGGTCAGCAAGCAGGCTTAAGCTGGATAACGATCTTGAAGAAGCAGCAGAGCTATGAAGCCGCCTACGACCACTTTAACCCAGAGCGTATTGTTCAGTATGATGATAAGAAGGTAGCCGAGTTACTGCAGAATCCTGGTGTCATTCGCAATAAACTAAAAGTTCAGTCGATAATTAAGAATGCCAAAGGTTATTTGGCGTTAAAAGAAGAAGGTCTAAGTTTTTCAAAGTTTTTGTGGGACTTTGTAGATGGCGCGCCTGTGCAGAATAGGTATCAGTCAATGGCGGATGTTCCGGTTAGCACTGAGGCATCGGCCGCTATGTCTAAGGCGCTAAAACGAAGAGGGTTTACCTTTGTCGGGCCAACTATTTGTTATGCATTTATGCAGGCGGTTGGCATCGTAAATGACCATCTTGTTTCCTGTGAACAATGGGAAGACTGCCATGAACTTGGAACTCAGTTTAGTCTCGTGCCCCAGCCTTGATTCGAGGAAAAAACTAGAGCGGCATGAGAGTATACAAAGTTAAATCATAAACCCAGCGAGGGCTCGACGACCTGTTGACGGAACGCATAAAAGGACGGCAGTGAATATGACACAGAATGATGTACTCGAGTTTTGGTTTAGTGAGTTAAGGCCTACTCAGCATTGGGTAAAAGACCTAGCGTTAGATCAAACAATACAGCAACGTTTTGGCGATCTGCATAACGCCGCGGCCTGCGGTGAATTGTGGCAATGGCGAAACCAGCCTGAAGGGCGATTAGCCGAAATTATTGTGTTGGATCAATTTTCGAGAAACATTTTTCGCGACGCCCCCGAATCATTTGCCAGTGACCCAATGGCGCTGGCCTTGGCGCAGGAGGCCATTGCATGTGGTGCCGATAGAGAGCTCCCTGTTGCGCAGCGAACGTTTCTATATATGCCATATATGCACAGTGAATCGCTGCTTGTGCATGAGCAAGCGATGCAGTTATTCGATCAAGCGGGGATGGAAAACAACTATAATTTTGAAAAGAAACATCTCGAGATTATTCAGCGGTTTGGACGCTACCCTCATCGCAATACCATTCTCAACCGAAGCTCATCAGAACAAGAAATTGAGTTTCTTGCCCAGCCCGGGTCATCGTTCTAAGGACTTAATCTATTTCAAGAATTTTGTGAAGCTGGAGTGTAAGCCTCCATTGAGGGTTGGATAAGCAGTAAGTAAGCGCTCGCTTTGTGTTGCTTGCTTTTGTTCCATCAGGGCCGCTGCGAATACTTGGTGTTGCCATAGGAGATAAAAAGTAGTGTGCAGCATCAAAGTTGCTAAAGCGTTCGGGCATCGCTTTGTCTTGAGGAAATACCAGCTTTAGTTCATCGCACTGAGTTATAGCAAGTTTGGCGTCGGCTTTCGGGCTCAGGCAAACCCAGTCAACGCCGTTGGGTACCGTAAGGGTGCCATTGGTTTCAATCGCTACCTCAAACCCTCTCTCATGCATCGCACGGGTGAGGGGTTCATCCAGTTGAAGTAGCGGTTCGCCGCCGGTAAATATCACATAAGGCTTTGCGCTGGTGTTCTGAACGTTGTTGCTAGCTGGCCAAAGCGCTTTAATCGCGTCTGCGAGAGACGCAGCGTTTTCGAAGGCGCCTCCATTCTGCCCATCAGTCCCTACAATATCGGTATCGCAAAACTGGCAGACTGAATTGAGTCGATCCGCTTCTCGTCCGTTCCACAGGTTGCACTTGCTGAACCGGCAGAAAACCGCGGCTCGGCCAGCACGGGCTCCTTCGCCCTGTAGGCTATAGAACATTTCTTTTACTTTATACATAGGAGTTCGGAATATAGTTAGGATTAGGGTGTTTTTTCGCCAACAATTTCTTGTAGCTGTTGGTTGCGTTGCTCCATCGCTTTGCGGGCAAGTTTGGCATCTTTCATGACATTCATAGCGCGATCCATACTCAAAAAATCGGAGTCAGGAGGCGTCATTTTCGCCGCGATCGAGGTGGCGCTATCAGGTTCCTCATTTTTATCAGTGTGGTAGAGACCCTGAATAACATTAGTCCGCGAGTCTATCTCAACTGTCTCTACATTAATTTTATCTGATGGTGCTTGATCGGTGTAATGCCAGACGCCATTGGCGTCTTTCCATTTAAACACTTTGGTAGTATGGGGCAAAATAGCTGCGGCAACGGGAGTATCTTCATTAGATGACAATAGGCCGTCGGTGCTGGGCAGCGATAGCATCGGCTCTCCATTTTTGTTATCGACAAAAAATGGTAAACACAACGCGCCAACCAAAAGCAGCACGGTTGTTAAACGAAAAATCCATTTCATGGTGCTTCTATACTCCGAAGAATTTCTTTCGCCGTCTCCTCATCTAAGGAATCGACCGCAACACAACATAATTGCACCAGTAGGTCGAGATGAAAATTTGACGATGTTATTTTGAACACGGCCAGCAAATTGTGGACAGTTGCAGGCCCCTCTTCTAGTTCAAGCTTAGTATCAAAGTTGGACTCATGACAGATTTTGTATAGTTGAAAAAGCTCAAGCTGTTCTGCATCAATTTCAGCTTTTTTTAGGCTCTCTCTAAGGCCGGCGTTATCGTCAGACTCAGCTACTCCTCGGCGCATTGCGCGCAAAGATTTGACGGTGCTTTCGTGCCAGTGAAGTGTCGAGGTATGAATGCGTAATAGTGCGTCGGGCATGAAGCATTTTTTTTGGGAGCCGGCCCAACAGGCAAGTAGGAGCAGGTTTACTCTAAAACCATATTGTTCCTGCAGAAGCAACAGAAGCGCTTGCATGCCTGGCTGGTGCCACTTTGCGCTCGCAAAGATCCACAATGGTGTTTCTAGGTGGCTAGGTTGTGTCATAGGCGGATCGAAAAAAGCATCAAATTGATGTTGTGAGCGTTATCAGTTAACGTGCGCCCCAGTTCAATTACCTATCATACCATTCATGCTTAAGTTTGATTCGATTACTTTACGACGTGGCGCAGATGCGCTGCTAAAAGAAACCTCTGCTTTGATACATTCTGGGCAGCGTGTTGCGATTGTTGGCGCAAACGGCGCAGGTAAAACCAGTTTGTTTAAGCTAATTCTCGGTGAGTTATCGGTTGATGCCGGCAATTTTTCCTTACCAGGTAATTGCCGCGTCTCCCATATGGCGCAAGAAGTGGCGCATATCGAACGTGGCGCTTGTGACTATGTTATCGACGGCCATCAAGAGTTAAGAGCGCTTGAGCGAGCGCTAACGCAAGCCGAGCACGACGACAATCATCAGGCAATCGCGCATGCGCATGGAGAGCTTGAGAATATTCATGCATACGCGGTGCCAGCACAGGCAGAGAAGCTGTTGCACGGTTTGGGCTTTTCTCAAAGTGATATGCAAAAACCAGTGAGTGATTTCTCAGGCGGTTGGCGCATACGCTTGAACCTTGCGCAGGCCCTAATGCGCCCTTCAGACCTGTTGTTGCTTGATGAACCGACCAATCACCTTGATTTAGATGCAATGCTTTGGCTAGAAAATTGGTTGAAGCAGTATCGCGGTACGCTGCTCTTTATTTCGCATGATAGGGATTTTATTGATGCTGTGGCGTCTCACATTCTGCACTTCGAGCATGCGGCCTTGAATCAGTATACGGGCAGCTATAGTAGCTTTGAGCGGCAACGGGCCGAGAAGCTCGCTCAGCAACAATCGCAGTATGAAAAGCAACAACAGAGAATTGGAGAGATACAGTCTTTCGTTAGTCGTTTTAAAGCGAAAGCAACGAAGGCGAAACAGGCTCAAAGCCGTGTAAAAGAACTAGAGCGTATGGAGCTGATTGCGCCTGCGCATATTGACTCGCCGTTCAACTTTAGCTTCCCCGCATCCGATCAAGTATCGAGCCCTTTGTTGAATCTATCTGCCTGCGCGCTTGGATACCCTGGTATCGAACCCGTCATTCCAAAATTCTCCAGTAGTATTCTGCCGGGCACTCGTGTTGGCTTGCTTGGCCCAAATGGTGCGGGTAAGTCTACCTTAGTGAAGTCCTTGGTTGGTGACCTGCCATTGCTTGGTGGTAACCGAGTCGAAGGTGAGCATCTGCGCGTCGGTTATTTCGCTCAGCATCAGCTCGAAGCGCTAGATTACGGTGCTAGCCCGTTTTTACACCTCCAACGGCTAAAGCCTTCTGCTACCGACCAAGAGATTCGTAGTTTTTTGGGGGGGTTCGACTTCAGAGGGGATAAGGCCTTAGAAACCATCGAACGGTTTTCTGGGGGGGAGAAAGCTCGCCTTGCGTTGGCCATGATTGCTTTTGGCCGGCCCAACTTATTATTGCTAGATGAGCCTACTAACCACTTGGACTTGGAGATGCGCCATGCGTTGACAGTTGCTTTGCAGGGCTTTGAGGGCGCAGTTATTGTGGTTTCTCATGATCGACACCTGCTTAAGAATACCGTGGACGAGTTCTGGTTGGTGGCAGAGGGTAAGGTTGAGCTTTTCAAGGGCGATTTGTCAGACTACGAAAACTGGTTGGTTGATTATCAGCGCGGTCTATCGTCCTCTGATGAGGCGGTGTCAGATGGCCCGACGTCCAGTGAAGATAAGAAAGAACGCAAGCGACGTGAAGCGGAGGCGCGCAAGCGTCTTAGTCCGTTGAAGAACGAATTGAAGAAAATTGAGTCCGCCATTCAGAAGGTGCAATCCGCTTTAGCAGAAATGGAAGACGCGCTGGGCGACTCTGCGCTCTATGATGAGGCGCGTAAAAATGACTTAAAAGAATTGCTGTCGCGCCAAGCGGAGGCAAAAAATGAAGAAGATTCATTGGAAAATCGTTGGTTTGAGCTCAGCGAACAAATTGAAAACCTGGAGCGAGTCGACACTTAAATACGGTTTATAATTGTTTTTCATTTCCATAACATAACGCTACTAAACGGCGCTTGAAGGCAAGCGGCAATGCCTACAATAATATCGCAGCAAAAAAACATGCCGTCTTTCTGTTTTCCTCAGAGCCCCGGCTAAACCAATGTTAGCGAGTCCTATACTGAATGTTAGCCGACCTGGATTACTCCGATAGCAGTGAGTTTGAACGCGATAGTTTAGCGCGAAAAACCTGCGACTTGGTGTGCATCTATGGCTGCGTTTTTATGCTGATGTACGGCATCAAAAGTCGCTTTGCTGGGTTGATCGAATATTCGAATAGCTTGTTGTTTTTTTCGGTCGTTACGATCGGCATTTATGCGCTCTACCGTTTTAGCGGAAACTGGACGCGCCATCGCGCGCTCGTTGTCAGCGGACTTACCTTTATTTATCTCTTCCTTTTGGGTTCTGGGGGTGAAAACAATACCGGTTTATTTTGGTGTTATATCTACCCTATCGTTATTTTTTCTATTGTTGGTACCGACAAAGGAAAGTGGATTTTATCTGCAATTATATTTTTATCGGCTTGGATTCTTTACGCCCCCGAGCTAATCGGCGCGGGTCACGAATATGCGCTGAATATTAAACATCGTTTTATTGGCTCAATTACTTTTGTTTCGTTGATCGCGTATTACATGGAGCGGGCACGCTTAGCAGCTCAGCAAGAAAGTGATATCGCAAAGGCGCGTCTCGCTCTGTTAGCCTGTAGCGATGAATTAACGGGAACGTTTAACCGCCGTGGGATAGAGGCAAAAGTTCAAGATGAGCTGCATCGCGTGGTGCGAAATAAAACCGAAATGAGTATCGTGTTGTGCGACGTTGACTGGTTTAAGCGCATTAACGACCGTTATGGTCATGATGTTGGTGACGCGGCGTTGCAGCATATTGCAAAAGTATTGGGTGATACGGTTCGCGTGACCGATATGGTTGGACGATGGGGCGGTGAAGAATTTCTGATTATGCTCCCCAATACCTCTCTGCAGAAAGGCTATCAACTCATTGAACGTGTGCGTGAAAAAGTGGCCTCTGAGCGGATCGTGATTGGCGAGCACGAACTTAGCCTGTCAATTAGCTGCGGTATTTGTTCGACGCGTTTTTTCAGCCGCTTCGGCGATCTAATCAAAGCGGCCGATACTAGTCTTTATGAGGCGAAAGCGCAGGGAAGAAACTGCACTCGACCTGAGCTCAAAGAGGCCTAATTTTAAGGCGTGCTTGAGTTTTTTTGTTCGTTTTTTGCTTCTTCGTCCGCTTGGCTCAGTGTTTTACTTGTCTGTTCGAGTCGCTTCTGAATTCTTTCTTGAGCTCTTCGGCCAAATGTCGCGGCGTGTTTTTTGGCATGCTCCATACTGCGCCTTTGGATGCTGTCGCCCACTTCTAACAACCTTCTTCCAGCGGATGAGGTATAGAATCTAACGAGCTCTCGTAGTTGAGCTGCCGTGTAGTATTCATCGTAGAGGTTATAGAAAATATCGTTTAGCTTGCCGTTCAGAATGAACTCTTCGTACATGATGACTTTCGCTTCATCGTAAATAATATGACCGACTGCACCATCAAGTTTGCCGTATTTCTGGCTTAGTGCGTACATCATAGATTGCGTGAGATTTTGTGCGATTAGGTCGCTGAGCTGACGTGTTTGGAATATCTTGAGTAACTTATCGATCTCGACTCGTTTTTCCTCTTCCAAAAGCGTCGCATGTGCTTGAAATGGCAATGCTAAAAACAAAATTAAAGGTAGCATCACCCTCAGGTGTCTCAATTTCGGCATAATAAGTGTCTTCCCTTTTCACTGTTTTTATCGTTGTGCAGCGTTTATTGTTTTTGTTTTTCGTTTAACGCTTGCTGTTCAAAGTGTAATCCTGCCCACTCATGTTGTATAAAATTACGGATATTCTGATGGTCTGATCCCTCTGGATGACCCAGCACGTCCTTTCTATAATAGTCTCCAAAAAGGTTTAAGGTTTGCGCTACATCTAGTGAATGAAGCTTTGCGAAGGCAAATATTTTGCATGAGCCATTGTTTTGCCCCGCGTCGTTTTTCAAATCACCGTTAACGAATGAGGATGGCTCAAAGTCGTAATGAGCGTCGATTGCACTCATAGCGTCTAAGAATTGAACGGACTCGGGGTTTTCGCTAAGTTGCTTGAGAAGGTCTTGTTCGGTCAAAATAAATTCCTTAATAGGTGATGTAAGCGCGCGACGTTATTTGGCCAAATTAAAACAGTCTGTTTCATTATGCTGCGCTATTGCGCATTTTATAGGATATTTTAGTTAAACCGAAATAGCCTTAGCTAGTGTGTCGATTTTTTAGTCATAACGCTGAGCTAGTTTGTTTAACGTTCGTATGGATAATTAGTATGAGTGATCAATGCCTTGCATTTTATCTTAGGAGGAACTGATAGTTTGTTCGCTGAGCGTAATCGATATGATGGTAACGATGCCTAATGACTAGTTGTAAGCGCGAGGGCGTGTTTTTTTATCGCTCGATAGACGATATTGGCCGAGAAGATTGGGGTGCCCTGGTCGGGCCAGATCAGCCATTTTTGTCGTTTGCGTTTTTGTACGCGTTAGAGGTGAGTGGTTGTGTGGCTATAGATCGCGGGTGGGAACCTTTTCATTTTGCATATTATAGTGCAGAGGGAGAATTACTGGCCGCCGCGCCACAGTATATTAAGCATCATTCCTATGGCGAGTATGTGTTCGATTGGGCATGGGCTGACGCTTACCAGCGGCACGGCTTAAATTACTACCCTAAGCTGTTAACCGCCATTCCGTTTACGCCATGCACCGGGCCACGCTTATTAGTCAGTTCATCTGCAACGAATAGCGCTGCAGCGTCTGACATAGCGAGCGTATATCGTGATGCGTGTGTGTCGAGCTGTCATGAGCGGAGCTTGTCTTCTTGGCATATATTGTTCCCTCCGCCGGAAAACTCGAAGAGCGATACTCAAAAAGGCCTGCATCGTCGTAACGGGGTGCAATATCATTGGTTTAACCGAGGTTATCAGGACTTTGATGCGTTTCTCGATGCGCTGGTATCTCGAAAGCGTAAAAATATACGCAAAGAGCGACAAGCTATCGCGCGTCAAGCGCTTACATTTCGTTGGGTCGAAGGCCCTGATTTTGCAGAGTCGGAACTCGAACGGTTTTATCTGTTATACCGTGCGACTTATTTGAAGCGTGGTCAGGAAGGCTACCTTAATAAGACTTTCTTTCAGGAGTTACTGCTAACAATGCCTAGCGCTATGTGTTTTTTGCTGGTGGAATCATCGGTAGAAATTGTCGCAGGTGCATTGTTTTTCAAAGGAGATAAAACCCTATATGGCCGCTATTGGGGCTGTATCGAGTCGTATCATGCCTTGCATTTTGAGACATGCTACTACCGTGGCGTCGAGTATTGTATTGAACATGGCTTTGCCAAATTTGATGCGGGAGCTCAAGGTGAGCATAAGCTATTGCGGGGCTTTGAGCCTATGCCGACGTGTTCTTATCACTGGATAGAAAATCCTGATTTCGAGCGCGCTATTGTCGATTTTTTGGAGGACGAGTCTGCCCATGTCGCGGAGTATATTCTCGAAGCGCGTGAAGGTTTACCTTATAAAGTGACAATGGATACCCCCTTACGTAAATAAAGTTGTTAATCGCGCTTTACTTGTTTTTTGAATCCTATTAAACTTCGCGCCCCTGAATAGAACCGTGTCAGTTTAAAAGATGCGGTGAGTTTGATTTTGACACGTTATGGTAATTTAAATGCCTTCAGTAAAAATTAAAGAAAACGAGCCTTTTGATATTGCACTACGTCGCTTTAAGCGTTCTTGTGAAAAAGCAGGCGTATTGTCTGAAGTTCGTCGTCGTGAGTTCTACGAAAAGCCAACTTCAGTTCGTAAGCGCAAAGCCGCTGCAGCTGTAAAGCGTCACGCTAAGAAAGTTCAGCGTGAGCAACGTCGTTTCGAAAGACTGTACTAAGCTACTCTCGCTTATAGTCGCCCTAGCATAGGGGGTCATGTTTAGCATGTCCGAACAGAGCTTAAAAGCTGATATTACATCGGCAATGAAAGTCGCCATGCGTGCTCGCGATAAAGATCGCTTAGGCACCGTGCGGCTTATTTTGTCCGAAATAAAACGCATTGAGGTCGATGAACGCATCGAGCTTGATAACGCGCGTATATTGGCGGTTCTAGACAAAATGCTAAAACAGCGTCGCGATTCGATTCAGCAATACGAAGCGGCAGGCCGTCAAGACTTGGCCGATATCGAAGCGGCGGAAGTGTTGGTAATTGACAGTTTCTTGCCGTCACCGTTAAGCGAGCAAGAAATTTCGGCGCTGATGGATCAATCTATCGCGAACTCCGGTGCAGAGTCAGTAAGAGACATGGGTAAGGTAATGGCTCTTCTCAAACCTGAGCTTCAAGGTCGCGCGGACGTTGGTGCAGTTAGCCAGCTAGTAAAACAACGCCTCTCAAGTTAATCTCTTTATTTTCGCACGCACTGTACTGATGTCCTTTGTTAGTTTGCGTAGCGCTATTCTGTCGCCGTTTTTTTCGCTAGAGAGATGACATGTCTGGGATGATTCCGCAAAGCTTCATTGATGACTTGCTAGATCGCGCACCGCTTGCTGAAGTGGTACGTAGTCGTGTGGACCTAAAAAAAAGCGGCTCTACTCTTAAAGCTTGCTGCCCTTTCCATAACGAAAAAACCCCTTCTTTTAACGTTAATACGCGTAAGAATTTCTATCACTGCTTTGGTTGTGGTGCCAGTGGCAATGCAATTAACTTTTTGCGAGAGCATGACAATCTTTCGTTTATTGAAGCCGTTGAAGAGCTGGCTAAAATTGCTGGTGTCGAAGTACCACGAGATGAACGTGTTCAGGCTCAGTATACAGCGCAGCGCGGTATACAGGATGCGCTTGATTTTGCCTGTCATCAGTATCGAGATGCTCTGAGTGGTCATAAAGACAAATCGATTGCAAAGCAATATCTAGAGAAACGTGGTTTGTCCGCGGCGATTGTCGAGCGTTTTTCGATAGGGTTTGCGCCGGGTCAAAAAGACTTTTTATGGTCACATTCCGGGCAGTCGATTCGCTCAGCGTTGGTCAAAGCTAAAATGGTTTCTGACCGTTACGATAGCGCCTATGAGTTGTTTCAGAGTCGTTTAATGTTCCCGATTCGTAATCCGCGCGGGAGAGTGGTCGCGTTCGGCGGCCGTACGCTAATTGATGACAAAGCGAAGTATATAAACTCGCCAGAATCCGAGGTGTTTCATAAGAGCCGTGAAATCTATGGGCTTTACGAGGCGATGCAGGCGAGTCGGCAATTAGATACGCTGCTTGTCGTCGAAGGCTATATGGATGTTGTGTCATTGGCGCAATATGGCATCGACTATGCGGTGGCCACGTTAGGGACTGCAACCAACGAGGAAAACCTCAGCCACTTATTGACGCGTTGCCACAATATCGTTTTTTGTTTTGACGGCGACGCAGCTGGCTTGAAAGCCGCGAAAAAAGCGATGGAAAATGCCTTGCCCTTAATTCAGGACGGCATGCGGATATCATTTTTATTGCTCCCTGACGGGGAAGACCCAGACACTTTAGTAAGAAAAGACGGCAAAGAGGCGTTTGAGAAACGAATTCAGCGCGCCAAGCCTTTGTCAGAGTTTTTCTTTCAGATCTACGCCTCTGGCCTAGATATGCGACAAGTAGAAAGTCGCGGTGCGCTCAAACAAAAAGCTGAAGTCCAGATAGAAAAAGTACGCGCAAAGGTGCTTAAAAGCGCGTTGAGGCAGCAGCTAAATGGCTTGGTTTACCAATACAAAGGGCGTGCGGGAAAGAAACAGGGGGATTCGTTTCAGGTATCCGGCGTTAGCGGTGACTTGGCCGGCGTTAAGATTGTTCGTGAATTGGAGACGGTTTATTGCTTGGCTATATTGTACAAGCCACAGATGGCAGAAGAGCTGCTAAGTGACTTTGACGGAGACTTTCACAGCGACATGGCGGAAGATTTTGCGCGATATGCGCTGTCAGTGTCCGCGAGCACGACCGACGAATTGCTGTACAGTCTAGCGACAGATCGAAAAGGAGCGCGGGAGCGTTATTGGCGGTTATTTGAATCGCTCGACTGGACACCTAGTCCAAATGAAATTGACGCAGAGCTAAACGAAATTAGGACGCGCCAAAAAGGCGAGAAAAAACGCTCAGATGCGCTAAGGTTTGCTAAGGGGAATAAACTTCCTAGTCAGATGTCTGACGCAGAAAAAAACGCTCTCAGATCAATATCCGGCTCCGAGCGCTCATAATTGACAGAATTTTGCCTCTAGGGTTGATTTATTTAGAATTAGGCCCATATTCATTTGGTTCAATTTTGTAATTTCCGTATAATGGCCGACCATTTTTTGGCCACCAACTGATAGGGTGAATATGTCAGGCAAAACGCAACAGTCTCGTCTCAAAGATCTCATTGCTCGCGGTAAAGAACAAGGGTACCTGACTTACTCAGAAGTTAACGACCATCTCCCCGAAGATATAGCTGACCCAGATCAGGTTGAAGACATTATCCGAATGATCAACGACATGGGTATTCAGGTCGTTGAGGTTGCTCCTGATTCAGACACATTGTTAATGTCTGATGGCGATTCTACCGACGAAGTAGCGGCGGCTGAAGCGGCGGCTGCATTAGCTGCGGTTGAAACCGAAGCGGGTCGAACGACTGATCCGGTGCGTATGTATATGCGTGAAATGGGGACGGTCGAGCTATTAACACGTGAAGGCGAAATTCGTATTGCCAAGCGTATAGAAGAGGGCCTTCGTGATGTGATGGCTTCTTTAGTCTATTACCCTGGCGCCGTTGAGCGAGTCCTGAATACCTACGATCGAATTGTCGAAGAAGAAGGTCGCTTGAGCGATATCCTAACAGGGTATTTGGATCCGGATGACGAAGTTGCCGTGCCAACGCCTGTTGTGCCAGCTGCGGCTAGCGACAATAAAGACGACGATGATGACGAAGAAGAAGGCGACAAAGGTCCAGACCCTGAAATTGCTAAAGAGCGTTTTGGCGGGATTCGTAAGCAATATCAAAAAGCGCTAAAAACAGAAGAGAAACATGGCCGTGGCTCGAAGCAGTTGATTAAAGAGCTGAATGCGCTAGGTGAACTATTCGCCCCAATTAAACTGAATGCTAAACAGTTTGACGCTTTGGTCATCGAAGTTCGTACAACGAACGAAATCATCAGAATTAATGAGCGCTTAATTATCAATCTCTGTTCGCGAAAGTGCGGCATGGATCGTAAGGAATTTATTAAACGTTTCCCTGGTAACGAAGCGAATCTAGAGTGGCTTCAGGACGTCATTGACGAAGGTCACCCTGCTGCAAACAAGTTGGTAGAATACAAAGGCGAAATTGTTCGAGCTCAGCGTAAAATATCCGCGATGTCTCAAGCGTCTGGTTTAAAAGTTTCAGAAATTAAAGATGTTAACCGCCGAATTTCAATTGGCGAAGCGAAAGCGCGTCGCGCGAAGAAAGAAATGGTAGAGGCTAACCTCCGTCTTGTTATTTCGATCGCCAAAAAGTACACCAACCGTGGTTTGCAGTTCCTTGATCTGATTCAAGAAGGCAACATTGGTCTAATGAAAGCGGTTGATAAGTTCGAGTACCGTCGAGGCTATAAGTTCTCTACTTATGCGACGTGGTGGATTCGACAAGCAATTACACGCTCTATCGCCGACCAAGCGCGTACCATCCGTATTCCTGTCCATATGATAGAAACGATTAACAAGTTAAATCGTATTTCTCGTCAAATGCTTCAAGAAATGGGACGAGAGCCGACGCCTGAAGAGCTGGGCGAGCGCATGGAAATGCCAGAAGATAAAGTGCGAAAAGTACTTAAAATTGCCAAAGAGCCTATTTCTATGGAAACGCCCATTGGTGACGATGAAGATTCGCACTTAGGCGACTTTATTGAAGACAACATGGCAGAGTCTCCAATCGATACAGCAACCGGTCAGGGTTTGAAAGAAACGACGCGTTCTGTTCTTTCTGGCTTGACTGCTCGTGAGGCGAAGGTCCTTCGTATGCGTTTCGGTATCGAAATGAACACGGATCATACCTTGGAAGAGGTCGGTAAGCAGTTTGATGTAACGCGAGAGCGTATTCGTCAGATTGAAGCGAAGGCGCTGCGTAAACTGCGTCATCCAAGCCGATCAGATCACCTGCGTAGCTTCTTAGACGAATAAGCCGCTAGATTCTTGCTAACGGGCGCATTATAATGCGCCCGCTTTGATTTTAGGCTTATTAGAGTAATATCCTCGTCATGCCGGCATGACGTTAAAAAAGCCGCATAGTGTGCCCCCTTAGCTCAGTTGGGTGAGACTGGCGTTTTATGCAAAGCATCGCTTTGCGCCAGACGAACGACGCAAATCTATGATTTGTGGCCGGGGAGAGCACGCGACCAGCCTGCAAGGCTGGCAAGTCTCAGAAGGCAAGGACTTTAAACGAAGCCCTCATATGTGCCCCCTTAGCTCAGTTGGTTAGAGCACCCGACTCATAATCGGTAGGTCCCCTGTTCAAGTCAGGGAGGGGGCACCATTTTTTCTTCTTTTTTGTAGTTCTTGTTTAATTCCGCTTCTTCAGTGCAACGATCGAGTTGCGCGTAAGTAGCTTGGCTTTGATTTCCCTTCTCTTGTTCTTGGCAATATTGCCAGTACTTCTGTTTCGCAAAGCAGGTCTGGGCGACAGACTTCCGCGTGGACAAAAATACTTGGAAAACCTTCGAGTCCCGCTTCCTTAAACTTATCTCTAAGTAGTTGTTCATCTGCAGGGTCCTTAAGGTAGTTATAGGCATAGGCGATATCGCTAAAGCTTGCTCCTTGGTTTTCTAATAAGGTAGAGATGTTCAGAATCATTCGGTCGATTTGAGCACCAATATCGTCTAAGTGTGCCGTTCGGCCTTGTTCGTCGATGCTGGCGGTGCCAGAAACATGCAAGGCAATTTTATTGGCTTCGGTCATGCTCATACCGCGCGTAAAGTCGGCGCCGTACTCGCCTGCCTCGTTTAAGGTTGGTGTCGTCATCACCGTTCGCATTAATTCCTTACCAGATTTCACGGCATAGAAGCCCATGCAGATATCGTGTTGGCTACTGACCATGCCGCCGTCAATGCCCGTACTGGCGGGTACAGGATCAATGCCGCGTGAATCGAAGAACTCTCGGCGCGCTTTGTTTAGGCCGGGATAATAGTCACGTTCCATTTCACGTAGATAAATCCAGGTACGTACCACATCGGTAAATTCCATTCCGGCTTCGTGTAGTAGTTTTTCAGCAAGCGTAAACATGCTCCAGGTCTGCTCATACGCGTTATCACCCGCACCGCATAGACCTCCCGCCATCAAGCGGTTTTCATCGCCCATTTGCAACAATAAGCCCGTTGAGGTTTTACACTGACCACAGGTACAGCCGGTGCTTGCGCACACTTGCTGTTTATTGATTTCAATAGTGCTTGGTACTATGGCTTGCACGGCTACTTCGACTTGAGCGTTCGTATCGAGAGGTGGTTGTTGAATTTCTGTTACTGCAGGAGTGAGTGTGCGCCCGCCACTTGCGTCAATGACGCTTTGTTTACTGAGCCGCACTGATTCTATGTCGTTTGCCATGTTACGCATAAAAATAGTTTCAGAAATGATCGAGCTTAGATCGCCGCCTTCGTCTAAAAGAGCGTCTCGAATAGCGATGTAAATGTCTTTTGCTTGTTCTCCAGCAGAGGCGCACGTGCCATCAGGTTTGACGGTATAAAACAATTCGGTGGCGTTAGGCCCTTCTATGCGGCGGAGCGCAATCAAGCAGCCTTTCGAGGTGCGCTTTTCAAGCAATGAATCTTTAGATAGTTCGGCGTGTGATGCACTTGGGTTAACAGCAGGCATGATAAACTTCCTTCAAAGTGATTGGCTCAAAATTCCCGAGCCTTTACATGCAAAACAAACACGAAAGGCTCGGGTATCAGACGTTTAGAATGTACGACTAACAGCCATCAGTCGGTAGAATTCCACCATCAGCAACAGCGGAAACTGTATAGCTTCCATCATCGCTTTCGTTGTCCTCGAAGCAGTTGCCCTCCGAGAACTCAACAAGGCCCTGTAACTCTGGAACATTGAAGTAGGTCAAGTCTGC
Organism: uncultured Oleiphilus sp.; assembly: GCA_913020045.1. GTDB lineage: Bacteria > Pseudomonadota > Gammaproteobacteria > Pseudomonadales > Oleiphilaceae > PZPK01. The sequence continues at coordinate 57,639 of CAJWBE010000019.1, forward strand.
AGCCAGAAACTCAAATGGCTCCAACGGCGTACCGCCAAGATTCCCTGCCCAGAAACCGTTGTTATTGACTGAGTTGTCTTTAACAAGGTTTCGGCTAACCGACGCATCAAGCACGGTGTTGTCAGGGTCGTTAAACGGAGGGTCAACAAGCACTAATTGCCCTGTGTTCAAATCAACATCGAAACAAGAGTTCGCGGTACCAAAGGTGGCAGAGCACCAACCCATGAGCGCAACACCGGTTAAGCCATGATCGTCAATACGATTATCTCGAATCTTATGATCGCTTACACCCAGAGCAAGAACGCCACCACCCGGAGGAAGTGCTGCTTGAAAGGTACCAGGAACGGCCATATTGGGACGGTTATTATTGTAGATATCGTTCTTCTCAATAATCCAATCCTTCATCTCATTCAGCGCAGGGTTCCCCGCGCCGTTGGGGTGAAATAGGCCGACACCAACGGTGTTGTTGTGAACTTCGTTATTGCGGAATTTAACGTTATTGGAGACCGTAATCTCAAAGCCGATAACGCTGTCGTAAAGCTCATTGCCCACAACACGAACATTCTCAGATCCTGCCACCCACATTGCAGTATCAAGCGAGCCGTAAGAGGTGTTGTTACGCACCAAGCCATTCGCCGAAAGTGTTGGGTAGATTCCGTTGTTCAAGTTGTTGGCTGACTCGTTGCGAATCATTTTGAAGCCATCTACAAAACGCGTTTGGATGCCGTTAACACCAAAACCCTCTACCGTGAAGCCACGAACATAGAAGTTTTTAAGGTCAGGCGCATGGCACTGATCACGGCCAAAGTTATACTCACAACCCGCAGGTGCGGCGTAAATGCCCGTGCCGACTTCGGTTTGTGTTCCGGTTGCGACTAGGCGTACCTTGCCCGCCTCACCGTTACGACGTTTAACTTTTCCGATCAGCCGAATATTGTCTTTTTCGATACGTAGGCCATAAGTGCCGCCTTCGTTCTCAATATAAGTACCAGGCCATACCAGAACCGTATCGCCAGAAGAGGCGGCGTCTAGAGCGGACTGTATTGAGTCACCAGGGTGAACTTTGTGAACGGCGGCTTGTGCCGCGCCAGCGGCGACCAGAGCGGTTGCCGCGAGAATGGAACCCATACTTCGCTTGTTAATCTTCATTATTTTTCTCCAAGCTGCTAAATGTTAGTTTTATTATTTTATTCAGCCAGCCAAAAGACGGGCTGATACATCTACTGCCACTCCTCTATATGTGAATTTTATTCACATTGCAATTAATTAGATATCAGGTGTGACGCATGTCACGGCTGTAGAGCTTGTAACCGTAACTAGATTGACGCTTGGTATAGTGAATTTATATTAGCGTCATGAGAACCATGAATTGATCTTTCGATTTCAACAGAGTCGTAGTTTGATCTCGAAAGCACACAATAAAAATAATGAGAAAGGTGCGAGAGTGATGAATAAACAGCCCAAGTCTGGCTATCGAACTATTTCAGTTAAAACCTTATTGATGTCCGTTTCTGCCTTGCTGGTTTTTACGACCTTAAGCGCATGTAAATCTACATCAGGCAAACAAGCGGACGCTGCAAGCGATCCGTTTGGACAGCTCAGTATCCAATATCCGCTAGATGAAACCTTGTTCCCGCCAGATATTGTTGCACCGAAATTCATTTGGGAAGACAAAACAGCAGGCGTCACTGAGTGGCATGTAGCGTTAAGGTTCGAAGGCCAAACTGAAGGGCTCAGTTTCACCTCACAGCAAGCTAATTGGCAGCCTTCAGAAGAGGTATGGAGCGACATTAAGCGACGATCCACTGGGAGTGAAGCGCAGGTACTAGTGAGCGGACTGAACAATGATGGCGAAACGTTATCTTTTAATCGGACCGGAATCGAGACCTCTACCGACCCGGTAGGCGATTCGATTTTCTATCGAGAAGTGCCTCTTCCATTCATTGATGCGGTGAAAGACCCTTCGCAAATTCGCTGGCGGTTTGGTTCGGTCGACTCAGTCGATCGACCTGATATTGTGCTCGAAGACTTACCAGTGTGTGGTAACTGTCACTCATTTTCTGGCGATGGAAAAACGCTAGGGCTGGATGTCGACTATGGTAACGATAAAGGAGGCTATGCGATTTTAGATGTTGAGAAAGACATGGTCTTGAATGACGAAAAAATCATTACTTGGAGTGATTACAAACGCGAAGATGAAGAGCAAACATTTGGCTTGCTGTCGCAAGTATCACCAGATGGCCGTTACGTTGTTAGCACGGTGAAAGACCGAGCGGTATTTGTTGCAACGCCGGGTATAGAGTACTCGCAGTTGTTTTTCCCGATTAAAGGCGTGCTGGTGGTATACGACCGAGAGAAAGAAACCTATACCGCTCTCGCTGGCGCTGATGACCCTGAGTATGCGCAGAGCAACCCTACGTGGAGTCCCGACGGAAAGTACATCGTCTTTACGCGTTCGAAAACATATACCAAGCCTTCAATCGAAAATTCGACCAGTGTGTTATTGAGTGAAAAAGATGTGCCCGAATTTATAGAAGACCGCGAACCCTATAAATATGACCTTTACCGAGTGCCATTCAACGACGGCAAAGGCGGTAAAGCAGAGCCAATTGAAGGCGCATCACATAATGGAAAAAGTAACTTTTTTGCTAAATTCTCGCCGGACGGTAAGTGGATTGTGTTCACTCAGGCTGAGAATTATATGCTGCTGATGCCGGACAGCGAGTTGTTCATTATTCCTGCGGAAGGCGGTGAAGCGCGTCGTCTTCGGGCGAATACCTCAAATATGAACTCTTGGCATAGCTTCTCATCGAATAGTCGTTGGTTAGTATTTTCGTCAAAAGAGAATACGCCCTATACACAGCTATTTCTTACCCATATCGATGAAGAGGGCAATTCGACACCGCCAGTGGTACTCGACCGGTTTACGGGTCAAGACCGAGCGGCGAATATCCCTGAATTTGTGCCATTGCCTTCGAACAGCATTGCGAAAATTGACGAGCAGTTTTTGGATGCCTACTCGTTTCTTAGAGCGGGTATGGCGAACGAGCGCACCGGAAACTATGAGGATGCCGTTGTTTCTTACTTAAAGGGGCTTGAGGCTGAACCTAATAATGTCGAGTTGTTAAACTCGATGGGCTTTGCGTTGTTTCAACAAGGCAAAAGCGATGAAGCGATCGTCTCGCTGGAAAAAGCACTTACAGTCGATCCGAAGCACTTCAAAGCACACAACAATATGGCGCTCGCGTCGATTGATATCGGCGAGTTAGAACTGGCAGAGATTCACTACCGGGAGTCGCTTGCAGTAGAGCCTCAACCGTCAATCTATAACGACCTAGGGTATGTGTTAGAGCGGCAAGGTATGGTCGATGAAGCAATTGAAGCCTATCGAGAAGCGCTTCTCTTAGATCCTAAATCGGCGACGGCACACTACAACTTGGCCACGCACCTTGCGAGTGAAAAAGATTACGTTAATGCGGAGAGTCACCTTCGTAAGGTAATTGACATTCAACCGAACACGCAGGTTTACGCGAGCCTCGGTGCGGTGCAGTGGCAGCAGGGTAAGGCTGACGATGCTATATCAAGTTTGCAATCCTCAATACAGGCTGACCCAACCAATACGGGCGCGTCTGACTCTCTCGGGAAAATCTACCTGGAGCAAGGCAAGCTAGGTCAGGCTGAATCAACATATCGTCTTCTCATAGAGACGACGCCAAGTGCTTTAGCTTTTAACGGTCTCGCTGATGTGCTTAAACGAGCGGGTAAATCAGAAGAAGCTCGTCAAGCAATGGCGAAAGCCAAGGCGCTAGAGTCGAAGTAGACAGCACTCATATCGCACGGTCTATCCAAAATACTTTTTGATTGGGCCGTGCGTTTGTTATTTGTTGCCCTGTGATGAACCCTTCGCGCATCCTCACAATCGTTTTAAATAAGCCGCAATTTTTTGCGCCTCGGCGTCACTCATGTTGTCGAAGATAGGCATTTTTCGGCCGTCTTTGTCATTTCGTATTTTGTGCGATACCTGTGATGCAGAAAGTTTCGTATCTTTGTTGGCTGGAACGCCTCTTAAAAACTTCCCGATGCCAGACTTGTTATGGCATTCGGAGCAATGGTGCTCGAAAAGCTGTTTTCCTGTCGTTAATTCCGGGTGGTCATGGGCGTCCCTAGAGCAGCCGCTCAAGACGAGTACCGTAACCAGAAGAAGGGTTATGGAAGGGATAGCGGATACCCTTATTTTCAATCACAAAATGATTATGTTTTTGTTATTTGCCTTATCCTTATTGAGCATCGCTCATGTTTTTGAGTGCTCAGGATAGCGACCTAATAAGTGAACGCCCCAGGCGGTTGATATGACGACTAAGGCGCCTACGGCTTGGTGCAGAACGGCGTAGTTGATATCGACACTGCTCATTACCGTCGCAATGCCAAGCAAAATTTGAGTGCCAAAGGCGGTGTGAATGGCGATAGATGCTGCTCTAGACTGCTTGCGAACGCGCCTGGCTAACACGATAAGAAAACCGACGGCTACCCACGCCCACCAGCGGTGAATATAGTAGACAATATAGGGGTCATTATTCAGCATGCTCCAGACGCCGCCACTCCAATCTATACCGATGAGGAAAAGCGAACCATGCATCAGAGGCCAAGTGTCCGACATGGGGCCAGCATTCAAGCCTGCGGTATAGGCACCGAACAACAACTGTATAAACAATACACCAAAAACAGTGGCGCCAAAGGCTGTTAGTCGTGATGGTTTTTGTTGTCCTGCAGCAAGTTGACGAAGGTCCAAGGCGGTCCAGACTAGCCCGGTCAAAATAACAAGCGCGGTCAATAAATGGGTCGCTAGCCGAAAGTGGCTAACATCCGTGCGCTCCGTTAAACCGGAGCTAACCATCCACCAGCCGATTACACCTTGCATGCCGCCAAGAATCAGGAGCCCACTAAGTCGCCCGCCATACCCTTGAGGTATGGCCCGTTTGAACGCAAACCAGGCAAGAGGCAATGCAAACGCCAGACCAATCAGGCGTCCCAGGAGGCGGTGAATCCACTCCCAAAAATAGATCAGTTTAAAGTCTTCTAAACCCATCCCTGCGGGGCCATTTATCTCTTGGTATTCTGGAATCTGCTGATACTTTTCGAACTCGGAGGCCCAAGTTTCTTGACTTAACGGAGGTATGGCGCCAGTGATTGGCTTCCATTCGGTGATTGAAAGCCCTGACTCGGTGAGTCGTGTAATGCCCCCAACAACCACGATAATAAACACTAAGAAGGCGACAGAGTACAGCCAATTTGAAATAGCAATGGGGCGCTTAAAGTGTTCGGCGGGCGTGTTAAGACTGTGGCTCATGGCGGGATAGCATAGCTGGAAAAAACGGCAGTATAGCAACATAAACGACAGGCAGAAATACGCTATTCGCGTAATTGAGGGGTGTTCGTGACTAGGGTGTTATTGTGTCTTTTTTCTTTTAACGGCCCGTAAAATCAGCGGCCCGTTAAAGTAGGACAAGGCCTTAGCTATCGGTTAGCACACAGTGCTAAGGCCTTGTATTTTGTTAAAGCGCTGCTGTTAGTATTTGATGACTGACATCGGGCGTGATATCTCGTTTTTCACCGAGTTTAACCATGCCATGGGCTGTGAGTTTTTCAATAATTCCTTCGATCTCCGAGCGCTCGATGCCGACATGGGACAAGCGGGTGGGCACATCCATGGTATGGAAAAACTGCTCGGTTTTTTGAATGGCTGCATCGATCCTGCTCTGTTCGTCGCCATCGTTTATCTCCCAAACGCGAGAGGCATATTGCAGTAGTTTTTCGCGCTTTTCGTTACGCCTAATTTTCATCACGCCGGGTAATACGATCGATAAAGTTCGGGCATGGTCGATACCATAGCCGCCAGTCAGCTCGTGACCGATCATGTGGGTTGCCCAGTCTTGCGGAACGCCTGCGCCAATTAAGCCATTTAGCGCCAAGGTCGCAGACCACATAATATTCGCCCGTACTTCTAGGTCTTTTTTCGTATCAGCGTTTAGTGCTTTAGGACCTTCCTCGATAAGCGTAAGAAGGAGGCCTTCTGCCATGCGGTCCTGCACCTTTGCGTTAACAGGAAAGGTCAAATACTGCTCCATCGTATGAACAAAGGCATCCACCACACCGTTGCTAATTTGGCGGTCAGACAGCGTTAGCGTTACCGAGGGGTCGAGCACCGCAAACTGCGGCCTTACTAAGGGGTTGCTGAATGGGAGTTTGTTACCGTTTCGCGTGACTACCGCGCCGGTATTTGTTTCGGATCCTGTTGCAGGAAGCGTCAGAACTGCGCCGATAGGTAAGGCGCTAGAAATAGGAGCCTGCTTGGTAACGATATCCCATGGATCTTCACCTTCAAACAGCGCTGCTGCGGCAATAAATTTTGTGCCGTCAACAACAGAGCCGCCACCGACGGCAAGCAAGTAATCAATGTCATGAGCTTTAATTAGATCAAGAGCCTTTATGAGCGTGTCATAGATTGGGTTAGGCTCAATGCCTGAAAACTCAAACCAAGTATGATTTTCTAGTGCGCTTTTAACCTGATCGTACACTTCATTTTTCTTAATGGAGCCGCCACCATAGGTGACTAAAATGCGCGAATTGGCGGGGATCTCTGCACCAATCGCTTTAATCTGTCCCTCGCCAAAGTGGATGCGAGTCGGGTTATGGAATGTAAAATTCAACATGCTTTTCAATACCTAGTAGATTAATGGGTAGTAACTCGATGGTTTACTTATCCTGATCAAGAAGGGCTAATAGCTTTTCTGCTACCAGCTCTGATGAAGCAGGATTTTGCCCTGTGATTAACAATCCGTCCTGAACGGCAAAGGGCGTCCAATCGGCTACTTTTTGGTAGTCACCGCCGCGCGCCTTTAGTTCGTCTTCCAATAAGAATGGAACGACGTCGGTCAGCTGTACTGCTTCTTCTTCAGTATTGCTAAAGCCTGTCACGGCTTTGTTTTTGACTAGATTCTCACCGTCGGCATCCTTAACATTTAAGAACACTGAAGGAGCGTGGCATACAGCGGAAACAGGTTTATTGCTCCGTACGAAAGCTTCGGCTAGGGCGACGGAGTACTGATCGTTAGTTAAATCCCATAGCGGCCCATGCCCTCCGGGATAAAAAATAGCGTCATAATCTTCTTCGTTTACCTCGGCGAGTTTAGCGGTTGTTGCTAATGCGCTTTGTGCCTTGCTGTCTTCATCAAAGCGGCGCGTTGCGTCGGTCTGAAAGTCGGGCTGTTCACTTTTCGGGTCGATAGGCGGTTGACCTCCCTTAGGCGACGCTAAGGTAATTTCCGCGCCTGCATCTAAAAAAACGTAATAAGGTGCGGCGAACTCTTCGACCCAGAAGCCTGTTTTCTCGCCGGTGTTACCCAGCTCACTGTGGGAAGTTAAAACCATTAGTATTTTTGCTGAAGCGTTTGTCATTGTGTTGCTCTCGTTGTTTTTTAGTCAATGCATAGGAAATGAATACGGTGAAAAGCAATGCGCCTCGAACGCCGTTCCAAGCGATGGCAGGTAGTCTGACTCGTCACTCTCTGTCTAACAATGCATATAAATTAGACTTGATTGTTTTAATTTTTGAAACAAAGTGGCATTCTCCAACAATCATTCAATAAGACGTTAGTACGAGGATAAGGTGTGTGAATGTTTCGTTTGAGCAGTTAAAAAGCATGGTGGTGTTTGCCCAAGTGGTTGAACAAGGTAGCCTGACCGGTGCGGCGAAACGAATTGGTTTATCGCGCGCAGTGGTCAGCTATCACATCAAAAAACTAGAAACACAGTTGGGCGTTACGCTAATGAACCGTTCAACGCGCAGTCTCAAACTGACTGAAGCGGGCCAACAATATTACGAGCGATGCCGCGCTATTGCAGAAGAAGCAGAAGCGGCGAATCAGCAAATCGAAAACCTAAAGGAAGAGCCAGAAGGGTTATTGAAAATTACCTGCCCGGTAAATATTGGGTTGCAAACCATCGTGCCTGCTCTGAATGAATTTAAAAAGCTGTATCCGAAAATCGAGCTGAATGTGATGCTCACTGATGACGTCGTAAACATCATTCAAGAGGGTGTAGATCTCGCTATCCGCGGAGCGCCCCTTGCTGATTCGGGGTTACAAGCGAGCAAACTATCGACACTAAAAACCTGCTTGTGCGGTTCTCCTGACTATTTCAAAAAAAATGGTAGACCGAAAATACCTACTGATTTGGACGCGCATGACTGGGTCATCTACCAGTTAACATCAGGCACCTTAACCTTAAGCAAAGGCAGCCGTTCATACAGCGTAAAGGTGAGCGGAGGGATCAGTACGAACAATGCTGCTGCCAGAACAGCGTTTGTTGAAGGCGGTCATGGCTTGGGTCGTATTCCGATTTACGATGCATGGCCAAAAATACAAAGCGGTAACTTAGAGGCGGTTTTGGAAGACTACAGCTTGCCGGATATCAATATTTATGGCGTCTTCCCGCCGGGGACAACCGGTGCTAAAAAGCTTCGACTTCTGATTGATTTCTTAAAAGAGTATTTTGAAAAAGAGAGCCGAAGAGCGTGCTACTAAGTTGTACTCGGTGGGCAGCGACAGGTTTTAGCTTTTGAATTTGGCAGCTGCTCTGAACTTGATTCGATTGAACATAGATGGGTCCTTACCGAAACATGAGGGCCAAACCTTACTGATACATTTGTGACCTATCGCCATGCAAGGTGATTCGCAGAGCGATACAAAACTCTCGCTAGATTGATCTAAACAAGCCCTTTAGCGCGTAACATTCTTACTACATTTGGTTTGTTTGGCGAAGGCATAGCTGTGGCGCGCTGCTGAAACAAACTCTAAATTCGCGAGACATTTTTTTCGGAGACGCTTAGATGATCAGTATTGACAAGGTCGGTATGAATTATCAGCTTGATGGTGAGCAGGTAAAGGTTCTGTCTGACTTATCACTCACGATTGAACAAGGTGAGTCACTTGCTATCGTAGGCCCCTCTGGCTCTGGAAAGACAACATTGTTGTTGCTACTGGCTGCACTGGAGTCCCCGTCTGTCGGCTCGATCGCTATAAAAGGGCAAGACCTTTCGGCACTAAGCCAAGACCAGCTCGCTGATTTGCGCCGAGACAATATGGGGATTATTTTTCAGTCTTTTCACTTAATTCCTAGCTTGGACGCGTTGTCTAATGTGGCGTTGCCGATGGAAATAGCGGGACGCAACAACGCGAGAAGTATCGCGACTGCGATGATAAAAAGCGTTGGGCTTGAACACCGGATGAAACATTACCCCTTGCAGCTGTCTGGTGGTGAGCAGCAGCGCGTTGCCATTGCTCGTGCCCTTGCTCACTCGCCCTCTTTGCTGCTGGCCGACGAGCCAACGGGCAACCTCGATGCGTCAACGGGCAGTCGTATCTCTGACCTATTGTTTGATCTTCATCGAGAGATGAACACCACCTTGGTGCTGGTGACGCATGATGAACAGCTGGCACAACGCTGCCAACGCGTGGTCAGAATGGATGGTGGCAGGCTGGTTGAAGAGCACGCTCATCATGGAGAATAAAGCGCGCTTCCTGTTAAGTTTTGCGTGGCATGACCTGCGCGCCAGCGGCCGTCAGCTTTGGGTCTTTTGTGCGTGCTTGATGCTGGGTGTTACCTTAGTGACGGCTTCGGCGGCGATGCATGGCTTATTGAGCAACAGTCTGCTTGATGACACGCGGGCGCTGATGGGTGGCGATATTGAAGTGAGTGCGAATCAGCCGTTACCGGATGACAGCCTAGAATGGATGGCTGCATCTGGACAGGTGTCTCTGACACGAGAGCTGAATACGATGCTCGGCACCCAGAACGGAGATTTCTTATTAGTCGAGCTCCTGAGTACCGATGAAAACTACCCGCTTTATGGTGAGTTAGTGCTTTCGGAAACCGGTTCATTGCAGGATTTGACGGGTTTTGTGAACGGATTTTGGGGCGTTCTAATCGACCCCGTTTTGGCCGAGCGCTTAAGCATTGATCCGGGAGACAACGTCAGCATTGGCACATTAATGATGGAGGTACGAGGGTTAGTTTTGCAACAACCCGATCGACGTCTCAGTGCAAACTGGCGAGGAGCGCCGGTACTCATCTCGGATGCGGGCTTGGAGGCGACCGGTTTAATGGGGCCTGTGAGCCGAATCGATTACGAATACAAGGTCCGTACGGATGTCGCTCCGCAATCTTGGAAAAACGAATTTTATCAGGCATTTCCGGGCTCTGAGTGGGAGGTTCGCAGCTTTGCTGACCGCAGCGAGCGCATTGCGGAACGGCTTGGCCAAATCGCATCAGGCTTGCTGATTGTTGCTTTTAGCACCTTATTCATTGGTGGGCTGGGTGTATTCAACAGTATCCATACGTACCTGCAAAGCAAGCTTAAAACGATGGCCACATTAAAAGCAGTTGGCATGCGTCAGGGCGCATTGATTGCAGTGTATTGTTTGCAGGTAGGCTTGCTTGCTGGCTTGTCGGGTTTAGTGGGTGTGTTGGCGGGAGGTCTTTTGACGGGCGTTGGGGCGCAGCTAGTTGCGCAAGAAGTTCCCCTAGATGATTCCTTTGGGCCCTTCTTGATGGCGGCAGTCGTTGCGTGGTGTTTTGGTCTATTGACCTCGTTTACGTTTGCGCTGCCAGCATTAGGGAAGGCCTTATCCGTTAACGCGGCGGTTCTTTTTCGTGGCGACAGTCACGGCTCAGGACAGCTTAGTTTTCCATGGCGTTTACTAACGGTATTGCTTGCTCTATTGCTGGGTGCCTTGATTCTAATGGCGGTGCCAGACCTTCGATTCGGTTTGGCTTTTCTAGCGGTCGTGTTGTTTTGCTTAGCCTTTTTTGAAGGGATTGTTCGGGCGTTAAAAAAGCTGGCGGTCATGTTAGAAAGTACCGCATGGCTTCAGCGCAGAGTGATCACTCGATTAGCGATTGCCAACCTGCACCGCCCTGGCGCGCCCTTGCGCACGGCCTTGCTGTCGCTTGGCACCTCGTTGACGTTGTTGGTGGCCTGTACCTTAGTCGTCACCGCGTTGCTAAGGCTTATTAACACGACGGTTCCTGATGAATCTCCGGCTCTTGTGCTCTATGACGTTTTTCCAGACCAGCTGGAAAAGGTAGAAGCGTTAGTCAGCGATTACGCCAGCACGGAGCGTATCGCGTTGTCACCGATCGTGCGCGCGCGAGTAACAAGAATTAATGGGCAAAGCCTGAGCGAGATGGACTTCCCTGATAGCGACTGGGAAGAGATGGCCCGCGATGAGCACAAACTGAGCTATCGCTCAGGTAATATCGATAGTGTCAAAATGGTTGAAGGGAGTTGGTGGCCACAATCCGCCGAGGCGACCAGTTCGAACGATCAAGTCTATATCGTGATGGAAGACCGTGAAGCAAATCAAATGAATCTCAAGCCTGGCGACACGTTGCGCTTTAGCGGAGCAGGACACGAGGTGGAAGGGATACTAAGCGGTATTTACAGTCAGAAGGGGCTGCAAACGCGGTTTTGGTTTGAAGCAATTATGTCTGACGGTGCGTTAGACTCCTTTATTAATCGCTACGTGGGCACGGCATACATGAGTGATGAAGACGCACTGAATGCGCAGCAGGCCTTGGCCAAGATAGCACCGAACGTCATTAGTGTTCGCACGGCAAACATTGTAGACAGTGCCAGGGAATTACTTGCTAAAGCGTCTTCCGGCTTAGCGGTGATCGCATCCATTAGTTTGCTGACGAGTTTATTAGTACTGGCAAGTGTGATGGCCGCCGGCCGACGTCAGCAAATCTATGACGCTAGCGTTCTGTATGCACTGGGTACTCGCATATCGGTTATTAAGGCGGCTATTCGTCGAGAATATAGCATTCTTGCGCTGATTACGGCGTTGTTTTCGATGTGCTTGGGAACCACTATTGCGCTGCTGCTGTTGGAGTTTCGTTTGAAGCTTGAGTCAACAGACCTAGTTTGGCTTGGGCTAGTGACGGCGATCGGGGCTAGCAGTTTAATATTTGCGATCGGAGCGAGCTATTTGTTCCGCCACCTTAAAGTCAGCCCTTCAATACTGCTACGAGACAATGAGGCATAGTCATGAATGCTGAAGTAAAAGCGGATCTAAACACTCATAAAGGAACTAGCGTCATGGCTCGAATCATGGCGCGCTCTGTCGTGTTAATGATGGTCCTGCTGATCTCGGGTTGTAGTACATTTGGCTTTGTTTTCGAACGACTTGATTGGTTTACACTTTGGCGGCTCGATAACATGTTTGAGCTTAGTGATGAGCAAGAGGACCAGATTCGTCCTGATTTGATTGCGCTGCAAGAATGGATGCGTGAAGAAGGGTTTGTGCAGACCATTACTAAACTCGAAGAGTTGCTGGTGATATGGGAATCTGATGAGCCCGAACTAGCTTATCGTCACCTGATGTCATCGCTGACGAGCCTTAACGACATGTACCTCGATGCTTTAAAGGGCGGTGTGGTGAAGTTTAGTCTCGTGCTCACCGAAGAAAATGCCCAGCACTATCGAGACTACAGTGATGACCAACAAAAAGACTGGTTTGATTCGGCTCGTTCCAAAGAAGCGCGCAGTGACAGAGAGATCGAACGTTTGGAAGATTGGTTTGGTCATCTGAATGACGAGCAAGTTGAGATGATAGAGCGGTGGGCTTCGCTCACGGACAACGAGCTTCAGATTCGCATCGACAACCATGTTAGTTGGCGTGAAGGCTATTTGCAGGCAGCGCTCAACCGAGACGCTAACTTGATAGAGGCCTGGCTCAATGATTTAAGTATTTTCTGGACGCCGGAATATGCATTATTGAAAAAGCATAATGCACAGCAACGCGAAGTTTTGCTGTTTAAATTATTCCCTTCATTGTCTGATAAGCAAAAGCGCCATGCTCGTGAATATGTTGAAGACTTGATCGAAAAGCTGAGTGACGTGCTACCAAGTGAAGCAGCTTAAGGTGCGCTGACTCACTTGGTTTTTCTCTTTTAGGGCTCTTTTCGCCGCACCCTTCTTGCATGAGTGTTAAGCGGCGTCTTCTAGTTTATTTTCCTTAGAGAACGAGCTTAGTTCAAAGTCAGCTAAGTTCGGTTCCGCCATTTCTTTTACCCATTTTTCCCAAGTATAAGGCCATAGTATCGGGTCGCCATCTTTGTCTAAATACCAGCTATTGCAACCACCCAACCACACTGTATTCTTCATGCCTTCTCGAATATATTGCAGGAATCGTTTGGCGGTTTTTTCGCTCACATCAATTTCGTCAAAACGTTCATTGCGCCAATGGTCCAACATTTTTAGCACGTAGCCGCATTGCACTTCGCTCATGGCGATAACCGAGTAATTACCAATCGGCGTGTTGGGACCCAGCATTAAGAAATTATTGGGGAACCCCGGCATAAATAGCGAGCGGTAGGTCAGTATTTTATTTTCCCACGCATCATCGATGGAACGTGCATTTTTGCCCTTCATGTTCATCGGACGCATAAATGCTGTCGGGTTGAAGCCTGTCGAGATGATCATGGCATCCAACTCATGCTCTACGCCGTCTTTGGTGCGTATGCCGTTAGTGGTTATTTCTTCAATTCCCTCGGTGACGAGTTTGACATTGGGTCGCTGCATTGCTTTGTAGAACAAGGTACTCACGATGATGCGCTTGCAACCAACTTTATAGCGAGGGGTTAGCTTGTCACGTAGGTCGGGGTCTTTCACTGCAAAGCGAAGGTACAATTTACTGATCGCACTGAATAGAAAGTTCTGCACTTTATGACCCGTTACCGCCTTAGTAATAAAGTGACTGAAGCCAAATAGGTAGGCCTTGCGCAGGCGATGCAGTTTATTGGGGTTGCGTCTAAACGCTTTTTTCGCGCGTTCCGATGTATTGGTGTTAGGCAGCGGAAAGTACCATTGTGGCGTGCGTTGAAAAACCGAGAAGGTCCCCGCTTCTTTTGCGACTTCGGGTATAACTTGAGAGGCCGTTGAGCCGTTGCCGATAATCCCGACACGCTTTCCTTTAAGGTCTACTGAATGGTCCCAGTTTGCCGTGTGGAACGAGTCACCCTCAAACTGTTCGATGCCCTTAATGTCTGGGAACGCGGGATGGTGCAGAATGCCGGTACAGTTAATGACAAAGTCCACCACCATCGTATCGTCTTTGCTGGTGGTGACAGTCCATTTGCCCTCATCATAAATTGCACTGGTGACGGACTCGTTAAAGCGCACAGAGCTCGTAACACCGTACTTTCGCGCAACACGCTCAAAGTATTCTTGTATTTCAGAGCCATAAGCAAAGCGATGGCTCCACTCAGGGTTGGGTTCAAACGAATAGGTATACATGTGCGCAGGCACATCACAGGCAACGCCCGGATAGGTATTTTCTCGCCATGTGCCACCCACCTTGTCCGATTTTTCAAGTACGGTTAGGTCGGTATAGCCTGCTTCACGCAGCTTGATTGTCATTAAAATACCGGTCATTCCCGCGCCGATAATAACGATCGATGGCATTCGTTTTTGTTTTGTCATGGCTGCTTACTCTAACTAATAGATAGGCGCTAGTTTAGGAGGAAACGTGAACCTATAAAATGTTGAGGGAGGCCTCAATATGCTAATTTTGGCCACGCAAGGCAAACTACGAAAACTCTTCCTATACTCAATGAATTGTTAGCTCCGAATAAGGATATGTTGTGTCAGGTACGCCGAACTCATTAATTCAACGCTTCATGTTGCCGGCGGCAACAGGAAATCATCAAGAAGAACTGCATCATAAAATTGTGGCGTTTATTGCTTCGGTTGGATTTGTTGTCGGCATTTACAGTTTGGTTAAGTGGTACACCGTGGGCTATTACGACCTTGCTCACACCTCATGGGTGTTAGTGGTGGGCCTAGCGGCGGTTATTGGTCTTAACAAAGCTGACGTTTTACCTAGAGTGTTGCTAGGTAACCTCTGTGTGATACCGATGGCAGCATATGCTTTTTGCATGTTGTATTTTTTGGGTGGATTACAGTCCGCTCATATCCTCTGGCCTCTTGGCGTTATTGTTATTGCGTATCTCATTACTGATCAACGCTGGGGCCTTTTTTGGGTCTTTGCAATGGCCGGCGTTTTACTCACATTAATCGGTTGGAGTCGCAGCGGTCATGAATTACCCCTATTTGCGATGGACGCGAAGCAAGAGGCAGTGAATGTCTATTCGGGATTCTTATTACCAGTGATTGCGGTCGGCAGTGGCATGTCATTCATTCTTCGTCTTAACCAACAATCGTTAAGGCAAGTGACTGAATCAATGAAAGAGACGAGAGTGCAAACGGAAACCTCTGCAAGTTTGTCTGAGCAGTTAGTAAATATCTTGCAGCAAGCGTCTATTAGTGCAAAAACCTTACTGCAATCGGCTGATCAATTGTCGAAAACGACCACAAAAATGAATGAGCAAAGCCAGGAAATTAGCGTCGGTGTCGATGACCAGCTGACGAAATCGAGCAGTGTTAATCAAACGCTCAATGAGATGGTGGAATCGGTGAATCAAACGAGCCAAGCGATGGAAGTGGTTCGCCAGCGTTCGCGTCACGCTCAAGAGAACACCACGCGAAGCTCTGAGGCCATGAACGAAGCGATTCGTTTTATGGCGCAAATTCAAGAGAGCAACGACAATATTAAAGAGTATATCGGTGTCATTACGGGTATCGCAGAACAAACTAACCTGCTTGCACTTAATGCCGCGATTGAAGCGGCACGAGCCGGTGAGCAAGGTCGCGGGTTTGCCGTCGTGGCGGATGAAGTCCGTAGCTTATCTGTGCGCAGCAATGAATCGTCTGAAGAAATTAAGTCGCTACTTGCAACCGCTGAAAAGACTATTCTTGATGGCGGGAGCGCCGTCAATCAGTCTGGGGAGCAACTAAAGCTGGTAGTGGGTGAAATTGAAACGATCGACAACGAAATTAACGTCTCTGCTGACTTATTGATTCGTCAAAATGAAGGTATCGCCGGTATCTTGCAAAACAGCCGCGAGATGGACGACATTTGTCAAAGCAACCAAGTTGGTGCAACTAGCCTGTCCGAAAATGCGCAAAGTTTGCTAGAGATCGCCAAGCACCTAGTAGAGTTGTCGCACGTGATGGACGAGACCGTCGCCAAAGCGGAAGGCATCGAAGGCCTAGAAGCGCCCGACGAACCGGGCACTGCTGAGTTGTTTTA
>CAJWBE010000020.1 GCA_913020045.1 uncultured Oleiphilus sp.
CCCTTCGTCTAGAGGCCTAGGACACCGCCCTTTCACGGCGGTAACAGGGGTTCGACTCCCCTAGGGGACGCCATTTTAGTTGCGTTTCGTTGAGTGTATATCAGCACCGGCGTGACGCAGTTGAGATTGGCTGATCAGGAAAAGAAGACATAAAAAAACCGGAACATGTTCCGGTTTTTTTATGTCTGAAATTTAGTATTGCGAAGGTAAACGCTTACTCAATATTATCCTGCGGGATATTAATCGTTAGATCGAAACCTCCACCTTCACGTGGCGTGATTTGCAGTGGGCCTTCATCAACTGCGTAAGGTAAGTTGATTGTGTCGATACCGGGTAGGTTGCCAATTGAAAACGTAATTTGGTCGTTCGACCGACTCAAGCCGAGATCATTGCCGACATAATCGAAATCAAAGTCGCCAACGGGTACTCTGTAGCGCTCGTCATCAAAAATATCGGCAATGGGGACTGAGTATATTGGGTCTTCGTAAGCGGCAATCGTTGGGAGGGCAATCGGATTAATTGCGCTTTCGACTGATGCGTTGCGAAGCGTGTCGTCGTCCAGTTCAAACGAAGTAACTGTGCCATCACGATGTAGCTGGGCGTTGCCAAGCTCTTGAATGTCTTGGTCTGTATTTTCTACCGGTGCAATCGTAATGCTTGAGACCGACTTTTGTGTTGTTTGTGAGGATTGGCGCGGCGTGATGATGACTGTCGAATCCTTGATGTAGGTTTCGGTTAGCTCAGAGCTGCTGAGTGATTTAACCTCTGCGCTAGCAAAACTAGCACCTAAGCATGAGGCTAAGCACAATATCATCGGTGCGTTGGCTGATTTGTTCATAATCGAATCCGCGGACAAAAATTAGACTCGGTCAGTATTTAACTAGCTAGCTATTAATGCAAGAAAAATTGACAGATAATCTGTTAAGAAAAGTAATCTTGGACAGGTGGTATAGAGCCAATCATGGTAGGCAATAATCTTCGCGAGTCCCTGTCAAACAGACTTTCCCGCTTCCTTGCATCGCGCGGCGCTCGGGCATCTCAGTTCACACTTGGCCAGCACAACGTTTATATTTTCCCAACGAAAGCGGGCTTCGCTTTTTTGGCGGTGCTTATCTTGATGCTTGTGACAGCGATTAACTATCAAAGTAGCTTGATTTATCTCGTTGTCTTTTTGTTAGGTGTCCTGTTTTTTATCTCTATTTGGTTATGTTTTTTGAACCTCCAAGGCTTGGAGGTTAGCGCCGGGCCGGTTTCCAAAAACTACGCCAGCCAAGATGGTGCGTTCAATTTAGTGTTGAGGCATTCTCAACGTAATGTCTACGGGCTGTATTATGCGTCAATGTTGGGGCGCTCTGATACCTGCTCTCTAAAGGCGGGTGAGTCGTTGTCGGTTTCGTCCCCAGTCGGTAGGCGTGCTCGAGGGGTGTACTACTTAGAGAAATTTGCAATTGAGTCTGCGTATCCCTTTGGTTGGATCCGAGCCTGGACCTGGCTTAAAGTTGATGCCCAAGCGGTGGTCTATCCGTCAATAGAAGAACCACCTGAGTCGCTCGAAGGGTTAGGTGGTGACCAAAGTGCGTCATCAGGAGTGAAGTCGCTCGACAGAGATACCTTGCGGAGCTTTCAAGTCGGTGACGTTTTGGGCCACGTGCATTGGAAGAAATTCGCATCATCTGAACAGCTTGTCGTGAAAGATAGTGCCCAAGTCACCCCCTCTGTTGATTGGCTTCGCTGGGATAGCTTTGAAGGTTATGCCTCGGAGATGCGTTTAAGCTTTTTGTGTGCAGAGGTGCTTAAGCGCAGTGAGGCGGGTTCAATATTTGGGCTAGATATTCCAGGCCGCACGATTAGTCCCAGCACTGGCAGCAAACACCGTGACTCTTGCCTGCTTGAGCTCGCCAAATATGGCGCAGTAGGCGCTGCTCCTAGTTTGATCTATTTTGATGCTAGCCGGGTAGGCGCAGAGGAGAGCGTATGATTGACCTCCATGCGCAAGTCGCGAGTAAATCTAAAGCTCCGATCGAAAGTTTTTCAGGCTGGCCTACGATCTACGTGCTTGGGTTAGCGCAAGCCTTGAGTATGTGGGGTATTGCCCCTGTTTGGTTAGTGATTTGTTTAGTTTTGATCGTGGTCGCGCTTTGGCTTCGGCCAGGCGGCTTCCCTGCGCCGCTTAGGTTTCTTGTTACCTTGGCGATGGTTGCTTGGTTCTTCCTCTATTACAGACTTAATTTTACAGTCGAAGTGGCGGGCAGTTTCCTATGGCTATCGGCGACGCTTAAGCTGTTAGAGTTGAAAACGAGAAAAGACTTAACCGTGTTTGTGTACGTCATGCTTTACGTGGCGGCTGTGTCTTTGTTGTTTTACCAGTCGATTGCTCATGTCGCTCTGCAGTGTGTTGTTATTTTGCTCGCACTATCCATCTTGCTGCGGCTTCAGGTAGGTCCAAGCTATCGACCTGTCGCTCATTTTGGGTCTCTAGCGCGCTTGCTTGTCTTTTCGATTCCGGTCGTTGTGGTGTTGTTTGCGTTCTTTCCGCGTATTTCCCCTTTGTGGTCAATGCCAATTAAATCAGGAGCCGCGTCGACAGGGATTAGTGACAGTATGTCACCCGGTGATATTGCTGATTTGGCAAACAGTGATGAACGAGCATTTCGTGCGAGTTTTGTTGGTGAAAGGCCTACGCGCTCAGAGCTTTATTGGCGAGGTTTGGTGTTAGATGAGTTTGACGGTCGTCGTTGGTCTCGAGGGGCACCAAATAAAGGTTTTAGGTATGGCGGGAAGTACGATATTGGCTCTTTGGTCGATTCAGAGGGTGACTATTATCAGGTGATGTTAGAGGCGCATAACCGAGATTGGTTGTTTACGCTCGAAGGGTCACGCAGTTTGTCATCACATATTGAAATGGCTGATATGGGGCTCTATGAATTGCCGGTCGAGGCGCTTCAGGCAACGCGATATAGAATGGCTCGTGATCGCCCGGAGCCCGTCGGTCTGCAACTACCGGGGGCCTACAAACTTGATAATGTTAGTCGGAGCAAGTCTTACCGAGGACGAGACCTGCAAACGCCTGCGGGTGGCAATCCGCGTACCCGTGCGTACATGCGCGATTTACGCCAGACGATGCCTAATGATGTGGATTTAGTGTCCGCTGTTTTGAAAAAGTTTCGAGTTGAAGATTTTTCTTACACACTCAAACCGCCGTTTTTGGGGAAACACTTCGTAGATGAGTTCATTTTCGACAGCAAACAAGGATTCTGCTCGCACTATGCTGGCAGTATGGCGTTTATGCTTCGTGCAGCTGGTATTCCAGCGAGGGTGGTCGTTGGTTACCAGGGCGGCGAGTATGTGTCTGATGGCGACTATTATATTGTGCGGCAGTACGATGCTCATGGCTGGGTAGAGGCAAATTTGAAAGGTTTAGGTTGGGTTAGAATCGACCCAACTGCAAGCGTAGCGCCTTCTCGTGTCGAGCAGAACTTGCAGGAAGCGGTGTCGGAAGAAGGAACGTTTCTGCAAGATAACGTTTTTGCATCCTTACGACATGAGGTTGCGTTTCTGGCTTGGGTTTCGTTAAAAACGGACCAGCTCAACTATCAATGGCAGAAGTATGTCGTAAATTATGGTCAGGACGAGCAGTATGGTTTGATCAAAAAATTATTAGGTGAGTATAGTTTAGCGCGAGTGGCGATTGTACTGGGTGGGCTGTTTGGCGTGGTCTCGCTGCTTATTGTCGGGTGGATGTTTTGGCGAATTGAGCGACCAGAGCTAAACGTTCGACAGAAGCGCTATTTGCGTTGGCTGTCTATTCTGCGGTGGTTTGGGTATTCTCGCCCCGTTGGCGAAACGCCCCGTGCTTTTTTAGCAAGAATGAATGGAAATGCGCACCCTTGGCTTGTTGCTCAGACCGATAGTCGCACGCGCGAGTTGGAACAAAGAGACTATCAAAACGGAGACCAGTAATTGACTGATTTAGAGTTCAGCGAACGGCCCTTGCCGTGGTTGTTGCCATCTTATGAGCGCGTCGTTGAAATGTTTCGCCATGGGCGGCTGCCTCACGCATTATTGATTGAGGGTGGTGAGGGCATCGGTAAGCGTTCATTAGCGTTAATGTTAAGTGCGTTTGTATTGTGCGAGCGCAATCAGCTGCAGGATATGCCTTGCGGACAGTGCAAGCACTGTGCGTTATTCAAAAATGGCTCTCACGGTGGCTTTAAAGAAATTCGTCGAGGAGAAAAAGATAGCGTGATAAAAATCGACGCTATCCGCAGCCTGTCTGATTTCGCCGCCGGCACGAGTTATCTAGGGGGTTACAAAGTCGTGTTAGTTAACCCTGCCGAGGACATGAATATCAGCGCTGCCAATGCGCTGCTTAAAACACTTGAAGAGCCAAGTGCGAGTACCTTTATCATATTGATTAGTCATTCGGGTGGTCGTTTGTTGCCGACGATTCGCTCTCGGTGCCAGTCTTTGACCGTTGGAATGCCGACGCCAGAGGTTGTGGTGCCGTGGTTGGTTAACAGTAGTGAGAATGACGAGTCAGACGTTCGTCGCGCAGTTGCTATAACGAGCGGCAGTCCGCTTAGTGCCTTGACGTTGTTGGAAAACAACTCGCTTGAACGGCTTGACTGTATGCTTGCTGATTTATCGCAGGTCTTAAAGCGCGCTGTTCCGCTAAGTGAGGTTGCTGAAAAATGGGCAAAAGATGAGCTAAAAGACTATTTGTTGTGGTTGAGTCAGTTGGCGCATCAGCTAGCGGCGTATGCAATGACAAATGACGAGACATTAATAGTGCACTCGGACGCGAAAAAACTATTCTCCTACTTGGCTCAGCGTTGCAGCTACATGCAGCTAGTTGACCTGTATGCGTTGTGTTTTTCACAACTAAGTGCTGCGAAAAGTTCTAACAATCCAAACCCTGTGCTGACTTGTGAGCGTGCGTTGTCGGGCTGGTTAGCACTCATGCTCAAATCCTCTCAACGTGCTTAAAAAATCATGAAAATTTTGATTACTGCCCTATACTCAGTTTAGAAATGAATTTTTTCAGGAAGTAGATAAGTAATCATGGCAGCAGGATTCGGCGCCCGTAGTGGCATTTTAACTCTGACTATAAAAGATAAAGCTGTTTTGTATGCGGCTTATATGCCGTTTATAAGGAACGGTGGTCTTTTTATTCCAACAGCCAAAAATTATCATTTGGATGATGAGGTGTTTTTACTACTCAACTTAATGGATGAGCCAGAGAAAATTCCGGTGGCCGGTAAGGTTGTTTGGGTTACGCCAAAGGGTGCCCAAGGAAACCGCGCGCAAGGAATTGGTGTTCAGTTCAATGAAGAAGATGAAACCGCTAGAAATAAAATCGAAACGTATCTAGCTGGTGCCTTAAGTTCGGATCGTCCTACCCATAGCATGTAGCGTTCTAGCGCTTTAAACCTATAGCGCGACCAAGTACTATGGCGTTTTTACGCTTCTGAAGTATCTTGTTTATGTTCATTGACTCTCATTGTCACCTAGACCGCTTAAAACTTTCTCCCTATAACGACCAGCTTGATGGCGCTATCGAAGCGGCACAAGATGCTGGCGTTGACACCATGCTTTGTGTCGCCATTGACTTAGAGCATATCGAACAAGTCCTTTCTATTGCGGCAAACTACCCGTCGATTTATGCATCAGTTGGTGTGCATCCAACGAGCCATGAAGGGGAGGAGCCCACGCTCCAAAGACTGATCGATCTGTCCAAACGGGACAAAGTCGTGGCGATAGGCGAAACCGGTCTTGATTATTACTATGGTGAGGAGACCTCGACCGTTCAACGTGAGCGCTTTATTACCCATCTAAAAGCGAGTGAGGCGGTACAGAAACCTGTCATTGTTCATACGCGTGACGCCAAAGAAGACACTTTGTCGCTTATTGAGCAGCACTCTGATCGAAGCATTGGCGGTGTATTGCATTGCTTTACAGAGGATTGGGATATGGCGAAACGAGCGATGGATATGAATTTTTATATTTCTCTGTCTGGAATTGTGACCTTCAAAAATGCAGTTGAGTTGCAGGATGTCGCTAGGAAAATGCCTTTGGATCGACTGTTAATCGAAACAGACTCTCCATATTTGGCTCCCGTCCCTTTTCGCGGTAAGCCAAACGAGCCGAAGCATGTGGTTGAGGTGGCAAAGTTTGTGGCGGAATTAAAAGGCTTAACGGTTGAGGAACTTGCGAAAGCAACGTCCGATAACTTCAAACGACTTTTTCGGTTTGAGGTGTAAGTTACGTTATGGATATGCAGCCTATCACCGTCGATACCGAGCGCCTTAAGTTGGCAGGCTTTCATAATGGCGTCACCAAGGGTCGCCCCGTTATTGCCTTGCATGGCTGGCTAGATAACGCAGCGTCTTTTTCAAATATTTGTGATCACCTGGCATTAGATCGGCCTTTTTATGCCATGGAGTTGCCTGGGCATGGCTTGAGCGATCACCGCCCAAAGAGTTGTAGTTATCAGCTGCTTGAAAATATTGTCGATATTGCCGCGCTAGTCGGTGCCTTGTCTCCCAATGGCGAGCCGGTCACGTTAGTTGGCCACTCACTGGGGGGGATTATCTGCAGTTTGTATTGTGCTTCATCGCCCGAGCGGGTCGACAGGCTGGTATTGCTAGATAGTCTGGGCCCGATGACTGACGAGGTCTCATCAGTGCTGCCTCAGCTTCGGAAAGCCATGCGAAGGGCAGAGATGTT
Organism: uncultured Oleiphilus sp.; assembly: GCA_913020045.1. Classification (GTDB taxonomy): domain Bacteria; phylum Pseudomonadota; class Gammaproteobacteria; order Pseudomonadales; family Oleiphilaceae; genus PZPK01. Next base: position 6,727 of record CAJWBE010000020.1, read on the forward strand.
TCGTTCCTCTAAATTGGTGACGTACCCCAGCATAGAAATGGCTGCAAAGGTAAGAATGAGCGGTATCGGGAAAGTGAGTGTCGAGGCGGCGAAACTTTTGGTGTCTCGCGGTTTAAAGGCGGTGGAGGGCGGTTATCAATGGACTTCGGACCCTCGTTTGATGGAGCCCTCTTTTCTTCGTTTCTCGGAGGCGCAAGTAGAAGCGATTTTTGGCGGGATAGAGTGCCCGGTTTGTTTGGTGTGTGGTGATGCCGGGTATTATGCCGATTATAGTGCTTTGCAAAACCGATTGTCGTATATTAAAACGCTAGAAAAACATATAGTTAAGGGCGGCCACCATTTTCATATGGATGGAGACGTTTCAGCAACAGTCGAGATTATGAATGAGTTTTTTCACGCTTAGATTTTTTGTTTTTTTAATGGCCGTACAAGGTGGAATTGCCTCAGCCGCAACGATCGATAGGTTGGTTCATCCCGGCGCCGAAGTCATTGAGCAATCCCAGGTGGATACTGTTAGGTCCCGAGTCGTGTTAAGCGCGGTTAAACGGATTAGCAATTCACTGAGAATCGAGCGCGAAAAGTGGGTAGACGGTAGCGAGCAGACTTGGCTGCTTAAACTTAACGATTCTGAAGATAGCCTCGTCATTTTTGGCTATTACCAAGCGCTAATTCAGAAACTTGGTAAGCTAGAGTTTTCTTGTAAAGAAAGAGCATGCGGAACCAGCAGTGATTGGGCCAATAAGTTGATTGGTGAGTCGGTTCTGACCGGGCGAGATAGCAATCAATACTATACGGCTGGAGCTGTGACTATCGCCGGCGAAGCGGGCTGGTTGAGTGCCTATGTTGTGAAAAATGGACGGCAGCACAACTATGTCTATGTAAAATTCGTGACTGACGACAGTATCGGTCAAACACCTGCAGAGTCCTCTAGTGTTGTTGATATGGGCATTAAGGAATTTGATAATGTTGAATTGTCTGAGCTCTTGGCTCTTTTTGCCCCTGGCAAGTCACTGCAAATAGGCATTTATTCGAGTTTTGTTAAGGGAATGCGCGAGGAGGCTTGGGCGCAGCAGGCCAACGATGCTTCTGCGTTGCTAGAGCGATCGCTTGATAAAAAGGTTCCTAATTGGCGTACAATGACGAAAATTATTATTGGAACGCCTCAGTCCCAAAAGCCCAGCGGCGTAAAAGAGGTTCGCTGGTTTTCATTTGTTTCTTTCGCCAATTGATTCCTGTCGTTATCGATATCGCATAGTTGACCGAATCTCTATATAATTCCCGCCTTTTATGTGGGCTGAAGTATCGTGGCAAAATCTCTAGTTTCCATTGCTGACTATATCCGTTACTGCTTTTCATCGATGAATAAAGCATCTGCGTTTTGTGGTCATGGTTTTGATAATACCTGGGATGAGTCGGTAGGCTTAGTGCTGCAAGTGCTCGACTTACCGTGGGATTTTGATCGTGACATGTGGTCTTGTCATCTGACCAAGCAAGAGCGAACGGCAGTTAGTGATGCCATTGAACGTCGGGTAGCCGGCCGAGTCCCCAGTGCTTACATTACGGGGAAAGCATATTTCTGTGGGCTTCCATTTAATGTTGATGAACGAGTATTGGTGCCGCGTTCACCGATATCGGAATTGATAGAACATGGCTTCTCTCCTTGGCTCGTTACACAACCAAAACGCATTATGGATTTATGCACGGGTAGTGCGTGTATCGGCATTGCATGCGCATACGCTTTCCCGGATGCTCAAGTTGACTGTCTTGATGTATCCGCGGATGCGCTCGCTGTCGCTCAGCTCAACGTTGATAGCCATAATATGGATGAGCAAGTAACACTGTTTCAATCGGATGTGTTTGAGGCCTTGCCACAAAATCTGTCGGGAACCTATGATCTAATCGTTTCAAACCCGCCTTACGTTGATCAGCAAGACATTGATGCGATGCCGGCAGAGTATCACAAAGAACCTATGCTAGGTTTGGCCTCGGGAGAAGATGGTCTAGATATTACTCGGCAGATATTACGCGAGGCTGGCACTTGGTTGAGCCCAGATGGTGTATTGATTGTTGAAGTAGGGAATAGCGGGGAGGCGCTTGAAGCAGCTTACCCTGATGTTGCCTTTACGTGGTTAGAGTTTGAACATGGCGGTCATGGCGTTTTTATGGTGACCGCTGCGCAATTACAAAGTAGAGAGTGGTAGTCGGAATGTCAGGAAACAGTTTTGGCAAGTTGTTTACGGTAACGTCTTTTGGCGAAAGTCATGGGAAAGCGTTGGGATGTATTGTTGACGGTTGTCCTCCGGGCTTAGCCCTGAGTGAAGAAGACCTGCAGGTTGATCTTGATCGTCGCAAGCCTGGTACCTCGCGTTATACCACTCAGCGAAAAGAAGCGGATCAGGTCAAGATATTGTCCGGTGTATTCGAGGGCAAAACTACGGGCACACCGATCGGCTTACTGATTGAAAATACGGATCAACGCTCTAAAGATTATTCTGATATTGCAGATACATTTAGGCCGGCACACGCTGATTATGCGTATACGCAGAAGTACGGTATCAGAGATTATCGCGGCGGTGGTCGTTCATCTGCGCGCGAAACTGCCATGCGCGTTGCAGCGGGTGCTATTGCAAAAAAATACCTAGCTGAAAAGTTGGGCATTGTCGTTGAAGGGTATCTATCGCAGCTAGGGCCAATCGCGATCGAAAGCGTAGATATGTCTATCGTCAATGACAATCCGTTCTTTTGCCCTGATGCGTCTAAGGTTCCTGAGATGGAATCGTATATGCAGGCGCTAAACAAAGAAGGAAATTCGGTTGGCGCTAAGATTACGGTAGTGGCGCGTAATGTACCGCCGGGACTTGGTGAACCTATTTTTGATCGTATCGATGCCGAATTGGCGCACGGTTTGATGAGCATTAACGCGGTCAAAGGTGTCGAGATCGGCGCAGGGTTCGAATCCGTTTCTCAAAAAGGAACAGAGCATCGAGACGAAATGACACCTGAGGGTTTTTTGTCTAATAGTGCCGGTGGCATTTTGGGCGGCATTACGACGGGTCAAGATATCGTTGCGCATATTGCGCTCAAGCCGACATCAAGCATTCGTTTGCCTGGCAAGAGTATTGATCGGCATGGTAATCCTATCGAAGTCGTGACGCACGGCCGTCATGATCCTTGTGTCGGTATTCGCGCGACGCCTATTGCGGAGGCAATGATGGCATTGGTCGTGATGGATCACTTGCTGCGCCATCGTGGCCAGAACGCGGATGTTCGTTCAGAGACCCCGATAATCCCTGGTGCAGTTAAGGCTAAGTAATGAAGGTTTCAGATTTTAGTTTCGATTTACCTGAAGGCTTGATTGCAAAATACCCTCCGGAGAAACGCGGTGATAGTAGGCTTTTAGAGGTCCCAATTAACGGGACATCGCTCCGAGACAGGCAGTTTTCAGAGCTACTTGACTTAATAGAGCCAGGTGATGTTCTGGTTTTTAATAACACAAAAGTTATTCCTGCTCGCTTGTTTGCTAAAAAAGAATCGGGTGGAAAGCTCGAAATTTTATTTGAGCGTAAGGTATCCGATCAGCGCTTTTTAGCGCATGTGCGTTCTAGTAAGTCACCAAAGCCCGGTTCAAAAATCATTCTAGAAGATGATACTGAGTTGGTGATGGAGAGCCGGCAAGGCGCTTTGTTTGTTTTGTCTTTGCCCGAAGGACGTGAAGTATTTGATACCTTAGAGCAGCTTGGTCATGTTCCTCTCCCGCCTTATATAGACCGTACCGATGAATCTTTGGATAGCGAACGCTATCAAACGGTTTACGCTGAGCATCCCGGTTCCGCCGCAGCGCCGACGGCAGGTCTGCACTTTGGTGATGAGATGCTGGATAAGTTAAAGGCTAAGGGCGTCCGGTTTGCTTACGTTACCTTGCATGTTGGTGCCGGCACATTTCAGCCAGTAAAGGTCGATGATATCAATGATCATGTTATGCATAGCGAATGGGTTGAAGTGTCCGACCAGGCTGTCGAGATAGTCGAAGCGGCTAAGCGTGAAGGTAGGCGAGTGATCGCAGTTGGAACGACGAGCTGCAGAAGTCTAGAGGCGGCGAGCCGCTCTGGCAGCTTGTGTCGTATGTCTGGCGATACCGATATTTTTATTTACCCAGGCTATTCATTTGTAACGGTCGACGCGCTTCTCACTAATTTTCATTTGCCGCAAAGCACTTTGTTGATGCTGGTTTCTGCGTTGGCCGGCAGTGAGAATATTAAAGCGGCTTATGCTCATGCCGTGGCGCAAAAATATCGTTTCTTCAGTTATGGCGATGCCATGTTTATCAGCTAAGTGCGCACCGAATGAACGCTCGGTTTAGTATTATTTGAATTTAAGGTTTTAGGAGTTTGGGTTCGATGGCAAGAAAATGCTTTATGACTTTTGAAAAAAGTGCTCAGGACGGTCACGCTCGTCGAGGCGAGTTGAGCTTTCCAAGAGGAAAAGTTCAGACGCCTGCGTTTATGCCAGTTGGGACCTACGGTACGGTTAAAGGGATGTTGCCAAGAGATATTGAGGAAATTGGCGCAGAAATAATATTAGGAAATACATTTCACCTCATGCTTCGCCCGGGTACTGATATCGTTGAGCAGCATGGTGATTTGCATGACTTTACACAGTGGCATAAACCTATCTTGACTGACTCTGGCGGTTTTCAGGTGTTTAGTCTAGGTGAGCTTCGAAAGATTACCGAAGAAGGTGTGAAGTTTCGCTCACCCATTGACGGCGCGCCGGTTGAGGTGACGCCGGAGATCTCTATCGAGGTTCAGCGAAAGCTCGGTTCCGATATCGTGATGATTTTTGATGAGTGTACCCCTTACCCTGCAGATGTTCCGACTGCCAAGAAATCGATGGAGCTGTCTTTGCGTTGGGCCAAACGTAGTAAAGATGAGCATGGCGATAGTCCTTCAGCGTTGTTCGGCATTGTTCAAGGCGGCATGCATGAAACCTTACGTGATGTATCGTTAGCGGGTTTAGAAGAAATCGGTTTTGATGGTTATGCGATCGGCGGCTTGTCTGTTGGAGAGCCGAAGGAAGATATGGTTCGTATTTTGGACCACTTGGCGACCAAAATGCCTGCCGACAAGCCTCGTTATTTGATGGGAGTAGGGAAGCCTGAAGACCTTGTCGAAGGTGTTCGTCGTGGCATTGATATGTTCGATTGCGTCATGCCCACGCGCAACGCGAGAAATGGCCACTTATTTACGTCGACAGGGGTCGTTAAAATTCGTAACGCCGTCCATAAAACGGACACGAGTACGCTAGATGCAAATTGCGATTGCTACACTTGCCAAAACTTTACGCGTAGCTATTTACACCACTTGGAGCGTTGCTCTGAGATGCTGGGAGCGCAGCTAAATACGATTCATAATCTTCGTTATTATCAGAATTTAATGAGTGGATTGCGCGATGCGATTGAACAAGGTACATTGTCGGCCTTCGTTGATTCCTTCTACTCTTTGCGCGGCCTAGAAACGCCTGTGTTGGCGAGTGATGTCGGTTAAAATGTAAACTGTTAAATGCTGCTTTCTCTGCTTAAGAGTAGCGGCTTTCGTCTGTTTTAAGTCATGTACTGGAGATATTAATGCACACTGTAATTTCAAACGTTTTGTCCTTTGCTACCAAACTGGTATCCACACTATCGCTTATGCTGTTGTCTACTTTAGCGCTAGCTGAAGGCGCACCGGTTGCGCCAGAAGGTCCAAGTGCGATGATTCAACTTGTGTTTTTTGGTGGTTTCATCTTGGTCTTTTACTTTTTGATGTGGCGTCCACAGTCAAAGCGAGCTAAAGAGCATAAGAACCTGGTTGAAGCGTTGAATAAAGGCGATGAAGTCGTTACGAATGGCGGTATTGCTGGCAAAATCAACAAAGTAAGCGAAGAGTTCGTTTTAGTTGAAATTGCTCAAGGCGTTGAGATGAAAATACAAAAGCAAGCAATTGCTGCAGCATTGCCAAAGGGAACACTAAAAAGCATCTAGCGCTTTGTTAGTATGCCCGCGCTTGTCGCAAAGATACTCATTAAATCAAAAGTAAGGTTATGCCCCTAGCATGCTAAACAGTAATCCAATTTGGAAATATTTCTTAATCGCCACGATTTTGGTTCTCGGCGTCATTTACGCGCTGCCCAATCTATATCCTGATGATTATGCGGTTCAAATCACAAGCTCCCAAAGCTCTGAAAGCTTAGATCAGACGCATTTAGAAAAAGTGCGTTCGCTACTGGAAGAAAAGAGCATTGAACTCAAATCTGTTGAGCTTGATGGGCGGATGTTACTCGTAAAGCTAAACAATGCCGAGCAGCAGCTGGCCGCAAAAGCGGTACTTAGCACTGGTTTTTCGTCGGACTATATCATTGCGCTTAACATGGCGGCTTCAACGCCGGACTGGCTGAAGTCAATAGGTGCTGGGCCGATGAAACTAGGGTTGGACTTGCGCGGCGGTGTGCACTTCTTGCTAGAGGTCGATATGGAAAAGGCGTTATCACAGCGCCTACAGATGACTGAAAGCGCGTTAAAAGCTGAGCTTCGTAGTGAGAAAATACGCTACCGAGCGGCCGAAAAGGTTGGTATTGACACCTTGAAGGTCAAGTTTAAGAAAGAAGAGGATCGCGACCTTGCTAGCAATTTGGTTTCGCAAAGCTACCGACAGTTTACCCGCGAAACATTAGACGAAGACGATGCTTTTTACCTTGTGATGAAGATGTCGGAGCAGAGCGTAAAGGAAATAGAGGATTACGCAATTCAGCAAAATCTCGTTACCTTGCGAAATCGGGTCAACGAACTGGGCGTAGCAGAGCCGCTTGTTCAGAGACAAGGTCGTAACCGAATCGTTGTTGAGTTGCCAGGTGTCCAAGATACTGCCACGGCGAAACGTATTATCGGTAAAACCGCCAATCTAGAATATCGTCTTGAAGCAAAAGCAGGCTCAGGGAGCTTGTCGACGCAGACCTTGCCGTTCAAGTCAGAACCCAACCGAAGCGCTGTGTTGGAAAACGATATTATCGTAACGGGCAGCAACGTATCTGATGCGAATGCGAGCTTTGATGAGACCGGTATGCCGTTGGTCAATATTTCGCTTGATGGTACTGGCGGTAGCCGGATGTTAGAAACAACTAAGCGTTCGTTGCAGCGGCGCATGGCCGTTGTTTTTATCGAGCAAAAGCCGGAAATTATTCGAGCGGTCGTAGACGGTAAAGTGGTCGAAAAGCGAAAGAATAAAGAAGTCCGTAGCATTATTAGTTTGGCAACGATTCAAGGTGTCTTCGGTAATCGCTTTCAGATAACAGGTTTGGATTCGCCTACTGAGGCTGCAGAACTTGCGCTGTTATTAAGAGCTGGTTCACTTGCCGCGCCTATTTATTTCGTAGAGGAGCGCACTGTTGGGCCTAGCTTAGGTCAGCAGAATATTGACGCAGGCCTGTTATCGGTTCAAATCGGCTTTGCGATGGTTTTGGTGTTTATGCTTCTTTACTATCGCGTGTTTGGTGTTATTGCCAATATTGCATTGGCGGTCAACGTGGTTTTGCTATGTGCGCTGATGTCGATGATATCGGCAACACTAACATTGCCAGGTATCGCGGGTATCGTTCTCACGGTAGGGATGGCGGTTGATGCAAACGTGCTTATTTTTGCGCGAATACGGGAGGAGCTTGCTAATGGCCTTACGCCTCAGCAGGCGATAGACGCTGGATATGGACGAGCGTTCGTGGCGATTTTTGACGCCAATATTACAACGCTTATCGCCGCTGTGATTTTATTTGCGGTAGGTACAGGGCCGGTTAAAGGTTTTGCAATTACATTGTCGCTCGGTATCTTGACGTCGCTATTTACTGCAATTGTGCTTAGCCGAATGATTACTAACTTTATTTATGGCGGCCGTAAGGTCACCAAGCTGTCGATCGGGTAGGGGTGATACGTGACTAAACAAATTGATTTTATGGGTAAGCGTAAGATCGCAGCTGTTTTTTCGGCGATCTTACTTATTGCTAGCTTGGCGTCTTTGGCGATCAACGGTTTGCAGCTCGGACTTGATTTTACGGGCGGAACCCTAGTTGAAGTGGAATACGCGTCGGCGCCAGACCTAGAAAAAGTTAGGCAGCAACTGAATAGCGCCGGTTATGAAAAGTTAGTTGTTCAAAATTTTGGCGCAGATACGTCAGTGCTTGTACGTTTGTCGCAGGGCTTTAGTGATACGGTTGGCGCAGAGGTTAGTGCCGCGTTAGCCGCGACTGGTGAGGCCTTAGAGCTGAAACGCGCTGAGTTCGTGGGTGCGCAAGTGGGTGAAGAGTTGCGAGAGCAGGGCGGCTTAGGGCTTCTATTAGCGTTAGGCATTGTCATGCTGTACGTTGCGGTCCGGTTTCAGTTCAAATTCTCCGTTGGCGCTGTCGGTGCATTGATTCACGACGTTATCATCGTGTTGGGAGCATTCTCTATCCTACACTGGGACTTTGATTTGACGGTTCTAGCGGCATTGTTAGCAGTTATTGGGTATTCCTTGAATGACACGATTGTTGTTTCCGATCGCATTCGTGAGAACTTTCGACGGATTCGAAAAGCAAGTCCGCTTGAGGTTATTAACATATCGCTGACACAAACTCTTTCTAGGACCTTAGTCACGTCGATAACGACGTTGCTGGTGTTACTTGCGCTTTATATTGTCGGTGGCGAGATGATTAACGGTTTCGCGAAGGCGCTTTTGATTGGTGTTCTGGTCGGTACTTACTCGTCGATCTATGTTGCTAGTAATGTGCTGTTAGCGATGGGGATCACTAAAGAAGACCTGATCGCCCCGGTTGCTGAGGAAGGGGAAGAAGGCGAGGCTGTCGACGACCGTCCTTAGCGAGTAAAAATATAAGGTAAAGCGAGGCCTTGCTTGAGGTGCTCGCTTTTTTTATGCGTTTGAAATGCGTGCTTAAGTAACGTGAATATCTTAGTAGACACCGTGTCGTCAAAATTCCGAATGTAGCGTTGAAATTTTGACGCGGGTCGGCGCTAGAGAATTCAGCGTTTCTTCTTCTCAGAACTTATATTCAATTTATTTATAATAAAAACAGTAGCTTGAAGTGTTTTTATTAGAGGTTGGTTTAGGTTGGCACGGGCTGTGCTTTGTAATAGCTATAAGTCACTAAGTGACAAAATATACCTATAAAGAAAGAACAGAGGCTATCAGCATGACTAACGTAATTGAGCTATTCCCAGCGAACACATCAAACGATGATAAAAATAACGCCGCTGAAAAAGAATTTTTAGAGTACCTAATGTGGTCAATGCGAACGGAGCAAGACCCGCACGCAAAGTTTGACGATCCTATCACTGAGTTTCGCTCGCAAACGTCTAGCTCTAGCAGTGTTGCCTAACGTTGCACTTTTTCGCAGCGAGGCGCCTATCCAATTAAGTTGGCCTGACAATGATTGGTACTCTAGGTGTTTGTTGTTGCACCCATAAAAAAGAGGCTGTGGGCTTTGCGCTCACCGCCTCTTTTTTATACAACCGTTTAATTCCGCTAAGCGGCCAATATTGTTTGCCAAATACTTGTCAAAGCGAGTTAGGCTTGTAGTTTTTTGTCGTAGCCGCCAAGACGCTGAACAATAGACTTGTAAAGCTTAGGGTTGGCAACAACCAAGCTTCCTTTTCGTCCTTCCTGTACCAGTCCGCCTGATAGTGTTCCTGAAAGAGTCCCAGCCTCTTGGCAAAGCAGCAAAACGCCATCCAGCATCGCTGGGTCCGTGTCTTCAACTATAACGGCATCAGCTTGGCCTGCAGCGACTAAGGTAATATCCATAATGATATTACCTGTGATTGCCACTTGGCTTCCTGATTGTGCTAGGTCTCTGAGTAGGTCTGTTTTTACGTGATCCGTTGCGGCGCCAGTCAGTTTGTTCAAAACGTTTGTTGCGATAACGGAATCCGCCAATGACTTAGTTGAAGTGCAGCGAATACGATGACTGTTAATTGCCGCCCCTTTGCCTCTGGCGGCGGTATATTCGTCGCCGGTAAACGGGTTCACAATCAAACAATGTTGTGTCTTTCCATATTGTTTATGGGTAATGCTATAACTGCCGCCAGGGAAACGTCTTCCAAAGGGCGTGATGTTCTCAAAACCATGTATCTGCCAGCTATCATCTTTATCTTGTGCCAGCGTTTCACCCGGTTCAGCGACGTAATGAGTAGGGTAACCGCGCTTTAGGTGGTCCAGCAAAACTTGGAATAAAGACGTTTCTAAGTGATCGAGTAGCTGCTGGTCTGCCTCCGAGTCGAGTGCGCCAGGTTCGCGCTTATCGATGGTCTGTACAATATATTCATTGGCTTGGCGAGCTGCACGGAGTGCGATATTAAGAATTGGTGTCATTGCGTCATCACTAATTAGGTTTGCTGGGATTTAAAGGCGCGAATCATAGCAAAATTCAGTCAGACTAACACTATTCCTTCATGCCGTTTGTTCAGCGCGCGCTTGAACCCTTGCTGCGGGTGAGTAGAATAGCGTTCCCAATGTATAGCTAGGCAACCTAAACAGTGACATCAAACGCTTCGAGTTCCGCAAAGAAAGATCGACGCCAGCCCACCCAGCGACGCAGTAAAGAGCGAGTTGACTCTATATTGGATGCGGCTAAGGCCTTAATTTCAGAAAAAGGTAGTGCGCAGTTGAAAGTGCATGAAATAGCATCACGCGCGGGCGTGACAGCGGCCTCTATTTACCAGTATTTTCCAAGCAAGGACTCGATTACGCACGCATTGGCGGAGCAAACGTTTGAGCGGATGCAAGGTCAGTTATTGACTAATTTGCCCGAAGTTTCCACGTTAGATGACGCATTTGCAGTGTTGAGGGAGCTGGTCGAAAGTTATTATCAGATTTATTTGGCAGACCCTGCCCTATATGATGTTTGGGTTGCTATTTCCGCCGACAAACGTGTCCATGACATGGATTTGCAAGACAGTCGACATACGGCTGAATTGGTGGTTGGCTGTCTGAAGCCATTCTATCCGCTTGAGCGTGCGATTGAGCTTTCAAGGGTCGGCTTTTTGTTGGCGCATTTGTCAGGTTCTGCGGTTAGGATGGCCGTGAGTGTTGAGCCTGACGAGGGTCGTGTTTTGATTGACAGCTTTAAGGGTATGATTAATCCAGCCTTTGTCGAGTCAATGTTGAGCTCAGAGGAGTCATAGTCGTGCCAGCATCTACAGCACAGGATTTGCTCGACCGTGTCGTTGTCGTATTAATGCGGACTACCCACCCCGGTAATATTGGGGCGGTAGCTAGAGCGTGTAAAACGATGGGTATCACGCGGCTTCGTCTGGTAGACCCCGTGGCGTCTATTAATGACGAGGCTAACAGTCGTGCGGCCGGTGCCAGTGATGTGCTGGATGACGCAGAGATATTTGATTCACTTGAAGGGGCGGTCGAGGATTCGGTGTTGGTGTTAGGTACGAGCGCGCGTAATCGTAAAATGACGTGGCCCGTAGGGACGCCAAGAGATCTGGGTGAGCGCGCAATTTCGGTATTGTCTGGGTCAGACTTGACGGAAGATTCAACGGTCGCGCTGTTGTTTGGCCAAGAAGCCAGTGGGCTAAGTAATGGCGAGCTTCAGCGGTGTAATTTCCACGTTTGTATTCCTGCTAACCCAGATTATTCTTCTTTGAATCTGGCGATGGCGGTGCAGGTAATGACTTATGAGGTGCGGATGGCTGCTTTGCTATCGTGCGAGGCGTCATCTGTGGATCTTGCGCCGGTATTGACGCCGGAGGATGCGGCTTGGGATGATGCCTTAGCTAATGGCCGAGAGGTGGACGGGTTGTTAGTGCATCTTGAAAAAATGTTAGTCGGTATTGATTATCATGACCCGCAGAACCCAGGTACTTTAATGGCGCGTATTAAGCGCTTGTTGTTGCGCAGTAAACTCGACAAAATGGATGTGAATATTTTGCGCGGAGTCTGTAAGGCTGCGCTAAATAAATCCAACACATGAAGCGTTAGTGCTACGAATAACTGGAAAGAGTAAAAGTATGTTTGCCCGAATAAAAGAAGATGTTCAAAGTGTTTTTCGTCGCGACCCTGCGGCTCGAAACACGTTTGAGGTATTGACGAACTATCCTGGTTTGCATGCTTTGTTGTTGCATCGTGCAGCTCATAGGCTGTGGCGTCATCGTTTATTTTGGTTGGGGCGCAGCTTATCCACGTTTAGTCGCTGGTTAACCGGAGTAGAGATTCACCCGGGAGCAAAAATAGGGCGGCGTTTTTTTATCGATCATGGGATGGGTGTTGTGATTGGGGAGACGGCAATTATTGGTGACGATGTCACTTTATACCAGGGCGTGACTCTTGGTGGCACGAGCTGGAACAAAGGCAAGCGCCACCCCACGCTGGGAAATGGAGTCGTAGTCGGTGCAGGTGCCAAGGTTCTTGGTCCGTTTGAGGTCGGCGAGAACGCAAAAGTTGGGTCGAACGCTGTTGTTACAAAGGCGGTGCCAGCTGAAGCAACCGTCGTAGGCATTCCTGGGCGTATTATTCTGAAGTCTGTTAATGAAGAGCCTTTGAAGGCGGTGGATGAGGGGCGGCGGAAAAAGATGGAAGAAAATTTTGGTTTCGACGCCTATGGCTTAAGTGAAGAAATGCCCGATCCGGTTGCTCGGTCAATACGAAGTATTTTGGATCATATGCATGTTGTTGATGAGCGCATGAACTCGATGTGCAAAGCGCTGCAAAGAGTTGACAAAAGTTATACTAAGCCTGACGTGCCATCGATTGACGAAGACCAAATTGACTGTTTTAAAGAGGCGCCTTAGCCTGCGCTTAGTTGATTAAGGGAATAGTTGATTAAAATACTAGGTTAATAGATAATTTTGCCCTATTTATATTTAGGGACGCAAGATGAGACTTACGACGAAAGGGCGTTATGCAGTGACAGCAATGCTGGATCTAGCACTTCATTCTTGCGGTGGCCCGATTGCTTTAGCGGATATTTCGCGACGCCAGGGAATCTCTCTTTCTTATCTTGAACAGCTATTTTCTAAGCTCAAGCATGCGTCTCTAGTTAAAAGTGTTCGAGGGCCTGGTGGTGGGTATGAGCTTAATCAATCCGATGACAAGGTTTCCATCGCACTAATAATTGATGCGGTTGATGAGTCGGTCGACACGACGAAGTGCAAGCAAAAAGGCGATTGTCAGAAAGGTGAGAAATGCCTAACGCATCACCTCTGGTCGGATTTAAGCTCGCAGATACATAACTTTCTCAGTGACATTAGTTTGCGCGACCTGATGAATAAACACGAAGTGCAAGTAACGGCTGAGCGCCAAGATCAGCGTGCTGATCTTATCCATAGCGAACCCCTTCAAGTATAAGATTTTATGTCATCTTTGATTTATCTCGATTATGCGGCGACGACGCCGATGGACCCTGCCGTTGCTGATGTGCTCACATCATTTCTAACCATTGATGGTTGTTTTGCTAACCCAGCTTCGCGCTCGCATATGCTTGGTTGGCAGGCCGAAGCTGCCGTTGAAAAAGCGCGTAAGCAGGTGGCGACGCTGATCGGAGCTGATACGCGAGAAATTGTTTGGACAAGCGGTGCCACAGAGGCTAACAATCTTGCGATCAAAGGATACCTAGAGCAATTTAAGGGGCTCGGTGGGCATATCATTACCTCTGCTACAGAGCATAAGGCGGTGTTGGACTGTTTTGAGTATATGGAGCAGCTCGGGTTTGACGTCACGTATATTGTTCCTGACGTTAGCGGAAGGATTACCTCTGAACTAGTTGCGCCACTTATCCGTAAAGACACTCGTTTGCTAAGTTTTATGCATGTTAATAACGAAACGGGCGTGATAAACGATATTGAGGGCATAGCCAATTTAGCGTCAGGTAGCGATATTGTATTTCACGTTGATGCTGCGCAGAGCGTTGGGAAGCTTGAGATAGATTTGCAAAACACGCCGGTCGATTTAATGTCGATGTGCGCGCACAAGATATACGGCCCAAAAGGTGTAGGGGCTTTGTATGTGAGACGCCGGGAGGGATTATCTATCGCGCCGCTCATTCATGGCGGTGGGCATGAGAGAGGGATGCGCTCAGGGACACTGGCCACGCATCAAATTGCAGCAATGGGTGAAAGCTTTGCCGTTGCTGGAGCGCTGATGACAAGCGAACAGGATGCGGTACAAACGCTTCGCTCTTGCTTTTTGAACGATCTGTCAGGCACGTCGGCTATTACCTTAAATGGCGATCAGGAGTTTTGCGTACCTGGGATTGTTAACTTTAGCGTTTCGGGTATTGATGGGCCGGTGCTGTTGACCGCGCTCCCGCAGTTGGCGATAAGTTCGGGGTCTGCTTGTACGTCGGCGTCGCTTTCGCCTTCGCACGTATTGACGGCGATGGGGGTGTCGAGTGAGTTAGCCTTGGCTTCGCTGCGGGTTTCTTTCGGTCGGTTTTCGACAGCTTCCGAATTGGTTGAAGCTGCGCGCGTCATTAACGCTGTCGTCGCGAGGGCCTGCGAGGGATAGTCGCGAGTTAACATTCGTTAATTGCTCTTATTAGCGTGTCTTTTCTTGGTAGAGCTGCGTATAATTTGCCACAAAATTTTTACCTACTTTGTTTGTCCTTTTAACCTTAAGCTGGAGATATTTCATGGCTGTAGAGAAAACCCTTTCGATCATCAAACCTGATGCCGTTGCAAAAAACGTAATCGGTAAAATTTATAGTCGTTTCGAAACAAATGGTCTTCAAATTGTTGCGTCTAAAATGCAACAGTTGTCACAAGAAAAAGCAGAAGGTTTTTACGCAGAGCACAAAGAGCGCCCTTTCTTTGGTGACTTAGTGGCATTCATGACATCTGGACCAGTCGTTGTTCAGGTTCTAGAAGGCGAAGGTGCTATTGCAAAAAATCGCGACTTGATGGGTGCTACTAACCCTAAAGAAGCTGACGAAGGCACTATTCGTGCAGATTTCGCAGACTCTATTGATGCGAACGCAGTACATGGTTCAGATTCAGCTGAGTCAGCGGCGCGTGAGATTGCGTATTTTTTTAACGCAGAAGAAGTTTGCTCACGAAGCTAGTCTTTGTTAATTAAGACAAGGTAAAGCAGGACTCCAGAAGGGCTCCTGCTTTTCTTCGTATTATAGCTGTCACAAATTGGTCAAAACGTATGTCAGAATCAACCGCTAATCCGCTGAATAAAATCAACTTGCTGGGCATGCCCCGACAAAAGATGATTGATTTTTTTGCTGATCTTGGAGAGAAGCCTTTTAGGGCTAAACAGGTGATGCAATGGATTCATCAGTATGGCGTCATGGATTTTGACGAAATGAGTAATATCAGTAAAGTGCTACGCGAAAAGTTGAAGGAAATCGCTATCGTGCAGGCGCCTGAAATTACGTATCAGGCGATTTCAAAAGATGGTACGCGTAAGTGGTTGATGAAGATGCCGGGTGGCAGTAGCATCGAGACGGTGTTGATCCCAGAGGGTAACCGGGGCACGTTGTGTATTTCTTCGCAAATTGGTTGTGCACTTGATTGCAGTTTTTGCTCTACCGGTAAACAGGGATTTAACCGAAACCTCAGTGCAGAAGAGATAGTAGGTCAGATATGGAATGCTATTGCTTCGTTTGAGGACCTGGACCGTACCAAAGATCGTCCCGTTACCAATGTTGTTATGATGGGAATGGGCGAACCCTTACTTAACTTTGATAATGTGATGGATTCCATCGACCTGATGATGGACGATTTTGCCTATAGTATTTCAAAGCGCAGAGTCACGATTAGCACTGCAGGCGTTGTTCCGGCTATTGATAAAATGAATGGGCTTACTGATGCATCGTTGGCGATTTCTTTGCACGCTCCTAACGATGAATTGCGTAACCAACTAGTGCCGGTTAACAAAAAATATCCGATTGCTATGCTACTTGATTCGGCGAAAAACTATCTAAGTAACTTGTCGGACAAACGCAAGGCAACGATCGAGTACACATTACTTGCGGGTGTCAATGACCGAAAGGTTCATGCAGACCAATTGATTGAACTGTTAAAAGATTTTCCGTGCAAAATTAATTTGATTCCCTTTAACCCTTTTCCGGGTAGTGGTTATAAAAAGCCGAGCAATACAGAAGTTCGTTGTTTTCAGGATTGGTTAACGAAAGCTGGATACATTACCACCGTGAGGACTACGCGTGGTGACGACATAGATGCGGCGTGTGGCCAGTTAGTTGGCTTGGTCGAGGACAAAACTCGGCGCAGTGAGCGCTATATTAATTTGCAACAACTCAACGGGTAGCAATCACTGGATGAATATAAAACTTGGCGCATTATTGGTTTCAATTGCTCTTTTAGTCTCGGGCTGTGTGACTACGACTAACAGCTCGTTCACTCGAAAAGCCGATACAGAAGAAGCGGTAAAACGATATGTTCAGCTGGGTCTTGAGTACATCAAGCGAGATGAATATGCGCGAGCCCGAAAGCATTTGCAGCGGGCGTTAGAGATTGACGAGAATAATGCTGCAGCGACTAGTGCGCTTGGCCTAATTTATCATGAAGACGGCGAGAGCAAACTTGCCGAAGAGCTGTTTCTGAATGCGCTGGATTATGACGAAACCTATACGCGTGGGCGCACGTATTACGGAGCATTCTTGTTTTCCGAGGGGCGTTATAAAGAAGCATTATCGCAATTTGAAATTGCTTCGAAAGATACAGGCTATGTGGGGCGTGCGGGCATTTATACAAATGTGGCGCTGTGCAATCTTAAATTGGGCAACAGTGTGGCCGCTATTACTGCCTATGAGAAAACACTGAAGCTTGATCGGCTGAATGGGCGAGCGTTGTCTGGAATTACTGAACTCTACATTGAGCGAGAGTCGTTTGATTCGGCCAACAAGTTCTACAATAGATTAATTCGTCTTATTGCCCAGCAAGGCTTGCGACATTCGCCCCAAAGTTTGTGGCAGGGTATACGCATTGCGCATTTCTACGGAAGTGCTGAACAGGTCGCTAGTTTTGGTGCGTTATTAGAGGAACTCTACCCAAATTCTTCGGAATATGGTCAGTATAAATTGTTGCTGGGAAAGGGCTGACTGCATGGCAGATGAAGAAAAGAAGCTAGATGTTTCTGCTCACCCTGGCGCAATACTAAGAGCGGCCCGTGAAGAAGTACCTCTTTCGATAGAGCAGGTAGCGAGCTCTTTGCATTTACGCAGCACAGTTGTGCTTTCGATGGAGAGAGATCTATACGATGACTTTGACAGTGATGTCTTTTTGAAAGGTTATTTTCGTTCTTATTGTCGTTTAGTGGGTTTACACGAAGAGCGAATGGTCGGGTTGCTGGATCAGCGTTTGCTTAAGCTAAAAGAAGGTCGTCAGAAAGAAAAAGAGCTAGCTGAAAAGGCCCGTCTACATAAAACACGCAAAAAACTGTTTCAGCAGGCGGGGTTAGCGATTGGCTTGCTTTGTTTTGGCGCTGCTTCGGTATTTTATCTTTTAAAGACTGACGTCAAAGAAATTACGCCTTTGGGTGCCAGTCGCGCGGCGCAACCGACCGTTCAGACTGAAGCAGCACTGAGGCCCGCAGAATCTCTTGACGACAGTCAAATTGAAACACCTGTTGAGGAGATTGAAGAGCAGAGTTTAGCCAACATGCGTGCCGAAGATATCTTTACTCCAGCGCCTGAAAAACTGACAGAGGGTAGCGAGCGTCAGAATATTAAGCCCGACAATGAACGCTTGATCGAGGGTGATGATGTATCGGTCGAAACGAGCGTAAACGGCGACTCGTCTGATTCGGTCTCAGACGAGAGTGATCGTTCTTCGGAGCCTTATTCGCTCGAACCTCAGTCGGGAATTGCGGAACTAAAAAGTGAAAGAGACGCCGAATTACAAGTACGAGAGCCATTATCCGTTTTAACAGACGAGTCTGCGCAAGTCACTGAGCGCACAGCTGATAGCGCGTTGTCAGCGTTAGTGATAACGTTTGAGGACGACTGTTGGTTTCAGCTGGTAAATGGTGAGCAGCGTACGCCAATAGCGCGACTTCAGCGTGCGGGTGATCGAGTGGTTTATAACGGTCCGCGGCCGTATCGAGTCGTGCTTGGCAACGCCAGGGTTGCGAAGGTGTCTTACTTAGGTAGTCAATATGACCTGTCGAGTGTGACGCGTCGAAATGGGCGAGCTGAATTTGTACTGGATTGAGAGAGAAATAGGCATCATATGAAATTTGAATCACCCATTAAGCGACGAGTATCGAAACAGATAATGGTCGGCGATGTGGCTGTTGGCGGTGACGCCCCGATTGCAGTGCAGAGTATGACCAATACGGAAACGTGTGATGTCAACGCAACGGTTGCGCAGATTAAATCCTTAGAAGACGCGGGTGCCGATATCGTTAGAGTGTCTGTTCCTAGCATGGATGCGGCGGAAGCGTTTAAAGAAATAAAGAAACAGTCTGAAATTCCTTTGGTCGCAGATATTCATTTTGATCATAAAATTGCCTTAAAAGTCGCGAGCTATGGTGTTGACTGCTTGCGCATCAATCCAGGAAACATCGGAAAAGAAGAACGTATTCGTGCCGTGATTGATTGTGCCAAAGACAATGGCATACCGATTCGAATCGGTGTGAATGCGGGTTCTCTCGAAAAAGACCTGCAAAAAAAGTATGGCGAGCCAACGCCTGATGCCCTCGTTGAATCGGCGCTGCGGCATGTGGATATCTTAGATAGACATAATTTTGACAACTTTAAAGTCAGTCTGAAGGCCTCTGATGTATTCATGACCGTCGCAGCCTATCGCGGGATCGCATCACAAATTGAGCAGCCCTTGCACTTGGGGATTACGGAGGCGGGCGGTTTTCGAGCCGGTGCGGTAAAGTCGGCGGTCGGTTTGGGTATGTTATTGATGGATGGGATTGGCGATACAATTCGTGTGTCGCTTGCGGCAGACCCAGTTGAAGAGATCAAGGTCGGTTATGACATTCTCAAAAGTTTGAAGCTGCGCTCCAAAGGCATCAACTTCATTGCTTGCCCGAGTTGTTCGCGTCAGAATTTCGATGTGATTACCACCGTCAATGAGCTAGAAACGCGTCTAGAAGATATCGCGATTCCGTTGGATGTGGCGATTATAGGTTGCATTGTTAACGGGCCCGGCGAAGCGAAGGAAGTGGACGTAGGACTTACTGGCGGTAGTCCGAATAACTTGGTTTATGTAAATGGTACGCCAGATCATAAGCTAGATAATGCTTCGTTAGTCGACCAGTTAGAAGCGACGATTCGCGAAAAAGCAGCAAAAAAGCAAGAAGAACTCGAGTCTTTGATCGTTAAAGCTTAGTTCTTACTATTTGATGATTAAAATATTTGTTTAGGGAAAGAAGTGGCAAAAATACAAGCAATCAGAGGGATGAATGATCTGTTACCTGCAGATTCTCCTGTTTGGCAATACTTTGAAGGTGTCGTGAAAGGGTTGTTGCATTCCTACGGCTATCAGGAAATTCGTATGCCGATTGTCGAGCAAACAGAGCTATTCTGTCGCTCGATCGGTGAAGTCACTGATATCGTCGAGAAAGAGATGTATACCTTTAATGACCGTAACGGTGACAGCTTAACGCTGCGCCCAGAAGGTACCGCGAGTTGTGTCCGTGCTGCCGATCAACACGGTTTGCTATTCAATCAAACACAGCGGTTATGGTATGCCGGGCCAATGTTTCGGCACGAGCGGCCGCAAAAAGGCCGGTATCGTCAGTTTCAACAAATAGGTGCCGAGTGTTTTGGCATTGCGACGCCCGATGTCGATGCAGAGTTAGTCATTCTGACTGCTCAGTTGTGGGAAAAGTTAGGCATATCTGAGAATGTGACGCTGCAAATTAACTCTTTGGGCTCGCCCGAAGAGCGAGCGGCCTTCAAAAAAGAGCTATGCATCTATCTAGAGCAGCACTTTGATTTGTTAGATGAGGACAGCCAGCGCCGGTTGGCAACGAACCCATTACGAATATTGGATACGAAGAGCGCGTCGACACAGTCGGTTTTGAAGGGTGCGCCTAAGCTGAGTGAATTTCTTGGGGAAGACTCGAATTCGCATTTTAGCTCATTACTTCGCTTGCTGGATTTAGCGGGAGTGAAATACGAAATTAATGCGAATTTGGTGCGTGGTCTGGATTACTATTCGAAAACTGTTTTCGAGTGGGTGACTGATGCATTGGGTGCACAGGGTACTGTTTGCGCAGGCGGTCGCTACGACGGACTTGTTGAACAGCTTGGTGGTAAACCAACGCCGGGCATTGGTTTCGCCATGGGCGTGGAGCGGCTGGTTCTTTTGTTGGAAGAGCTGAACGTTGTGCCCTCAGATGTGCGCTCGAATGTCGATGTATTTGTTGTCGCTAGTGGCGAAGGCACTTCAGAAAAAGCATTTGAAACCGCGAGAGTGGTTCGAGAGCAGTGTAAGTTAAGAGTGTTACAAAACCTTGGCGGTGGAAGTTTTAAAAGCCAAATGAAAAAAGCTGATCGCTCCGGCGCCAGCGTGGCACTAATTCTCGGTGAGCAAGAGTTAGAACGCGGTCAGGTGGTTATAAAGTATTTGAAATTGGAAAAAGACCAACAAACGGTTGAGGCAACAGATCTCAGCCAAGTATTAACAGAATTTTTCGCTTAATCGGGGTAGGAGTTAATTGTGGCAGAGCTAAGAACAGAAGAAGAACAAATCGCAGCGATCAAAAATTGGTGGAGTGAGAATGGAACGGGCGTATTGTCTGCCATTGCCGCGGCGTTATTGATTATTTTTGGCTGGAAGTTTTATCAAAGCTCAGTAATCGAAAGCAAAACTGAAGCGTCAGCGTTATATGAGCAGCTTTTGTCTGCGAATGCCTCATCAGGGCCCAACCCTATTGCGACAACTGGTATCGATTTTTTCGCTAGTCAGTTAAAAGAGCGTTTTGGAGATACCGAGTACGGTGTTTATGCCGCTTTGTTTATGGCTAAGGATGCAATAGAAAAAGGAGAGCTCGACGCGGCAATTGCGGAGTTAGAGTGGGTTAAACAGCAGACGACTGATGGTCGCCTTATCGATGTCACGAATAGCCGTTTAGCACGAGTATTAGCTGACCAAGGAAAAGCCGACGAAGCACTAGGTTTGTTAGTAGCAAACGAGCAAGAGTTTGAGAGTCAATTCCTAGAAATCAAGGGTGACATACTCCTTCGTCAAGGTCAGGAAGCAGAAGCAATCGATGCTTACAATGCGGCTTATAATTTGGTGAAAGAAAGCCCTCAACAGCAACCGCTTCTACTTGTGAAATTGGCAAGTCTCGGCGTTTCTCACGATAGTCACTAGGGAATCTCTGTGCGCAACGTTTTACGCAACAAGGGCCTTGTCCTTAATACATTATTTTTGTGCGTTCTCGCCGTCGTTTCTGGGTGTAGCACCGAGCAGGTCAACCCCCCTACAGAGTTGCAAGACTTTGAGCGCGATGTGTGGATGAAAAGAATGTGGAAGTCTCCGGTTGGTGCTGGCGACGATGGATTAGGTTTAGAATTGAGTCCAGTCGTTATTGGCGACAATATTGTTACGATCGATGCGGACGGTGTGCTCAGTTATGTCAACCTAGAGACCGGTAAACTGGTCATGAAGCGAGATTTAGCTGAGCGAGTGCTTGGTGGTCTTGCGCTAGATCAGCTTTGTCTTTACTACAGCACGGCTCAAGGTGACCTTGTTTGCGTCGACCGAGAGTCAGGCAATCCACGTTGGCGGCGTAAGCTGTCTAGCGAAATTGTTTCCCCTGCAGGGACGGATGGTCGAGTTGTCGTAGTCCATGCAACAGATGGCTCTGTGTTTGCACATGACGCTTCCGAAGGTAATTTACTTTGGCAATACGATAACGCAGCACCTGCGCTTACTTTGCGCGGAAATCCAACGCCGGTTGTGAAAGAAGGGCAAGTGGTGACGGGATTCGCTAATGGTGAATTAATCGCCTTTGATGCCCGTACCGGTGTGGTTCAGTGGGAGATCAATGTTGGAGTGCCCAAGGGGCGAACGGAGCTAGAGCGTCTTGTTGATGTCGATGGCGCGCCGGTGGTGATTGATAATCGAGTTTATGCCGTCGGCTATCAGGGCAATCTCGTAGCGATCGACCGGCGTACCGGCGGAGAAGTTTGGGCTAAACCCATGTCCTCTTTTAACGGTATGACCGCGAGTGAGAACAGAGCGTTTGTCAGTCTAGATGACGGAACGATCGTTGGCGTTAATAGCACAAATGGCAACAAGGCATGGCAGTCATCGCTTTTGAAATACCGACGCACTGGCAGCTTAACGTCTGCTGAAACCTTGTTGTTCGTAGACGACTTTGAAGGTTATGTGCATGTTTTTACAGAAGATAAAGGCAAGCTCGTCGCGCGAATTAGACCTGACCGTGACGGAGTGATGGGCGACCCGCTTGTATGGGGTGATCATTTATATTTTTATGCGCGCGATGGCTATCTGGTTGCGTACCACATTTACCGTTAATGAGTTTATAACTAAATGATTCCAGTGATTGCCTTGGTAGGGCGCCCAAATGTTGGTAAATCTACCTTATTTAATCGTCTTACTCGCTCTCGCGATGCCATCGTAGCGGACTATCCGGGGCTAACTCGCGATAGGAAGTACGGTGAAGGTCGATCGCTCGAAAAATCCTATATCGTGATTGATACGGGTGGCATTAGCGGCGATGAGGTCGGGATAGATGCGGCAATGGCTGAACAGTCACTGTTAGCGATCGAAGAAGCAGATGTCGTTATGTTCGTTGTCGATGCGCGAGATGGACTTACTCCAACAGATGAGGCGATTGCTAAACACATTCGTCAGACCGGTAAAACGTGTACCTTGGTCATTAACAAAATAGATGGCCTGAACGAAGATTTGGTGGCGACTGATTTCTATCGAATGGGAATGGCTGATATTCGGCTCACAGCGGCATCTCATAACCGCGGAATAAGGTCGCTAATCGAGCAAACGCTTGAGGCGTTTCCAGAGCAAGTAGAGAACGAAGATGATGGTCAATCTGGCTGTCGTATCGGCATCATCGGGCGGCCTAACGTCGGTAAATCAACGTTAGTTAATCGCTTGTTGGGCGAAGACCGCGTGGTCGTTTATGACGAGCCTGGCACCACACGGGATAGCGTTTATATTCCTTATGAGCGACGAGACAAGCCATACACCTTGATCGATACTGCGGGTGTAAGACGCCGGAAAAATGTCAAAGAAAGTGTCGAAAAGTTTAGTATTATCAAAACCTTGCAGGCAATTGAAGACGCAAATGTCGTTGTCATTGTTATTGACGCGCGTGAAGGCGTGGTGGATCAGGATCTTCATTTGATCGGGTTTGCAATGGATGCTGGCCGCGCGTTGGTGATTGCGGTCAATAAATGGGACGGTATGACCCCAGAAGACCGTAAGACGGTTAAAACAGAACTGAATCGCCGCTTAGTATTTCTTGATTATGCAGAGCTTCACTTTATTTCTGCTAAGCACGGTACCGGGGTAGGGGATCTATACAAGTCGATTGATAATGGTTATGCGTCAGCATTCGCCAAATGGTCTACCAACCGCCTAACTGAGTTGTTGGTTGATTGTGTTTCTGACCATCAGCCACCGGTTGTTAGAGGGCGACGAATTAAGCTCCGCTATGCACATCAGGGCGGCTCCAACCCACCTAGAATTATTGTTCATGGCTCTAAAACTGACGATATCCCTGCGAGTTATCGTCGATATTTGGAAAAAACTTTCCGCAAGGTGCTGAGAGTCCAGGGCACGCCTATACGCTTTGATTTTAAGTCAGGTGATAATCCATTCGCGACGCCTTCTCATAAAATGGACGCTAAATCGAAAACGAAGCTGGTTCGTAAGGCTGCCTCTAAAGAATATGGTAGCCGCCGATCAAGTAAAAATCGTAGGAAAAAAACAGGTGCAAAGCGTGACCATTAAGCTATTGACCATGGGTGGCACCATAGATAAAGACTACTTTGATTCATTGAGTGAATACAAAGTCGTCGAGTCAGTATTAGCGGACGAAATAGCGCGTATTGGCATTGCTGAAAAATTTGATGTCGAACCGATTTGTTATAAAGATAGCTTAGAAATAACCGCTGAAGACAGAGAAAATCTAAAGTCTGCGATAGAGGCGTGTCCGCATAAGAATATTCTTGTATCGCATGGCACCGACACGATGGTAGAAACTGCTACTTTTCTTGAAGGTATTACGGGTAAGACAATTGTCCTTTTTGGAGCAATGCGGCCTTTGAGGTTTAAGGATACGGATGGTTTATTCAACGCCGCGTTTGCAATCGGGGCGTTGAAATCTAGTAAACAAGGTGTCTATGTGGCAATGAGTTGCCAGCTTTTCAGCCCAGACCAAGTCGTTAAAAATCGTGCTGAGTCGCGATTTGAGTTGAAGTAGTGACTGAAGGCGAGTGCCCTCGATGTCATAGCAGCAACGAGTGTGCGATGGCCGAGTCAGGATCTACCAAACTGACGAAGTGTTGGTGCTTTGATGCGGATTTTTCGGCTTTGCTACGCGAAAAACTCAAGCAGGATTACCCACAGAAGTGCTGCCTGTGCAGCGCTTGCATTAAAGAGATAGAGCGAGAAATCCGTGCGGTTTAAGCCGAATAACGAAGCGTCTTTAAGGGTTTCTGTCATCCAATTATGAAAGCTTTATAGTGACAAAGGATTGACTATGATACATCTAATTATCGTCGCATTTTCTGGCGCGTTAGGTACGCTAGCGCGCTACGGTGCGTTGAAGTGGGTAGGGACGCACAATTTTCCTTGGGGTACGTTTACGGTCAACGTGGTTGGCTCTTTTGTTATGGGTGTGCTTTTTGTGCTGATTGCAGAAAAGGGAATCGTAAACCCCTCCATACGGCCGTATGTTATGACTGCATTTTTGGGTGCCTTTACGACCTTTTCAACATTTTCGTTGGACACATTCCAATTGATTGAAAGCGGACAGCTTCTGTCTGCATTGCTGTACATATTAGGTTCTGTTGTCCTATGCGTCTTGGTACTGAGTGTCGGTATCTTTGGCGCTAGGAGTATTTTTTAATCATTTATGCAAGATAAGAAACCATGTTAGATCCAAAACTAGTTCGAACGGATGCTGCCGATATCGCATCACGTTTAGCGAAAAAGAAATATGTGTTTGATGTTGCTGCGTTTGCGGCACTTGAGGAAGAACGTAAAGCACTGCAAACCTCGACGGAAGTGTTGCAGAATGAGCGAAACACGCGTTCAAAATCTATCGGGAAAGCAAAAGCGTCTGGTGAAGATATTGCTCCTCTGATTGCACAGATGGATGAGATTGGCGCTAAGTTGGAAACTGAGAAAGCTGCTTTGAAAGCGCTTCAGGACCAACTCACCGAGATATTATCTGGTATGCCGAATATTCCTGACGTGGACGTCCCTGAAGGCGTTGATGAGTCAGATAACCTTGAAGTGCGTACCTGGGGCGAGCCTAAGCAGTTTGATTTTGAGGTCAAGGATCATGTGGCGTTGGGCGAGCTAAAAGGCGGAATGGATTTTGAAGCCGCAAGTAAATTAACGGGTTCAAGGTTCGTTGTATTGCGCCGTGAACTAGCTCGCCTGCACCGTGCACTGGCGCAGTTTATGATTGATACGCATATCGATGAAAACGGATACGAAGAAGCCTATCTTCCTTATATCGTTAATGAGGAGTCATTATATGGTACCGGTCAATTGCCTAAGTTTGGAGAAGATTTGTTTAAGCTCCAGGGCGATCGGGAGTTCTATTTAATTCCTACCGCAGAAGTCCCTGCAACGAATTTGGTTCGTGGCGAGATTATTGATTATAAGCAGCTGCCGCTTAAGTTAGTTTGCCATACACCTTGCTTTAGAAGTGAGGCGGGCTCTTATGGTCGCGATGTAAGAGGTTTAATTCGTCAGCATCAGTTCGACAAAGTAGAAATGGTACAGATCGTTGAACCATCTGAATCTGAAGCTGCATTGGAAGCCCTGACATCGCATGCGGAAGGGATTCTTCAGAAGCTGGGTTTGCCTTATCGAGTGGTTCTTCTTTGTGGCGGAGACTTAGGTTTTTCGGCGGTGCGTACTTATGACTTAGAAGTTTGGTTGCCGGGCCAGAGTGCTTTCCGTGAAATTTCGTCGTGCAGCAACACCAAAGATTTTCAGGCTCGGCGCATGCAAGCACGCTTCAGGGACCCTGAGACAAATAAACCTCAACTTGTTCACACACTCAATGGCTCAGGGCTAGCGGTCGGTCGCACCATGATCGCTGTAATGGAAAACTATCAGCAGGAAGATGGTTCTATTCTAGTCCCCGAAGTTCTGGTTCCCTATATGGGTGGCCTTAGCGTGATCAACGCCAAATAATGGATTTTTTACCGCTATTTTTTAAGGTCTCCTCGTCCAACGCGTTGGTATTCGGAAGTACTGACGCTGCGAAACGAAAGATAGAAGTGCTCACTAAGGCTGGATGCTATGTAACTTGGGCTGACGCGAGCCTTGTGGCGAAAGAGCTATTGGATTCGGGCCTAGTAACGGTGGTTGACAAAGCTAGTGATGCGCACTGGTCATCTGTTCAGTTTGTTGTTGCCGCTTATGGAGATCGCGATAGCGATGACGCTATCGCGAAGACTGCAAAAGCTCGTAACTTACCAGTTAATGTCGTTAATAACGCGGCGCTAAGTACCTTTGTGTTTCCATCGATTATTGATCGATCGCCGATAATTGCAGCTGTCTCTAGTAGTGGCGAACTACCGGTCCTGACGCGCTTATTGCGGAGCCGATTGGAGTCAACTATTCCTCATGCTTTTGGCCGCATGGCGTCGATAGCGACTGAGTACCGCGGTAAAGTTAAGAACAAGTTTGAGCATCTGAATAGCCGGCGCCGTTTTTGGGAGCGTCATTTGGAGGGCCGCTTTGCAGACTTGATTTTCTCCGGAGAGGAAGCGAAGGCTCGCGAGCTAATTGAACATAGTCTTTCGCAGAAAAGTACCAACCAAAACGCCAGCGGAGAGGTCTATCTTGTTGGAGCCGGGCCTGGTGATCCCGACTTGTTGACGTTTAAAGCGCTTCGCTTAATACGCCAGGCCGACATTGTGTTTTATGACCGCTTAGTCTCTGACGACGTGATGGCGTTGGTTCGACAAGACGCCGAGAAAATAAACGTAGGCAAAGAGCGTTCTAGACATTTGGTTCCTCAAGAGTCGATCAATCAACTGTTAGTTAACCATGCAAAGCAGGGAGCTCGCGTGCTTCGGCTTAAGGGTGGAGACCCCTTTATATTTGGTCGTGGTGGAGAGGAAATTGAAACCCTAGCGGAGCATAATATTCCGTTCCAAGTGGTGCCTGGGATTACTGCTGCAGCAGGCTGCGCCTCCTATTCAGGTATTCCGTTAACGCATCGCGATTACGCTCAGTCGGTCCGTTTTATCACGGGCCATTTGAAGGATGATAGCCATGATTTGCCATGGGCTGAATTGATTCATGACCAGCAGACCTTAGTCTTCTATATGGGCCTCTCAGCACTGGATACCATATGTCGCTGTTTGATCGACCACGGGATGTCGAAAGATAAACCTGCTGCCCTGATATCCAAAGGCACGACGCGCGATCAACAAGTGTTAACCGGAACGGTCGGTGATCTTTATGAAAAGTTTAAACAGAGCTCATTGAAAGCGCCTACCATCATCCTCGTTGGTGATGTCGTGACCCTGCGCGATAAACTTAAATGGCGCGAGGAAAGTTAACTCGCTATAAACTTGCGTTACAGTGCGTTGGACTTCGGTGCTGCTTTGTACCACTGTGGTAGAGCGCACAGGGACTATGCGTCTTTTTACCAGCAACTGCCTCAAGATGACGCTACATTAGCGTTATCAATCACGAGGAGTTATTTGTGCAAAATCTTCCTACTCAGCTCATCAAACTACGCGCTATTTGCAATGTTCCGTTGTCGGAATTTTCCGAAACCGAGACGCCAAAAGACTTTTCCAACGAAAAAACGCGCTTAGGTTTTCTAAAAATGTTGCGAAAACCTAAGGTCGAAAGCAAGCCCACGTATCGGGTGCCAAAGCAGATATTCATTAATACGGCTGCGTGGCTTGGTTTTTCAACAGTGCCGGGTTCACCTGTTTCATTGTGGCTAACTTACAGAGACGCGAAAGGCGAGTCGTCGGTATTGATCGATGAGCAGCGTATTGAGGCTCCCGGATCTGTTATGTTGTCAGGCAACGTAAGTCTTGATTTTGCCGGCGACGTTGAATACATCAAGGTTAGTTGCGGTGGTCTAAAAGACGCGGATCAGTTTAGCGTAGACGAACTTTACGTTAAAAATCAGAAGGATATAGATGTTGCGCAACAAGCTGTTGGATAAAGGCTTAGTGTCGCATCGATTTTTAACTTTGCTCGGTGGTTCCGACTACTAATAGGTTCGGTACCACTTCTGTGCGTCTGATAGTAAATGATTCATATTCATCCGCTCGCTTGAAGCCTTTAGATCGCTCTATCTTACTAACCAAGACATGCTCATCAGCCGCCAGTACGGTGTCGTCTGTCTTGTTGGTTAACTCATGTACGTTCATCATTTCCTTTCTCCTGAACTGACATCAACGGTGTCGATCGCGATCGGTAGGGTTGGGTATCGCGTTGACTGCCTAAGCTATTAAATACTTTGCTAAACGTGTGCCAATAAATTTATATATTAATAATCAATAGCTTAGAGTTTTCGTTGGCGTCAGACGATTAGGCTTACGAGAAATAGGTGACAAAAAAGGTCAGCAAATGACCAGAAAAAAGGCGCCATAGAGGCGCCTTCAATTCTTTCTGATGTAAAACCTGTTCAGATTAACGGTTCGGTAGAACAGTCTTTAGCTTTTCATGCATATCGAGAATAGCCTTTTCGGTGGTTTCCCAGTCAATACATGCGTCGGTAACAGATACACCGTAAGTAAGCTCGCTCAAGTCTTTCGGGATAGACTGGTTACCCCAAGCGATGTTGCTTTCAACCATCAGTCCAACGATAGACTTATTACCTTCAATGATCTGGTTGGTCGCATCCTGCATCACTAGTGGTTGCAACGCTGGGTCCTTGCTCGAATTGGCATGGCTACAGTCGATCATAATGTTCTTTTTAAGGTTTGCCTTTTCTAAGGCTTGCTCACAAACAGCAACGTTGACTGAGTCATAGTTTGGCTTGCCACCGCCGCCTCGCAATACCACGTGGGCGTATGGGTTACCTTTCGTTCTGATAACAGCAACTTGGCCTTCTCGGTTAATCCCTAGAAAACTATGCGGGTGAGAAACAGAGTTGAGTGCGTTCGTGGCGACTTCCAAACCTCCATCGGTACCATTTTTGAAACCAATCGCAACAGATAGGCCGCTACTCATTTCACGATGCGTTTGCGACTCGGTGGTTCTTGCACCAATTGCAGACCAAGCAATCGTGTCTTGAAGGTACTGTGGAGAAATTGGATCTAACGCTTCTGTCGCAGTAGGTAGGCCAATTTCGTTTATGTCGACAAGAAGCTGACGACCAATATGTAAGCCTTCCTCTACTTCGAAAGAGTCATTCAGATGAGGGTCATTGATAAGACCTTTCCAGCCGACCGTCGTACGTGGCTTTTCGAAATAAACGCGCATTACCAAGTAGAGTGTATCGCTTACTTTTTCAGCTAACGTTTTTAGCCTTTGGGCATAGTCTTTAGCGGCTTCAATATCGTGTATTGAGCAGGGACCAATAACGATAAACAAACGCTTATCTTTACGGTCAAGGATATTGTTAATCGTCTCACGGCCTTTTAAAACCGTTTCTGACGCACCCTCTGTAAGAGGTATATCTTTTTTTAGTTGGCCCGGTGTGATCAAAATCTCTTGGGAGTGCACGTTTACATTTTCTAATTTGCTGGTCATTTAAAAAGCCTACTTCATTGCATAATTCTTATAAGAAACCGATGTTTAGTGAATTAATTTTCGGTGGCAGAATAGCCATGTATGTTGCGCTATACGGGCGTGTATTGCAATGGCGTTTGGAGGCTAACATGGCACAAATCATAAATCTGGCGTTTTCACTGAAATCACAGTGAAAGCTTCTATACTGAGGGTAATAAACTATATGGAACTTTGTCATCGTAGTGCCTCCTAACAGACCAATTACAGACAGCCTTAGATTTGTAGCTTCGCAATTACGCGTTCCCGAAATTAAGTATGTGGCTATTGACGAGCAAGAATGCCGTGACATAACACGCCGTTTTTTGCAGAGCATGAACGATAGCCAAGAAGCTTCGGTAATGGCGTTATCTGATGCTCGTCAGCTTTTGGCACCTCAGGATCGCTTTTCAGTGCGCGCGATGAACCTGATGTTCATCGTGGATCGCTGCTTTGATGTTTGGTTAAGAAAATCATCACTCGATAAAGCACTGCAGCGATCTTTGCTTTCGTCACGTAGTCAGGTTTTTAGCATTGCCTACATGTCATTGGGGGAGTCAAAGCAGGTTGAGGCAATGGCGGGCTTGTTAGATGCAATGAGTAGTGCTCTCGTTGGGTGGTGTGAAAACCCTGAGCGAGCAAAAAAACAGGTTCCTCAATTAGTCGACGATACCCTAGCTGCGCTGTGTGGCTCACTTTCGCTTGACGCAATTGTGCAAGCAAACACTAGGTGGAAGAAATACTGGCAGGAAGCTGCGGAGCGTAAAGCGAAAATTACGCAGCGCTTAGTGTTGTCAGAGTCAGATGTCGTTGCAAAGCAGTTTGGCGATGCATTCGCTCAGGCCTATATAAACAAACAGTTTTCTTCCAGAGCGCTTTCTCCAGTAGTACAACGATTTTTGAATGACCAATGGTTTCGTTTTATTTCAAATGTGCAGATAGAGATGTCCGACAAAGTGCTGCCTGAGCCGGTGACACTTTTGGGAAAGAAAATGCGCGCGGTATTTTGTGACAAGGGAAAAGCGGCCTTTCGTTACGGTGAGACGCTAGTTGAGGATTTGGTCGAAGAGTTTGACCGTTACAACGTAGCCGTAGCACAAGACGTGTGGCAGGTTCTTTCAGACGAGATAATAGCCATTTTCAAAGGGCAGCCTTCGCAAGAGCAAGTGTTTATTCCGATTGAGATTGAGGTCAGTCTAGACAGTTTGGAGCCAGTCTCACCGAGAGGATATCAAGAAGGAGACTGGCTAATTGATGAAAGTACTTTTGTCCGTGCTGAGGTTCTCAAGATATTTGGCGGGCAAGGGCAAGCCCTGCTGATTAACCATTTGGGTATGAAATTAGAGCGTATTTCGATTAGCTCGCTTAATCGTCGTGTGCAGGAACGAGTTTTGAAAAAACTCCCAGCTCCGGTTAGCTATACGAGTGTGTTGTCCACGACACTAAGTGGTTTAGAAAAGGTGGCAAAAGCACAACTAGTTGCTCGAGAAAAAGCCGCTAAGAAAGCCCTTGATGAAGCGGCAGCGCTCAAAGCTGAACAGGATGCTGCTGCTCAAAATGTGCGTCAGAAAGCGGAAGAGATTGCACGCAGAACAAAAGAAATTGTTGATCGAAAAGAAGAAGCACAACGACTTGATAGGGAGCGTGTTGCCCTAGAGAAAGTGTCTAGTATGGCATTGGGCGCTTGGGTATCGATTGAAGCTGATGACGGGAAGCAGCGCTTTAAACTCGCGGTTAAATTCGCGGCAAGAAAACGCTATGTATTTGTAGATAAGTACGGGATTAAGAAACGTGAATATCATGAGCCTGAACTGATTGCTGATATTTTAAACGAGCGCTTGGTTATTTTAAGCGATGGTGCTGACTTTGATGACAGTTTAGAGCGAGTTATTGGTCGTATTCGCATGTCTGGTTAAGAGAGAGTTTAATGGAAGACGAGCTGAGTAAGTTTTTTGATGTTGATGAGCGTAGAGATGAAGTCCGGTTAAATATCGGTGCAGAGATCTTTATAGAACGTGTCGCAGCAGAACCTGGAGACGCGGCTAGCTCGGACGTACTGCGTTGTGAAGCTGTTGATATTTCCGCGAACGGTATGCAGGTTGTTGTTGACGGCAAGTTGGCCGCCGGAGGTATTCATACCCTAATTGTTGAAATCTATCGGAGTGAAGAAGTGTTTCGTTTAATTTCAGAGGTTAAGTGGGTGCGTCCACATACCGATGGGTTCCTAGTTGGTCTTGCACTTTTTGATTCAGACGGCAGTGAAATAATCGATTGGAAGATCGCGATGGCGAAATACTTAAACTAGCAATTCTATCGCTTACTGGAGCGCTATGTTAGCGCTCCTTTATTGCATTACTTTCGCAAACTTGCTTAGGGAACATCTAGCATTTCTTGCTCGTCGGCTTGTGAGTCAGGCCCAAACAGCTCATCTTTATCTAGCTCGCCTGCAACGTCGTCGATCGTAAACGAGCCGCCAATCCCTAAACCTTCAATAGACGGCATGGGGTCGCCAAGAAAATAAGCCGAGACATCGGCGACGGTCTGTTCTGGCTGCTCAAGCATTAACATATGGCCGAGCTTTGGATAGGTGACCAGCTGAGCATTCGGCAGCGTCTGGCTCCAGCGCTCGGCCAAATCAAAAGAGCTCCAAGCGTCTAGTTCACCCCATAAAACAACGGTTTCGGTATCTATCGCGCTAAAGTCGCTCGTCGTGCCATGGTCCATTAGTTCCTCAACAAGTTGGAGTTGCACGATGTTGGAGACCTGCATGCCTTGCCCTTGTGACAAGTGCAAGAAGCGTTTCGCATCCGCCACGCTTGGGGTTTCAGTAAAAAAATCATTGATTATATTGGTGATCAATACAGAGGGCTGAAAGTAGCGAGATATGACTCTTGTGCGAGTAGCAAATGTTAATGAAGACGGCGTTTCTTGCTGAAATCCCGAGGGAGAAATTAGGACAAGCTTTTCGACATTATCGGGCCGCTTCAGCGCGTAGTTCGCCGCGAGAAACGCACCATAAGACGACGCGGCGATGTTCAAGTCGCGCAGCTTCAAGTCTTCGATAAAATACTCAAGCGTATGTTCTAGGTATTCTTGGGACAAATTGTCTGCACAGGTGCTTGTGTTATCGTCGACACAGTGAGTTGCCCCTGTTAGCCCCGCGCCGGGCAAGTCGATGGCGATGACTCTAAAATTCGCTCTGAGCGTTTCGATCCATGGTTCCCATGCATGTACAGAGTCCATCTCCCCATGGATCAATAAAACCACCGGACCTTCACCAATATCGCGGTAGTGAATTGAGTGTCCAAAATCATTTTTTATCCAATATGAATCAAGGTAGCTGTATCGGCTAGTGACATACCAATCTGGAAGCTCAGAAAAACCAAGAAAACTTGTTAGCGACGAGGAAGATTTTGTAGCTGTTTTAAGGTTGCTGCAACCACTCAATACCATTGTGGAGAGCAGGAATACTAATAGTGCTAACGTTCGATTCACTGAATAGGTCCATATTCAAGAGTAAAAACAAGAGGAGGGAAGGTTAATTGAATGCACTCATTAGTTCAGTGACGTAGTCCCATTTTATTCCTCAAAGCTACGCATCGCGGTGGTACTAAAACCGCCGTCAACATAAAGAATTTCGCCAGTGATACCGCTAGCGAGACCGCTGCACAAAAATGCGGCCGCATTTCCGACTTCTTCAGTGGTTACATTGCGTCGCAAGGGGGTTTGCTTCTCATTTTCGCTTAGCATTTTTCTGAAATTTTTAATTCCTGACGCGGCGAGCGTCCGTATGGGGCCGGCTGATATCGCGTTAACGCGCGTACCTTCAGGGCCGAGCGCGTTTGCCATGTAACGAACGTTTGCCTCCAAACTCGCTTTAGCAAGACCCATGACATTGTAGTTCGGCAGTGTTCGGTTGGCACCAAGGTAGCTAAGTGTTAGTAGACTGCCATCGCGATCCTTCATTAGCTCGCGGGCTCCTTTGGCAAGCGCTACAAAGCTATAAGAGCTGATGTCATGGGCGATTGAAAAACCTTCGCGTGTCGTAACATCTACATAGTTTCCGTCTAACTCATGGCCTGGCGCAAAGCCAACCGAGTGTACAAGGATATCTATTCCGTCCCAAACTTTGTCTATCTCGCGAAACAGTGCCGTAATGTCATCGTCACTTGCTACGTCGCAGGGTAAGGTAAACGCAGCGTTCCAATTTTCGCCAAAACCTTCTACACGTTTCTTGAGTTTTTCATTCTGATAGGTCAGCCCGATTTCGGCACCTTCGCGATAGAAAGCATTGGCAATTCCCGACGCAATAGAAAGTTTGCTGGCAACGCCAACGATTAACGCTTTTTTTCCGCTTAGAAAACCCATTATTGACTCCTATAATCTAATTAACTGACGCGTCAGAGTAAAAGTATGCTGCACTCAACAAGGTTTGAGTATACGGCTGTTGTGGCGAATCAAATAGCTCAGCACAACTTGCTTGCTCAATAATTTTGCCTTCCTTCATAACCATGACGTAATGACTGAGTGCTTTAACGACGGCTAGGTCGTGGCTGATAAATATATACGCGATTGAGTATTTGGCTTGCAGGCGCTTCAGCAATTCAATGACCTGAACTTGCACGGTTCGGTCGAGAGCGGAGGTTGGTTCGTCCAGAATGATTAGTTTTGGTTTAAGCGCGAGTGCGCGGGCAATTGCAATTCGCTGGCGTTGTCCGCCAGAAAATTCGTGGGGGTAGCGGTGGCGCATTTCGGGGTCAAGCTCAACCTCTCGTAAAGCGCTGATGAGGATCTCTTCTCGTTCCTCTTGCTTGCCTATGTTATGAATACTCAAACCCTCTTCGATAATCTGAGCGACCGACATTCTTGGACTTAAGCTACCGTATGGGTCCTGAAAGACGATCTGAATATCCTTGCGGTAAGGTCTAAATTCAGCTTGATCAAGTTCAGAAATACTATCGCCATTAAATGTAACCTCACCATGTGATGAAATTAACTTGAGAATCGCTAGGCCCAACGTGGTTTTCCCGCTGCCACTTTCGCCGACAACTCCTAAGGTCTCGCCCGCATGAATTGATAACGAGATGTCTTGCACCGCATGGAGACTTTCGAGAGTTTTCCCCCAGAAACTTTTTCGTATGGGGAATGCAACGTTAATGTTATTAGCTGTTAATACGCTTGGTGAGTTCGAGGCGACAGGTGCGGGTTGTCCGCTGGGCTCTGCAGAGATTAGATCTCGAGTATAAGGGTGCTTGGGAGCGCTGAACACTTGTTCACAGGTGTCGCTTTCTACGACATAGCCGCCTTTCATAACAATGACTTTGTCCGCGTTGTGTTTTACAACATTTAGGTCATGTGAAATCAGTATAACGGCCATGTTTAATTTTTTTTGTAGTGATTTTATTAGCTCGAGAACTTGCTTTTGTACCGTCACATCTAACGCTGTCGTAGGCTCGTCGGCGATAAGAATGTCTGGTTCATTCGCTAGCGCCATGGCAATCATTACGCGTTGTTTCTGGCCGCCTGAAAGCTGATGAGGGTAATCTTTCAGTCGTGATTCAGGAGATGGTATGCCAACTAAGGTTAACAACTCTAGCACCCGTTCTCTGGCCTGTGTCGCTCTATAGCCTTTGTGCAGGATCAGCGCTTCCGCTATTTGTTTTTCGATACAATGCAGCGGGTTGAGGGACGTCATCGGTTCTTGGAATATCATTCCAATCTGATTACCCCGAACGCCTCGTATTTGCTTGTCAGTGCAGCGTAGCAAGTCCATGCCTTGGAATAATACTTTTCCGCGAGGGTTTGAGGCGGTTTCTTTTGGCAGCAATTGCAACATCGACAGTGTAGAGACTGATTTTCCTGAACCGCTTTCGCCTACGATTGCGAGAGTCTCTCCTGCATCTAGGTCGAAAGACAGGCTGTGGACAGCATTTACTCTTTGCTTACCAACAATAAACTGAACGGCAAGGTCGCGAACTGAAAGCAGGGCGGAAGAGTTGTCGTTGGGCACTATAGCTTCCTCGGGTCAAATGCGTCGCGCACCGCTTCGCCAATAAAAACCAGTAGCGATAGCATGACAGCGAGAACAATAAATGCTGACACACCAAGCCATGGCGCATGCAGATTGGCCTTCCCTTGAGCGATAAGCTCACCTAATGAAGGCGAGCCCGGCGGCAATCCAAAGCCCAAGAAGTCGAGAGACGTCAGTGTTGTGATTGACCCCGTTAAGATGAAGGGCATAAACGTTAGCGTGGCGACCATGGCATTGGGTAGCATATGAGTAAACATGATGCCTTTGTTGTCTAAGCCAAGCGCGCGGGCTGCTCTAACGTACTCTAGGTTGCGGGCTCGCAAAAACTCTGCCCGCACCACGTCGACTAACCCCATCCAACTAAAAAGAAGCATGATGCCCAGTAGCCACCAAAAATTAGGCGTGATGAAACTTGTCATAATAATTAGTAAAAAAAGTACCGGAAGACCTGACCATATCTCAATAATACGTTGACCAATAAGGTCAACTTTCCCGCCGTAGAAGCCCTGTAATGCGCCGATCAAAACACCGACAATCGAACTAAATAGCGTTAAGCAAAGCCCGAATAAGACTGAAATTCGAAAACCATACAACAGGCGAGCGACGACATCCCTAGCTTGATCGTCTGTGCCAAGAAGGTTCTCTGTATCCGGCGACGATGGCGCAGGGCTACTTAGTTGATAATTTATCGTGTCATAGCTGTAACGGATAGGCGGCCATACCATCCAGCCGTTACTGTTAATTAGGTCGGCAACATATTCGTCCCGATAGTCCGCCTCCGATTCAAACTCCCCTCCAAAGGCTGTTTCTGGGTAGCTTTCGAAAATAGGAAAATATAGGGTATCTTGATGGGAAACGATGAGAGGCTTATCGTTTGCGACAAACTCTGAAAACAAAGAGATAAAGAATAAGACCAAAAATATTCTAAGAGACCATAAGCCTCGTTTATTGGCTCGAAAGTTTTGCCATCGTCTTTGGTTAATAGCGCTCCAGCGACTCGGAGAAAGTGCCAACATCATCATCCTTCTCTGCTTTCGAAATCGATACGAGGGTCAATGACAACATAGGTCAGGTCGCTCAATAGTTTTAAAATAAGGCCTAACAGAGTAAAGACATATAGTGTGCCGAACATTACTGGGTAGTCGCGATTTAAGACGGCCTCAAATCCCAGCAAGCCTAAGCCATCAAGTGAAAAGATAACCTCAATTAACATCGAGCCGGTGAAAAATATCCCTATCAGTGCGGCAGGCATGCCGGCAATCACAATCAGCATTGCATTTCTAAAAACATGGCCGTAAAGCACTCTGTTGTCGCTAAGGCCTTTCGCTTTTGCGGTGACGACGTACTGTTTTTTTATCTCATCGAGAAAGGAGTTTTTAGTTAACATGGTTAAGGTAGCAAAGCCGCCTATAACGATCGCGGTAACAGGAAGCACCAAGTGCCACGCGTAGTCTAGGATCTGTTGAGTAAATGTCATGCTTTCAAAATTTGAAGAGGTCAATCCGCGCAAGGGAAACCAGTCTAAGTAGGACCCTCCCGCAAAAAATACGATGAGTAGGACTCCGAATAAAAAGCCCGGTATCGCATAGCCGACAATAATGACGCTGCTGGTCCAAACATCAAACTTAGAGCCGTCCGTTAATGCCTTTTTGATTCCTAAGGGGATCGAGATCAAGTAGATGATTAAGGTTGACCACAAGCCTAGAGAAATTGATACCGGCATCTTTTCGAGCACCAAGTCGGTTACACTTTTGTCGCGGAAAAAGCTCTCTCCAAAATCAAATACCGCGTAATTCTTAATCATTACAAAGAATCGCTCCCAGGCAGGTTTGTCAAACCCGTATAGTTTTTCGATGCGCGCTACGAGTTCAGGGTCTAAGCCTTGGGCGCCGCGGTACTGGCTATTGCTCGATCCAGTACTGCTATTCATGGCCATATCTCCTGAGCCACCTAAGCGAGCTTGAACGTCAGAATCAAGGCCTTGGATGTCCGCAAGCATCTTTTCGACTGGCCCGCCAGGCGCTGCCTGCACAATCACAAAGTTGAGGAGCATGATTCCTAACAGAGTAGGAATCATGAGAAGGAGTCTTCTGACGATATAGGCTGTCATTGACTTATTTTATCCACCATGTGTCGATGGATACGCCCGACTTGGGTGTGATGCTAGGCCGGGCTAGTTTGTTGCTGTATGCAATTCGGTCGAGAGGGTTGTACCAGTTGGGAATCACGTAGTGGCCCGCTAACAGCATTCGATCTAGTACTCTGGTTCGATTAATGAGCGTTTCCCTGTCTGGCGCGCTAATAACTAAGTCTACTAAGCGATCGATTACTGGGTCATTAATGCCTGCTAGGTTGCGAGAGCCATTTTGACTTGCTCGAGATGAATGCCAGTAGTCTCTTTGCTCGTTTCCTGGAGAATCTGATTGCCCGAAACTGCTCACCATTATATCAAAGTCAAAGTCACGCATTCGGTTGATATACTGTGTAGTATCGACTACTCGTATACTGGCCTGAATGCCAAGCTTATTGAGGTTTTTGATGTAGGGCTGAACAATTCGCTCAAAATCTTTTTGGTAAAGTAAAAACTCAAACTGCATGGGCTGGTCATATTGCGGGTGTCTTAATTTGCCATCTTTTATGGTCCACCCCGCAGACTTTAATAGAGTGGTTGCTGTTCTGAGGTTTTTTCGCAAACTATTTGGCTTGCTGGTACTGGGTGAAACATAGGGTGTTGTAAAAATACTCTCCGGAACTTGCTCTTTAAGGGGCAGCAATATTTCTAGTTCTGCCGGCGTAGGTAGTCCGTCGGATGCAAGTTCAGAGTTTTCAAAGTAGTTGTTTGCTCGGCGATACTGCCCGTTAAAAAGGTTTTGATTTGTCCATTCAAAATCAAATGCGTAATCTAAAGCTTGCCGTACTTTAACGTCTTGAAATTGTGAGCGCCGCGTATTAATCACAAATGCTTGCATCCCTGTGGGTCTCTGATGCTCGAGCTCTTCTTTTACTAATATACCCTCATCAAATTTTTTGCCTTCGTACGCGTTAGCCCAATTGCGAGCTGTACGCTCGACCCGAAAGTCATACTCTCCGGCTTTGAAGGCCTCTAGCGCAACAGTGTTGTCTTTGTAGTACTCAAAGACTAGCTTATCAAAATTGTATTTTCCTGCGTTTACAGGAAGGTCTTTAGCCCAATAGTTAAGGTTACGGACGTAAGTGATTGAGCGCCCAGGTACAAAGCTGTCTATAACATAGGGACCATTTCCGATAGGGGCAGAAAGTGAGGCGGTGCCAAATTCGTTGGCTTCCCAGTATTTTTTGTTAAGAATTGGCATTTGCCCAAGAATTAGCGGAAGTTCGCGATTCGATTTATTGGCTGAATCAAACCGAATGGTTAGCGGATCAATGATTTTGACTGCTTTGACGTCTCCGTAATAAGCGCTATAAAAAGGTCGTGCTTTTTCGTTGGTGGTGAGAGAGTCAAAGCTAAATTTAACGTCTTTAGCGAGAATCGGAGACCCATCACTAAATCTAGCATTTTTGTTGATATGGAACGTCACAAATGAACGATCGACTGGTACCTCAATACGCTCCGCTATCAGGCCATATTCGCTGAAAGCTTCATCTTCTGAATGAGCCGTGAGGCTTTCATATAAATAGCCGATTCCCGCGCCGGCAACTCCTTTTATGATAAAAGGGTTGAATGAATCAAAGTTATCACCGATGACTGCTCTCTTTAACACGCCGCCTTTTGGCGCGTTTGGGTTGGTATATTCAAAGTGCTTGAATTGGTCGTTGTACTTAAGCTTCCCATGCATGGCTATGCCATGCTGAGGCTCGACGGCAAAGAGAAGGTTGGGCAGAAGAATTGCCACGCAAAGAATCAGTCGCATAGTATTGTCTAGGCTTAATTATTGTGAGTTTAGCTAGCTGATCCTAAATGGATTTAGGGGAGGGGTCTAGACATTTGGCACATTTTAGCGCCCTTAACACAATGGTAATTGAAAACTGTTTAATTTGTGAGCTGACCCCCGAGTAGATGCGCTTGGACCTATGCACGTCCGAGCGTTTGTCGGCCAGACATTACGGCTGTTTTTCCTTTGTCGCCGTACAGGGTTGGAGATGTATTTTGGCCGCGAATAATAGTCATCAGCTTAGCTGTCCGATGCTGACTTCGTGTGATGATTGCGCCATTGACCTCATTTTGCTGCTTACATTGCTCAAGTAGGTCGAGAGACTGCTTCCATAGCTTCACTAACGCGTTGTCACCAAATTTTTCGAGTGCCTCCGTTACGTGACCCGGTTTTACGCCCAGCCCGCAGGTGGCCAACAGCTTGGCTTTCTGTTTTGCCCGAGTTTCGATTAATTTAACGAGAGAGTCTTTCTGGACGCTGACCTGTTTCAGCTGAATGCTTTCGCGCGTCGCTAGAAGTTGTTTTTCGTGGGTTAGGACCTGCTTTAATTGCTCTAAGTCCAAAATATCTTGTGTGACGGCTGCTTTGAGTTGTTCAATTGAGTCTGACATGTGGAAGCTCGCTTGATATAAAAGAGTGGTTAACCCTCCATATCAAGCATTTTTTGCGCCACTTTTTCAGGGCTGATCTCGTAGCTGCCGTTTTCTATTCTGGCGCGAATGGCATCAACTCTAGATTGATCTACCTCGGGGAGTGACTTTAACTCGCCTTCTAGTTTTGTAAGTGCTTGGGCTTCACTGCTAATGCTGACACTTGTGCCGCTTGCATCTCCAGCACTACTAGGGGCAGATTCAGCGCGCGGCGCGGCTGCACTTGCTACTTTACCTGTCGTGCCTTGGCTACGGGAATTGTCCGGCCTAGGCGCGTTTAAATTGTTTATATCAATGCTCATCTGCATCACCTTAAAATTTCATCTGACTTCTTATCGTTCGTTCTTAAGAAAACTTTAGCTTTTTATTAAAAAAATTATAGCCGCTTTTAAAGTACGACTTCTACTTGCCCACTATTGGTTACTCGAGCCCGTATGACACGCTTCGATTGCTTATTTCTAACGGATATCTGCTGACCCAGTGTACCATGGCTAAGCGCCTCTCCTGACATTCTGATCGATATTTTGCTATTGCTGGCGGTGATCATGACATCGTCGCCTCTCGTTACTAGTCGAGGCGCCGCAAGCAGTGGGGGCGTGATGGGGCGGCCCTCTTTTATGCTTCGTTTTGCAATCATTCCTATAATGGGTTCGCGAGTACGAAAAGTGGCGTGCCGTGCCGTATTTATTTGCTGTTCTTCTACTTTAAGGTCGTGAGCGGAAATGGCTTGCCCTCGAGAAATTAAGCGGCTGCTGACAATAACTTCGCCAAATATTTCGTAATCAACGCTGATATAGAGCTTCGTGACATCACCCTCTAGGCATTGTGCAAGTACGGTTGTTCGAGATTGCTTAAGAGGTGCTCGTGAAAATTCGAATTCCCAAGGCCTGCTGCATTGTTTGAAGTTCATGCGCGGGTCGATATTGCCGACTGAGAATTCACTACGGTAACCGCTTGCCGCAATTTCATTTGCGTAATGGCCTAAAAAAATATTTAGCTCTGCCGATAAATCAGGATGCTTAGGTGTCGTGGTGATATCGGCGAGCGTGTGATTACTCGAAAGCAATAATCCAACTAGGACAATAATTTGACTATGAATTTTCATTTTATGTCCTATCCTTTGATCAATGTATTAGAACGAAAAAAGACAATACTATTAACAGTGGATGCCAGCGTTATTTGTTGAACCGTTTGGGTTTGATACAAGCAATTGGTGTGCCGATTAGCAAAAATAGGTTTGAGGTAATTTATGGCCGGTATTCTGGACAGTGTAAATCAGCGTACGCAGCTGGTTGGACAGAACCGTTTGGAGCTTTTGCTTTTTCGTTTGCAAAGCAAGCAAATATACGGGATTAACGTTTTTAAGGTAAAAGAAGTATTGCAGTGCCCTAAGCTAACGCTAATACCTCAGCGACACCCTGTTATCAGAGGCTTG
Source organism: uncultured Oleiphilus sp. (assembly GCA_913020045.1). Lineage (GTDB taxonomy): Bacteria > Pseudomonadota > Gammaproteobacteria > Pseudomonadales > Oleiphilaceae > PZPK01. Next base: position 48,683 of record CAJWBE010000020.1, read on the forward strand.
GCTCATATTCGTGGCGGAACGCTTCCTATCATGGATATGGGGCTCGCAATTGGCCAGCGTCCAATTCCTGAGGAAGATATTTACAATAGCTTTGTCATCATCACTGAATACAATCGTAAAACGCAGGGCTTTTTGGTTGGCGGTGTAGAGCGAATTGTTAATCTGAATTGGGAGGAGATTCACCCGCCACCGAAGGGTGCAGGGCGTGAGAACTACCTGACCGCGGTCACTGAGATTGATAAAAAGCTAATCGAGATCATTGATGTCGAAAAGATTCTTTCTGAGGTTGCGCCGATCGAGGAGACGCTTGACTCAGCATTTGTTGAGAAGGCGACTACCAAAGCCGCTGAGTCGGATACCAAAACCGTATTGATCGTTGATGATTCGGTGGTTGCTCGCAAGCAGATCCAGAATTGTTTGCAAACAATCGGTTTGAATGTGGTTGCCAAAAAAGATGGACGAGAGGCATTTGAGTATTTGCATAGCCTGCTAGAGGAAGGCAAAGATATCGGCCAAGAAATTGCGCTAATGATTTCGGATGTGGAAATGCCTGAAATGGACGGCTATACCTTAACCGCTAAATGCAAAAGTGATCCTAGGTTTGACGGGCTTTATATTATGCTTCATACCTCGCTTAGTGGTGTGTTTAACAAGGCAATGGTATCGAAAGTTGGTGCGAACGACTTTATGGCAAAGTTTAGTCCGGATGAGTTGGCGGAGCGTGTAATGGAAATTATTGATGAGCGTTCATCTGTTTAATCTCGAGACGATAATGGAGTCCACGTGAGCTCGTTCCAGTCGGCGCCTCAGGCGTATGATCGCTTTCGTTCATTCTTAGAGAATGCTTGCGGTATCTTGTTGGGTGATAACAAGGAGTATTTGGTAAAGAGCCGCTTGAAAGGTTTGATGGCTGAGCATCAGTTTGCAGACTTGAATCGTTTAGTAGACCAGTTGGAGTCGCGCGGCGGAGTTGCGCTGCGTGAGCAGGTGGTAGACGCAATGACGACAAACGAAACGCTCTGGTTTCGCGACTTGCATCCGTTCAGAATATTGGAAGAAAAAATCTTTCCTGAGCTTGAAGCGGAGGTGCGTTCTAGGCCTCTGAATATATGGTCTGCCGCGTGTTCTACTGGGCAAGAGCCTTACTCTATTTCTATGATTGCTGAAGAGTATCGTAAGAAGAATCTCGGTAAGTTGTCGCGCGGTGTTAGTTTGACGGCTACAGATATCTCTCCGTCTGTATTGGCAAAGGCAAAGCAGGGTAGTTATGAAATGCTGGCTTTGGGTCGTGGTATGTCGAAAGAGAGGCTAGATTTATACTTTACAGCAGATGAAAGTGGTAGCTGGCAAATTAAGCCGGAGATATCAAAAGCAGTCGATTTTAAATCTCTTAATCTTTTGCAAAATTTTACCGGGTTGGCTGGGCAGTTTGATCTGGTCTTTTGCCGAAACGTATTGATCTATTTTTCACAAGAATTAAAGCACGATATCCTTAAAAGAATTCATGGGAAATTGCGTCCGGGTGGGTATCTATTTCTTGGCGCTTCGGAGTCAATGACGGGCATGAATGAATATTTTGAAATGGTTCAATGCCATCCCGGCATAATCTATAAAGCAAAATAAACTCCTCGGTTGCTTTTGTATTTCCGCTCGTTTAAAGTACCGCGCTCTTGGCGAGGGTGGTTATTTGCTGCGATTAAAGAATAGCGCTTCTTAGTCAATAATGGCGCGAGGTCTCGACTAAGCGCTTGTACTCAGGGTGAGTGCGGTTTAAAAAAATGGAGTTTTCGGGTTGTTACTCAATCCATTGTACGGTGAGGTGTCCGAGTGGCTGAAGGAGCACGCCTGGAAAGCGTGTAACGGGTCAAACCGTTCGAGGGTTCGAATCCCTCTCTCACCGCCAATTATCTCGTTGTTTTTAAGGGATTTAGTTTTTGTTTCTTAGTTTTTTCCTCGTTTTTTGCCATTAAATACAAGCATAAACTTTCTATGCAAAACACCATGATATGCTCGAAAATTCTTCTTTCGCGGCCAATATCTTTATCGTCTATTACCCCCCCCCTGCCTCGTGGCAAAACCCCCAGATTAAAATTTTATGGTTAAGCCTGTTTTGTCTAGCATGTGCATCTACTGAGGGAGTTTGATCTCAAACAATGCACCTAGTTATTTTAGGATGTGTTATGGGTTATTGACTATCTGCCGATGTTACGACAGCGTTGAACCTTACGAGTAATTCTGGCTTGTGTACTAAGTAACCTTGCGAATAATGGATGCCTAGGTCTTGCAGTACCTCTAGTGTTTCCTCGTTTTCGACGAATTCAGCGATCGTTTTAATTTTCATCATCGAGGCAACTTGCTGAATTGATTGCACCATTGCCTTGTCGACGGGATCGCTTGCGATGTTGCGAACAAAAAAACCATCAATCTTGAGGTAGTCTACGGGCAGTTCTTTGAGGTAGGCATAGGAGGAGAAGCCTGTTCCAAAGTCATCGAGAGCGAATAAGCAGCCTTTTTCTTTATACTTGAATATGAACTCAAGTGTCTTATCCATACGTGTAATCGCCATAGTTTCCGTGATTTCAAAGCATATTTTGTTGGGGGGCACATCGTATTTAACGAACGCTTGCTCGAGGAAATTCATGAAACCCTCGTCGCCTAGCGAATGACCACTAACGTTTATGCTTGCCTTGTCCAAGTTTTCCATGTGCTCTGGGTGCTGCTGTAGCCATTCAAAATAAGTCGTAATAACCCATTCGTCGATTTGGGGCATCAGTCCGTATCTTTCTGCAGCACCCATAAAGTTTGCAGGAGTGTACAGAGACTTATTATTTTCATGTTTTAGCCGAAGCAGCAGTTCGTAGTGGTGGCCATTTACAATGCGCTTGTTGGCCTCTATGTGTTGATACATGAGACAGAATAGGTCTTTTTTGATGGCTTCCTTGATAACACCTACCCAGGCCATTTCGCTCTGACGTTGCTGGATTTGTTGGTCAGACTCTTCGAAGAGGTGGACCCGGTTACGCCCGAGGTCTTTTGCCATAAAACACGCGGCATCAGCGCGACCAAGAAGGGATTCCAGTGACATGTATTCGTCTTGGAAGCATACGATACCAATGCTTACGCCAACGGCAAATTCGCGCTCACTATGTCTAAATCTAAAGGATTGTATTGTTTCTTGAATCGCTTTTGCGTCGACTAAGGCTTCGGCAGGACTTGAATTAGTGATGAGCATTCCAAATTCGTCACCGCCGAGGCGAGCAAGAATATGGTTCGATTTAAGTCGGCTTTTTAGTCTAGATGAGAGTTGTATTAGTAGGTTGTCGCCAGCACTATGACCGCAGGAGTCATTCAGCACCTTAAACTGGTCTAGGTCCAAGTAAAGCAGCGCATAGGGCGTTCGGTCAGCTTGGCCTGTTTTGATTGCTTCTAGTAAGTAGTCTTCAAATGCGCGACGGTTTAGTAGGCTGGTTAAAGGGTCATGCCGTGCGAGAAAATTAAGTTTGTTTTCGAATGCAATGCGGGCTGAAACGTCGATAAAGGTGCCTTCAACGACAGGCGTTCCATTCTCTGAGCGGACGACACGGGCATTGACGGAGCTCCAAAACTCGGCCCCATTCTTCTTGGATAGCAATACGGTATGGTTGGATACCGACCCATTGTTAATGATGGTTGTAAGGGCGGTCTTAAATGCCTGATGCCTAAAGGATTGTTGGTCTAATTGAGCGAAATCTTGTCGGAGTTCGTCAATGTCTGAGTGGCCAAACATCGCTAATGCAGCAGGGTTCACACTTTGCCAATTGCCCTTAAGATCGATAACAAATATCCCTTCAATTGCCGTATCAAATAGCGTTTTGAAGCGATTTAGGTTCTTCAAGGCGGCATTCTGAGCGGCGACAATTGCGTTCTGATTTAGGGATATCCTGTCAGCCATTGCGAAAGAAAGCAGAACAACCACGATTACGGAGCTGAGCGGAACCACGAACTCTGTGTAGGGAGTTGTTGCAATGACTCCTGTTTTCGCCAGAGCAGTGTAAGCGCTGGTAGTGAAATGAGCACTCCATGTGATAACGAAGAGGCGTGCTTGTGAAAATCCTTTTATCCAAACGTAGATGCCTATCATCAGAGCCGAAAGGTTCATCAGCACTACGATTAGAACTCCGAATTTGTAGGCGGTTGTGTAGTTAAATATTTCTGGCCCTACGGCGGATATTGTCGCAAATACTGAAAGGGTTAAAATCCATCGTTGACACCATGAATGGTTTTCAAGTTTAAGAAAGCTGTTAGTAAAAAGCCCGAGTAAGGCTATCGTGATTCCGTTGAATAAAAGGCCTGCGGCGCGTTGCATGTCAATATGGTCTGTCCAGAGGAACTGGTAGCCAACACCACTAGTGGCTGCAAAGTAACCCAGTACGGCGGCGCAATAGCCTGTGTAGTAAACGTAAATCGTTTCTTTTGTGGCGAAGAAGACGAATAAGTTGTAGGCGCCCATCACCAGCAAAACCGCAAAGACTGCTATATAGACAATGATCCCAGGCAATTGCTGCTTATAAAATTCATCAAATTGATATGCGTATATAGGTATTTCTAGTGAACCCTCGCTTTCAACTTTTACATATGCAAACGTCTGTTCGCCTTTGTTTGCTTCGACCGGAAAGGCGAAAGTGCTGAAATTAATTGGTCGCGTGTCAAATGGGCGGGTGTCGCCTGTTTTGTATTGGCTAACCGGTCCACTGGCGCTCATCGTGTAAAATTCGACAATATCTAGGTAAGGATAGTGAATGTCGACGACCCACTTCGTGGCATTGTTTGGGTTGACCGGTAAATGTACTTTTAGCCAAATCGCGTCTTTAGATGTTTCGAAATTCAATAGTGCAGTGTTAGATCGCGTCCACGCTGTCGGCTGTAATGCGTCGATATCCGCTAGAGTTAGCTTGGTCGTGGTATCTCTTAAGTATTCGATGTAGAGGGGTTGATATGCCGCACTATATGAAGTGTTTTTCGCGCCGTCGGCGAAAACCTGAGTGACTGAGAAATTAGCAAACGTAACGAGAGCGAAAAGTATCAATTGCCTAGCATGAAGCATTAACAGCACTCCAAAAAAATATTCGTAACTTGGCGGGGGTGGCTAGCGTTAGGTTCCGCTGCCCGTCTTTATTGCTTAAGACCTCCTTATTTATAGCAGCTGGGCGGGGATTTATCGCTGTAAAAGGACAACAAGTGAAAAATCTTTGTTTGATTGCCGCACTAAGGACAATTCTCTTTAACGCTTTGTGTTCCGTTGGGTTGTAGCTTTAAGTGATTATCTTACTGTTTGTTCGTTATTCTGTGTTTTGCGTGTCGCGGCTAGAGCTGTGTCTTTACGTTTTTTTGTATATACTACGGCACTTTTTTTACGGTCGACAGAATTGTTCTTTGGTCGTTTGAGTTAAGAGGTTTGAATATGCCGATTTATGAATACGGATGTAAATCGTGTGGGTTTGAAAAAGATGTGCTGCAGAAGCTCAGTGATGAGCCCTTGACTGTCTGCCCTGAGTGCAACGAACCTAGCTTTACTAAAAAAATATCTGCTGTGGGATTCCGTCTTAAAGGGAGTGGCTGGTATGAAACGGATTTTAAGTCCGGCGCGAAAAAGAATCTAGCCGGTGCTAAAGATCCGTCGGCTAAAACAGGCGCATAGCCTTGTTTCGGCAACATTGACGCGCCGGCGTAAGTGCGGCGTGAATAACAAAATATTATTAGATTACAAATAACAGGAAAAATTATGCGTACCCATTATTGTGGTTCAGTAAACGAAAGTCATATCGGGCAAGAAATCACATTGTGTGGTTGGGTGCACCGTCGTCGAGACCATGGTGGCGTTATCTTCTTGGACATGCGTGATCGCGAAGGGATTGCTCAAGTAGTCTTCGATCCAGATACGGTTGAAAGCTTTGCTAAAGCAGAGCGTGTGCGAAGCGAATATGTTTTACAAATAAAAGGGTTTGTCCGCGCGCGTCCAGACGGTACAACTAATGATGACATGGCGACCGGTAAGGTCGAGATACTAGGTAAAGATCTCACTATTCTTAATGCAGCTGAAACGCCTCCATTTCCGCTGGATGGCTATGTTGATGTCGGCGAAGATACGCGCCTCAAGTATCGATTTATGGATTTGCGCCGCCCAGAGATGCTTAACAAACTGATGTTTCGTTCAAAGGTAACTTCGTTTATTCGAAACTATATGGATCAAAATGGTTTCATGGATGTCGAGACGCCAATTCTGACGCGCGCTACTCCGGAAGGTGCTAGAGATTACTTGGTCCCGAGCCGTACTCATGCCGGAAGCTTTTTTGCCTTACCCCAGTCTCCGCAACTGTTTAAGCAATTACTAATGGTTTCAGGGGTTGATCGTTACTATCAAATCGCTAAGTGTTTTCGTGATGAAGACTTGCGGGCAGATCGCCAGCCTGAATTCACTCAGGTGGACGTCGAAATGTCCTATATGGATGACGAAGCGATTATGAATATGATGGAAGGTATGGTCTCCTCCATGTTTAGTCAACTGCTGGAGCAAGACCTTGGGGCGTTCCCGCGTATGACCTATGCAGAGGCGATGCAACGATACGGTAGTGACAAGCCGGACCTTCGTATTCCACTTGAACTGGTTGATGTTGCTGATCTAATGGATAGCGTAGAGTTTAAGGTGTTTGCTGGTCCTGCAAAAGATCCTAAAGGTCGTGTTGCGGCACTGAAGGTGACGGGTGGTGCAGAGTTATCACGTAAGCAAATCGACGAATACACCAAGTTCGTTGGGATTTATGGCGCGAAAGGTTTGGCTTGGATCAAGGTCAACGAGCTAGAAAAAGGTGCGGAAGGTTTACAGTCACCGATTGTGAAATTTTTAGGGGAAGAAGTAGCGCTTAACATCATGAGTCGCTTAGGTGCTGCCAACGGCGATATCGTCTTCTTTGGCGCAGACCAAGAAAAAGTTGTCAACGAGGCATTGGGTGCATTGCGTTGCAAGGTGGGTGAAGATCTCAACCTGTACACCTGTGACTGGGCGCCAATGTGGGTAGTTGATTTCCCGATGTTCGAAGAACTAGATGGCGGCGCATTAACAGCGATCCACCATCCGTTTACTGCGCCATCGTGTTCACCAGAGGAGCTGAAAGCTGCGCCTGAGAAAGCGCTGTCTCGTGCCTATGATATGGTGTTGAATGGTACTGAGTTAGGCGGTGGTTCAATTCGTATTCACGAAGCTGATATGCAAAAAGCGGTATTCGAAATATTGGGTATCGATGAGGCAGAGCAACAGAATAAATTTGGCTTCTTGCTAGACGCGCTCAAGTTCGGTTGCCCTCCACATGGCGGGCTGGCGTTTGGTTTGGATCGCTTAGTGATGCTGATGACTGGCGCTAGTACTATTCGGGAAGTGATCGCATTCCCTAAAACGCAAAGTGCTAGCTGCGCGTTGACGCATGCGCCAGGCGATGTTGACTCAAAACAATTGCGCGAGCTGAGTATTAAAGTCCGTAAGCCGGAATCAGAGAAGAAAGAAGGCTAAGTTGGGAGCCTGCTGTGGCGGGGCATAGTAAGTGGTCTAACATTCGTCACCGTAAGGCGGCGCAAGACGCGAAGCGTGTAAAAACCTTCTTGAAGATTATTCGAGAGTTGGTCGTCGCAGCAAAAGAAGGTGGCGCTAGCGTTGAGGGCAACCCACGCCTGCGCACTGCCGTTGACAAAGCGCTCGGCTCTAATATGAGGCGCGACACCATCGACAAAGCTATCCAGCGAGGAGCTGGTGGCGGCGAGGGTGAAAGCTTCGAGGAGCTTGTCTATGAGGGCTATGGCCCGGGCGGTGTGGCGGTTTTGATCGAGGCGATGACCGATAATCGAAATCGCACCGCGGCAGATGTAAGACTAGCCTTTAGCAAGGCGGGCGGAAATCTGGGGACTGATGGATCGGTCGCTTATTTGTTTGAGAAAAAGGGGCGGGTGTTCATTTCTGCGGACGATGAAGACCTTGTGATGGAGCTTGCGCTGAACGCCGGTGCAGAAGACCTTGTGGTTCAAGAGGACGGCTCAATTGAAGTGCTAACTGCGCCTAGTGATTATCTCTCAGTTAAAGATCATCTTGTCAGTCATGACACCAATGTTATCCAGTCTGAGCTTGATATGATTCCCGCAACGACGGTCGTTCTCGATGAAGAGGGTGCCGAAAAGGTGATGCGATTAATTGATGCATTGGAAGATTTGGATGACGTTCAGAGCGTCTATACCAACGCTGACTTCCCTGCAGAGGTAATGGACAAGCTAGGTTAGCACTAAAGTCGCGTTAGCGGTCACCGTGTTAATTGTTTGCACTTATTGGAGGTTTCGTGAGTCGCTTATTTGACAGTCATTTTCATATTATTGACGATTGTTACCCCTTAGTGCCCAATCAAGGCTATACGCCTAAGTCTTTTACTGCACATGATTATCTTACTCAGCTGGCTTCATATCAGCTTGAAGGCGGCGCGATCGTCTCAGGCTCATTTCATGGCTTTGATCAGTCGTACTTGATAGCTGCACTAAAGCAATTGGGCGGCAGCTATGTAGGTGTTGCGCAGCTGCCCTTTGATATTTCGGACGAAGCAATTCTTTCCTTGCACGAACTGGGTGTCAGAGCCGTGCGTTTTAATTTGCGTCGCGACTGTGTTGGCGATATTTCACAAGTTGAGCGTTTTGCGCGACATGTTTGGGCTCTATGTGGCTGGCATGCGGAGTTTTATGTCGGGGCTGAGGCTTTAACATCTTTAGAAAACACCTTAGCTACTTTGCCTAAAGTAGTAATCGATCACCTTGGGCTTGAACGGGCGGGGTGCGCCACATTATCCCGACTGATAGAGCGTGGCGTTTATGTAAAGGCGACAGGGTTTGGTCGCTTGAATTTTAATGCTATTCCTTTTATGCAACGCTTGTATCACATCAACTCCGAAGCTTTGATGTTCGGTACAGACTTACCGTCAACTCGCGCCCCCATACCATTTGGCGAGGCGGACATTCAGGCAATACATGCCGCGTTTGATGACGAGGCAATGCGGCGAATAATGTGGCAGAATGCTGTCTCGCTGTATCGTCCACGCAATTTAATTTAGGGTTCAGGTTTGTCGCTAATTTTAGGTATTGACCCCGGCTCGCGTCTCACTGGTTATGGTGTCCTGCGTTTTGAATCAGGTAAATTTGAGTACGTCGCAAGTGGTTGTATTCGCATGACTGAAGACGCACTGTCTGACCGGCTTCATACGGTTTTTTTAGGTGTTACCGAGCTGTTAAAGCAATTCAATCCAGACGAATTTGCAATTGAAGAAGTATTTATGGCTAAAAACGCCAGTTCAGCATTAAAGCTTGGACAGGCGCGTGGTGCGGCGATAGTGGCAGCAAAACATTGTCGATTGGATGTGAGCGAGTACTCAGCGCGCAAGGTCAAGCAGGCTGTTGTAGGGAATGGCGGCGCGACTAAAGAACAGGTTCAGCATATGGTTAAGCAGCTGCTTAAGCTACCTTCTAGCCCGCAGGCGGACGCAGCCGATGCACTGGCTATTGCGATGTGCCATGCGCATATGAGACAAAATTTAATCCGTATCGCGGGCGCGAGCCATAGTCGTCGCGGGCGAATTAGTTAGGGCTGTCATGTTTAGTTGTTATGGTTGCTGTAAAGAGGAATCGTTTTGTTAAGGGAAAGTGAATGATTGGGCAGTTGACCGGAAAAGTAATTGAGCGAACGAGTAGCCAGGTCGTTATTGATGTTGGTGGCGTGGGGTATGAGCTGGACGCGCCCATTTCAACGCTATTTGCGTTGCCTGAAACAAATGAGTTGGTGACGTTATTCACGCACTTTGTTGTACGTGAAGATGCACAGCTGCTCTTTGGGTTTCTGCGCAGGTCGGACCGGGATATATTCAGGGTGTTGATAAAGGTTAATGGGGTGGGGCCAAAACTTGGTGTTGCCATCTTGTCTGGGATGGATGGCGCGGCGCTTGTGCGATGTGTCGAGGACGATGATGTGTCGACACTTGTTAAGCTCCCGGGAATTGGGAAAAAAACTGCTGAACGCTTGCTAATCGAGTTGCGTGACAAAGTTAAGGTTTTTGCATCACCTGCTGATGATGGCGCAAGGTCAGCGCCATTGTTTGAACATTCGGAGTCGTCTGAGTCTGAAGCGGAGTCAGCACTAATTGCGTTAGGTTATAAGCCGCAAGACGCTGCCAAGGCGGTCAAGCGCGTTGCGGAGCCGGGTGCAAGCGTTGAGTTTTTAGTGAAGTCAGCATTAAAGAGTATGCTGTAAGGTCTTGTTTTTGAAATAAGGATTTAGCCGACGCTTAAACAAATTTAACTTTCGTCTGTATAAGCGTTCTGTAAACTGGCTCTCATCGTAATTCCTTCATCGGTTCAAAATCCTAGTAATGATAGAAGCAGATCGTATTATCTCCCCTGAATCGATTCCGGATCGCGGCACCACTGATGACGCCTTTGATCGGGCCATTCGGCCTAAAAAGCTCGCAGACTACATTGGTCAGCCCTCTGTTCGTGAGCAGATGGAAATTTTTATCCAAGCGGCTAAGAATCGCCAAGAGGCGCTCGACCATGTTTTGATTTTCGGGCCTCCTGGGTTAGGAAAGACAACACTCGCGAATATACTAGCTAACGAGCTTGGCTCTAATATTAAGTCTACGTCGGGACCGGTGCTTGAAAAAGCAGGCGATCTCGCGGCGATGCTGACGAACCTCGAAGAAGGCGACGTCTTATTTATTGATGAGATCCACCGGCTTAGCCCCTCTGTCGAAGAGGTCTTGTACCCGGCAATGGAAGACTATCAGCTTGATATTATGATTGGAGAGGGGCCTGCAGCGCGCTCCATTAAGCTTGAACTACCCCAGTTTACTTTAGTCGGAGCGACTACCCGTGCAGGGTTGCTCACATCGCCGTTGCGAGATCGTTTTGGTATTGTTCAGCGTCTCGAATTCTATAACCACCAAGACTTAAGCTCTATTGTTGGGCGTTCTTCCGCTCTGCTTAATATACCTATGAATGAAGAAGGGGCATTTGAAATTGCCCGCCGTGCGCGTGGTACGCCCCGTATTGCTAACCGTTTACTGCGCAGAGTTCGTGATTATGCTGAGGTAAAAGGGGACGGTGCGGTAGACAGAGTCACGGCAGACTTAGCGCTTAACATGCTAAAGGTCGACTCAAGTGGTTTTGATCATATGGATAGGCGCTTGTTGCTTACGATGCTCGAGAATTTCTCCGGGGGCCCTGTTGGCGTTGAAAGTATGGCTGCCGCAATCAGCGAAGAGCGGGGGACCGTAGAGGATGTGCTTGAGCCTTACCTAATACAGCAAGGCTATTTGGTACGAACGCCAAGAGGGCGTATGGCTACCAATAAGGCGTGGCGTCATTTTGGTATGGAAGAGCCGGCGCGCGATGACGACGCCTGAGTTCGAACTTCCAGTTCGTATTTATATTGAAGACACCGATGCCGGTGGGATCGTTTTCTACGCGAACTACCTTAAGTTTTTTGAGCGCGCCAGGACAGAGTTGGTCCGCTCCTTGGGTGTGAGCCTGCGGGAAGGCTTGTCTGAAGATACGTCTTACGTTGTTCATAGTGTTGAATTGAAATACAAAGCGCCAGCTGTTCTTGATGACCAGATTGTCGTAACTGCGAGTATTGCGCATGTGGCGCGAACGTATATGGATTTTGAACAAACCGCTCGGCATGTCGATGGCCGCGTTTTGGTGCTATGCAAGGTACGAGTGGCATGTGTTGCGTTGTCTAATTTGAAGCCTAAGGCTCTGCCGGACGAGTTGGCAGACGCTTTAGTATTATTACAATAGGGGTAAATTGTGCACGAAGAAATTTCAATATTGGGCTTGATCCTAGATGCAAGTTTTGTTGTTCAGTTGGTCATGTTGATTTTGCTAATCGCCTCTGTGGTGTCGTGGTTTCTTATCTTTCAACGAGTCAGCTTTTACAAAGCGTCAAAAGCGGCACAGCAAGTGTTCGAAGAACGTTTTTGGTCGGGTATGGATCTAAATCGCTTGTATAAAGAATCCGGTGCGCGCGATTCGAGCGGCCTTGAGTCTATTTTCAAAGCAGGGTTTAAAGAATTCAACCGCCTAAAGCAACAGGAAGGGATGGAGCCGGATGCCATTATGGAGGGCACTCAGCGTTCAATGAGGGTCGCGTTATCTCGCGAAAGTGAGCGTCTGGACGCGCATCTTCCATTTTTGGCAACGGTTGGCTCCACTAGTCCCTATGTTGGTCTGTTCGGTACCGTATGGGGAATCATGAACTCTTTTTTGGGCTTGGCTCAGGAGCAACAGGCGACATTGGCAACGGTTGCGCCGGGTATTTCTGAGGCATTGATAGCGACGGCAATGGGCTTGTTTGCTGCGATTCCAGCGGTAGTTGCTTACAACCGCTTCTCCAGCAATGCTGATTCTCTTTACGCCACTTACGAAACGTTTGTTGAAGAGTTTTCGAGCATTTTGCACCGCAACGTTCATTCGTCAGCGGGTAAATCGAAAGCTGACGCATCTTAGAGGTCGTTTGACGTGGCTAGACAAAAACGTAAACCAATGTCCGACATTAACGTTGTGCCGTATATCGACGTCATGCTCGTTCTGTTGATTATTTTTATGGTGACGGCGCCGATGCTGACTCAGGGGGTAAAAGTTGATTTGCCTAAAGTGGAAGCGAGCGATATCGAAATTCAGGCCAATCAGGAGCCGTTGATCGTATCGATCGACTCTAATGGTGCCTATTTTATGGAGATGAGCTCGCTTTCGGGTAAGGCGATGGAATTAGCCGACCTCGTCGACGCGACCGCCAAGCTGTTATCGAGTAACCAGGCGCTTAGCATTTTGATTCGAGGCGATAAGAATGTCCCTTATGGACGGGTCGTTGAGCTAATGGCTGAACTGCAACAGGCGGGCGCTCAAGGCGTTGGCTTGATAACAGAAGATATATGACAAATAGCCGCTCCTCAGACCGTGTTGCAAAGAACAAAAAGATCGGTTTGGCTAACCCCGAGAACCGTCGTTCACTGGTGTTCAGTATTATATTGCACCTAGTGATGGTTGCTGTTTTGTTATTTAGTTGGGACTTTTCTGAGTCCGTGAAGCGGATTGAGCAGCCAGCGAGTATGAAGGCTCGTGTCTTGAGTGCAGCAGAGCTAGAAGCGCTCAGAGCTGATAAGCAGCAAGTAAAGGACGCAGCCTTAAAAGAGAAAAAGAAAAAATCCGACCTTGAGGCCAAGAAGAAGCGGTTAAAGGACGAAAAGCGCCGTAAAGACCTCGCTAAGAAAAAAGCGGCAGAAAAAAAGAAGCAAGACGCTGCAAAAAAGAAAGCCTTGATTAAGAAAAAGGAAAAAGAGCAGCGCGACAAGAAAGCGCGTGAAGAAAAACAACGGCAGCAAGAGGCTGAGCGTAAAAAGCGAGAACAAGAAGAGCGAAGGAAGGCCTTGGAGGATTCCAAAACAGAAACGGCTCGGTCAGAGAAACAGCTAGAGCGCGAACGGCGATTGGCTGAGCGCTTGGCGCAGGCTAGTTCCAGTGATGTGCCTATTGTTCAGGATGCAAATGCGTCAGGCTCAGGTCTCGCCGAGATTAGCGAACGTGATCGTTTTATCGCGTTAATTAGAAGTCGTGTAGAGTCGCGGTGGCATATCCCGCCAAAGTCGAGAGGGCTAAAAGTTGTGTTGCGAATACGCTTGCTGCCGTCTGGCGAGCGCTCTCGTGTAGAAGTCGTTTCTAGTAGCGGAAGCAAAGCGTTTGATACGTCAGCGCTGAATGCGGTTAATTCAATCAGGATATTTCCGGTTCCAGATGATCCGGCGTTATTTGATCGTTATTTTCGTAATTTCTTACAATCTTTCTCACCTCCGGAAGAGTAAGTGTAGTCACCCGATTTTTCTTTAGGATGTATTAAATGAATAACAGAGTCGTCTATTTTCTCTTGGCCATGCTTGCCTACTCACCGGTATTTGCAGAGCTTACGATCGAAATTACTAAGGGTTCAGACAGTGCGTTGCCGATTTCGATCGTCCCCTTTGCGAATCGAAGCGGGCAGCCAATGCCGGAGCAAATAGCGCGCGTGGTGTCTAATGACTTGCAGCGAAGTGGTGATTTCGATGTATTGCCAACGAGTAAAATGTTGAGTCTGCCGAATTCCTCATCTCAGATTCACTATCGTGACTGGCGCTTGCTGGGGCAAAATTACGTTTTGGTGGGTGAGGTGGCGTTGGATGTGCCGACCGGTAACTACAAAGTAACGTATGAATTAGTGGACGTTTACCAACAAAAACGCATTGTTGGAGAAGTTCTGTCGGCAAATGCTAAGGGTTTGAGGAAGCTGTCGCACCGCATTAGCGACCGAGTATATGAAGCGGTAACCGGAGTTCGTGGCGCATTCTCAACTCGTATTGCCTATGTGACGTCTAAGCGTTTAACGAAAAATAAAACGGAGTATCGGCTGCAAGTATCTGATTCAGATGGGCAAAATTCATTCACGTTATTCAAAAGTCATGAACCAATGCTATCTCCCGCGTGGTCGAACGATGCACAGCATCTGGCCTATGTATCATTTCATAGTGGGAGGCCGGCTATTTATATTCAACATATAAAATCTGGCCAGCAGCGTAAGGTAACTGGGTTTAGGGGGATTAACAGCTCGCCAATGTGGTCTCCTGACGACAGCAAGTTGTTGATGACCTTGTCAAAAGATGGCAATGCAGAAATTTATAGCTTTGATTTGGCAAGCAGCTCGTTGACTCGGCTGACCAATCATTACGGGATTGATACGGAAGCTAGTTGGTCGCCTGATGGTCAGCGTGTCGTGTTTACCAGTAACCGTGGCGGAGGCAATCCACAGATCTACCAGATGAGCATCCGTGACCTGGTCCCAGAGAGGATTAGTTTCGAGGGGCGCTACAATGCTCGACCACGCTACAGTCGTGATGGTAAATCTATTTATTATGTTCATCAGGCCGGTGGTGGGTTTCATATTGCATCTATGGATACCGAAACGCTTGAAAACGTTATCCTTACCTCAACGCCATTAGATGAATCGCCCAGCCTGTCGCCGAATGGTAGGATGATTATCTATTCGACAAAGCTGAAAGGAAAGGGGGTTTTGGCGGTGGTTTCGGTCGATGGTGGTGCGAAGTACTTCCTTCCATCGGACCATGGCGATGTCAAGGAGCCAGCGTGGTCACCGTTTCTAAATTAATTGTAAATAAACATGGTTGTGAAAGCGTTTCTTGTTCGGGTAACATTCTATCGAACATCTAGGCTTGGCTCGACTTAAGTTAACGACTATAAAGTAAAGTTAAAAACAGATTACCTAATTTAATTAAGGAAAAGAGATGAAATCCAATTCATTCAAGCATGGTTTAGCTTTCGTTCTATCGGGTCTACTATTGGCTGGTTGTGAAAGCATGAGTACAGTTGATGAGACCGAAGACGAATTTGTATCTGAAACGCCAGAAGAGCAAGCAGTAAACGAAACATCTGGTGCGCCAGAAGATGCGCAAGTGAATGCGGAAGCGATGGCAGCACAGCAGGCAAAAGAAGCAGCCGAGAGAGAACAAGCTGCATTGCGTGAAGTGCGTACTTTTTACTTCGATTTCGATCAGTCGGCAATTAAATCAGAGTCACGTGCCGCACTTGCCGCACATGCAATGTTTTTGGCTGCAAATCCAGCACTTAAAGTTGTCTTAGAAGGGCATTGTGATGAGCGTGGCACGAAAGGCTACAACATCGCACTTGGTGAAAGTCGTGCTAAGTCAATTGCAAGCTTTCTTAAAGTGAATGGCGTTTCTGACGCTCAGTTAGAAGTGGTCAGCTATGGCGAAGAACGCGCAGCTGAGCTCGGTCAAACCGAAGCAGCTTGGGCGAAAAATCGTCGAGTTTATATCGAATACAAGTAAGATCATTTAATGATTGATATAAAACAAAAGAGCGTAGCTGGTAGGCTAGGCTCTTTTTTTTGCGTTTCTATACTACTTCCTCTCGCGTCAATTTCGCAGGCAAAGACGCTGATATTTGAATCCGGTTCGGCTTCGGTGCCACAAACACCCGCCGCTACTCGAAGCGTCCAAAGTGTTGCGCCTGCACCCGATGCGTCAAAGACTATAACGACCTCGCAGCTTTCCTCGGCTAGCTCGGCTAATGCTGAGTTGTTTTTCATGATCGAGCAGTTAAAGCAAGAGGTCTCAGAGCTTCGAGGTTTGGTTGAAACGCAAGCGTTTCAGCTGAGAAATCTTGAGGTCAGTGGTAAGCGTCGATATCAGGATCTCGACACTCGTGTACTGGCAATATCTCAGCAGGTCGGTGGGGATCGTAGTTTGACTAAGCCTGCTTCGGCGACGTCTTCCCCTGCTAAATTGCCTGAGGCAGGCGTCGTGCCAGCAGTGCAGGGTGAGGCGGCGAAAGTTGAGTCCTCTCCTGCGACCCCAGAGCAGCGTCAGCGGTATTCGAAAGCATATTCACTCGTCAAGAGCAAAAGCTTTGAAGAGGCTGTTGATTCCCTTCACTCTTATATTGAGCTTTACCCTGAGGGTGAGCTGACAGGTAATGCATATTATTGGCTGGGTGAGGTTTATTTGGTACTGCCGAAGCTAGAGCAGGCTAAACAATCTTTTATGATTGTGGTGAAAACCTTTCCCGAGCACCGCAAAGTCGCTGACTCTATGTTTAAGTTAGCCGTAACCTTCGATCGCTTGCTCGATCCTGTGAATTCCGAAAAATACTTAGATCTCGTGCAGAAGAGATTTCCAAATTCCACGGCTTCAAAGTTAGCAAAGAACTATAAGATATCTCGATAAGCTATTGTAATTAAACAATATAGCGGTGCATAGTTCGAGGTGATTTAAGCGCTAATTTTTTTTCAAAAGAGCCTTGTTATTTTCTCTGAAATCATTACTATATGCGCCTCGTCGGGTCGTTAGCTCAGTTGGTAGAGCAGTTGGCTTTTAACCAATTGGTCGCAGGTTCGAATCCTGCACGACCCACCATTTTTTCAGTATCAGTAGCCAATATTATCAACTGATGATCTGACTTTTCTTTATCTACTGTTTATACTAGCGCTCATTTTGAAAATGATCATGAGTTAGTTCTAAGTTTGTAGGGCAATAATGAATACCATAGAAGATAGAGTATTAGTGCAAGAGCATCTCGCGCTTGAGCGTGTTTCAGGGCAAGAAACGGATGCTGCAAAGGAACGTGAGTACAAAGCAAAAATTAAAGAACTTTTGGTTCGAGAAAACGCGGTACTTGTTGCTCACTATTATACCGATTCGGTGATACAAGCTTTAGCTGAAGAAACAGGCGGCTGTATCTCAGACTCACTTGAGATGGCAAGATTTGGTCGAAATCATAAAGCCGATACCCTAGTAGTTGCAGGTGTTAGGTTTATGGGTGAGACCGCCAAAATACTTAGCCCTGAAAAACGAATACTTATGCCCACTCTGGAGGCAACCTGTTCTCTAGATATCGGTTGTCCGGTCGATGAGTTTTCTGAGTTCTGTGATCAATATCCAGATCATACAGTTGTGGTCTATGCAAATACGTCTGCCGCAGTAAAAGCTCGTGCCGATTGGGTGGTGACATCAAGCATAGCGTTGGAGATTGTTTCTTATCTCGACAAGAAAGGAGAGAAAATACTTTGGGGGCCCGATCAGCATTTAGGTAGCTACATACAAGCTCAAACAGGTGCAGATATGGTTATGTGGAAAGGCGCCTGTATTGTTCATGAAGAGTTTAAGGGGCAAGGCTTGGCGGACCTAAAGAAGGTTCATCCAGATGCGGCAGTTCTTGTGCATCCAGAATCTCCTAGCTCGATGGTTGAATTGGCTGATGCTGTCGGGTCGACTACCCAGCTTATTAAAGCGTCTCAAACAATGCCAAATAGCACGTTTATAGTTGCTACGGATAACGGTATTTTTTACAAGATGAAGCAGCTGTCCCCAGAAAAAATATTCATCGAGGCACCTACCGCAGGAAGTGGTGCGACTTGTCGCTCTTGCGCGCATTGCCCATGGATGGCAATGAATGACCTTGAAAGTATCTATCTATCATTAAGCCAAGGATTAAATGAGGTGCATGTATCGCCTGCGCTTAGAGAAGCTTCTTTGGTTCCGCTAGATAGAATGTTAAATTTTAAAGTTTAGAAGGCAGGATTTTCTTTTAGTTCGTTGATCTCGTTCATGCGCTCATGGATGCTGGCTGTTTTTTGTTCGTTTGTTTTGATTTTTTGCAGCGCGAGGCGAAGTTGATCAAGAGCTTTGTCGAATTGATTGCTCAAGAAGAAAAATTCTGCGCGAGATTGGTGTAAGTCAACAATGTGACCTGCCAGCCCATTTGCTTCAGCGAGTAAGTACCAAATTCTAGGGTTTTCTGGTTGTGTTCTTATCATTTTGATCAATAGCTTCTCGGACTCTTCTATTAAATCATTCTGCATGTATAGCTCTGCTAAAGCGTCTGATATCGAGTAGTTTTCTGGGTTTCGCGACAATAGGTCTTCGAGAGTGCTCATTGCTAGCTTACTCTGCTTGTTTTCATGTAGCGCTTTGGCGTATACGATTTTTAGCGAAATTTTATACGGAAATCTAATAAGTAATTCATCTAGAATTTTCATGCTAAGTTTTGGATCTGTTTTCAAGGATGCGTATGCTAGGCCGAACTGTGCTGCTAATATTTGAGCGCTGTTACCTTTGTTGATTATTGCTTCAAAGTGTTTGATTGCATCGTATTTGGACGTTGAAAAATCAGAGATTACCATGTTTTTACTGAAGTGAAATTCGATATTGTCTCTGTATTGTTTGACCGGAAATTGCGTTGCCCGGTTCCTTGTATCTGAAATGCGACTCTCTGTTAACGGATGTGTTGATAAATATTCTAATCGTTGCTCATCTCCCTTGGCCCTGTTTTTTTTGTATAAGCGTTCAAACATAGTGGGCATTGCTTTGGGGTCAAATCGTGAGTTAAACAGCGTTTTAATGCCTATTCGGTCTGCTTCTTGTTCATTCTTACGAGAAAAGCGAAGTTGTTGGTCGGCACTCAAGGCTTGAGTGCTAGCAAGTGCCACCATGCCAGCATCTGAGCCGGTGGTAGCGGCTACGATAACACTGGCGAGAACACCAGCTAGTGTGAGGGGTGTGGATATTCGTTGCTGTTCTAACTGTCTTGCGTAATGCCGTTGTCCCAAATGTGCGAGCTCGTGAGCAATAACTGATGCGAACTCTTGTTCGTTGATGGCGCTGAAGAATAGGCCAGCATTAATGCCGATAATACTCCCTGGAACGGCAAAGGCATTAAGGTCAGGGCTGTTAATCACGATCAAGCTAAAATTGCGGTCAATCACATTAGAGTAGGGCGCAAGTGAATAAACTAAGTCAGAAAAATATTCTTCGACCAGTGAATTTTCGTAAGGGCGAGTATGCTGCCTTAAAGATCTTAGCCAGGCTTTTCCCAGTTTTCTTTCTTGGTCAATTGAAACCAGGTTAGACGAAGAGTTACCAAGAGTCGGGATATCTTGTGCTTGTGCAATCGTGCTGGCAATTAGCAAAAATAGGAAGAGGCCGTGCCTAATCTTTATGATCGATGTTGCAATCCAGGTCGCAAGGTTGATAGGGGGGGCTGCTAAGGCAAGTCTTGGGGGAATAATAAATCTCCTTGCTCGAAGTGGTTTGTGATTAGAATTTGAAGATGAATATGGCAGGAAACAAAAAGAAAGGAAAGGGTATAAGTTCCAAAGTGGGAGTTATTTATA
This sequence comes from uncultured Oleiphilus sp., assembly GCA_913020045.1. Classification (GTDB taxonomy): domain Bacteria; phylum Pseudomonadota; class Gammaproteobacteria; order Pseudomonadales; family Oleiphilaceae; genus PZPK01. The sequence goes on from CAJWBE010000020.1 coordinate 68,472, forward strand.
TTCCGTTGTTGAGTTGGTTTTTAGTTCAAAATTAAAGAGTCTGGGGTGGATAATCTGTTACACTCGTTTTTTCTTAAAAGGTTTAGTTATGCATTACGACTACCTGGTAGACGCTTCGGGTGAAGCCTGTCCTATGCCGTTATTAAAAGCAAAAATGAAGCTAAATAAGATGGACGTGGGGGAGTGTGTCAAAGTTGTGGCAAGTGATGAAAGTTCTGTAAGGGATTTCGCTTCATTCATATCTCTCACAGCTCATGAGCTAAAGCAAGCACCTATATCTACACCACATACAGATGAACCTGACTCGGGCCAGTCTCAGTACGTGTACTATATTATTAAGAGATAGCTTTTTGGGAGCGTTCACTAAGTATTTTAGGGTTTATATATGTTGAAGGTTGTTCGTTCTTGGATTGATCGCTATTTCTCTGACGAAGAAGCTGTTGTATTGTTTCTGTTTCTTGGTATTGGCCTGGCATTTGTTGTGCTATGGGGTGATATCATGGCACCGGTTATCGCTAGCATCATAGTCGCTTATATTCTTCAGGGGGCCGTGTCATACCTGAAGGATAAAGGAATGGGAAAAGGCTTGGCTGTATATGTCTCATTTATTCTATTTCTAGGAATGGTAACCGGGTTTTTCTTCTATGTTTTGCCTTTGGTTTGGCGTCAGCTTACCTCTTTGGTCAAAGAAGCTCCGAACATATTCAGCAATCTCAAAATCTATATTTTTGATCTCCAAGAAAGTTACTCCTCAATTATTACTGTTCAAGAAATGGATGCCTTGTACCAAGATGCTACTGCTGAGGCTGCCAATTTGGGGCAATGGTTGGTTTCACAGTCTATTGAGAGTTTTCCGGTTTTTATATCTGTAATGATCTATTTTATTGTCGTACCTCTACTGGTATTTTTCTTTCTTAAAGACAAAGATCGTATCGTCACTTCTCTAGTAAATTTTTTGCCCAGTAATCGACGCTTAATGCAGCAGGTTTGGGCTGAGATGAATGCTCAGTTTGCTAATTATGTTCGAGGTAAAGTGGTAGAAATTGCAGTCGTCGGAGGTTGCACATATATCGGCTTTATCTTTATGGGATTGAATTATGGTGCGCTGTTAGCGATCTTGGTCGGGCTATCCGTTGTTATTCCGTATATAGGTGCTGTATTGGTTACGATCCCTGTGGCGATCATTGCTCTATTTCAGTTTGGTTTGCAAGAAGAGTTTTACTACGTGATGTTTATCTTCCTCATTATTCAATTGATAGATGGGAACGTATTGGTTCCACTGTTGTTTTCAGAAGTGGTTAATTTGCACCCTATTGTGATTATTATATCTGTTCTATTCTTTGGTGGAATTTGGGGGGTATGGGGAATGTTTTTTGCTATTCCTTTGGCAACCATGGTGAAGGCGGTGTTTACCGCCTGGCCAAGGCAAGACTCAATAAAGAACTTGGTTGATTACAAGGATTGACAAATCTCGAGCACCTCGGAAACATGGCCTTTGACTTTCACCTTGCGCCACTCCTTTCTTAGAACTCCCTCACTATCGATTAAAAACGTGCTGCGTTCTATGCCCATATACTCTTTGCCATAGAGTTTTTTCAATTTGATTACGTCGAATAACTTGCAGAATGTCTCGTCGGGGTCAGATATCAGTTCGAAGAGGAATTCGTGCTTTGCCTTGAAGTTTTCGTGGGTGCGCATTGAGTCTCGTGACACGCCAATGATCGTTGTGTTGCTTTCTTCAAACTGTTTAATGCTATCTCTAAATTCTTGTCCCTCAGTTGTGCAACCCGGCGTGTTGTCTTTAGGGTAGAAATAAATAATGGTGTTTTTTCCTGTAAACGATTCGTTTGTAATCGTTTTTTCCGAGGTAGCGTTGGCGGAAAAGCTTGGAACGGGTTTGTCTAGTTCGATCATGTAAGTGCCCTTTGTTAGCGAAGTGGTTCGATGATGGCATCCAGGTTCAGGTCATCGCAAAATTCCATAAAAGACTCTCGCAAGCTTGCGATGTGTGTGTCGGCGGCTAGACGAATCGTCATATTCAGGTTGAACATTTGGGTGCCCGTGTGTGGTGCGCTATATGTACCCGTTTGAAGTTCGTCGATATTAATAGATTGCGCTGAAAAGTACTGTGCAATTTCGTGAACAATACCTGGGTTGTCTAGCGCAACTACATTGACCGAATAAGATAAGGCCGGGCTATTGGGTCGTTGCTGCGTGTGTTTGATTGTAGTTGTGAGCTCAAGCTCCTGTGATATGCCGGGCAGCACGTTCTCAAGTTTAGCAATTGCATCCCATGCACCAGAAACCATCATGATGACCGCAAACTCTCCGCCTAATATTGTCATGCGGCTATCAATAATGTTGCAATGGTTCGAAGAGCAGGCTTTCGCTAGCTCGTTCACAATGCCCGGTTTGTCCGTTCCGATAGAGGAAATTACCAAATAGTTTTCTGAAATTTCATTCGTGTTCATGAAAATTAAGCCCTAGAGTCAAATTGACCAGAATTGTAAGGAATTTGTTTGCATATAGTACGGTATGTTCACTTGTTTAAAAACCTCTGCGGCATTAACATACGCGATTGTTTTAATGGTGAAAATATAGAGTGTTGGCTGCATATTTGTAGAGTCGATTCTCATAGTGGAGAAAAGTATGATAGCAGGCAGTATTGTCGCGCTTGTGACCCCCATGTTTGAAGATGGTCAGGTCGACTGGGAAAGCCTCGACGGCTTATTAGAATTTCATATAGACAATGGTACGAATGCGATTGTAGCGGTGGGTACTACCGGCGAATCTGCGACACTTGACCCAGAAGAGCATTGCAAAGTTGTAAAACATATTGTATCCAAGGTTAATGGCCGAATTCCCGTTATTGCGGGTACTGGTGCGAACTCAACAACAGAAGCGATTGAACTGACTCAAGCCGCAAAAGATATTGGTGCTGATGCTTGTTTGCTTGTCACACCTTATTACAATAAACCCTCACAAGAAGGTTTGTATCAGCATCATCGAAAGATCGCTGAAACGGTCGATATCGAGCAAATCCTTTACAATGTACCCGGTCGAACCGCGGTCGATATGCTTAATGATACCGTATTGCGCTTGGCAGATATTCCTAACATTAATGGAATTAAAGATGCGACTGGGGATGTTGCTCGTGGTGCTGACCTGATACGCCAGCTCGATGGTAAAATGCCTGTATATTCGGGTGATGATGCGACAGCCTATGAGCTAATTCTAGCGGGTGCGAAGGGAAACATCTCAGTCACAGCGAATATCGAGCCAAAAGAAATGAGCCGATTATGTGCGCTTGCCGGTGACGGCTTAGAGCAGCAAGCAAAGTCGTTGAACGAAGAGTTAATGGGCTTGCACGACAACTTATTTGTTGAAGCCAATCCGATTCCTGTTAAATACGCTTTGATGAAGATGGGGATGATGAAGAATGGAATTAGGTTACCGCTTACACCGTTGGATACATCGTACCAATCAAAGTTGAATGACGCATTAAGAGCGAGAAACCTGATTTGAACAAGTTTGTCTTCCTAGTTATCGTTGCAAGCGTATCTGCATGCGGCGTGATCAAAGATCGATCTACTGAGTATGCACAGGCAGAATACGGCAAACCGCTTATAGTGCCCGAAAGTTTATCGGATAGTAAAATACGCTCAGTATTTCCAATTCCATCGGTAGGTAGTGATCGTGAAGTTGCAGACAGTTTTGAGCTACCTAGGCCTCCAAACGGAACCGCAGCGCTGTCTAAAGAGCCATTTTCAGTCGAATCCGTTGGCGGACAAATGTGGCTTCGTTTAGAAACATCTCCGGGAAAAGTATGGCCTTTGTTAGATCTATTCTGGGAAGAATATGGAATAGACGTGTTGTCAGAAGAAATATCTCAAGGCTTTGTTACTGCGTATACAGCTAACCTTGATTCCGAGCTGAAGGCTAAAATTACTGAACATCAACCCGAAGCACCTATCATCACAGAAGCCACTTTTCAGGCCAGTCTAGTTCAAGGGGTCAGACGAAATACGGCTGAACTACAATTGCGTGTGCTAGACAGTAATCAAACTAAGCAAGTTGACTTGGCTAAACTTGTTGCTCCTCAAAATCCAAAGGTTGAGCAAGCTATTCTGAGTTTGATTGGTGAATTTGTCACCTCTGAAGATTTACAAAATCGTTATTCGCTTCTAGCCAATGATATAGGTGGTGATGCTAGAGTTAGGCTGATGAAAACACAGTCTGGCGATAGTTTTATCGAATTGGATTTATCGTTCCAGCGTGCATGGAGCGAGCTTGGCAAAGCGCTGAAGTCAGCGGGTGTACTTGTGTCTGACATAGACTTGAGTCAAAAGAGCTACTTCATCAGCTATTTGAATGAAGAAAGTATCACAAAGTGGTATCGAACCTCAGATCAGTCAGATGAAAAAAGTAAAGAGCGCAACTACCGACTCTTGTTGGAGCAATCTGATGATAAGGTCTTCATTAGAGTTAAACGACTAAATGAAGCGTTAGACATCGAAACTGGCTTAGAATTATTGAATATCGTATTCGAGCACATTTCATAATGAGCGCCTTTGTTAAAGGTGTCTCAGTTTAGGCAATTTGCCAGTAAATTATTTATTTTCCACTATTCTTAATCATAGATAACCCTTTGGGAGCTTTTTATTCATGCAAAAGCAGAAAGAACTCTATTCTGGCAAAGCCAAATCTGTTTATACCACTGAAGATCCAAGCAAGTTTGTATTGGAGTTTCGCGATGATACCTCTGCATTTGATGGTGAAAAGGTTGAGCAGTTAAACCGAAAGGGAATGGTCAATAATAAATTCAATGCTTTTATTATGCAGGCCTTGGAAGAAGCCGGTGTATCGACGCATTTTGAAGCTTTGCTCTCCGATAACGAGTGCCTGGTTCAGAATTTGGATATGCTGCCGGTCGAATGTGTAGTACGAAACTACGCAGCCGGAAGTTTGGTTAAACGCCTAGGGGTCGAGGAAGGCAGCACGCTTACACCGCCGACCTTTGAGCTATTTTTGAAGAATGACGCGTTACACGACCCGATGATTAACGTTTCACATTGCGTTAGTTTTGGTTGGGCGACCGAGGCGCAATTAACCGAGATGGAAAAGCAAGCCTTTAAAGTTAATGAGGTTTTGTCAAAAATGTTTGCGGATGCGGGCATGTTGTTGGTTGATTATAAGCTCGAGTTTGGTGTCAGTGACGGTAAAATTGTGCTGGGCGACGAGTTTAGCCCAGACGGTTGTCGTATCTGGGATAAAGAAACGCGTAAGAAGATGGACAAAGACCGCTTCCGACAAGGACTAGGGAGCGTTATAGAAACATACGAAGAGGT
>CAJWBE010000021.1 GCA_913020045.1 uncultured Oleiphilus sp.
TCACCGTCAACATCGGTTTCGAGCGTTTCTTGAACGTAGAAAGTTGTTACTCCTTCAGCCACTTCAACCGTCACCGCTACCCCGTCAGGAGAGTTATAGTTGCCGGCCGCAATCGTATCGACACCCACCTCTTCAACTTCCGCCTCGTGTACGTCAATAATGGCGGTCATTGCATCAGCGAAGGCATTGAAAGTTGCTTCCGCGTCGCTGGAACTCATCATGTCAGCCGCGTCTATCTGAGCATCAAAACCATCTAGTATGGTTTCGATAGTTTGCGCGCCTTCGCCCTCACCTACGAGCGAGCTATCTATTGCCGTACCGAGTTCACGTAACTCTTCAACAAAAGCCTTCACTTTCGCATAGTTAGCGAGCAAGCCTGCCGTATCGCTAGGCTCTTCCAGCTCGCCTTCAGTCGTTTCAGGCGCGGCTTCCGCATCACCTAGCTGAGTGTCTAAGGCATCTTCGACTATCTCGTCAGTCACTTCCGCTTCGACGGTATCTATTACCTCAACAGCTTCGGCAAGAATCTCGGCAATAGAGGTATCGTCATCATTTGCCGCGTTTTCGATTAAACCCCCATCGTCAACAACCTCTTGCGCAAACTGCGTAATCGCCGCACCGATATCGACTGGAGAACCGTCCCCGTTGGCATCGCTTTGTTTAGCACTAACGATCGCAGCATTGATGGCCGCATAATTTATCGCTGCATTATTGGTTCCGGCACTCGCTTCGACACTATCAGCGTCCGTCAAATCAACGATCGGGATCTGAGTGATGTCGGCACCTAAACCGAATGTCGTAGATACTTGTGAATTGGCCGTTGCAATGGCAACCCCAATTGCATTGTCACTGGCACCAGAAGCAATCGCATCTTTAGCAAGCTCCGCCGCGACCGTGGTTAAGGGCGTAACGTTAACGGCCACCGTTTGAGTGGCTTGAGGCAATACAGCACTCATCGTCAACTCACCGGCTGAAAGGGCAAAGGGCTGGCCAAAGGCCGTGATATCACCGACAGTAGCTGGATCACCATCTGCATCGCAGCCACCGGCAATATCACACTTCATGGAGGTTGAATCGGTACTCGAAATTCGAATGAAAAGAGGCTTTCCTTCGTGAGTGGAAGGAATCGCTAAAGAGTAGGTACCATCTTCGGCCGTCGTGTCGGAAGCGACTGCCGAACCACCCGTATCCGGTTCTCCGTTAACAAACAAAAACGCTTCAACTAAGCCACCACTCACAATCCCTTTACTGGCAGTGCCACTCACAGTTGAGCTACTGCTTGGCGATGATGAAGACGAAGAACTTCCGCCACTAGAACCACCACAACCACTTAAACCCATCGCCGCAGCGATCGCCAAACTCAAGCCTAAACGTTTCATATCTTATTCTCCCCTTTAGATACGAAGACACTTCACTCACCATTCTTAAACGGAAAACTAGAATTGATGTATAAGGAAGTACCGCAGAACAAAGAACCTTCGTGTTATATAATTTCCCAAGAAAACAACTATAAGCCGATCTTAAAAACACAACAAGCAAACACAAACGGCATCCATGTTTCATCATAATCAATGAGAAACATGGACCAAATTCGCCCTGTCAGCGCGCAAATTTTGCGCTGAAAAAATATCAACGCACACTTAGCGAGCGCATGTAGAGGAAAGCGTTTTACTAGTTCTTTTTCACATACGCCGCGATAATAACAATGCGAGTGCCGTTCACTCGCCCTTCTATATGCTCGGGGTTTTGCGTTAGGGAGATATTCCGCACGGGTGTTCCGCGTTTGGCAACAAACCCTGCGCCCTTCACATCAAGATCTTTAATAATGGTCACGCTGTCACCGGCGCTTAAAGGTGCACCGTTCGCATCAAGCGTAGGGTCCTCATCGACCACCTCTTCTTCGATACCCGCCTCAGCCCATGCTTTGAGCTCATCATCCAAGTACAGCATCTCGAGCTGATCTTGTGCCCAACTATCGGTATCCATTCGCTTCAAAAGCCGCCATGCAAGTACTTGAACTGCTGGGTACGGACTCCACATGCTATCGGCCAAACAACGCCAGTGTTTCAAATCTAACTCGCTCCCTTCAGCTAACTGCTGCTGACATGCTCCGCATATCAACACTTCAGGGTCAGTTTGATTAGTAGACTCTGGCACCACGTAAGTCACTAGCGCTTCGCGCCCTTTGCAGAGTTCACATTGGCTATCACTACGTTGCAAAAGTTCAGATTCGCTCGTCATTCTTGGTCTCGACTTCGACTATAAAAAGGAGTGCAAGCTTACCCTTAGCTGTGATAGTTTTCATGCCTCCCCCAAAAAATAAATAAACTTCACATTTATGGATGCATTAATTTCTACCTTTGTTTCCTGGTATCAGGACCCCATGTTTTTTCAGTTTTTAATCGCCACATCACTTATCGGTGTCGGCGCATTTTTACTAATGGCACTGCCATGGACTCTGCTCGCTTGGTTCGATCCAGACTGGGCAAAACCCTACAAAACGCAAGATAAGCCTTTCAACGTGCAACGCTACATTGGTAAGAACATGCGTTTAATCGGCTTTAACTCAAGTATTGTCTTTGTTTTACTGCTTGCTGTTTGGCCATTGATACGCTTGGGCGGTGTTCATACGGGCCCTACACCACCCTGGTATGAGTTTGTTTGGCAGATCGCATTTTTTATATTTCTGGATGATTTTTTGTACTACTGGATGCATCGCAAAATGCATGAAAATAAGTGGCTACTAAAAAACGTTCACTCAGTACATCACCAAATTCGCAATCCTTCTGCTATCGCGGGCAATTACTTTCATTGGGCTGAGCTTGCCCTCACTGCTGGCTTAGCGTTACTCGGACCATTATTGCTGTCGAGCCATATTTATGTAGTTTATGTCTGGTTCGTGCTGCGACAGTGGGAGGCGGTGGATGGCCATGCTGGCTATACTTTTAGGTGGAACCCTATCGCCTTGCTACCGTTTTATCACGGCGCAAAATTCCATGATTTGCACCATGAGACATACAAAGGAAACTACGCAGGCTTTCTTCCTATCTGGGATAAAGTATTTAAAACGGAAACACGCCCCGGCGCGAACCACTGAACCTATTCATACATTTTCGAATAGTACGAGACACAAAAAAGGGCAGAGAAATCTGCCCTTTTTTGTGTCTTCGATAAGACTGATTAGAACTTGTAGTAAATACCAGCCATGTAAACAGACGGGTCGATATCTACATCAACATGCGCTTTCACCTGGCCGAGGTTGGTTTCGCTAGTAATTTCAGCAGTTGTATCAATATTGATATTCCAGTAGGCGACGTTTAGACCAATATCTTCAGTCAATTTGTAATCAAAACCCATATGAATCGCTAATCCCCAAGAATCATTCAGGTCAATGTTGGTGCCGCTTGCAGACGTAACGGTACCTGCTGGCGTACCTAATGCAAGACCTGCTAACGCGTCAATCGTACCAGCATTATCTAAAGTAGGCGTAACCTCTTCACTGAAGAAAATGGTGTAGTTGATACCCGCACCAATGTATGGCTGAAAATCCGCAGAAGGCTCATTGAAGTAGTAATTTGCCGTCAAGGTTGGTGGTAAGTGTGTCGTTTCAGCCAGCTTACCAATCCCGGCGATATCGCCTGCACCAGCAATATCATGCGTAAATGGAGTCGCTGCCAACAACTCAATACCAAAGTTTGACGAGTACATATAGCTCAAAGTAAGGCCAAGCTGAGTATCAGAACCCACGCCTACTTTTGCATTCCCAGCAAGACCACTAGCACCAGGAACAGCCTGAACACTATCAACTGAAATAGGGCTGCTGCTTTCATTCGGATCAACCACCGCAGCACCACCGCGCAAAATAATATCACCGGCTTCATACGCTAAGGCTGACTGAGCACCCGCCATCATTGCCGCAATAGAAAGAGAAAGTAAGGTTTTTTTCACTAATGTACTTTTCGACATATTTATTTTGCCCCCTTAGGACGTTTTTTAAACTTGGCGCAATCTTAGGGGCACGCTTTTTAATTCCAATTGATCTAGCTCAAGTGAGGACTACCTCAATATTTTACGCGACCACGCACTTGATTTAGATCAAGAAAGCCTCGCGCGTGAATACTCAGAATTGAGTACACACTAAAAACCAAAATAGAAAGGAACGTGGATCCTATGACTCAGAACCCTTCCCAAACTCAGAGCTACCACTTAGGGGTAGTTCGGCAGTTTACAATTATGACGATTGTGTGGGGCATCGTCGGGATGACTGTCGGTGTTTTCATCGCAGCTCAAATGGCTTGGCCAGCACTCAACTTCGACTTGTCGTTTTTAACGTTTAGTCGACTAAGACCGCTGCATACCAATGCCGTGGTTTTTGCGTTTGGAGGTTGTGCGTTATTTGCAACGTCCTATTATGTTGTGCAGCGCACATGCCACGCGCCATTGTTTGCGCCCAAACTTGCCGCGTTTACGTTCTGGGGTTGGCAGCTAGTTATTGTGCTTGCCGCGATCACACTTCCTCTTGGTTTTACCCAAAGCAAAGAATACGCAGAGTTGATATGGCCTATCGACATACTGATTGCGATCGTATGGGTTTGTTATGGCGTTGTTTTCTTCGGCACCTTAGTCAAACGAACCGTCTCGCATATCTATGTAGCGAACTGGTTTTACGCCGCGTTTATTATTACGGTCGCTGTACTCCATATTGTGAATAACTTGGCGATTCCTACTAGCCTAACGCACTCTTACCCGGTCTTTTCTGGCGCGACAGACGCAATGACCCAATGGTGGTACGGACACAATGCCGTAGGCTTTTTCTTAACCGCCGCATTCTTGGGAATGATGTACTATTTTGTGCCAAAACAAGCGGGCCGTCCGGTGTATTCTTACCGCCTTTCTGTCGTTCATTTCTGGGCACTCATTTCAATTTACATGTGGGCGGGTCCTCACCACCTTCAGTACACTGCACTTCCGGACTGGGCTCAGTCGCTTGGCATGGTGTTCTCATTAGTACTGTTGGCGCCTTCTTGGGGCGGCATGATCAACGGCATCATGACCTTGTCTGGCGCGTGGGACAAACTTCGCTCAGACCCCATTCTTAAGTTCTTGATCGTATCGCTATCTTTCTACGGCATCGCGACCTTCGAAGGCCCGATGATGTCAATCAAAACAGTCAACGCTCTCTCGCACTATACCGACTGGACAGTTGGTCACGTACATGGTGGCGCACTAGGGTGGGTTGCATTTATGACTATCGGTTCGGTCTATGTGCTAATACCAACACTGTTCAATAAGAAGCAAATGTACAGTGAGTCGCTTATTAACACACACTTCTGGGTCTCTACCATTGGCGTAGTCTTGTATATCGCCGCCATGTGGATCGCCGGTGTTATGCAAGGTTTGATGTGGAGAGCGATTGAAGATGACGGCACGCTAACGTACACCTTTATCGAAAGTATCAAAGCGACCTATCCGTACTATGTCGTTCGTGTGGGCGGTGGTCTGTTGTTCCTGATAGGTATGTTCATTATGGCTTACAACGTATTCAAAACTATCTACTCCGGCGAAGAAGCCGAAGCGGAAGAAAGTATCTCAAGTGAATCGGCCGTGGGAGCAGCATCATGAACCATCAAATCATTGAGAAAAACACTGCTCTGATGGGCGTATTGATTGCGCTGGTAATTAGCGTCGCCGGCATGGCAGAGATCGTGCCGCTGATGTTTCAAACGCAAACCACAGAACCGTCACCTGGCGTTAGGCCTTATAACGCCGTGGAACTCACGGGTCGAGACGTTTACATTCGAGAAGGCTGCTACAACTGCCACTCTCAAATGGTGCGCCCTTTTGCTGACGAAGTACTGCGCTATGGTGCAGCATCAGTCGCGGGTGAGTCTGTCTATGACCGACCGTTCCAATGGGGGTCAAAGCGAACTGGACCTGATCTTGCCCGGGTCGGTGGCCGCTATTCCGACGAATGGCACCGCATTCACTTGATCAACCCACGTGACTTGGTTCCTGAATCAAACATGCCCGGCTTCCCGTGGCTCCTGACAGGCACCATCGACGGCGAGCACCTACAAACTAAAATGCGTGCATTGCGGATGCTAGGTCACCCCTATACAGATGAAGAAATTTCTGGCGCACCCGCTCAAGTCGCTAACGTGACTGAAATGGACGCCTTAATTGCTTACTTGCAAGTACTCGGCACCATGTGGGAGGGGCAATAGTCATGTCAGAACTTAGCGCAAATATTAGCGGCATCATGACCGCATTACTGCTCATTCTGTTTACTGGAATCTGCATATGGAGCTGGAGCGCAGGCCGAAAAAATGCGTTTGAAGAGCTATCCAAACTTCCTCTAGAAGACGACAACATTGAAGATATAAAAAATAAGGAGTCATTATGAGCACCGGCTGGACTATTTTCATCAGTGTATTGGTGATCGGCAATCTGATCGGTGTGATGTGGCTGTTACTCGCCACCTCCTCCAAGAAGAAGACCGAATCATCTGGCCCGACTATTGACGGCATCGAGTCGACGGGCCACGTGTGGGATGGCATTAGCGAACTGAACCATCCACTGCCCAAGTGGTGGTTCAATATGTTTATCCTGACCACCATCTTTGCTGCGGTATATATGTACCTATATCCGGCACTTGGTAACGTCGAAGGCTCGTTGAAGTGGACGCAGCTAAATCAACTCGAAGAACAAATGGAAGCCAATAGAATGGATCGTGCGGCTTACTTTTCACAATTCGAAGGGATGGAGCTCACCGCGATGCAAGGCAATGAAAACGCCATGACGACGGGTTCGAGACTGTTCGCGAACTACTGTTCAGCTTGCCACGGTTCTGACGCCAAAGGGTCAAAAGGGTTTCCTAACTTGACCGATGGTGACTGGTTGTACGGCAATAGCGAAGCCATGATCACGCACTCAATTCTAAATGGCCGTCAAGGCGTAATGCCTGCTTACGAGCAAATATTAACAACAACTCAGATTAAAGAAGTGAGTCAGTACGTATTGAGCTTAAGTGGGCAGCAGACTAACGACGCTCTCGCTGAGTCCGGAAAAGCGACATTCGATATGCAATGTGCGGCATGTCATGGCATGGGCGGCGAAGGCAATCAAATGCTGGGCGCACCAACGCTGGCCGACAATATTTGGCTGTACGGCGGCTTGGTAAGGGACATAGAAGCGACCGTTACCTTAGGCCGTTCAGGGAAAATGCCCGCTCAGTCAAAACTGCTTAGCCCGGAAGAAGCGCGCGTATTGGCCGCGTACTTGCTGAGTAAGGCGAACTAGAAAACTCGTCAACAAAGGGAGCCCTCAGATAACACTTTGGGCTCCCTGAATACCGTCACACACGAATGCGTCTATATACAGAAATTCGGAGAGCGCTACCATGCTAAGGCTGATTTGGTTACAACTACAAAAAGTGGTTCCCGAGGAGGAACTAGAGCCGCGCGTATTTTGGCGCACCTACGGCACGATCGCCTGGGTGTCTTTCTTGTTCGCGAGTATCGCGACAATGCTTTTTTTCGCGACCTTCGACCCCGTTGAGATCAGCGCATTAGCCACCTACCCAGCCACCGTCAGCCCGATTGCTGGCTACACCATTGGCTTCATGATGTTTTGGATACTGTGCTTTTGCTGCACAACACTCAGCTCCATTTTGCTAGCGCTTCCTATCAGTAAGCGACGCAAGCAAATGCCAGACGACCAAGAGCTGGATTAATCACTTGCTAGATTTACGCACGCCATCCGCCCTTTTAATGACAGTCAGAAGAACGCAGTAAACTATGGATATTTCGAACAAGATTGAACATCGCTTTAAAGATTCCGACAGCAATCTGTATGCGAGCCACGAAAAAGTGCATACACGCGAAGTAAAAGGCGTATTCCAAAACCTGCGTAAAATCATGATGATTTTTCTGCTCGGCCTCTATTACGGATTGGCATGGCTAAACTGGGATGGCCACCAAGCGGTTTTGTTTGATCTTCCTGAAAGACAATTCCATATCTTTTTTCTTACCTTCTGGCCGCAAGACTTTTTCTTTCTGGCATGGCTACTCATCATGGCAGCGCTGTCTCTGTTCTTCTTCACCGCGCTCGCGGGTCGGTTGTGGTGTGGTTATGCCTGCCCTCAAACCGTCTGGACCGAAATATTCGTATGGATGGAACGCTTAGTCGAGGGCGACAGAAACGCCCAAAAGAAACTCGCGGCGATGCCATGGAATCGAGAAAAAATCACCAAGTGCATCACTAAACAAACCATGTGGATTGTATTTGGCTTGTGGACCGGTTTCACCTTAGTCGGCTACTTCACACCAATAAGAGAATTGGGTAGCGCGACCCTCGAATCGTTTAGCGGCACATACGCCTTAGGGCCATGGGAGACATTCTGGATTGTATTCTATGGCTTTGCTACCTACGGAAACTCTGGGTTCTTGCGGGAGCAAGTCTGCCTATATATGTGCCCGTATGCTCGCTTCCAAAGCGCCATGTTTGATAAAGACACCTTGATTATCTCCTATGATGGAGAGCGCGGCGAGCCACGCGCAAAAGGTAAGAAACGAAAACAAACCGACGTTCAAGTTGGTGACTGCGTTGATTGCACGATGTGTGTGCAGGTCTGCCCTACCGGTATTGATATCCGTGAAGGATTGCAGTACGAGTGTATTGGCTGTGCCGCCTGTATCGATGTCTGCGACCAAGTCATGGACAAAGTAGGCATGCCAAAAGGTCTAATCAAATACACCACAGAGCACGCTTCGGAACACGGTGAAACACACATTCTACGGCCACGAATTATTGTTTACGGCGTCCTGTTATCGTTGCTGTTCGTCGCCTTCGTTTACGCTATTTTCAACCGCTCACCGCTCGCCGTAGATATCATTCGGGACCGATCAACACTCTACCGTGTGGTCGACGCGGAGCACATCGAGAACGTCTATAACTTTAAAGTGATGAACAAGAGTAAAGAGTCTTTGTTCTATCAATTCGCGTTACCTGAGGAGACTTCCGCAACCATATTGGCAAGTCAAGATCGCGCTATACGCCCAGGCGAAGTCGGCAATGTGCCGGTATCGGTAATACTGCCTGCGGCTGATCTAAGCGGCGCAATCAACACCATCGAATTCGTCATTACCACCGAGATTGATGGCGAATCATTTCAGGTCAATGAACATTCGCGCTTTTTTGCGCCACGCTAAGCAAGAGGATTTAATCATGTCACAACACTCAAAAGACGCCAAACCATGGTTCAAATCATTCTGGCCTTGGTTTGTTATTTCACTCCCTGCAGCAGGGGTTATTGCGGGTATCGCGACGGTCATTATCGCAGTACAAAATGCGCCAGTGATTACCGACGGCGAAATCGGTCGTTTTGCGCGTGAAAGCGTATCCACAGAAGCCGTAAAAGCCGAAGCAATTCCGGCGTTTCCAGCATCTAAACAGTGAACATGTTGATCTGAATCAAAAGCGCTAAAACAAAGTTACGTAAACTTCGGGCCTATTTTTTCACCTCGTCGAATATCAAAAATCATGGTGATGTTTTTTCTTACTCCCATGATTTTTTAGGTTTGACTACCCGAGATAATTTACGATGAACAATGGCCCTGAACTGCTATCACCTGCCGGCTCACTGAAAAACATGGAGTATGCTTTCGCGTATGGCGCCGATGCCGTTTACGCAGGCCAGCCCCGCTACAGCCTTCGCGTTAGAGAGAACGAGTTTAATCATATCGAAAACCTCGCAAAAGGTGTGCAACGAGCCAAAGAACTTGGCAAGCAGTTTTATATCGCCAGCAATCTAAGCCCGCACAACAACAAGGTTCGCAGTTATCTAGGAGACATGGAAGAAGTCATCGCCATGAAACCGGATGCCATTATCATGTCCGACCCCGGCTTAATCATGTTGGTACGAGAAAAGTGGCCCGACATGCCTGTGCATCTTTCAGTTCAGGCTAATGCCGTTAACTGGGCGACCGTCAAATTCTGGCAGCAACAAGGACTCACCCGCGTCATTCTGTCACGCGAGCTATCGCTGGATGAAATCGAAGAAATTAAGCAAAAAGTGCCTGAAATGGAGCTAGAAGTGTTTGTGCATGGCGCCCTTTGTATTGCCTACTCTGGTCGCTGTTTGCTTTCCGGCTATATGACCCATCGCGACTCTAATCAGGGCGCTTGCACGAACTCATGCCGTTGGAAGTATCAAACGCACGAAGCTGAGCAAACTGAAGAAGGTGAGATTGTTCCGACCCAAGAAATTAAGGTATGCGATCCAAAACAAAGCGTTCAAGACGAAGACTTATCCCAGGTATCGCCACTGTATCTGCTACAAGAAAAAGGCCGCCCTGGTGAGTATATGCCTGCGTATGAAGATGAACACGGCACGTATATCATGAATTCAAAAGACCTACGCGCGGTTCAGCATGTGAAGCGCTTGGTTGATATTGGTGTCAATTCTCTCAAAATTGAAGGTCGCACCAAATCCTACTATTACGCAGCGCGCACAGCACAAGTGTATCGACGTGCAATAGATGACGCTGTCGCAGGAAGAGAGTTCGATATGCGTTTAATGGATCAACTCGAAGGCATGGCGAATCGAGGGTTTACAGAAGGATTTTATCGCCGCCACCGACCCGACGAATACCAAAACTACGAAACCGGAAACTCTGTTGCCTCCAAACAAATATTTGTCGCCGACGTGCTGGATACAATGCCCAAGAACAATCGCTTATCCCTCGAAGCAAAAAACAAATTTTCAGTCGGCGATGAACTCGTCTTGCTAACACCAGAAGGGAATATCCCCATCAAAGCCAAGCAAATGTTCCTCAGCAAAAACAGCCAACCTTGCGAAAGCGCCTTGGGTTCAGGTTATCGCGTTGACCTTGAAATACCGGCGTCACTGTCAGCACAGGTTTCTGCGGAAGCGCTGCAAAAAGGACTGATTGTCCGTAATATTTAGCGCCATTAAGCGGCACTTAGTCATGCATTAATAGCGAATGAGCAGCACTACAAAACGACACGTAATTGTCGCGAACGGCAATTGTGGCAGGTGGCGCATCAGCTTAGAATAAGCTCACTCTTCGGTATTAAAAACGAAACAACGCCAACTAGCCTCGGTGAACCGTTAATGTTAAAATTCGTAAAGCTTACCTGCCTTTTTTTCGTATCGGCTTACTGTGCATTCGCAACCGCCCACGAACTACCCAAAAAAATAACGCTCGTTACCGACGACTACCTACCCTATACCTCAACGGACGTGCAAAGCTCAGGCGTAATTGGTGACCTGGTTAAAGAGGCATTTGCAGCCGTGAACATAGACGTTAACTATCAATTCGCTAGCTGGAAACGCTGTGAAATCATGGTCTTAAATGGCGATGCATTTGGTGCCATCCCATACTTCGCAAATGACGAGAGAAAAAAACTCTACGACTTTTCTGCGCCAATACTGCTCGGTCTAACACGTTACTACTACAACAAAGACCGTTTTCCTAATGGCTTTAATTGGACAAACATAGATGATTTTAAAGGGTATCGGATGGGCGCGATCCAAGGCTACTGGTATATGCCAGGCTTTTCTAAAGCAAACCTAGACCTACACTTAGTCGCCTCAGAAGAGCAAAACTTTATCAAACTCGCCAGACAACGTATCGACTTCACACTGGCAGGCCAACCTCGTGCAGAGTCGGCAATTCGCAGCCTCGCACCAGAGCTACGTGATAAAATAGCGGCTGTAAGCCGACCAGAAAGCCGCGACACATTCCATGTCTTAGTGTCCCGAAAATACCCACATGCAAATGACTATAACGGCCTCCTTACTGAAGGCCTATCTCGTCTTATCGAGTCAGGGAAGTACTTGGAAATCCTTGAACGCTATGAACTGTCTGACGAGTACGCCGTTGATTTAAAAACGCTCGAATCTTACCTCTGACAGCTGTATTTCTATTCGCACGCTAAACCTAAAGTAGGTATCTCCGCTCAAGTAAACTCTCAATGTTCTGAAGGGCTGATATCAGCCCGTCTTTTCATACGAAGCGATTCACGTTAACGTTAGCCATACAATTCTTCGGACTAATAATTCATAACATAGCGAAGGTCCGACCCAAGCTTGAGGTTACTCAGTGAATATCCAAAATAAAATTATTATTGTCACCGGCGCGTCATCAGGCGTGGGAGAAACCTGTGCCAAGCAGCTAATTCAAGCGGGCGCAAAGGTCGTTGTTGCAGCGCGCTCCAAAGACGCCTTAGAAAAACTTGCTGAAGCGCTCGGCCCCAATGCTTTAGCCGTTCCTACCGATGTCTCTGACCTTGCAAACTGCCAAGCGCTAGTTGATAAGACCATCGAGCACTTCGGCGGGCTCGATATTCTGATTAATAATGCGGGTTATCATGCACGTGGCGACGTTGCTGAAATCTCGATCGAAGAAATGGATCAAATAATCGACGTTAACCTGAAAGGTCCTATGCGCCTGAGTAAACTGGCCTTGCCACACCTGTTAAAGGCAAGTGAAGGCGCTATCGTCAATGTCGCCTCTCTTGCAGGGCGAATTCCCGTCAGTGGAGAAACCAGTTATTCCACCAGTAAATTCGGACTGCGTGCGTTCAGTATCGCCATGGCAGAAGAGCTAGATGAAACATCAGTGAGCGTCTCCGTCGTGTCGCCTGGCCCGATCGATACTGGCTTTATCATGGACGACATTGAGCATGTTCCTGACCTCGTGTTCTCTCAGCCTATGAGCACGTCTGAAGACGTTGTAAGCGCAATTTTAGCTTGTATTTACGATGGTAAAGTAGAGCGTGCGATACCCGCAGCGTCCGGCGTTTTAGCCACGGCCGCCTATTTACTGCCCGCACTAAAGCGTTCACTGCGCCCGGTGCTTGATAAAAAAGGGAAAAAGAGTAAGGAAAAGTACCTAGAAAGAAATCTCTCAGCACAGTAGCGATACGAAAAAAAGGGCGCCTAATGCGCCCTGTTTTTCACTAAAACGAAATCAATATACACACCACAAACCTTTCACCGCTCTTGCATCTCGGCCATTAGTTGCTGCGTTCCTGCGCTAAGCCCTTGGCACTCCAAGCTTGCATATCGCCTTGCAAATGATAAAGCTGAGTAAAACCGTTTGCACTTAGGTACGACTCAGCAATACTCGCGCGTCGCCCACTATGACAATAGAGAACAATCGTCTTATCCGAATACGCCCTCAGCTCCGAAAGTCTTGCCTCCAACTCGTCGTAAGGAATGTTCTTCGCCCCCGGCACCCTGCCGCTAGCGAATTCTTGCTCACTACGCACATCCAGTAATAACACCTTGCTATCTTGTGCCGCAGACACTGCCATTTCTTGTGTCCACACACCCGCGTAATCCGCTTGGGCTACGGACAACCAGCTCAGCAAACATAAACAAATTAGCCAGTTAAATTTCATCTCTCTTCCTCTTTGCTTATCACTCGTTTGAATCTTTAGTCAATCGCGCGAGCAGATAAATCGTCGCGAGCGCCAATTAAAACATCGGCAATTTTCTCTGGCGCATCGAGCGGAATAAAATGCCCCGCTCCAGCTATCACCATCACCTCAGCTCCATTGGGAAAATATGGCTCGAAACCGCTATATAGCGGCGCGGGAATGCACCCGTCGCACTCGCCCACCAAGATGGTTGTCTTAACAGGAATTTCACTAAAGGCGAGCCGGATCGAGCGTTTCCATTTTTTTAACGAACCACTCAATAAAGGAAAGAAGCCACGGTAATATCCTAAAGGATAAGCAAGCTCTCCAATACTGCTGAATGGCGATTCCGAGGCACTAAAATACGCGTTACTCTTTGGCGCCGAACCACTCCACGATAAACAGAGACGACGCAGCAAGCGGTCATCATTGCGACGCAAGAGCCGTTCTGGAATGCGCCACCGTACCTGAAATAAAAAAATATAGAGCGAACGCCACCACTGCATCGGGTGTCTAAGTAAACCGCGAAGCACAGACGGTAAAGGGGGAACCGCCATCGTCACTAATCGCGAAAACAATGCTGGCGCATAAGCCGCCGTCACATAAGCCGCGATAGCACCCCAGTCATGTCCTACCAATAAAAGGTGTTCATTAGGTTCTTTTATTACACGGGCGAGGTCTGACATGCGTTTGGCAAGGTCATCTAGGTGCGTGACTTCTGTTTTCTCGATGTCTTGGCTCTGATGAACTGAAGGCGCGGGACCATATCCCGGCAAAAATGGCGCATACACGTGAAAGCCTTGTTTTACTAACACCTCAGCCAAGGCATCAAATATATCGGGCGTTTCAGGAAAACCATGGAGTAACAGCACTTTGGTGCCGGACTCCCCCCATATGCGAACATGAAAATTCAGACCCGAAGCATTAATAATTTGTGTCGTTTTCAAGCTAACATTGCTCCTCTATCAGACCTACATCATCCACAAAGTACACGATGTTCCAATCACAAAATAGTACAGCGTGAGCACAACAAGAGAGTTATCATAGCCACGCTGACCAAGCACTGTCATCTGCACACGAACTTTCGTTGCATCCCCACCCTTTTATCACGAGACATTTTTTAAGTCATGATCGCGTTATCCACATTCGGTTCCGGCTTCGTGCTTGGCCTCTCGCTCATTATGGCGATCGGCGCTCAGAATGCCTTTGTTCTAAAACAAGGACTTCTCAAACAACACGTCTTTTGGCTTGCCTTAATTTGCGCGAGTTCAGATGCGCTCTTAATCACGCTTGGTGTTGCGGGTTTTGGTGAGTTAATCAAACACTTTCCTTGGATCGACTCTGTCGCACGTATCGGTGGCGCCTTCTTTTTGGCCGCCTATGCCTTAAAAAGTTTATATAGTGCCTGCTTCAATCACGAAGGACTAAAGGCCGCGCAGAGTGAGGCCGGTAGCCTGCGTAATGCCATTCTCACGTGTTTAGCATTTACCTGGCTGAATCCCCACGTCTACCTCGATACATTGGTGTTATTGGGGTCGCTGTCTACCCAATACGGAGATAATGCTCAGTGGTTCGGGTTCGGCTGTGTTGTCGCATCTTTTTTCTTTTTCTTCTCTCTGGGTTATGGCGCTCGATTCCTCAGCCCCTTGTTTGCAAAGCCTGCCTCATGGCGCGTACTCGACCTACTAATTGCACTCGTTATGGCCATGTTAGCCGCGCAACTAATTATCAGTGCAAACTAAGGTAGTGACTCACTCTGCAAATTTATAATTTGTATTTAATTCAGCAAGGTAGGTCGTGAAGCATGTCCGATTTTAGCTTTCTATGCTTGCTAAACTCCGCGCCTTTTCGACGAGTCAGATGTATTCCATGTTGTCAGTTTTGTATGGTCTAAAAAGATTTTTTCGCCCACCTTTTTGTGCAGTAATACCTACACTTTGTATTGTTATTACTGTGAGCTTTACCGCAGTGCAAACTGCGCATGCCGAACCGCCGCTACCTCCAGCGGAGGAAAATTCTAGTTGGACGCTAGCGCTAGATCGCAACGGCATACAGATCTACACACAGGAATGGCCCGACAGTCGTTTTCCGGCTGTGAAAACCGTGCAAGTAGTATCAACAACCTTAGCCAATGCCGTTAGTCATTTTTTTAATACAGAGGCCTATCCTGAATGGGCCAGCGATATGCATGAGGCTCGCGTTCTTGTTCCGGTAAATGAGGAGATGGAACGTCTTATCTATATGCACATGGACCTACCGTGGCCGCTTCAAGACCGAGACTCAGTAGCGCGACAACGCGTGACGCAAGATATGGAAACCCTCGCCGTGCTCTTTAAAGAGCGCGATGCCAATGATCAACTTGCCGCTCGTCCTAACATAACGAGACTGCCCAAGCTTAACGCTGAGCTCATTCTCATTCCTATATCAGCCGACAAAACAAAAATCATTTGGCAAGGCCACAATGAACCCGGCGGCTACTTACCCGCCTTCGTATTTCGGTGGATGCTCGAACACATTCTGTACGAGTCTTCACTAAATATGCGCAAACGCTTAGCGACCCCAAGCATGGCAAAGTCCGCCACCTGGGTTGTTTCTCCAGAGTGATTTCGGGTGACACGTGGCTGAACAAAAAAACGGACCATGGAGGTCCGTTTTTCTTATTTCTCTAATCGGTTAGGCTGCTAACACCCTTTCTAAAACCTCCGGGCTGAAATGCTCACACTAAGCGGCTTGTTCTGTACTCTCCTCGTCCGCAAGAAGCGCTTCAACAGAAGCGGTTTGCTCTGGCGACACGGGGTGGGCCAACAAATATTCAAACGCACCCAATGATGCTTTCGCGCCTTCACCCATCGAAATAACGATTTGCTTATAAGGCACCGTCGTCACATCGCCGCAAGCGAAAATCCCTGCCTCAGAGGTACGGCCTTTTCCGTCAATCACGATTTCGCCGAATGGGTTTAGCTCTATTAGCTCTTTAACGAACTGACTATTCGGCACCAGTCCAATTTGAACAAACACGCCTTCAAGAGCTTGCAAAGATACTTCGTCGTTGGCTCTATCAATATATTCGATACCACTCACTTTTCCGTTTGTTGCGACGATCTGCTTCGTCGCGACGTTCTTACGGATCGTGATATTATCTCTTGCCATCGCTTGGTCGACCAAAATCTGATCGGCTTTAAGCTCGGGCATAAACTCATACACAGTGACCGACTTGACGATACCGGCCAAATCCAACGCCGCCTCGATTCCTGAGTTACCTCCACCAATTACCGCCACATCTTTGCCCTTAAAGAAAGGGCCGTCGCAATGCGGACAATAAGCCACACCATTACCAATATTCTCGTTCTCGCCCGGCACACCCAGCTCTCTCCAGCGCGCTCCAGTCGCTACAATAATCGACCGTGTGGCAATGCGTTCTCCCGACGACAGGGTGACTATTTTGAGGTCGCCATTTTCAATATCTGTCACGCGAACATGTTCTTTCAAGGTGATATCGTAGTCTTCCAAGTGCGCTTGCAAGGAGCCTGTTAACTTTGGGCCTGCTGTTTTAGGCACTGAAATCAAATTCTCGATGTCCATTGTGTCTTTTACTTGGCCGCCAAACTTCTCGGCAATCACGGTTACATTTAAGCCTTTACGCGCGCTATAGATTGCGGCACTCACACCACCGGGTCCACCGCCCACAACAACCACGTCCTGCAAAGGTAACGCTTCATGTCGAGTACTAGAGGCCAGCTCAGGAGACCGCTCCGTCAGCTTGTTGATCAGTTCAGCGGCATCGACTTTGCCATTCGCAAACAACTCGCCATTCAAGTAAACACTTGGCACGCCTTGTATGTCACGATCCTTGATCAGTTGAGGAAACAAGCCTCCATCAATCATTTCGGAGCTGATCTGGTCATTCAGTAAAGCAAACTGATTAAGCGCTTGGACCACTTCGGGACAATTGTGGCAACTCAAGCTCACAAACACTTCAAAATGAAGTGACTCCGAGACATTGCCAACCAACTGTTTAATCGCGCCATCCAGTTTAATGTCCGACCCCGCGCTTTGAAGCATTGCCAACACGAGCGAGTTAAACTCATGTCCGCTTGGGATTCCAGAAAACCGAATACCGGTATCCTTGCCCTGTGTCTCGATCAGGAAACTGATCGGACTTCGCAACACACCGCCGCTATCTCTCTCTTCGAGGCTAATGTTGTCTGAAATATCAGCAATATCAGATAGAAACGTCAGCAACTCTGAACGCTTTTCGTGCTCACCCGTTTGCAGTACAAACGTAATCGGGGCCTGCATCGAAGCCGTGTAACTTTTTAACGCATTAATAATGTCCTGACTCAGCATGATAAGCTCCTATCCAATACATGTTTTGTTTTTGCCAGAAGCGAGCACCCATTGTGCCCGCCTCTTTTGCCTTCTTACTACTTACTACTTACTACTTACAATTGTGCGTGCTACTCAGCCGTTTAGATCTTTCCGACTAGGTCTAGCGAAGGCGCCAAAGTTGCTTCGCCTTCTTTCCACGCTGCTGGGCAAACTTCGCCTGGGTTTGCGGCTACATACTGAGCGGCTTTCACCTTACGCAATAGGTCTTCCGCATCACGGCCAATGCCTTCTGCTGTTATTTCCATCGCCTGAATAACGCCATTCGGGTCGACTACAAAGGTGCCTCGATCAGCTAAACCTTGTGCTTCGCGCATCACTTCGAAATTGCGTGTAATCGCGCCAGTTGGGTCACCAATCATGGTGTACTGAATCTTGCCTATCGTGTCAGACGTTTCGTGCCACGCCTTGTGCGTAAAGTGTGTGTCGGTCGATACCGAGTAGATTTCTACACCGCGCTTTTGGAACTCTTCGTAATGGTCCGCTATGTCACCCAGCTCTGTTGGACAAACAAAGGTGAAGTCCGCTGGGTAAAAGAAAAACACTGACCACTTACCTTCTAAATCTGTGTCTGCAACCTCGACAAACTCACCACCTTTAAAAGCCGTCGCGTTGAAAGGTTTGATCTGCGTGTTAATTAAAGCCATGTTGTTTCTCCAAAATTAATTCAAGGGATTGTTTGAAAGCGGAGCCAGTGTACGATGCGCCCAACTCACAAATAAATTGAATTAAAATGAACTTCATGTTCTATTATTTAGATCGTAGATGTACTAGGTACTTACCCATGATTTCGATCAAACAGCTTAGCTATGCCCTCGCGGTCGAAAAGAGCCTTCACTTCAAACGCGCGGCGGAGGCCTGCCATGTTAGCCAATCCGCCTTGAGTACGGCATTGAATGCACTGGAGACACAACTCGGTTTGCAGATTTTCGAACGTGATAATAAGAAAGTTCTGGTAACACCAATGGGTAAAGAGGTACTAGAACGAGCGCGCTCTATCATGAGCCAAGTAGGCGAATTGCAGAATTTGGCAGACAGCCAAAAAGAAACCTTAAGCTACCCAATGACAGTGGGCTTTATTCCTACCATTAGCCCATTTTTACTGCCAAGAATTCTCCCAGCACTGGCCCAAGAATATCCTGATTTTTCACTGACTGTTGTCGAAGAGCAGTCGCATGTGTTGGTCGAGATGGTTAGATCAGGCGAAATCGACACCGCTATTTTGGCGCTTCCCTACCCTTGCGAGGGTTTACTAAGCTTTGAGTTTTGGCAAGAAGATTTTTACTGGGTGACGCACGCCGAGAATGCGTATTCAGAACAACAAGAAATCACCAGCGACGAACTTGAACAAGCACAACTCATGTTACTCAAAGACGGTCATTGCCTAAAAGATCACGCTCTGGAAGCCTGCAAGTTGCCGGCGCCATCAGCCAATCATGGGTTTGGTGCCACCAGCTTGAATACCTTGATTCAAATGGTAGCAGGTAAGCTAGGCTCAACATTGGTTCCGGCGATGGCGCTGACCCAATTAGTCAAACAAAACCATGACCTACGAGCCGTGCACCTAAACGAACCTGGTCCACACCGCCGCATAGCCTTTATTGTTCGACCGAACTACTCTCGCTTGGCGAGTGTCGAAGCCCTGATGGCGCTATTTAAACGTCAGCTCAATACAGGGAGTTGAAATAGAAAGGTTTACGAAACAGTCTGAGCGATCAAAAAAACTGAACGCAATGATCACTTCAATCTGATTTACCTGAAGCTGCCGGTGTCGCAAGCTAGCTTTCTCAAACAAAGAGGCTAATCGCCATCAGCCCTTAGGAGGGGCGCAGGTATGAACACACACAATCATCATGTATCAACGCAGCATAACAGCCGCGAGCAACAGCACAACAAAGAATGCAACTATGCCAATGACTACTATGGCGACCGCCAATGTAAACCATGCCAAACACCAAAATAGCGCGGACGACCGTCAATCAAACAAGAACATGAAATCAGCGCGCTTAGTCCTAGCCACCGCTAACATTAGAATTTAAAGGGTGGCTAGGCTTATCAAACCTTCTTATTTTGGCTCTCTGCAAGCATCGACAAGTAGCTCGCTTCCATCGACGCTGCAAAACCTTTCGCGTCACATAGGGCCGAGTTTTTTAAGAGTTCGCGAAGCTGCGGACGTAAACGTTCCAACTCTTCTGGCTCGTGCGCCAGCTCAATAGCGCGCTGGCAATAGGCCTCTCGATTATTGCAAACAAACTGCTCCAAGCCCGCGTGTGTCATGATGCTGGCGCTTACCCGCGCGGCATGACGATCACCTAGAATACAAAGCGTCGGCACTCCCATCCATAGCGCTTCAAACGTTGTTGTCGTGCCATTATACGGAAACGTATCCAAGGCAAGATCAACCGAGTTATACAGCGCCAAATGATGTTCAGAGCTCTCGATACTGGCACTAAGTTGTAAACGACTCAACGCCACACCCTCACGTTCAAAAAAAGTGTTAACACGTTTCAGTACAGCAGGTTCGCTAAGCTGCTTTGCCTTGATAATCATGCGCGAGTCCGGCACTGCTTTTAGTATCTCCGCCCACGCACTAAGCACACCATCGTTCACTTTCAGTAAATTATTAAAGCTGCCAAACGTTAAATAGCCGTTACTGACGCTAGGCGCTTCTGCCTGGTAACTCATCGACGCGTCGCCTTGGTAACACAAAAAAGCGTTAGATAAGCGCACCAAGGTTTCATTCGCGTAAGCATCCGCTGAAGGAGGAGGATCAGTAATCTCGTCCACAATTCGGTAATCAATTGCCGGCACGCCGGTCGAATGCGGGTAGCCTAGCCAAGACACTTGCACAGGGGCCATCCGAGCGGCTAGCGCCAGCATACGATTGCCTCCGCTATGTCCCGACAGCTCAACCAAAATATCTACGGCATCCGCACGAACCTGCTGGCACAATGCACCATTGGCTAGCGAAGCGGTATCTCGCCACTGGTCACTCAGCGATTTGAATTTTTCCGTATACGCGTCCTTCTCGACCCCGTTGTAATAGCAATACACCTCAAACTCATCTCGATTGTGTTGGGTCAGCAAGGGCAGCAGAAAATAAGCAACGGAGTGCTTTCGAAAGTCTCCCGATAGATAGCCAATTCTAACTTTTGGTTTTCTCTGGACAGGCAGAGCATCCGGCGTCGGCAAGAGCTCGCGCAATGACGCATGCGCATCGAACACCTCGCCCGGTGCTTGCGTTTCAAGATAGTTGAGCCCCATTAACCAGTTGGAACGTAATTCGAAACGCTCTGGAAACGCGGCAATTGACTTTACGTAATACTCAGTCGAACCGGCCACATCACATAAGCCAAACAACGCCGTGGCCATATTGTTTAGCGCCACCTTATGGTCAGGATGCTTTTCAAGCACCTTTGCCAACATTCGCTTTGCCTTGCCGTACTGTTTTAGCTTTAACTGAACGCCAGACAAGCTGGCCATCAATTCTAGGTCGCCAGGATTTATGTCTAAGGCTTGGCCAAAATAGTACACCGATTTTTCGTATTGCTTGGTGCTGACATAAAGGTTTGCCAAGCCTGAATTAAAACCAGCATCGCTTGGATTTAGTCCAAGCGCCTTAAGAAAGTGCACCTCACTTTGGGCAAACTGACTGGCGCTCATCAATAGTATTGCTAGCAAAAAGTGCGACGGAGCGTGTTTTGGCGCTGTTGCCAACACATGCTCATAGGCGTCTTTGGCGACATCTCCTCTGCCCTGCTGATGCGCAGTTCGGCCTTGCAAGAAAACGTTCTGAAGCTCGGGAGATAAGGTAATTTGTTTAGGCGGTTTTGTTTTACTGCGCGCAGGACGCTTTGTTTTTTTATTGGCCATTTAACCGTACGTATTCACTAGATTTCTTGGGACTGACAAGCATGACGAAACAGCAAATGCCTTGCCTGATTAATGGAGCATAGTGGCGCTAGCCGAACAAAGAATCAAGCAACAAACAGCTGAAGTGTGACAAGGCAATAAATGCCTAGGTGAAAAGAGCGGTAGCCCGAAAATTAAATAGGCTACCGCGTTCATCCCTGAACAAGGCTCCTGAAAAAAACACACTAAATGGGCTTAAAGAGCCTCTTTTAATTCGCGAAATACATTTGCTCAAAATAGTCTTTAAGGCTTGCATAAGTACGTGATTCGCTATCGCTAGTTAACTCAAACAACTTACTTCCCATTACTTTCTTCATCGGTATTCTCCTAATGATTAAAAGAGTTCAGTTGAAAATCTCAGAGTCGATGCCAGCGTTAAAGTAGGTTAAGATCAAGCTCGCTCAATTTGAAATTCGTCTAAACAGAAGCCCAACGGTTCAGCCCGTTGCAGGCTCACCTTAATCAAAGCATCGTCCGTGCCAACGAATCAAGCAATCTCATAATTTCTATTTTTATTCATAAAATTCAGATACCTACATAATTATTATTGAATAATTATGTAGGTATTCGGTAACCACTAAGCACTCGGTTATGCACAATCTTTGAACATGATCACTCGGCATTGCACTCAAATCTACCTCATTCTGCGATGCCATTGACGCCCTGTGCCGCCGCTCATAAAATCACGATAACGACCAAAAGGATTAAAGGAGTCTCACTATCAAAGCGCTATGGATCACCATTTTTACGGCCACACTCATCTGGTCAGGTATCAACCCTAAAGACACGCTCACGTGGTTTCTTGAGGTTCTGCCCGCTCTTATCGGATTCGCCATTCTTGCCTCGACATTCTACTCCTTTCGCCTCACCCCCATGCTATACACGCTCATCCTAATCCACTGCGTGATCTTAATGATTGGCGGCCACTACACCTATGCGGAGGTGCCATTGTTCGACGGCCTATTTGGTGCTGAACGCAATAACTACGACAAGCTTGGCCACTTTGCTCAAGGCTTTGTGCCCGCGCTCATCGCGCGTGAAGTGTTGATTCGAAAACAGGTGGTGAATAGCACAGCATGGCGAAACGTATTCGTGGTCTGTATCTGCTTAGCGTTTAGTGCGTTCTACGAATTGATCGAATGGTGGGTCGCGCTGGCGTCCGGAGAAGACGCAGCAGCCTTTCTAGGAACACAAGGCTATATTTGGGATACACAGTCTGACATGGCGTTGGCATTACTTGGCGCAATCGTTTGTCTGATGAGCCTGCCGCGATGGCACGACAAGCAGCTGCGCCAGCTGGAGCGTCAGCACAAAACGATCGACCTCTAAGCGTTATAGTCGTCCATCGTTGGTTTGAGTCCAATTAAAAAAGCCTCGAGGTTTGCCGCCAAAACCTCGTGCGCTTTATAACCAGGTTTTTCGAGCACCACTTGCCCGCTTTCCTGGTCAATACAAATGACATCATTACCCGACGTTGCGCCAATAAACCAGCTCATAGGTAAGCGGTTCTTTCGCTTGGCAAAGGCATGACCCAGTAAATTTTGTTTCAGATTTTCCTCGTCTTCCTCATTCCAGATTTGGATTAAGTTAAACGGCAATTCATTGAACTCAACACTCAAACCATTCGACCAAAATGCACCATAAAACGCATCCACGTCTGGATGAAATTTCAGCTCAAGTGCTGACTCCAAGCTGATAAATAAATCACTACCTTTTCGCTCAATGGGACGCCAAAACAACACTGTATCACTGGGCTCATTGCCAGCTATCTCGGTACAAAGCGAAGGCCAAGGCGGGTCAAACGAAACAGAGGGTAAACGGTCCTTCTCCATTTGGTGAAGGTTCATATAGCGGGTAAACAGTGCATCAAGTGCAAGAAAAACAGGATTCATCGAAACACTCATCGGGATAAGAAAAAATAGACGGGATAGTGGCCCCATGTCGACAACACTCGTGACTACCCTGTCTAACAATTGAATTGAATAAACGCTGGCGACTAACTAGAAACCCTAGGCTGCTCCGCCTTATTCTAGCGGAGCAGGCTTAGCAATACCGTAACCTTGTCCATAATCAACGCCTAATTCAGCGAGGGCCGCTTGAATCTCTGGCGTTTCAACAAACTCGGCAATAGTCTTCAAACCCGCGGCATGTGCAATGGTATTGCAGGCATTCACAATCCCCATATCAATGGGGTCTTCCAACATGTTAAGCACAAAGCTGCCGTCGATTTTCAAATAATCTAATGGAATCGTTTTAAGATACGTAAACGAACTCATGCCGACACCAAAATCATCTAACGCAAAGCGAAAGCCCTGTTCACGAATCTCAGAAATAAATCCTACGGCGTCTGCCAAATTATCGATCGCCGCGGTCTCGGTAATCTCAAAACAAATACTGCTAGGCAGTACCTGCGTTTCTTTCTGCATCATCCGAACATCATCAAAGAATGTCTCGTCGCTCAGCGACTGGCCCGACAAGTTAATAAAATACGTCTCATCGCGTGCACGGTCGCCTCTGGCTGCCACATACTGAAATGCCTGGCCGACTACCAAACGATCAATCTTAGGCATCAAATTAAACTTCTCTGCGGCAGGGATAAACTCACCCGGCGCTACAAATCCATCCTCATTGCGTAAACGCAACAAAAACTCGCCATGGCGGTTATGGTCTTCTGACAGCAACGCTTCCATCGGCTGAAAAAACAATTCGAACTGATTGCTCTCTAGTGCCGATTTTATCTTGTTGACCCACAGCAACTCATTGCGCCGCTGATGATACTCTTCGTTGTCGTCGCTATACCATTGAATGCCACTTCGGCCGCGCTCTTTCGCCGCGTAGCAGGCAATATCTGCGCTGCTCATTAGCTCTTCAATTGAGCCTTTCGTCAGGTCGAGTGCAACAATACCAATGCTAATGCTGATCGAGTACTCGGTACCCTCCCACGCGAATCGCATGCGATCGACCGCGCGACGGATGTTTTCAGCGAGATACAGTGTCTGCTCTTCTGACACATCAATCATTAGTATGCCAAACTCATCGCCGCCTAAACGCGCCAACAAATGCGCATCCTTAATCGCTGACTGAATCGTCTTGGTGACCTGTTTTAGCAATTCATCACCCGCCACATGTCCGCAGGTCTCATTCACCACCTTGAACTGGTCAAGATCCAAATACATCAATACGTTTAGATTCGCGCTATTCATCGTCGACGCGTCATGCAGACTGCGTTCGAAGAAACGTCGGTTAGGTAAACTGGTCAGTGTGTCGTGGCAACTCAGGAAGCGTACGCCTTGCTCGGCAACATCTTTAGCTTTGCGCGTCGCGTTAGATGCCATTTCCCGCTCAATCACTGGCACTAGTCGCGACAGGTTATCCTTCATCACATAATCTTGTGCGCCCATACCCATCGCATCCACACCAATGTTTTCGGGCATCGTGCCCGACACAACAATAATAGGCAGGTCAGGGCTAATCTCTTTAACGATTTGAATGACGGCTGTTGAAGACCAACGCGGCATCGAATGGTCTGAAATAACGAGGTCCCATTCATTGTTTAGTTTTTCGCGCAGCTCAGGTTCATTAGTGACGTGCGTGACATCCGCACTCAGGCCTCCTTTCTCGATCGCACGCATGACAAAAAATGCGTCGTTCTCGGAGTCGTCTACTAATAAAATTTGTAACTTATCTGACATTGCTGCTCGCTTCTAAAATCATATCGCGCTCATTGTAAGTGGCCTAACCTGCCAAGCGTGGTGTTTTGTTTTCTCTCAGCCAGTAATCCTTCAACAAAGCGACTTGAGAGGTAAAGTCGTCATAACTCACCGGCTTATTCACATAGCTGTTCGCACCTAATTGATAGCCGCGCACCATGTCGAGCTCTTCGTCGGAAGACGTTAGCAACACGACCGGAACAATGGCGCTAGCCGTGTTCTGGCGAATTTGCTCTAGCACTTGTAAGCCGCTCAATTTAGGCAGTTTGATATCAAGGAAAATCACTTTGGGTAAATCCGCTTTGTCACGGCCAGAAAACTTTCCGCGAGCAAAAATATAATCAATGGCTTCTTCGCCATTGCGGGCCACCACGACATGCAAATCTGCCTGAGTCTTTTTTAAGGCTCGCAGCGCAAGCAACTCATCATCAGGATTATCTTCTACCAGTAATACCGTTTCGTTCATGCTGTATCTCCGTTACTAGCAAGCAGTATAGATTGATCACTTATCAAATACGAATGACTTAGGACAAAAGCGAGCCGAGATCCGTCACCCACTAAACCCGAATACCTTGGCTTAGAATACACCCTAAGCACGGTTAAACTCATGGCTAAGAGAGTGCGCATCAGACTCGCGATCCATAGGCCGATTTTGATTCAAGGTAAAATAGAAACAGGCGCCTTGTCCTATCTCAGAGGTCGCCCAAATGTCGCCATGATGGCGATGCACTGCGCGCGCGACCGTGGCAAGTCCAATCCCCGTACCTTCAAACTCATCATCTGAGTGCAAACGTTTGAATGCGGTAAACAAGTCACCCGCGTACGCTTTGTCAAACCCAGCGCCATTGTCTCGAACAAAAAACACCTTCACGCCCTGCTCATCACGACAACCGACTTCAATCGTGGCATGAGCTTCATTTCCCGAGTACTTCCAAGCATTGCTGAGCAAATTATCTAACGCGACTTGCAGCAGCAAGCTATCAGCCTGCGCGGATATCTCTGGATGTACCACAATCGATACCTTTCGCTGCGGCTCTTGGTCTTGTAAGTGCTGACACGCCGATGACGCGAGTGCAGAAAAATCTAAGGCTGTAATTTCCAACTCTTTGCGACTCACTCGCGACAGCTGCAAGAGGGTACTAATCAATTCACCCATTTTTTGCGCCGCTTTACGGGCACGATGTATGTAACTACTCGCGAGGTCATCAAGCTGGTCTGCGTAATCTTCTTCCAAGGCGCGCGTAAAGCCATCAATGGCTCGCAAAGGCGAGCGCAGATCATGTGACACCGAATAACTAAACGCTTCTAACTCTTTGTTTGCGACCGCCAGCTCTTTGTTACTCTGCCCAAGCTCTTGCGTTGCCTCTTCTACCTTAAGGTCCAGCTCAGCAGTATTTTGCATAATACGTTCGTTTTGAGCTTTGATCGTCACCAGCATGCTATTAAATGCGTCCACCAGCTCACCAATCTCATCACCACTTTCACGCCTTGCTGTCAGGTCATAATTTTGCGTAGTAGCGACCTCATTCGCCGTGCTCGTTAGATTGAGCAGTGGTCTGGCGATATACGACTGTAAGTAGCGAGATAGAAAAAATGCCAAGCTTCCAATCAAAGAAATAAACAATAGGACCATCGCAACATAAAACCCTAGTTGCGTATAAAGACGTTCGAGCGACACTTTCAACAGCAAACTCCCAACAGGCTCACCGTCGACGACAATCGCCTCGCTGTGCAAGTAATGCTCAGCCGTAAATCGACGGACTCCTTCTTGCACTGTTTCTGGACAATCCAGCACTGCATTATTTGCTTTGAAAAAAGCTAACAAGCCTGACTCGCCATACAAACAACCGGCGAGAATATCCTCTTTTACGCGCAAACTACTTAGGTTCTCTTCTAGGCCGGCAACATCCTGGAATAACAATGCCGCTTGGCTCCGGTCAGCAATAATTTTGGCCGTCGTACCATATTCCTGTTCCATATTGTGGCGTTGAGAGAAAAATTCGTAGGCGACAAAAACCGAACCCAGCAAAATAATAGACACCAATACGGAGAGCATAATCAGCAGCATGAGTTTGCTGCGTATTGGGCGGTCATTAAAATTGAACATTCTACTGCTCCACCCTATTGGCTAGTTCAAGTAGTTTGGCGCTCATTTTTAGCCCCGCCTTGCGTGCTTTTTTTAAGTTGATGTCAAAGCGCACGACATTCCCCACTTTGATAAATCCAATCATGCCGCCGTCGTCAATAAAACCATCAATATCACTAATCGTTAGCACTGGCGAGTCGCCTAAATCATCAACTAACGCTACATAAAAATTTTCCTCCGACGCGCCCAAAAACAATACGCTACAATCGGCAAAGTCAGCTGAAGCAGCTAAAGACCCACCGGAATAATTGACGGAAGACAGCCTCTCGCTTTGCACGCTTATTTGCCGGTTACGGACTTTGCGCGCATTAAGTTTGTCAGTCATTGCCGAAAACGGGTTGTCGCCTGCAATACAAATTTTGATATCAGCAGTAGTCGGTTCGTCCGGCCAGGTGACAAACTTGATGAAGTTGTAGAGATAAAAGGCCTTAATCTCACTTTCGGAGCGCGCAAAAGCGCCCGTGCTGAAGCACAAGCCTATCGCGACAGACACGATGCAAATCATCGCGCGTAGTGAAGAAAAACGGTGGGGCATTAACATCCTTATTAGGATGCCTTAGCGCATGCGCTTTCCGGCGCGGCTAAGACACTATTCTTGTAAAACGTAATAATCGAAATCGCTAGCAAGTCCTGATCCCGCGTTTTATAAACGATAACTCAACTCCGCTACGAAGTTTCGTCCCGGTTTAATAAAGTCGCTCGGCGCTCCACCGACAGGGCTTGGTTCACGCACGTCGGCATTAAACAAGTTGCGCACCGTCGCGGACACCTCCCAGCGCTCTTTAATGCCGGTCTGGCGCAGCGTTAGGTCGAAATAACCGTGGTCGTCCAATGGCTCCGTTCTTGCGTCAGCTGCGGCACGCTTTTGTTTGCCCACCCAGTTAAACTGCGGCGTGATATGCAAACCGTTACCCGTCTTGAATTGCGCTCGCGTGTAAAACTGATGGTTCGGCGCTTCACCCACGTTGGTATTCAAATTTTTGTCTTTCGATTTCTGGTGCGCGTAGTTCGCAAACAAGGTCAAATTTTTACTCGCCCGATACTCCATCTCGGCCTCAGCACCTTTGCCGTCTCGGCGGCCAGTATTCTCAGCGCCACTCGGACCAATCTGTACGTAATCGTCAATTTCATAGAAAAATAGGTTCAAGTTGTAGTTAAACGCATCGCTGACTTGATGCGAAAACGCCAGCTCGTAAGAATCGATAATTTCAGGGTCTAACTCACTATTCCCCAATGCAACCGGGTTAGACGTGACAAATAATTCGTTGATACTCGGCGCTCTAAATGCTTTGCCATAAAGCAATTTTGTCGTAATCGAGTCTGTTGTTGCCCACACCAACGCGGCTCTTGGGTTAGTCGTGCCACCGAAGTCTGAGTACTTGTCGTAGCGCAAGCCGGTAGTAAGCGCCCAATCTGGTGCAAATTGCCATTCGTCTTGTACAAAAGCGTAGTAACTGGTTCGGTCTTTTTCGGGTAAGAACACGTCCGCCGTATCACTAACATCATCCAAACTACCGCGGGGAGCAAAAGGAAACGGCAGCAAGGAAAAGTCCAAGTCAAAGTTCTTAAGCTCGGTTGTCTCGTAGATGTCACCCCAAAATCCGCCTGTGCCAAAACGCAGAAAATGACCGTCAAGGCCTTGATACAAACCGCTTAGATCAAAGCGCGCCTGCTCTTCGCGATAACCCGGCGCCCCAATAACGCCCTCTGGAAAACCCGGGCTACCCGCGGGAAACAAGATTGGATTCGTATCAACCTGCTGTGTGTAATAGTAATAACTGAGGCGCGTCTCTAGCTCGAGGTTATCGGCAATATCATCAAATAAGTAGGTAAAGTCTATATTCGCGCGATCACTATCATACTGCCCTTTTTCATCATGAGATTGCGCTAAACCGTTCGCAATACCCAAGTCGTTCCGGTTCTGATAGCCCGCTCGCACCCGCCACTTGTCTTTCGCTAAGTCTAAACGTAAGTCAAACGCATCCACCGCCGTATTCGCGTCTTGCGATTTACCCAAGATATCAACAACCTCTTCGTCCCAGCTATGTTTCGACTGATACTCAATGGTGGTCGCAAACTCATAACCGTCATAGCTATCACCGTGCGCCACCCAGCCACCGTAAGTATCAAAGCTACCGGCACGCGCGCCAATCGTCGTACCATCTAGGTCCTTCACTGTTTTGGTAATTACATTAATTACCCCCGCAAACGCATCGGCACCATAGAGCGCTGACCCGGCTCCCCGAATCACTTCAATACGCTCAACAGATTTAATTGGCATACCACCCCAAACGTTCCCGCGATTCCCAGAAAAAAGCCCAGTAATCGGTATGCCGTTTATCAACATCAAAGCTTGAGGGTTAAAGGTAGATGTGATGCCACGAAAGGTGTATTTCGAAAAATATGCCTGGTCCGACAAGCCAACATGTAGACCCGGCACTGTCTCCAGCACATGGTCGATATCAGTGGCCCCCATCGCCGCAATATCCTCAGCCGTAATCACCGACACCACCGAGGCGGCTTTATCTAGAGGCGTTTCAGTGCCCGTGGCAATACTGGTAACGCGCATCGATTGAAGTTCTTCAAGGGACATGTCCCATAAATCTTCAGCGTGAACTACGTTGGTTTGGCAGATGAGTACACTTGAAATACACACAGCAAGAAAAAACTGTTTGGTTCGATTACCTTTTACGCGCATGAAGAGAACCTAGCGTCAATGTTCTATTATTGTTGTTATCACTCAGGCGCTTTAGCGAATAGGCCCGAGACGTTTGATTTGCATGTATTAAGATATAGAAGCGAAACGGCCATTCGTCTAGTGCGTACGCGGGCTTTTAGGGCAAAGTTGGCGACTATTTTCAGCAAAAATTTAGCGTAGATAATGTCTCGACAGATCATGCGCTAGGTCGCACAAAAAGGGGCTTTCCAAAATTAAATTATTACAGTTTTGTGACAAACAATTCCCTTATACTTTATATGGACTAATATTAGACAAAATTTCCGCTATAATTGAAGCTGTCCTCACTTTTTGCTTATAAAAATAAAATGCCAAAACGACGTTCACTAACGACACTCTTATTTTGCAGCCTATTACTGGTCGGGGCTGTTGCCCATGCGAAAGAACAGATACGTGTTGGGCTCTATCACTTCCCTCCTTTTGTGGTAAATGAAGGCGACCAAGTCGGCGGCTTAGCGACCGAACTACTGGTCTTAATGAACGCGCATCAAGATAAGTATGAATTTGTACCCGTGGCAACATCGCCATCAACCCGCCATGAAATATTGAACTTGGGCCGTTGCGATATTTCAATGTTCGAGCAGGCTGAATGGGGCTGGAAAAACTACGACGTCGATATTACTGAGCCGTTCTTAGATGGCTCAGAAGTCTATATTGCGCTAGCTCAACCCAACCGTGACCAAAGCTATTTTGACTCATTCGAAGACAAGACTATGATAGGAGTGAAAGGCTATCACTATCGCTTTGCCAACTATAATTCTGACCGAAACTACTTAGAAAAACACTTCAACATGCAGCTAACCCCCAGCAATTTGGGCAGTATTCAAATGGTACTTCAGGGGCAACGCGGTGATATCGCAGTCGTGACCCGCTCATTTCTAGGACAGTTCTTAAAAGACCATCCTGAACAGAAAGAACGCCTATTGATCTCCGAAAAACTGGATCAAACTTACCACCTAAGTGCGGTATTGCGAAAAGGTATAACACTAGATATTGCGACACTAAATGAGTTGATCGACTCCTTAATCGAAGACGGATCTCTCGCGCCACTATTGCAGGACATTCGTTTTGACACTGGGGTGGGCGCTTTATAGTTCGCTTTTCAGACCTAGCATGTGCCACATGCCGTCCATTAGCATATTAAAGTACATTTCGCCCATTACCTCTGCCGCTGGCTGAAAATCGCGTTCAACCCAAGACCCCAGCATGGCTAAAGAGCCGCCCGCACAAAAGTCGATCAAAAACGGCATATCTTTCGGCGAAACTTTTGCATCAGGCGTACTGCGCAACAAGCGGCCAAAAATGCGTGACAAATAGCCCTGAAAACGCCCAAACAAAACGGGCCTTACCTCAGCTTGCGTTAATACGCGGCTAAAAGCCCCCTCCTCTTTAAACAGCACGAACATTTTTTTTGCCGTGCTCACTTCAAACAACTCCACCTCCGCCAGCTGCGCTTCGATATCGTCATAGAAACGCTGAAACATATCATCGATATAGGCAAGCAAGAGCTCTTCTTTGGTCGAGTAATGCAAGTAAAAGGTCGCTCTGGCAACGCCTGCCTGCTCTACAATCTGACTGACTTGAATCGTTCCATACGACTGGGACTCAACCAGAGCCACAAACGCGGTATTAATTGCATGCTTAGCTTTTGACAAATTAGACACTCCTAAGTCAGCTTTAGCTCCGCGCCCGTCACCCGACGATAGAATTGAAGGCAACTAGACAGAAGCATTTTTGTGTCTAGATATAGACAGATCGGCACATCTGTCTATTGGAAATAGATAGGATTCAGCAACAATAGACGCATGTCTATTTTTAAAAGAAGGCGATCCATATGCAAGCTATTTCTGCGCACAGTGATAATGCAAAAATCCCGTTAGCGGCAACCCATCACGCCACAATTCACGGCGATAAAAAAAGCGAACTCGATAAAAGTCATGCCATTACCTCTAAGATTGTGGAACACGACTTTCCAATCGAGTTCGTATTGGCTGGTGAGCTCGCGCAAATGGAAACTTTCGCTATCCCGCGAATATCAAAACTGCTTCACCGAACACGACAATATGAAGACGACGGTGTAAAGCGCTTGGACGACACCAAAGCAACTTTGTATGAGATTTTCACCCAGCCAGCAGGCCACGAAGCACGCGAGAAAATGGTGTCACACCTCAACTGGGTACACAGCCACTACGACATAGACAACGATGACAATATTTACACCTTAATTCGTATGTTTTTAAACCCCATTGAATGGATTGAAAAGTGGGGCCGGCGACCACTCTCAAGTTCAGAAAAGCAGGCCTTAGCGGACGAGTTGAATGTCATCGCCCAACAAATGAACATTCGTGACATGCCAAAAACCATCGAAGCCATGGAACACTGGCAACAAGACTACAGAGCTGAAAACGAGCGCTTTCATGCGGACAACGCCGCGGTTGCCGATGGCATGATGCAAGCAATAGAACTGCATTTCCCTAAACTACTTCGACCCCTGGTAAAACCCACGATACTGGCGTTAATGGACAACGACCCCTTGCTCGTCGCGCTGGGTTATACACCTCCCAGTCGCATCAGTAAGGTTCTAGTAAAAGGCGGGTTAGCGAGCTGGCGGTTGGCTAGCCGTATTTACAACCCTTGGGCATCCAGAAAATTTTCCGATGGCTGGTTTGTCAATTACTACCCAAGCTACGCCGATGACCAAGATGGCTTTAGCCTCTGTAAGGTCGGACCAAAAAAACTACTCGCGGCGAGAGACAAAAAGGCATCGGGCTGCCCGTTTCATTAAGCTAAGACCTTAAGCCTACAATTTCGGAACAATGCATTCTGCGTTCGGGAGCCTTGGTAAGCGGCATGTTTCATGTAGACTTAGATCAGGTTTCCATGACACACAAGGCTCAACATGCAAATTGCGATCTACGGTGCAGGTTCCACCGGTTGCTACCTCGGTGGCTTATTTTTACTTTGTGGGCATGACGTTTCGCTGATTTGTAGACCCCGCGTTCGAGCTGCCATCGAGTCGCATGGCGGCATCACCCTCACAGATTACGAGGGCCAGCACGAAACAATGATGCCAACTGCACTCATTACCTCATTAGCCGACCATTTAGCCGACCATGACGCGTCGCGCTTTGACGCGGTGTTTGTCACGTTGAAGTGTCATCAGCTGAACTCCGCAAAAGAAGACCTAATCCGCTTAGCTGAGTCAGGCAGCGAGCTATTTTTCATGCAGAATGGCTTAGGAAGTTTAGACGTCATTATAGGGTCTCTTCCACCTCAGCAAGTGAAACAAGGCATCACGCCGTTTAACGTACTCAGCAAAGCTGATGCGACCTATCACCGAGGTACCGCGGGCGACTTGGTGTTTGAACAAAGCGACATAAGTATGCAGCTAAAGCCACAATTAGAGGCGATCGGCTTTGCATGCAAACTGTACGCTGACATGCGACCAGTCATTTACGCGAAACTGTTACTGAACTTAAATAACGCATTAAATGCTATTTCAGATTTACCAATCAAAACGCAAATGGAAGACCGGGCAATTCGCAGGGTATTGGCCGAGGCGATGACAGAGTGGCTGGCGGTAGCGAAGGCAGAAGGCGTGACACTTGAAAAGAATACCGCGGTGCCTGCAACATGGATTCCACACATTATTAAGGTACCCACCTTCTTGTTCACGCGTGTTGCCCAGGCCATGATCGCCATTGACCCCGAAGCGCGTTCGTCAATGTGGGAAGATATTCAAGCGGGTCGGCCAACGGAAATTCGTTATCTCAACGGGGCTGTTGCAAAAAAAGCCGAAACACTTGGCCTTAGTGCACCCGTGAATAAAAGAATTAGCGAATTGGTCAGTCAATTAGAGGCTGGCCAACGCGTTACCTTAGACGAGCTTTCAAACTTGGTTTAAGCGCGCGTCTAGTTCCTATTATTCTCCTTCATTAGCGCGCGCAATAAGTGTTTCACAAGGAATGCTACTACCCAGAGATATCAGCGATTGATCTTAATACGGCGCTTATGCGTATACTCCTTTCACTCACGGTGCGTTGCACGTTTTTCAAATAAAAGTGTCAGACCTTTCGTCTACGGCATTAACGGTAGGGTTGACTCATGCTAAATAT
This sequence comes from uncultured Oleiphilus sp., assembly GCA_913020045.1. Lineage (GTDB taxonomy): Bacteria > Pseudomonadota > Gammaproteobacteria > Pseudomonadales > Oleiphilaceae > PZPK01. The sequence continues at coordinate 34,453 of CAJWBE010000021.1, forward strand.
GGACTTCGACCAACGCGTCGTCATCGAAACAGAAGATAAAGACTGGGAAAGTAGCCCCGCACCCGGTGTCTGGCGCAAACGCCTAGCCCGAGAAGAAGCGGAACAGGGCCATGCGACCTCGATCGTGCGCTACGACCCTGGCGCTCGCTTCGCGTCACATCCGCACCCCAAAGGTGAAGAAATACTGGTATTGAGCGGCACGTTTTCTGATCATCGCGGCGACTTTCATGCCGGTGCTTATCTTCGAAATCCTCCGGGCTATGATCATGCACCGTTTAGCGAAAATGGCTGTACGTTATTGGTTAAACTACACCAGTTTGCAGAGAACGATACTGCTCAAGTTGCGATCGATACGCAGTCGGAGCCTTGGTTACCGGGTCAGGGGAATTTAAAAGTAATGCCTTTGCATGAGTTCGAAGGCGAGCATGTGGCCTTAGTGCATTGGCCGAAAGGTGAGCAGTTTCTTTTTCACCGTCACGCCGGCGGTGAAGAGATCTATGTTATCTCAGGAAAGCTTGCAGATGAGCACGGTGAATATCCAACAGGAACATGGTTAAGAAGCCCACACATGAGCACCCATCAACCTTTCGCAATTGAAGAAACAACAATCTGGGTCAAGGTGGGGCACCTGCACGAAGCTTAGCGTTTGCTATTCCCTAGCACTAATAAGGTGCCTATTCATCCGCTGGGCCAGCAGGCTTGCTATCACGCTGCCCACTCAATTGTCCTGCCAAAAACACCACAAAAGGAACGCAATACGTGAGGATGGCAGGCAACCATCTAAGGGGTTCATCCCCAAACAGCGCTGCATACTGGTTAATAACGAGAAGTATGGTTCCGACCACCAGCGCGACTCGAATCGCTTTCAACAACATCGCAGTGTTCACTCTGTTCTCCTTGCAGGCGCCAATCGCTGAAGTGCGAAACGTAACCTTTTTTTCAGATTACGCAGACGACGACTCTACTGACTCTGCAAGACTGGTTTTGTTCCATTCTAATAAGAAGCTTATAGGCGCTAGAATATTTCTAGATCGCCATCATCATTTTTTTGGCCGTAGTGCGCAGGCTCGTGATAAATGAAATGTAAATGTTCAGTTAAGGGCTTACTGTATAGCGCACACTCAAACACGTCGCTGCCGGTATCGAAATAAAGTACTCGCGAGGTAAAGTCATTAACATTGAAACGCTCTAAGCCGACATTCGATTCGCTATTCGGCGTGCCCATTTTCAAACGATGATCATAGACCAAGAGTTTATTTTTTAAATTGCCCATAAATCGATTGGCAAGCTCGGATATCCAGTCGTTCAAATCATTTTCGCTAACGCTTTTTCCATCACCTTTCGTGGGTAGAGTTTGCTCTAAAACAGTCATGGGGCCGCGCAACAGCAGCAACATGTCTAACTCGTCTGAACGCGCCTCGATATAGGCACACGGCGGGTTCACTTTTTCTTCTGCGGTTTCGACACGCACAACACTGCAACCCAAGGACTCAAACACATCGTGGCTAGATGCCTCAAACAGCTCATACAGGGGCTGCAGTTTTTCTGCATCGCTACTCATCTAATCTCCCCCTATCACTCCGCATAATCGCACTACTGATGAAGCAGAATATAGTTGATAGCGACTCAAATTCAATTTTTAAGGTTCCAAACAGAGACCTGAAGCCGCTCCGAAACTTTCTAAACTTTTTCTGAACTCTTTGCCAAACACAGGGTCACACTAGTATCAGCAAACATTTGGAAGAGAAGACTACTTGGTAGATCGGTGCACACGGATGAAAGTTAGCCGTAAATCGAACACCACGTTAGCGTGACCTTTTTCATACTGAGCGATCCTTTGCACCGTCCCCCTTTTAGGCGGTGCTTTTTTTTGTCTATGCAATACGTCTATTGGTGGTCTAACGGGAAAGCCTACCGCTCGTCTCGCCGGCTCACGCTATAGACAGTAAACTCTCAGATAGAGCTAAACTGGGCATACCGACATGCATCTTCGACAGTTCCAAACGTTCTAATCACAACCCCGACGTCTTTGCTCGCATTGCGCAGAATATTGGACATGCTTTTCGTAAAGTCTTTTTTTACTACCAACCAGGAGCCTTGATACCCTTTTAGCGCTTTCAAATTTTTGAAAGGTGCCACGAGTTCTTCCGCTTCAAAGTATCCAAAATCAAACCCCTCGACACCTTCAAAGTCGACAACTTCCATAAATGCTTGGGTGATCGATTCATCCTGGGTCAGCGCTTCAGCATAGTCTTTAACGTCCTGCAAAGTCAGGATTCCGCTAGGCCTACTGCTCACATACCCTTCATTTTTATAATATTGATACGCTATTTTCATAGATTACCTTTACACCAAAACAATCGTGCGGATGCATTCACTGGAACTACTTTCTTAGCTCATCTTTATTCCTAGCCACCTCGCTGCTATGGGCTGCAGTGGAAAAGCATTCATAGGACGTTAAATTAACTGAAAAGCTAATCGGACCAATCTTCCTAAATTTCGAGGTACCTCCTCAATCATCATCCTGCATCGCAATGACATACTTACCGGAGCTCAATCCCGCGAGTCTCTCAACAATATTTGACTCATCTTGCTTTGATAGCACCGTTGATTGGCTGGCCAAACTGAATATATATTCATTTTTAGAACCATCAAATTTTATCTTCCCGAGAACGCGACCACTGTCACTAATGCAATCAAGTTCTTGTTGAATGGGCCAAAACAACACCACTTTACAGCTCCTTTTCTATGCCTATCTTTCAATCATAATATAATATTTCCAGCTCATTTATAACGTTCATCCATCCCGAAAAAGACCTCGAGGCCATCGTCACCTTCTGCTTAATTTCGATGAATGCGAAGACGAAACAAGCGATCCTATTACTTCAATGGTTTTAGTGCCGCTTTCGGGGTTTGGTTTGACGCACATCATGGCCGCACGGCAACAACGATTTAAGCTGAAAGTATCTGCGATTAACGAGGTACGCCATGCAAAACGAAGCCGACACCCTAAAAACACAACCTTCAGACTACTTGTTAGCGGAGCCTTTATTTTCGATCCCTGAGCTAGTGGTCGGTATTACGCACCCGGCCAATAGACCGGCTATCCGTCTTCTTGATTTGGCGCTGCAGGTAAACATGATCAGCAAAACTGACCTTGCGCCACTCAAGCTTAGCCACGACCTAAGCGATATTGATATCGCTAAAAAACTAAGAACAAAAAAACTTTTGAACGAAAAAGAATACGCATGCCTAGTCGCCACAACATTCAACCTTCCCTTAATGTCTCTGGTGTCTCTTCAAGCGGAAGCAGATGTGCTCAGTCTAGCACCTGCGGATTTCGTCAGAGAACATGCCGCACTGCCGATTACCATGATTGAGGACAAGCTAATTATTGCGGTGGAGGAGCCTATTAACTTTGAATTGAGTCGGCAGCTCGAATTTCTGACTGGGAAAGTCCTTGAGTATGTCATCGCTACTCGCAACGACATCGAGTATTCCATCGCACGCTTTTATGGTCCTGTCGACGATCAGCGAGCGATGGCTGACTTGCCAGACAAACATGATTGGGTGCAAGACGAAAAAAAGGCCACCAAACTGGGTCAGGCCAGACCTACCATTCAGTTAGTTCACAACATGATAATCGATGCCATCAATAGCCGAGCATCAGACATTCATATTCGGCCCCGAGAAGCAGGCGTCGAGCTCTACTTTCGAATCGATGGTAGCTTGGTAAAAATTCGTTCGCTCAATAAACATATGCTGCCGTCTATCAGTAGTCGGATAAAAATCATGGGCGAAATGAATATCGCGGAGCACCGCTTGCCCCAAGATGGACAAGCAAGGGTCTCTCACCACGGCGTTGCCGTTGATCTAAGAATATCGATCATTCCATCTATTCACGGCGAAAGTGTCGTCATTCGAATTCTCGACAAAGATGCGAGCCTGCGCTCGCTCAGTGATGTTGGGTTTACGCCAAAAGATGAAGCGCTGTTTGCCAGTCTTGTGCGTCGCAGCCATGGCATGATTTTGGTGACAGGGCCAACTGGCTGCGGCAAATCGACCACGCTCTATGCGGCACTTCAGTCGATCAGAGAGACCAATGTCAACATTATTACCGTCGAAGACCCCGTTGAATATCACATAGATGGCATTACTCAGATTCAGGTGAATCATGAAACCGGCTACGATTTCTCGCGTGCGTTACGACACATACTTCGTCACGATCCAGACGTGGTGATGGTGGGCGAAATTCGTGATAAGGAAACCGCAAAAATGGCCGTCGAAAGCTCGTTAACCGGGCACATCGTGCTATCGACACTTCATACCAATAGCGCCGCAACTACTGTCACTCGCTTGCTAGAGATCGGCATTGCGCCCTATTTAGTCAACACCTCGTTGCTAGCAGTACTCGCACAACGATTAGTCCGAAAGAACTGTCCAGAATGCACAGAAGAGGAAACCATTCCTGATGCAATCCGCAAATCATTAGGCATAGCAAACGAAGAAAAATTCTATAAGGGAAAAGGCTGCAGCCATTGCTATCAAACGGGCTATTTTGGTCGCGCCGCGGTATACGAGCTGATGGTCATAGACGCCAATATCCGACAGAATATTTCTGATAGGCCTAACGCTGACTTGTTAGAACAACTTGCCGTACAGAATGGCATGGTACCGCTAACACAAATGGCGCTTTCATTGGCGCGAGATAAGATCACATCTTTGGAGGAAGTGCATCGCGTTAAGCTCTACTAAAATGGCTTTAGCACCGAACTCGTTCTGGAGCCCAAAACACAACACCCCAAAGACTAAGCAAGCATAGACCTTATCCATTTAGCTAAATATTGGAGCGAGTAAGCTAAACCTGCGGCGCTCGCTTCAAAAAAGGTCTATCCTAAAAGAATAATAAAGCGTTAGAGGACAAACGATGCCTCATTCCAATAAAAAACGAATCTGCTTACTGCTAGCCGCCCTACTACAAGGTTCTCTTGTACCTGCCTATGCGGATGATCTAGCGGTTTTTGACTTGCCTCTCGCTTCCCTGCTGCAAGTCGATGTGACAACAGTCTCTCGACAAAGCGAAACAATCTACGAAGCACCCGGTATTATTTCAGTCGTAACACGTGATGACATTGATCGCTATGGAGCGATTTCATTGAGAGACGTTATTGGACGCTTGCCTGGAATTAACTTGCTTAGCGACGGAGATTTTCAGAACGATAATATTTCCCTGCGCGGCGACTCACTCTATCTAAACAATCATTTACTGATACTGATTGATGGCAATCCGTATCGCTCTATTCCGGGAGCGTCCGAACCCTTCAGAAATCTGTTCAACAGCTTTCCTTTAGACGTCGTGGAGCGTGTGGAATTAATCCGCGGGCCGGGCTCTGTTCTCTACGGCGCGAATGCTTATACCGGCGTTATCAATATCATCACGGTGCAGCCAACAGAAACGAAGCAAAGTATTACGGTAGGCACGGGGTCTAACAATGCAAAATTTGCATCTGCGACTAGTCATTATTATGACCCCGACAGCGCACTAGGAGTGAGCCTTAATGTAAGCAGCTGGGATGATAAAGGATGGACGGCAACTTTCGTCGACATCAACCAACAAGACGAACGCGTTACCATGGGCGAAGACTTTCGCTCTATCTATGCAAATATACGCTTTCACGAGACCGACTTTACTTTAAACAATACTAACCGAGACAGCGACACCTTAGGCCAACGCAGCGGCTTTATGCCAGGACAGCTCGAAGATGAACAGTTCTATGTTTCGCTAACCCAAGGATTTGAATTCAATCGAAACTGGCGTGCAAAAACGCATGGATCGTGGATCAACTCTTCAGTCAATGATAGCCAGTTCGATGACGACGAGTACTTTCTAGAGCAAACGTTTACGGGGCAGATTAGCGACGAAGTTGAGGTTATATTCGGCATCAACACCATGAAAACAAAGTTTGTGTCACAAGCCGACATTCTCAAGTCCACTGAGCTCGACGCTACGCAAGTATTCTCACAACTCGCCTACCAATATGACACCAATACTAAGTACGTAGTGGGAGGCCAATTGAATCAAGCGCAAGGACAGAAAAGTGATTTCGTGCCTCGATTAGCGGTTACCCATCAGTTCTCTGATACATGGGGAGCAAAGCTCCTCTACAGTGAGGCGTATCGTAGCCCAAGCATACTGGAAACAAGTGCGAATATACCGCCGGTAGTGAGAGGCAACCGTGAACTCGAATCCGAAACAGTCGAGACGTTCGAGCTGGAAGCGTTCTATCACGATGAAAGCAGCTTTCTGAGCTTGTCGTTATATCAAAGTAAGCAGAAAAACCTCATCGCCCCACAGTTTGTGCCCGCGGATACGATCTTTGAGTATCAAAACGTCGACCAAAGACTGTTCTATGGCAGTGAACTCACCTTCAGTCACGCCATAACGAACGCCCTTAAAATCGACGGATCAGCGGCGTATCAACGCAATAAAGAAACCAGTAACGAAGACATTCACGACATTACTACTTTGCCTCATATCAGTGCCAAACTAGGCATTAGCTACAGCGATGAGCATCATCGCATCGCACTGTGGGACAACTATGTGGGAGACTATCAAAGTAATGCCGCGTTCGATGCATCAAAGCTCGACTATAACCCCAGAGCGAAAGCATACCATTACCTAACCGCGCACTATTCTTGGCGAGCAGAAGCGCGAGCCAATCGCGCCAACATTAAAGATTTTGAGTTTTCAGCGTTCGTGCAAAACGTTCTCGATAAAGATATCCGGCAAAACTCGCTCACCACATCAACGCCTCTCAACACCTATCCGTCAGACACGAGTCGCGCCCTTTACTTAAGTTTTACACTAGGTTTTTAACGCGGGTAACACTACAAAAAAAACGCTAGTTCAAGCGCATATGCTGGTGCTTAAAGCCTTTTTCCAAGTACGCCATTTGATCGGCTAAGACATGGTGATTCGCCAAGGCCAGAAACTCACAAAACGTGGGTTGAAATGGCACCGCTAACAGGGGCATACCGGCTTCTTCAGGCGTTCTATTCCCCTTGCGAGTATTGCAACATTGACACGCGACAACGAGATTTTGATAAACATCGCGACCACCGCGAGATTTGGGAAGCACATGATCTCGCGTTAACTTGGAGAGAGGGAATTTTTGACCGCAGTACATACAGAGATACCGATCACGGCGGGCAAGCAGACGGTTACTAAGTGGCACACGATAGCTGTGATGAGAAACTCGTCCGTCGACCGCTAAGATAGGATGAAGTTTGAGAATTGAACGCTCGCCACGTCGATTGAAACCACCACGAAGCTCAATCAATCTGTCGCCAAAAGACCAAACCACTTTGTCATTACACACTAGCGTGGCTGCTTGTTCTTTGCTCAACCAATCGACGGGCTGACCCGCTTTATCTATTTTTAAAACGCAATGATCCATGTAACTGTTTCCACCTTTCTTTCAGTAAGGGGCCAACAAATACCATAACCTCAAAGCCAATCATCTTTATATGGTTCTATACTCACACAACAACGGGAATGACGTCGAATAGCATCATCACCCCCACCGTCTTTCTATATTAGACACTTAAAATCGCTCAAAAAACACTCTCTTTTTGTCCATCATATAGCCTATCACTTCAGGCCCGGCTCAGCGTTGGCCCATAACCTACAACCGTTACTTCAATCTTAATGGCAGGTCGCGACGAGGTGCTATCGGCTGAGTGCGCTGGCATATCCTTAATCCGCAGAGGGGTCGACTCCTTGTCACAAATCGCGATCAAACCCTAAGCGTTCTTCCCGCAACACTTCTTATATTTTCTGCCACTATTACAGGCGCAGGGATCATTCCGTCCAACTTTGGGGGACTGGCGCTTTTGTGGAAACTGAGGCCCACAGCAGCTTGAGTTGCTGCAACAGGTATCGCTAGCATCAACCCTAAAAAGGGGGGATATTTCACTATCGTCTTTCATATTTTCCTTAGGTTTCATCAACTAAAAGGGGCTACCTTCTTTCGGCATTTTTGAAGAGTGGTGCTCTATAATCATCCACTTCGCTCCATTCCATTTATAAACAAAGGTAAACCTGGCTTGGATAGACAACCCGCTTTCAAACAAAAAAGTGTAGACACCCGAGTTGATCGCAATGTCGCCAAAAATTCGAACATTTGCTTCATTTATGCTTCCTTTGGGGGCATACGCTAGCAACTGCGAAAAGTATGCTTCTATCTCTGAAGAATTATGACGCACCTGCTTAGATAAGGTCGGCAGCAGAATTGCATTACTTTCATAAAGCGCTGCGACTTTTTTGGGGTCAAGGGTTTGTAGCGCTTCATTCCAATCATCAAATAACGACAAGATTTCTTCATCAGTCATTTTCTGCCATCCACATATCCTTTCGCTTGAAGAAACCACTTCATAACCTGCTGGTGGTATTGCAACCCATATAGTTCAAGAAACTGCCTTGTTTTGAAGTCATTAATATCTTGCATAGCAGCAATCCGTTCATCAATAAACGCAGAGTTTAAAGGTATTCCGCAGTCGACCGTAATACAGTGATGCCATTCTTCATAGTTCTCAGGTAGCAGTCCTTTCAACATGGGTTAGTTGTCCTTTATGGGGTTCTTGGATGAACATTAATGGTCAGGGTTCATGGTTCTCTGTAAGAGGCAATCAGTGGCCTCAACTAAAGAGAGCTCTCCTAAGCTTTCGCCACTGATATGGCGCAAGTTGACTGTGAAATTCTTCGCTTCGTTTGCACCCACAATGGCCATCAAAGGTGTTTTTCTCAGCGTATGCTGACGAATCTTGTGTCCAATTTTTTCTCTACCACAATCAATCTCTGTTCTTAGCCCTGCTCTTATAAACACCTTACAAACTTCGTTTGCGTATTGATGTGACTTTTCAGATATAGCCAGTACCGAGACCTGCGTAGGAGAAAGCCACGCAGGTAACTTGCCTGCAAAGTGCTCAATTAGAATGCCCGTAAAACGTTCCAGTGAACCAAACAAAGCACGATGTAACATAACAGGTACTTGTTTCTGTCCTTGCACATCTACGTAGTTGAGATTAAAGCGCTCCGGCAGGTTCATATCTACCTGGAGCGTGCCGCATTGCCAATCGCGCCCAATAGAATCACGCAAAGTGAACTCCAATTTTGGACCGTAGAAAGCCCCCTCTCCTTCACTAATTTGATAAGGAAGGTCTAGATTTTTTAATGAAGATAACAAGGCGGACTCTAGTACATCCCATGTTTCATCACTTCCTATTCGGTTATCAGGGCGTGTAGACAATTTAATATGAACATTCTCGAAACCGAAGTCACGATAGATAGCCAACACTAACTCAATGACTCGAATACACTCTTCCTGCATCTGTTCCAAAGTGCAATAAATATGGGCATCGTCCTGAGTAAAGTGCCGAACACGAAGCAGACCGTGCAAGGAACCCGAGGGTTCATAGCGATGGACCTTGCCAAACTCAGCCATACGAATTGGCAAGTCTCGATAGCTCTTGAGGCCATATCGATACATCAATACGCTGCCAGGGCAGCTCATAGGTTTTAGTGCCAGAGTACGTTGATCAGGCGTCTGAGTGGTATACATATGGTCGCGATAGTTTTGCCAATGACCGGATGTTTCCCAGAGGCTTCGATCCATAAGATCTGGCGTATTAACCTCGTCATAGCCTTCTTTCTGTTGTTGGCGACGCATGTAGTCGATTAACTGCTGAAAGAGTATCCAGCCTTTCGCGTGCCAAAATACTGAACCGGGCGCCTCATCTGAAAAGTGAAACAAGTCTAGTTCTTTTCCTAAACGCCGATGATCTCGTTTCTCAGCCTCTGCCAACAGATTAAGGTGTGCTTTTAGGTCCTTCTTATTGGGCCAAGCCGTACCATAAATGCGTTGCAACTGTTCGTTGTTCGAATCACCTCGCCAATACGCGCCAGAAATTTTTAACAGTTTAAAATGGGGTAAAAATCTCGTATTCGGCACATGTGGACCACGGCACATATCAACATACTCTTCATGATAATAGAGGCCCATACTTTCAACACCAGGCATATCATCGATGAGTTTAAGTTTGTAATCTTCCTCTCGCGACTTAAACACAGAAACGACTTCGTCACGAGGTTGAATACGTTTCACTACTTGATAGTTTGTCTTAATTAAGGCTTTCATCCGCTCTTCGATGGAAGCTAAATCATCCGCGGTGAAAGGGCGTTTGTATGCAATGTCATAATAGAAACCGTTTTCAATCACTGGCCCAATAACCATCTTGGCATCAGGAAATAATTGCTTGACGGCATGACCAACTAAGTGAGCGCAAGAGTGCCGAATGATTGTTTGCCCTTGCTCGTCGTTTGGCGTAATGATGCGAAGCGCTGCGTCACTTGAAATGACGTCACAGACATCACGAAGCTGATCATTCACTTCACCAGCCACCGCGTTTTTGGCCAACCCCGAACCAATGCTCTCTGCTACCTGCAATATTGTGACAGGCTTTTCGAAACGACGAACGGATCCGTCCGGAAGTGAAATATTAATTAATTGCTTGTTCATATTGCTTATCTATCATTTGGTTTGTTTCTTGGTGCGCCTGTCATTAAGAACGCACTATTTCATGGCTTACTATCAAAGCTTTTTATCAATCACGACAGCGTTGTGCGCATGCAGGCTTTCTTGATGCTCAACCTTGATCCAATAATTGTCGACGAACGCCATCTTCTCTAAGCCATTTTTAATTCGTCGTGCCGCGTCTTCACAAAACATTAGGTTTTCTGCATTCATACGCGCGAACGCTTGTTCATCTTGACGCTTTACAGCGGTTTGCACCGGCGTACCGATAATGCCTTCGAACTGGAAAATCAAAGAGGCGACATCAGGAAAGTAATTCTTTTCTAAAGATAACTTGAGATATGCATAGGAGCGCTGACTGTGAGGTGTAGCGACAGATCCAGCATCCGATACGACCCAACTCATCAATTCCTGTTTGTTTACAGTGCCATCCGAAAAGCGCTCGTTAATCGCCTCGGCGTAGAGCTGTCGAGAAAGGGATGCTGAACATGGGCAGGTGCTGGAGTAAGGGATAGTTAGGTCTAGGTCCAAATTCAGTTCACCGTTGATATACTGCGCATCCACGCGAACGGGGTATGACTGATAGCCTAATTCGCCACTTAGCAATGCCGGTTTCTCAAGTACTAAGTCAAATTTAAAAACCAGTCGGGCACTATTGCTGATACCGTCTTGTGACTGCACCATGTGTTGTAACAATAGAATCATTTTATCTTTGGATAGAGTTTTGCCGGCTAGTTTGTTGTTCAATGCTAGATGCAACCGGGACATGTGAATCCCTTTAGCATCTTGCTTTTCAAGATTCACATACAAAGATGCCTTTGCCATTACTTGCTGCGGCACTACTTTAAGTTCAAGGTTCTGTTCTGTTAGTGGGACACTACTGTCTTGAGCAGAAATAAGCAGCGGAATAGCAATCTCTTCCATTCCAACCCATTGAAGAGGTTTTTGGATCTCAGCGACATAATGAGAGGTGATGTCTGGTAATAAAGACGGATTAAACATATTTTTCCTAGAGTGGGCTTTATTGGTTGTTAACGCGTTGACGTGAACTTCAATTGTTGTGCGGCAATAGGCCTATCCAGCACCTTTAAACCGTCATAAACGAGTTCACCGTTGACCCAAGTCGCACAGATTTTTGAGCAGAAATCAACGCCATCAAAAGGCGTCCATTGGCAACGATAAAGTGAATTTTCGTTTGAGACTTTGGTCATTTGATTTGGGTCGACCAACACCAAATCTGCATAATAGCCTTCTCGAATAAAGCCCCGTTCCTCCACGCCATATCGAGTTGCAGGGTTGTGTGAGACTTTCTCTACAACCTGCTCTATCGAAAGTCTTTGATGCCGAACGTGCTCTAGCACACTGAGCAACGCATGTTGAACGAGGGGAAGGCCTGCCGGCGCCTCCATATATGACGTACACTTTTCCGCACGGGTATGTGGCGCATGATCAGTCGCTATAATATCGATTTGGTTGGTGCTTAGAGCTCGAATCAGCGCATCTCGATCGCTTTGTTTTTTTATCGCTGGGTTACATTTAATAAGATTACCTTGCGCCTCATAATCCTGGTCACTAAACCAAAGATGATGCACGCAAGCTTCAGCCGTGATGCGCTTGTCTTGGACAGGCCCCGACTCAAACAAGCTAAGCTCTTTTGCCGTGGTGATATGTAAAACATTTAGCTCGCTCCCGTATTTCTTGGCCAAACCAACCGCATAGGAAGAAGAGGCGTAACAGGCTTCATCATCACGAATAATAGGGTGATCGTGTATCGTAATTTTACGACCTAACCTCCGTAGTTCCTTCAAATTCTGCTCCATGATCGGACCAGCTTCACAATGCGTGGCAATCAATACCGGGCTTTCCCTAAAGATTGCTTCTAGAGCGGCAGGTCTCTCAACCAAAAGGCTTCCGGTTGAGGCGCCCATAAATATCTTAACGCCACATATATTTGCGGGATCAAGCGCCTTGATTTGATCCAAGTTATCTTCCGTTGCTCCAAGATAAAACGAATAGTTTGCAACGGAATCACGAGATGCTATCGCAAACTTTTCATCTAGTGCCTGAATTCTCGTTGTGGCGGGATTAACGTTAGGCATCTCCATATAGCTTGTAATACCGCCCGCTACCGCCGCACGAGATTCCGATGCGATAGATCCCTTATGCGTCAATCCCGGTTCACGAAAATGTACTTGGTCGTCGATCATTCCTGGTATTAACCAGCGTCCTTTTGCCTCGACGACATTATCCTCAGGTTTTGCCTGAATCGAATTTGCGATCAGTTCAATTCGCTGATTTTCAATTCGAACATCGACCTCGCGAATCTTACCCTCGTTAACGACAGCGGCTTGCTTAAATACTGTGCTTGGCATTAGTTCAATACTCTCTCTTATTAACCACTGTCACCAATAACACGGACCTGGCTTTCTACTTGGTCGACTTGTAAATAAAAACAATCAGGTCGATGAGTATGGCAAGCCGCCCCAGCCTGATTCACAAGGCAGAGCACACTATCGCCATCGCAATCAAAGTACATAGACACTAACTCTTGCGTATGCCCACTGGTTTCACCCTTAATCCACAGGGCTTGCCGACTTCTCGACCAATATGTCACGCGCCCCCCATCAATCGTTTGGGCCAAAGACTCTCTGTTCATCCAAGCCATCATCAAAACCTTCTTACTCACCGCGTCTTGCGTTATCACGGGAATTAAACCTGAGTCGTTGAATGACAGGTTTTCAATCACCTCGTGTAAAGCTAAGCTCTCGCCATCAGACTTGTTTTCTAGCGAATGGAAAAACTCACGATACACCTTACTTACCTCCTACCGACGAACACTAAAATGATATGATATATTATATCTTTAAATATCTAAATTGGAGTAACAAAAGCCCATATAAACTATTAATTCACTTTCCCAAAGCGCCTAAAACAAAGGATGTCCTGCACTAATCGCCGACGCAACACGATAAAAACTCCAGCCCAATACAATCAGCACAACACCCCCAAAAAGGCGTACGCAGTGACTAATATAATCATGTAAACGCCCACCGCTTTGATCTGATGCCGCTAGAAATCGCTCTAACCAAGCCCGCGCGTATAGCGTGACGACGGCAATCACACTCACCGACAAGCCCGTCCCGAGACCCATCATCAGTGTTGCAATCACACCATAAGAATACACACCAACCAAGTGCGCATAAATCAGCACGACAATGGCCCCTGAACACGGACGAAACCCCATCGAGAAAATAACAGCCAGTGTTTGCAATTTTGATTCATGCTGGTCAGGGACGTGAGTATGAGAACAACCACAATTGGAGCTATGACTGTGGCTGGACTCCGAATGATCATCGTGATTGTGATTGTGATGGCCATGTTCATGACCGATATGAAGAAGATGTTCCCTTTGCCCATTTGAACGACTTGATTTAATCATGCGCCTAATGGAACCGACCACCAACATAAAACCTAACAGGCTAACCAGAACATAACTTACCAGCGCCATATCATTCCCATAATTGTGCACCTCAGACAGTTTAAAACTGAGCACTCTCGCTAAAACGCTGACCAGAATTATTGCAATTACTGACTGAAGAATGGCAGCAGAGAAGGAAATAAAAATACCTTTCCAAGCAGTTTCTTTGCTGGTCCCAAGGTAGGTAACGATCACAGCTTTGCCATGGCCAGGACCTATCGCATGGAATACTCCATAGCCAAAACTTAAAGCAATCAGCGCACCTCCATATCGAACCGCATCCTCAGAGACCGCACCTATATGACTCGCCAACATCGCATGAAGCGATTTTTGCCATTCAATCGTCGTTGAAACGAACGCCGCCCACTCGCGATAAACCATCGCCACCAAAAGAATGACCGAGGCCAGTATCACAACTCTTGCTAGTATCGTTTTATAAGATGTTTGAACTGAGATAGTCACCAATTTCACGCCATTTACTCTTCATAAGTTGACCGTAATCTTTGTCTGAAAGCTCGTTACGACTAAATACAATTAATGAACGCCGTTTCGGCAAAGCTCATCCCTAATCCGTCTGTTTGCTTTTGTGTTCGATCAAGGCTTTGCGCATACTCGACGATCTCATCAGAAGGCTCAGGAAACTCAAGCGTTTTAGAGCACTCAGTCGCGTTGCCGCCGATAATCTCGATATTATTCTCTGTCGCATGATTCATCGCGACGTAGTATGTCGGGTCAAAGACCTGAAATGCTAAAGTCTTGTTTTCAATACTGGTTTCAAGCTTTATTCCGAAAGTCATCTCCAATACTAGGGTTAGCTCTTCGCTCCCATCTTCTTTCTTTGTGAAGAGTTGATAGGTTTCTGGTACACCGAGCTCGATTGGGTAATCATTCAGTTTAAGCTTTGAAAAGTATTGATAAGACTCCAAATTCCTAATCATATCTGCTGCCGCTGCGGGCAAACCTAGCTGTTCACTACCAAACTCATTAAGCAAGTCAGCATGCATCATAAGAGAGTAATAAAGATCAAACTCCCACCGTTGTTTAACTTGCACCAACCGCGCATTTTCGTCCAAAACAAAACGGGTGTTTAGATCAATCCAGTTATGAGGATGTGCTTGACTCAAAGAGCTCATTCCCATCGATAGAAAAACGAAGAAAAGAACTTTCCGTACTTTTTTAGATAATGGCATTGGCACAATCATCACAAACACAGGTGATTTCTAACTGGGGGCTAACAAGCTGAAAACCCGCTGATTCAACATCTTGCCTTAGCTCTTCTTCGGATAATTTTCCTAAACTGATTTCCTTAACGCGTTGGCAGCTCCCGCAGATTAAAAATTGTGAAACCTCATGTTTATGATCACAACCGATGTGTGTGCAAGCCACATATTTGTTTGCCAAATGGAGTCTATGAGCAAGTTGTTGCACTTGTAGAAAGTCTAAGATTCTATAAACAGACATTGCTGGAATTACTTCGTTGAATTCAGCCTTACACAAATCAACGAGTTCGTAGGCTGACATTGCTTTATCCGAAATCAACAAACCCGACAAAACCAACTTCCGTTTGACGGTCAATCGAACACCGTTTTCATTGCACTTTCGTTCGGCGTACTCAACTTTACTCAGTACACCGGACAATTTGCTCGTGACCGCCTTAGACTCATTCAAGCAATCTACAGACATATTGTTAGCCACTAGCCTATAAAGTCGAGGGTTAGCAATAGTCTTTTTTCCCCCGATTTCAAGGCAGGCGAGCGATGCACTAGTCCTGCATTCTCGTTTCCTTCCCAGAGCTCCCCTTTCAACAGCGCAACATCACCAGCTTTCATCTGGCGAATAGCAGAGGAACTAGGGTATATTCCGGATTCGTCATCATTCAAGCCCCCGCTCCCGTGCCCCAACTTAGACCTATCAACGACGTTATGAGGAAGCCATTCCGTTCCTGAGTTATAAAAAGTCGTCACTAAGCGACACGGCACTCTATCGACATGAAATTTAGGGCACATTGCATGCCCAAGCATCGTCAACCTTAAGCCTGCTCTCTTCAAGTCGAACAAACAGCAAAACATTGCGACCAGTTCGGCGATCTCAAGGCTTAACGTATTTACGTTCTCAAAACCATCCAACTTTTCAAGTAAAAAGGACAACGCTGAATCAGGCGTTACACTCCCTTCCACGTTAAGCGACTGAGCTTTGTCAAACAGTTCCTCAACAGAGGAATACAAATCATGATTAAGCTCTCGCTCCCAAATAACCATGTTGTAAGCCGGATCATAAATATCTGCCAGAACCTTTGGATATGGAGACTCCGAAGAAGTCCGGTGATGCAACAATACCTCCGCCCCTAACTCACTCGTGTTAGCTGTCATTTTTCCCCCTGACGACATGGAATCGTTTCATAAGTCACGCGCTTTCCGTAAATGCGGGAAATGGGTCAGCCAAAGAAAGCCAGTATTCCTTTCCTTTAAGAACATCTTCTTCAGATAGCAAACAGTCATTGAGAGCATTCGTCATGGCCTCCTGATCTACGCCCTGACCTATAAACACGAGTTCCTGACGCATGTCTCCGAATGGCTCAACCCAAGTTTTCCCTATTGACTCCAAGTAGTCTGCATCGGTGGGCCAATCGGCTTTCGGGACAGCCTTCCAAAACATACCTGCAAAACCATAACGAGCAATACCACCCGCTTGACTCCACTGCCCTGCAAATTCAAAACGCGACGCCAACCAGAAATAGCCTTTAGATCTAATCAGCTTCCCAAACTTTTGCAGGTCATTAAGAAAATCATAAAACTTTTGAGGATGGAACGGACGACGAGCAATATAGCTAAAACTACTAATTCCATACTCTTCCGTTTCCGGCACATGCTCACCGCGCATCTCTTTGAGCCATCCCGGCGCTTGCTGGGCCCTCTCAAAATCAAACAGCCCTGTATTAAGTACGTCTTCAATCCCTACCTTTCCATGCGAAATGGGAATAATTCGTGCCTCGGTATTAAGGCTTCCTAAAATCGCCTTTAGTCTCGCGATATCAGACTCCTCAACCAAGTCTGATTTACTGATCAACAAAACGTCAGCAAATTCTATTTGATCGACCAGTAAGTCGGCCACACTGCGCTCATCCTCTTCACCCAACGACTCTTCTGTTTCCTGGAGATACTTCGCTTCGTCATAGTCCTTCAGGAAGTTAACCCCGTCGACAACCGTGACCAATGTATCGAGTTTGGCAACATCAGATAGCGAAACCCCATTTTCATCCGCAAACGTAAAGGTTTCTGCTACAGGCAATGGTTCAGAAATTCCTGTCGACTCAATAACCAAGCAATCAAACCGACCTTCCTTCGCCAGCTTATTAACCTCTAAGAGCAAGTCTTCTCTCAAAGTGCAGCAAATACAGCCATTGCTCATTTCGATTAGCTTCTCTTCCTTATGACTTAATTCCACCTCACTTTTAACCATGGCTGCATCAATATTTATTTCGCTCATATCATTAACAATAACAGCAACTTTCCTGCCTTGACGATTGTTGAGGATATGACTTAGCACCGTTGTCTTCCCCGCACCAAGAAAGCCAGAAAGAACGGTTACGGGTAGTCGATTCATAAAACGAAAACTCCAACAAAAAGAAGAACGGCATTATGGGCCGCCGAACAATATCAAAAAGATATGTTATATCATATCTATTTTAATTCAAAACAATATCTAAAAATATTTATTGAAGGCACGCCATAAGCAAAAAAGCTAATTCTTAGCCCAAGATACAACCTGTCAATTGAAGCTCAAAACTTTCATCAAGCACTTGCGAAATAACCTCGATACGGCTTTCAGCGCATTCATCAAGCTCAAATTCTGTCAATGCATCAGCAGTAAGGTTATAACCAAAGACTCCCTCTTGTGTAATAAAGACCCCCTTCATCCTTTCAACGCTTAACCCATTTAACAGAACAAGCAACTTATTACGGTCGAAAACTTTATTTGCTGAAAAACGCCAACCTACGCTTTGATAACCCTCTCCTTGATTAGCCGCCTTGATAAAGCCTTCTTCGGGAAGCTCTTTTTCGGAAGCAAGCACCCTTTCCCGCTGCATACTGTGCTGGTGCCCGTGCGACGCTTTCTCTTCGAACATAGAGTTTCCAGCCAGCATGCCAATGTCTATTTCTCCATACTCGGCAAATGCTACTGGTACATCAGATCGGTTAACTTGCTCTACGTATGAAACTAAGGCGTCTTTGTCGCCACTTTGATACAAATCCTGTTTATTCCCAATAACGATATCCGCTATCGCTATTTGCTGATTAAAGGTTTGATGCTGTGTGTACTTGCTATCCCTTAGTTTTCTGGCATCAACTAACGTAAGCGTTTTCTGCAAACAGATTATCTGTTTATAAATATCCGAGGTCAGGACCTCTAACACTTCAACCGGGTGCCCCAGCCCCGTCGGCTCTATAAGCAAACGATCAGGTTTCGATCTAACCAATAGCTGGTTCAACGCAATTTGCATGGGCAACCCTGCTGCACAACACATACAGCCACCTGGAACCTCCCTTATAAAAACACCCTGCTCCTGCGAGTGCTGACCGGAAAACAAGCTTCCATCCACGCCAATTTCGCCAAACTCGTTTACCAACACAGCCCAGCGCTCAGTTGCTGGTTTAGAATTCAGCATTTTTAGAATTGCTGACGTTTTTCCCACACCCAAAAATCCAGAAATAATATTTGTCGGAACAGCTTTTATCTCTTCTACCTTACCTGACATTAACTAACCTTCCCTATCAATCACACTTGTATTTTTCACCCTATATCAACGACCTTTCTATAGAGATAACTCATCACGCTTCAACAACTTGCGCAAAGAAACCGAGCGAATCAGCCTTGTCATTAGATTGGTCATAACAAACAAAAATGCACTAACACAGACGATGGTGGGACCTGTCGGCGTGTCAAACACATATGAAGCTCTCAACCCTGTTAAGCTGGCTACCACTGCAAGGCAAGCAGATACGACAGCCATTATTTCGGGTGTGCGGCTAAACGGGCGAGCAGTCGCAGCCGGAACAATTAACATCGCTGCAATAAGCAAGACACCAACCACTTTAATCGCAACAGCAACTACAATCGCTAACGAGACCGTTAGAATAAACTGCTCTCGCTTAGGGTTGAAACCGCTTGCCAGAGCTAAGTCTGGGTTAAGTGTCGAGAGTAATAATCCTGACCAACGCCAAGCCACTAAGGCCACAACAACCAGCGCGCCCCCCCAAATCACCATCAGGTCAGTTCTCCCGACTGCCAAAATATCACCAAATAAATAGGACATTAAATCAATACGAACACCTGATAGGAAAGATACCGCAACTAAACCCACTGCTAGCGAGGAGTGGGACACTACGCCGAGCAAAGTGTCCATGGCGAAACCTTTGCCGTTTAAAGAAGACACTGTCATCGCCATCAGGAAGCAAACCCCTAAGACGCTGACAAACAATGGCGCTGACAGAGTTAAAGAAAGCGCAATCCCTAACACAGCAGCATGAGCCGTTGCGTCCCCAAAATACGCCATACGGCGCCAAATAACGAAGCACCCTAACGGTGCCGCCGCTAGTGCTACGCCAACGCTTGCGAAAGCTGCACGCACCAAAAAGTCATCAAACATGGTCAAGGCCTCGTTCGTTCGACCCACACTGGTGGTCATGGTGATTCTGATGTAAATAGAGCGCAGCTTCGTCCTTGTCTAACCCAAACAACGCGCGATACTCTGGCGATATTCCCACTACTTCGGGTTCACCTTGGCAACAGATATGGCCATTTAAGCAAATGACACGATCAGTTTGTCGCATGACCACATGAAGCTCATGACTTATCATTACTACGCCACATCCCAATTTTTTACGCACTTCTCCGATTTGCCGGTAAAAGTCAGCAGCACCACGATGGTCCAAGCCCTGTGTCGCTTCATCTAGCAGCAATAGATTTGGGGAGCCGAGCAATGCCCTAGCAAGTAACACGCGTTGAAACTGCCCACCGGACAAATCCATTACTTGTTGTTTATCCAAGTCTGGCACACCTGCATGCGTCAATGCCTCAGTAACTTCTTCGGGGGGATGTCCACCCGGCAAGTTCATAAATCGCTTAACGGTCATGGGGAGTGTTTCGTCGATATGCAGCTTCTGAGGAACATATCCTACTTTCAAATCAGAGGCCTTACTCAACTTGCCAGAGCTAGGCTGAATAGCGCCAATCAAGGCCTTAAACAGTGTTGTCTTCCCGGAACCGTTGGGACCAATAACTGTTACGATTTCCCCCACCCCAACTGACATCGTAATATCATGCAGCACCCTACGTTTTCCATAGAGAACAGACAACGACTCGCATTCAATCAACTTTTTACTCAATGACCACCTCTAACCTACTTGCCTTTAAAAACACCACGTACTTGCCATGCGAGTGATTTTGATTTGCATAGTTCAAAAAACAACAGTTTTGATATAATATATCTTTTTATTCATCTAGCAAATATCCACAGTTATAAAATGAACTGTTTTTTTCATCATTTAAGCTTCCATAAACTCACGGAGAACCCAATGCATAGCAAGATCATTGCCTGCGCACTAATCGGCCTAGCCATCCCTCTTAGCTCACTCGCGGACACACCAAAAGTAGCCGTCGACATCGCACCTTTACACTCATTAGTTAGCAAAGTAATGGAAGGCGTGGGTCAACCTGATCTAATTATTCCCTCCGAAGCTTCTCCTCACCAATACACGTTACGCCCATCTCAAGCCCGATCACTGGCAGACTCGGAGATTGTATTTTGGATTGGTCAAGAACTGACTCCGTGGTTGGAAAAAGCAATGAACAATGTCGCAAGCTCGGCAGAAAAGGTCGGCATGCTAGACCTTGAAGGAACAACAACATACGCCTTTCGTGAGGGCGCTACCTTTGAAGAGCATGAAGAACATGAAGAACATGAAGAACATGAAGAACATGAAGAACATGAAGAACATCATGACGAACACGAAGAGCACACAACAAGCCTAATCGATCGATTTTTATCACTATTTAGATCTGATGACCACTCACGCGAAGAAGAAAACCATCATGGCGACGAGCATGATGATCATCATGAACATAACCATGATGGTATAGACCCCCACGCATGGCTCGACCCCCAAAACGCCATATTTTGGACTGAAGAAATTGCGAAAATTTTATCCAAAAATGACCCGGAAAACGCTATAACCTATCAAAGCAACGCGGGTAACGCTGTGGCTGAATTAAACAGCCTTATCGAACAAACACAGGGCACCATTCATGATCTCGGAGACCTAGATTTTATTGTTTTCCACGATGCATATCAGTACTTTGAAAAACGATTTGGTATCGCCGCCGCAGGGTCAATTTCGTTGGGTGATGCAGAAGATCCTAGCCCAGCCAGAATTGAAGAGATTAGAAAGATCGTCAAAAAGCTAGGAGTAAGTTGCGTGTTTACCGAACCACAATACGATTCCGGCCTAGTTGAAAATATCTTCGAAGGTTCTGGTGTTGCGACTATCGGCGTTATGGATCCATTAGGGGCCAATATCAAGACAGGCCAAACGCACTATGTTGAACTCGTCCAACAAATGGCAGATAGCCTAAGTCAATGTAAAAAGTAATGCTGAAAGCCCTGAGTCACTCGCTGGCTCAGGGCTAAAACCTACTGTTTTGAAACCACAAAACGAGTACTTACTCTGAATATCAATCTAATCACCTAGAAGAGTTAAAAAAATACCACTTTTGGTCAATCAGCCCACACCTATAGACCCAACTCACTCATTTCGGGAAAATCGGCCGGACGCGTCCCCTGCTCCCATCTTAGCTTGCGTTCACTTTCGCTAATCGAAACATCATTAATACTGGCGTGTCGCGACTTCATATAACCCAGTTCATCAAACTCCCAATTCTCGTTGCCATAAGACCGAAACCAATTGCCATCCTGGTCATGCCACTCATAAGCAAATCGCACCGCGATGCGATTATCAGAGTGCGCCCAAATCTCTTTGATCAAGCGATAGTCTAGTTCTTTTTCCCACTTCTCCTTCAGGAATTGAGCAATTTCCTCGCGGCCACAAATAAACGATGAACGGTTGCGCCATTTAGAGTCTGATGTGTAAGCCATCGCTACCATCTCAGGTTTTTTACCATTCCAGGCATCTTCTGCCTTGCGGACTTTTGCAACGGCATCGTCATAAGTAAAGGGGGGAAGAGGCGGTCGTGCATTATCTGTCATTCTAATATCCTGATTGTTGCTTAGTTTTTTGTAAAACTTTCATCACGTAAAAATGATAAAAAAACTATAGGGGCCTACTTCTGATCCATATAAGCGCGCCACCCACCCAGCTGAGTAATTTCCTCAGCGCCTTCAATTCCATAAGGCTCACAGATAAAACCGCTAACCATTGAGCCATTTTCTATTCTCACTTTCCCGATACCTAACGGAGCCGGAATGCCATTGACAAAACTTCCAAATTGCGCAGCTGGGACTTGCCAAATCTCTACATCAATCGCTGAACCGTTCTGCTCATCGAGAATCAAACCCGGACGAAAAGGCGGCCCACCTGCTAAGGCATACATTCGATACACCGGCGCCGTTTTCGTTTTACTTTTTAATACACCGCCTCGCTCTGTTAGCTGCCAGTTAAGTGGTAATCCTTCCAGATGGGCACCGCATACCAGCACATCAATCAATTCACTAGTGCCGACTATCGGCGCAGTAGAAGGGAGCAAACTAAAATCTGACGCTCCCAGCGTTAAAGCAGATAAGGCATGCACACGACTAGCAATCGAGAGAAGCGCTCTGTCGCTAAAAGCCGGGCCAACTAAGGTAATGCCAAAAGGCAAACCGTTGTCCGCTATTTGGGTGGGTACAGCGATAGACGCCATATCCAGCAAGTTCATAAAGTTGGTGTAGTAGCCAAGCTGGCTATTGCGCAAGATCGGCTCCGCTAACATCTCAGCGATAGTGAAACACGTGCCTGCCGTTGGCGTTAGCAAACAATCTAACTGATCCAGTTGTTGCTCGCAGGTAGCCTTCAACGCATTCAAACGATACTCGGCCTTGAATAAAGCCGTCGCTTTCGGCTCCCCACCCGGTGCGATAATATCTCTCACCACCGGAAATATTTCTTCCGGACGTTCGTCAATTAAGGGCTGTGTTGCAATATAACGCTCTGCTACCCAAGGCCCTTCATAGAGCAATTTTGCAGCCTCTTCAAAAGGTGCGTAATCAATTTCAATCAACTCAACCTTGTCTGCTATCAGCGTATCGAGTGTTTCAAAATAAGCTTTCTCATAAGCCTCATCACCGAAAAAATTGAGCTGTGCTTTCGGAATAACGCCGACTCTTAAGCTCCCAGCTCTGACTCCGTAATGACGTGAAGAATTTTGAAAGGGGTTTTTCCGACTATAGGCATCTTTGTCGTCGCGACCTTCAGCAACAGCCAGAATAGAATTCGCGTCGTCTGTGCCATAAGCGAAGATCGTCATACAGTCGAGACTTCGACAAGCCGGAACCATGCCGGCGGAGGACAGCAAGCCCCGTGATGGTTTTAGCCCGATTAGGTTGTTGAAACATGCGGGTACTCGACCGGACCCTGCGGTATCCGTCCCAAGACTAAAACTCGCTAAGCCAAGTGCGACAGAAACGGCCGAGCCAGAACTAGAGCCACCACTCACATAGTCTGCATTAAAAGCATTATGGCAAGCGCCCCAAGGTGAGCGAGTCCCGTTTAAGCCCGTGGCGAATTGATCAAGATTTGTCTTGCCAACCGGTATCGCGCCAGCATCAATCAATTGCTGAACCACCGTTGCGGAGACATCAGGCGTATAAGCAAAGGCTTCGCAACCAGCGGTTGTAGGTATGCCCGCTAAATCAATATTATCTTTTATCGCAAAAGGAATGCCCCATAACGGTGACGTGTCTTTATCTTTTTGAGATAGGCTCTCTAAGTAGGGTGCCTGCTCTTGTTCACTGAGCAAGTGGATCCAAATATTATGTTCACTAAACTTTGAGGCTCGGGCGCGTATGTCAGCCATTAAAGCGGCGGGTGTTAGTGTGCCAGCCGAGTAAGCAGACTGGAGAGACGACACGGTCATGTTGTGGGTAAACTGCATGTTCATAAGGTTTCCTTAGTTTCTTCAAGTACGACTAGTGCTTGACCTGCATTCACACGCTGACTGCTGCCCAACAACACTTGGCTTACGATGCCTTCGCTTGTCGCAAATACTGGAATCTCCATTTTCATGGACTCCAAAATCATTAGGGTTTGCCCTGCCTTTACCTGCTGCCCCTCTTTCACTTCGATTTGCCAGACGCTGCCTGAAACAGGGCTGTCTATTACAACGGCGTCTTCTGGCCAATCTGCCTCTGTCTCAGTGCTCACCTGCTCTTCAACTTCATAGTTGAATTGCCCATTACGATGCCAGTCAGCAAGTTCTGTCTCAAATGCTTGCTCTCGCACCGCCTTAAATGCGGAAATATCGCTTTGGTTTTGACCCAAGAATTCTTGGTATTCAGACAAACTGAATTGGCTTTCCTCAATTTTTATGGGGTAGCGCCCTTGCGGAAAGTTCTGTCGAATATCGCTGAGTTCATCATGTGAGACTTCGTAGAAACGGATTTGGTCAAAGAAGCGCAGTAACCACGGCTTCTCGAACTCTTTGGTTTGACGGTAGCGATTCCACATTTGCAATGTTCGGCCTACGAACTGATACCCCCCAGGGCCCTCCATACCGTAAACACACAGGTAAGAGCCACCGATTCCGACCGAATTTTCAGCGGTCCATGTTCTTGCCGGGTTGTACTTTGTCGTGACCAGACGATGCCTTGGGTCAACGGGAGTGGCCACTGGCGCGCCTAAATAAACATCTCCCAAACCCATCACTAAGTATGAGGCGTCGAATACCACTTGCTTCACGTCATCAATACTTTTCAGGCCATTGATACGGCGAATAAACTCCAGATTGCTGGGGCACCATGGCGCATTTTTACGCACAGATTGGTCATACTTTTCAATCGCGAGCTGACAAGCTTCATCATCCCAAGACAAGGGGATATGAACAATTCGGGAGGGCACGCTGAGCTCAGATAACTGAGTCACCAAAAAACGTTCTCCGCTTTTTAGATGATCAATAAGTTGTGTGTGAGACAGCACCTGACTATCATAATGGACTTGAAGAGAACGAATACCGGGCGTGAGTTCTTTCACGCCACTGATCATGTTTTTTTGCAACCACTGCATTAAGGCATGCGCCCTAAATCTTAACTCGATATCAAGGACTTGCTCTCCGTACTCAACCAACAAAAAGTGATCACCCGCTGCGCGATACACCACCTCAACGCCACATTCTTGCTTATTCAGTCGGTCCAATATGGGCGAGGTAATCGCTGCAGGTTTCCACTCAATAGCCTTGGGCATAAGTGATGAAATCGACTCGGCCTGCACGCTTTCTAACGCGACCGCATCCTCGAGACTAACGGGAACAAAACGTAAGGTATCACCTGCACGCAACTGACCCAGTTTCCATAGGTCCGCATGAATAACGGTCGCAGGGCAAACAAAACCACCCAACGAAGGACCATCGGGTCCCAATATGACCGGCATATCGCCAGTGAAGTCGACTGTGCCAAAGGCATAGGCGTTATCATGAATATTCGACGGATGAAGCCCCGCTTCGCCGCCATCTTTTCTAGCCCACTCAGGTTTAGGTCCAACCAGTCTCACGCCGGTTCGGCTTGAGTTGTAATGCACCTCCCATTGGTGCCGAAAAAAAGTATCTATATCTTCGTTGGTAAAAAAGTCAGGCCCGCCATGTGGCCCATAAATAACGCGGAGCTCCCAATCATTCGTTATCACTGGCTTGAGGGAGTCCGGCAAGCTTCTCGGTGTGACGTTTTGCTCCGCTGTTTCTAAACGAAGCACATCACCTGATCTCAACGCACGACCGTTATGACCGCCAAACTGACCCAGCGTAAACGTTGATTTAGAACCCAAATAATCGGGGCAATTTATGCCGCCTTGAACACATAAGTAAGACCGAGCTCCTTGCTCCTTAACCCGCCCAATTTTAAGCGTTTGACCCGCTTCAACTGTCACGACCGTCCATAAAGGAAGGGGTTCTTCGCCGATTGATGCATTGATCGGTGCTCCCGCTAACACTACCTGTGTCGCGCAACTGAATTGCAGCGTGGGGCCTTGCATCGTAATTTCGAGGCCTGCAGCTTTCGCGTCATTTGACAACAAACTGTTAGCGAGCCGAAATGAACGGTCATCAAATGGACCGGATGGCGGTACGCCGACATCCCAGTGTCCCAAACGCGCAGGAGTATCCTGAATCGTGGTTTGCGTGCCGCCTTGAAGCACATCAATTCTAGCCGGGTGATAGCTGAAATCATTGAGGTAGCGTGTCGTCACTAAGCCATCTAACAGTGTGGCGTCACGGCTTAATGCTCGGAGATATTCAAGATTTGTTTCACTGCCATAGAGACGCGTTTGGTCTAAAGTTGTTTGCAGTTTGGCGAGTGCATTCGCTCGGTCCGACCCATGCACGATTACCTTCGCTATCATTGGATCAAAAAAAGGCGGCACTTCAATTCCCGCCTCTACCCATGAGTCAACTCTAACGCCCTCGCCTTGCGCAAATACTACCTCAGTCAACAGACCCGGGCTTGGCTGAAAGTCACGATAGGGGTCTTCGGCGTAAATTCTGACTTGAATCGCGTGGCCATTAGCCACCAATTGCGCCTTCTTAACACCTAATTCTAGCTGTTCTTTCGCAGCGAGGCGCACCATCCATTCAACGAGGTCAACGTCGTAAACCTCTTCGGTGACGCCGTGCTCTACTTGTAAGCGAGTATTCACTTCGAGGAAGTAGAAGCTGTCCGTATCAGCATCGTAAATAAACTCAACCGTACCGGCATTTCTATACGAAACACTCGCCAACAATGCTTCTGCAGTGTCATGCAGTTGCGCGCGTACCGCAGCGCTCAGGTGCGGAGCCGGACACTCTTCAACCACCTTCTGGTTGCGACGCTGGCTAGAGCAGTCTCTTTCGCCAATCGCTATCGCCTTGCCCTGACCGTCACCGAATACTTGCACTTCAATGTGCCGAGCACGCGCGATGAACTTCTCGATAAATACACCATCGTCAGCGAAGTTGTTGGCTCCCAAACGTTTTACCGTCTCGAAAGCCCCTTCCAGCTCTTTCTGTGAATGGCATAATTGCATGCCAATACCCCCACCTCCGGCCGTGCTTTTCAGCATGACCGGATACGCTATTTCCGCAGCGGCTTGGATCGCCTCGTCTAGGTCTTTGAGAAGGTCGGTACCGGGAGACAAAGGAACACCGGCATTTTGTGCAAGTTCTCGCGCCTTATGTTTAAGACCAAAGACTTCCATTTGGTTAGGAGTAGGGCCGATAAATGCAATGCCTTCGGCTTCGCAACGACGAACAAATTCCGCATTTTCGCTCAAGAAGCCATAGCCCGGATGAATGGCTTGCGCACCCGTTTGTTTGGCGATCGCGATAATTTTATCTACATCAAGATAGGTATCTGAAGCAGGTCCTTCGCCTAAACAAAACGACTCATCCGCAAAACGGACGTGCAGACTGTCTCGATCACTTTCCGCGTAGACCGCGACAGACCCCACCGACATCGCCTTTAAGGTTCGGGTAATTCTGGTAGCGATCGCGCCACGATTGGCTATCAGTACTTTTGAAAACATGTTTTACCTTGACCGGGCCGTCCCGGCAGAACTTACGACAGTGGCCGTCCACTGAAGGAGTGTCTGGTATTGTAGTGTTGGTAATCTAGGCGGCGGACCACACGAGGTATTCAACCGGCGTTGGATTGTATCCATTGCAAGGGTTATTGAGTTGCGGGCAATTTGAGATCAGCACGATGACGTCCATCGTTGCGCGCAGCTCAACGTACTTTCCGGGTGCCGAAATCCCGTCCTCAAACGTTAAGCCGCCTTCGGGTGTAATGGGGACATTCATGAAGAAATTAATGTTGTGGCTGATATCCCGCTTGCTGACGCCATACTCAGGATTTTCAGCAATGGCCAACATCCAACTATCACGACAGGCGTGCATGCAGCGCTTGTCTAAGTCATACCGCACAGTGTTGCTTTCGGTCGCGCATGCCCCGCCTAAGGTGTCGTGACGACCACACGTATCCGCCACGATTTCTAGCATGATATTGTTTTCATTCGAGCGAAGCTGAGAGCCGGTCGTAAGGTATACATTGCCTTGCTCTCGAATCGTATCAACGGCGCTATAACGTTCAGTGGGATTGTTAGCATTAAAAAATAAGGTGTCTGCAGCTTGGTTACCTTCGAGATCCAGAATTCGAAACGTCTCACCCGCCTTAACGATGCCGATGTAATAATCACCCGCATCAACCGTTTCCCGGCAAATCGCGTTTTCAGCTTCCAATTTTGATGTAATCAACATGACTAAACTCCTAACCCGATATGGTACAAGTCATTGTTTTGAAACCCTCGCTCATTCTCTGGCCGGTAGTGCATACAGTAATCGTCTTTCGCGATCGGAGCCGCTTGACCCAATTCGATACGTACTTTGCTTTGGGGATAGTCTGGCGATTTATCTAGCGGATGTGGGCAGGTGTGTAATAAAACCAAGGTGTCCATCTCAAAACGCAACGTCACATGATGCCCCTCGTCCCTAGCGCTTGTGTCGAGTTGCATTGTGCCCTCTTCACTCACCCCTACCTTGCTAAACCAATTGAGGTTGGCCGCTAGATCAGCCGGCCCCAAACCATACTTGGCTAGCTCAACCAAAAACGCATCATGGCCATTTTGTTTCCAGCGGTTGTGATCATTCTGGTAGTCCCGCGCTCCCCAAGTCGCTTCTACATGCTCGGCATGAGAGTTACCTGAAACCGTTTCATGCCACCCCAAACTATCGTCTACAATCGACGCAAAAATACGCCCCATATCGGAATAAAGGCAGTTACCTCGGCTTAGTTTAAAGGTGTGCTGGCACTTCAACGTGTCTGGCGCGTTATAGCGTTCCAGAAGGTTTTCAGAGTTATAGAACAACATGCCAACATTTGCATCGCCTCCTAGATCGCTCAAGCGCATCACACTGCCGCGGCGCAGTTTCAATGACCAATGCGACCCTGATTCAAGCTCTGTACTGTAGTCTATGGAACGAACCATCTCGCTCATTTGTGACTCCACTTATTTATTTCTTATGCAACATGCTCAGGCAAAGGCCTAAGGTTGTCGTCAATTTGTTGATAGATAGACTGGTCCATTTTTCCCACTGGCAAGTCATAGGTGATTCCTGCTCCATATAAGTGCGGAGCCTGTGGATCGTGCCGAAGCTTGTCGAATACCCAAAGCCGGGTGCCTAGATAGAAGCCTTCTTTAAGATCATGAGTCACCATGAAGACCGTGAGCTTTAGTTCTTTCCAAAGATTTAACACCAGCTCGTGCATGTCTGCTCGTATACCTGGATCGAGAGCGCCGAAAGGTTCGTCTAATAGCAAAATTCTAGGCCGTCCCAGTAGCGCCTGTGCAATGGCGAGGCGCTGTTTCATGCCACCCGACAATTCATGCGGATACTTGTTGAGCGCATGATTCAAACCCACTTGATCAAGAATCTGCTGTGCGTCTTTTCTGGCTTGCGACCGATTTTGTCCGAACAAATAGCCGCTCATTCCCTTGCGCTGAAACCCTTTCGTCGCCATCACATTTTCCAGCACCGTCATATGCGGAAACACAGAATACTGCTGAAAAACAATGCCTCGATCTGGCCCTGGCTCACTTGGAATAGTTTGGCCGTTTAGCAGGATCTCGCCTTTGCTTGGCTGAACCGTTCCTAGCAACATGTTCAAGAAAGTACTCTTACCGCAGCCTGACGTTCCAACTAGCGTAACGAACTCGCCTTCATTGACGGTCACATTTAAGCCTTCGAGCACGACGTTATCGTCGTATTGTTTCCAGACATTATTCACTTCGATCATTGGCGTTTGCTCTGAAATCGCGTTGACACTCATGACTTGCCTCCTTGCGCATGCCATGGAAATAACTTTTGATTTAATTGCCGTAATGCGACATCGATAAAGAATGCGAGAAAGGTTATCCAAGCGACATATGGCAAGATCACGTCCATTGCCATATAGCGACGCACTAAGAAAATCCGATAGCCTAAGCCATCCGTAGACGCGACAGCCTCAGCTGCAATCAGGAACAACCAACCCGCCCCCAAAGACAAGCGCACCGCATCAATCAACTTTGGCATCACTTGCGGAAGCAATACACGAATCATGATTTGAGACGTATTCGCCCCTAACGTTTGCGCTTTCACAATCTGCTCTGCCGGTATTTCTTGTGTCCGCCGTTGAATATCTCTCGCAATAAACGGCGTAATGCCGATCGCAATGAGGACCACCTTAGATAACTCGCCTAAGCCAAAAACGATAAACAATACCGGCAACACAGCCAGCGGTGGGATCAGAGAAATTACTGTTAATAACGGAGACATCCATGCCGAAAAGAGCGGCAATGCGCCTGTCACCATACCGACAATGAGGCCTAATACCGCCGCTATCAAAACGCCCATTCCGAGCCGACTCAAGCTACTGGCCGTATCTTGCCAAAACAAATACTCACCCGAACGTTTACTTGGCTCGAACGCCATGCGTGTAATGCCGTCTGCTATTTGACTAAAACTAGGCAGAAGTTTGTCGTTTGGATTGATTTCTAAGCGTGCCTCCGAGCTAGCCATATACAAAATAATGAGCAACACAAATGGCAACAACACTAGAAAAAGTTTGAGCGTCTTGTTCGGTTTTTGATTAATGAGTTTTTTCATAGACCGATCGCTTTGATAGACAAAATGAAATCAGCTGGGCACGAAACGATAGTGCCCAGCGTAACGTTTACAGCTGACCTTTCTCTGCCATATCCATATACGTAGGGTCGAATCTAAACTTCACATTTGCTTTGTCACCAAAAACGCCGGCAGGCATTTCGATACCGATAAAGCCAGCATCCGGAGCGCCGTCACCTAGCAAACCATGCTTGAACGAAAACTTCGCAACATTCTCCATCGTCGTAACAAGCTTCTTGCTGTTTGTTAGATCAAGTGCTGCTTTAGGCGTATAGAACATTTCAGTACTTGCCAACTGCGCCTCATAGCCAGCCAAATCAGTACCTGATGCGTTCGCCATATAAGATTTAGCATCCGTAGCGACTTTATCCGCTCCGCTCATATTGCCCATGATTTCGTACCAAGCCCCTACCAAGGCTTTACCCAGTTTTGGGTTAGCTTTTAAAGTGTCAGTATTGATCACGAGTAGATCGATGATTTCGCCTGGAATTTGCGATGAATCGAATACTTTGTGGCTGTCAGGCATTGAGACGATTTCACTTAACAAAGGGTTCCAAGTAGAAACAGCCGTCACGTCATCGGTGCCATACACCGCCACCATATCCGCGTCAGAGGTGTTAACAACCGTGAGGTCTTTTTCGCTCAAACCTACTGTCTCAAGTCCGCGCGCTAGCAAATAATGCGAAACACTTAACTCGACTAGATTGACGTTCTGCCCTTTGATGTCTGCTAGCGTTTTCTTGCCTTTCAAGACAACGCCATCGTTACCGTTCGAAAAGTCTCCAACAACTAACGCAGTGCTATCAACACCACCGGCTGCCGGAATAGTTAAGGCATCCATGTTGGTCATGGTACAGGCGTCAAATTCGCCAGCAGAATATTGATTAATGGACTCTATATAGTCATTAATCTGAACGACTTCGATATCGATGCCATATTTTTCGCCCCATTTCTGAACGATTCCCTGCTCAGCGCCGTACGCCCAAGGCATCCAACCGACATAGATAGACCAACAAACTTTGAATGAGTCTGCTGCTTGAGATATTGAAGATAAAGAAAGAGCAAGAACAAGAGCTGCAAAACGTTTCATATAGAACCTCTCAATTGCATAGTGCAATGCATTACACGGAGTACCCTTGGCTACTGCCAAGCTAGTCTCCCGGGCTTTTATCCCGCCGTGTAACCCATGCCTTTCATTGAAAGGGGGAGGTCGAATGCTCTCGGACCAGTCATCAATTCACGTTAATAAGCAAAGCTATTGCGATTGATCGGAACCCTAGCGTTCTATTTAGTAATTTCTATTGCCCAGTAATTCAAGGGTACGGACACCTAAAGACTTAGCAATTTAAAAACCAAGTGCAAATTACTCTTTGTTTTCAATAAGATAAATAATAATCAGTGACGTAGCATTGTAATCGATAAAACGATATTGCACTTTTGTGGGCGACAGATATAAACATGTCACCATTTTGGTGCAGTATTAGAGGTGCAATATTTTTTGCTTTTTGAACGTAATGAGGACTTAGAGCGACATTACAGAAGGCTGTGCTTAGGAGAAAATTGGTCGGGACGGCAGGATTTGAACCTGCGACCACCTGCCCCCCAGGCAGGTGCGCTACCAGGCTGCGCTACGCCCCGAAACAGATGAAAAACAACGAAAATTGCCTCTCAAAAGTGCGGTGAATCATACCTGATGAGTACTCATAAATAAACAAAAAACGCCGCTAAAAAGCGGCGTTTTAAAGGGTTTAAGCAACGAGTTTTCAGCTATTTAAAACGACTAATACTTCTTCAAGCTCTGCAATCATTTGCTTCACAAGCTCAGCATTCGTCGCGCCCGAGGTATCGCCATCTTCATTCGTTAGCTTTTGTTTCGCGCCGCCAATTGTATAACCTTGATCATACAACAAGCTTCTGATCTGACGAATCGTCAAAACATCTTCACGTTGATAGTAACGTCTATTCCCGCGCCGTTTAACCGGCGATAATTGGGGAAACTCCTGCTCCCAATACCTAAGGACGTGGGCTTTAACACCACACAATTCACTAACTTCACCAATCGTGAAATATCGTTTTCCCGGTATCGCAGGCAGTTCTAAATTATGACTGGGTTCCAGCATAGGCTTCTACTTTCGCTTTTAATTTTTGTCCCGGCCTAAAAGTAACAACTCGTCTTGCTGAGATTGGTATTTCTTCACCTGTTTTGGGATTTCGCCCCGGACGTTGTTTTTTATCGCGTAAATCAAAATTGCCAAAACCCGACAACTTGACCTGCTCATTATGACCTAAGGCGTCGGCAATTTCATTAAAGAATGACTCAACCATTTCTTTCGATTCGCGTTTATTCAAACCGACTTCGTCGTACAAGCTTTCAGCCATATCAGCTTTTGTCAAAGCTCCCATGCCTAACTCCTCAAACGTGCATCTAACTTGTCTGATAGTGCTTGCACGATTTGATCAAAAACTTGATTAATTTCATCATCATTCAATGTTCGATCTACTCGTTGCCAAATCAATCCTAAACCAATGCTGCGCTGCCCTTCACCTAAATTTTCTCCGGCATACACATCAAATACATTCAAGTTGACTAAGTCACTACCTGCATTTTGTCTCACAACGGATTCAATATCTTTGAAAGGCACCTCATTTCGAAGCACGATGGCGAGATCTCGTCTTACTTCTGGGAACTTAGATACCTCAGAGAAACGAGGCACGCTACCTTTAACCGTCTTTTCTAAGCATAGTTCAAACATATACACCGGGCCATTCAAATCCAGTGAATTTTGTAATTTTGGGTGAACCGCGCCAACAAAACCCAATATTTCGCCAGACTTTACAATCTGAGCACTTTGACCCGGGTGCAAAGCGGGGTGACTCGCTTTTTCAAAGTGAATAGAACTATCTATGGGTAACAGTATGCTTTCAAGGTCGGCTTTGATATCAAAGAAATCAAGCGGGCGCTTAACGTTAGACCAATTCTCAGCTTCTGCCTGCCCGGAAATAACACCCGAGAACATTCGCGTCTGTTCAATCTCTGCACCATTTTTAACGAATTTTAGTCCGGTCTCAAATAGCTTTATTCTTGATTGCTGCCGATTTTGATTATGGCGAACAGCTTGCAACAAACCTGTCCAAAGCGACGTCCGCATCACATCCATATCACTAGAGATCGGATTCGCCAATGCAATCGCATCTCCATCAGGGTCAAGCTCACTTTGTATGCGTCCATCAACAAAGCTGTACGTGATCGCCTCTTGGTATCCCAGACTAACCAATCTGTCTGCAATAAAGTCTGTCGCGGTTTCGGCCTCATTATCTGGCGTTAAGACCATCGCACCCATTGCATGGGTCTTCGGCAAATTATTATAGCCGTAGATACGCCCGACCTCTTCGACAAGGTCCGGCTCTATCGAAATATCAAAACGATAGCTTGGAATATCAAATGTCCAGTCTTTATCTGTCTTGCTTTGCAAAACTAAACCCAAACGGGTCAATATATCTTCAGTCTCTTGCCTGGGTACTTCGACGCCCAACAGCGATGTAAGCTTGTCCGCGCGCAAGGTCACTGTTCGTTCTGAAGGCAGCAGTGCCTCATCACTAGATACTTGAACAGGCCCTGGCTTGCCTCCAACGATGCTCAATAGAAGCTCTGTCGCTCGCTCAATTGCTCTATGTTGAAGCGTATAATCTACGCCGCGCTCGAAACGATGTGATGAATCGGTATGCAAGCCGTACGATCGCGCTTTGCCGGCAATCGCTAACGGACTAAAAAATGCGCACTCTAAAAATACGTCAGTGGTCTCATTAGAGACTCCCGACATCTCCCCGCCCATAATTCCTGCAATCGCCAGCGCTTTTTTCTCATCGGCGATGACTAAGGTGTCATCCCTTAAAACAATTTCTTGGCCATCAAGCAACGTCAACTTTTCGTCTTTGTTTGCATAGCGCACTACGATTGAGCCGCTTAACACATCAAGATCGAAGGCGTGCATTGGCTGCCCAAGCTCTAATAATATGTAGTTCGTCACATCAACAACCGGGTCAATACTGCGCAAACCACAGCGGCGTAGCTTTTCTTTCATCCACAATGGTGTATCGGCAGAAAGGTCCACTCCCTTTATCACTCGACCAAGGTATTTAGGACACGCGTCTGACGCGTCGAGACTTACTGCAAACGTATCGTCAATAACAGGAGCAATGGGTGTTACTTCCGGGCCGTTCACGGGCGCCTTGTTTAACACGCCAACTTCCCTAGCAAGCCCTGCAATAGAAAGGCAGTCGCTGCGATTCGGCGTTAAATCCACCTCGATAATCTGATCTTCGAGCGATAAGAACTCTCGAATGTCTTGGCCTGTTGGCGCGCTGTCTATCAACTCCATCAAACCATCAGAAGACTCTGCCATACCCAGCTCGGATTCAGCACAGAGCATTCCAAACGATTCAACCCCACGAAGCTTAGCCTTCTTGATCTTAAAGTTACCTGGCAGTACTGCACCCACTTTTGCAAAAGGAACTTTAATCCCTTCTCTTGCATTCGATGCACCACAAACCACTTGGAAAACTTCACTACCATCGCTGACACTGCAAACCCGCAATTTATCAGCATCTGGGTGAGGCGCAACAGCGCTAACCTCACCAACGACTACACCCGAAAACGAAGCAGCTACCGGCTCTACGCCATCCACTTCTAAGCCAGCCATCGTTACTTGCTCTACCAGGGTATTGGTGTCGATTGAAGGGTTAACCCATTCTCTTAACCACTGTTCGCTAAATTTCATCGGACTACTCTTACCCTGCTCTAGTTAAACTGCTTTAAAAAACGTAAGTCGTTCTCGAAAAACATTCTTAAATCGTTAACGCCATACCGCAACATGGCTAAACGCTCAACGCCTAAGCCAAATGCGAACCCTGAATACTCTTCAGGATCAATACCGCTCGACTCAAATACTTTGGGGTGAACCATGCCACAGCCCATTACTTCGAGCCATTTGACATTGCCGTCCGCATCGCGCCCCCATTCGATATCTACCTCAGCCGAGGGCTCTGTAAACGGAAAATATGAAGGTCTAAATCGAACGGCTAAATCACGCTCAAAGAACACCTGCAAAAACTCTTCAATGGTTGTTTTCAAATCCGCAAAACTAACATCTTTTTCGACCAACAAGCCTTCGACTTGGTGGAACATTGGCGTATGTGTTTGGTCGGAGTCACAGCGATAAACCCGTCCAGGGCAAATCATTCTAAAAGGAGGTTTACCTTGCGCCATCGTTCTTACTTGAACAGGTGACGTATGCGTTCGCAGCAAGGTATTTGCGTCAAAGTAAAACGTGTCATGCATTGCGCGCGCTGGATGGTGCCCTGGAATGTTAAGCGCTTCAAAGTTATGGTAGTCGTCTTCGATTTCAGGACCCACCTCGACCGAATAACCCGCTTTGGCAAAGAACTGCTCGATTCGGCGCATGGTTTTGGTGACAGGATGTAGGCCACCTAAATCTGTCGCACGACCTGGCAAGGTCACATCAACAGCCTCCGACATAAGCTTTTGCTCTAGCGCCGCCGATTCAAGCTGATCTTTTTTCGACAGAAGGCGCACGGAAACCTGCTCCTTCGCCTCATTAATTTTTGCCCCCGCAGCAGGTCGCTCAGCCGCATCAAGCTTACCTAAGCTTTTTAGCAACGCGGTTATCTGACCTTTCTTACCGAGGTAGTCGACTCGAACCTGATCTAGTCCTGCAACCGTATCAGCCCTTTCGACTTCAGCAATCGCTTGTTGGACGAGTTGCCCTAGGTTTTCCATTTATTCCGCTCCAATAAAATAGGGGGTAAGACACATCTCACCCCCTATCAAATAACTCATGTATTGTCGGCTTCACCAGAAAGTCATACCCTCTCGCGCATGCCGACATTTGAGTGCTTAGCTAGCTAATGCAGCTTTTGCTTTCTCAACCACAACCGTAAATACCGGCGCATCATTCATTGCTAGATCAGCAAGAACTTTACGATCGATTTCTACGTTTGCTTTCTTAAGACCAGCGATCAAGCGGCTGTATGACATGCCGTTAAGACGTGCACCAGCATTAATTCGGGCAATCCAAAGACGTCTGAACTGACGCTTGCGTTGCTTGCGGTCACGGTAGGCGTATTGACCCGCTTTGATGACGGCTTGCTTGGCTACTCGAAATACACGACTCCGTGCTCCGTAATAACCTTTAGCTTGTTTTAGTACTTTCTTGTGTCGGCGATTAGCCGTAACACCACGTTTTACGCGAGGCATAAGTGTCTCCTAACTGAACTATATTTGATAAAAATCGGTTACAAACTAA
>CAJWBE010000022.1 GCA_913020045.1 uncultured Oleiphilus sp.
AAGTAGAAACTAAAAGGAACGCTATCCATATGGGTGAGCAAGCGAAAGAAATCCTTCCTGTAAATATCGAAGACGAGTTAAAGCAATCCTATCTCGACTATGCCATGAGCGTTATCGTTGGTCGTGCATTACCGGATGCGCGAGATGGCTTAAAGCCAGTGCATCGTCGTGTTTTGTTTGCGATGAGCGAGCTCAACAACGATTGGAACAAGGCTTATAAAAAGTCTGCCCGTGTTGTCGGTGATGTCATTGGTAAGTATCACCCACATGGTGACTCGGCAGTTTATGACACGATCGTTCGGATGGCGCAGCCTTTCTCCCTGCGTTACATGTTGGTAGACGGGCAAGGTAACTTCGGTTCGATTGATGGGGATAACCCAGCAGCGATGCGATATACCGAAATTCGTATGCGCAAGCTGGCCCACTCTCTTCTTGCGGATCTTGAAAAAGAAACCGTCGACTTTGTCCCCAACTATGATGGTACGGAGCAAATTCCAGCGGTTATGCCGACGCGTGTACCGAACCTTCTGGTCAACGGGTCTTCTGGTATAGCGGTAGGTATGGCGACGAATATTCCGCCGCATAATTTGACGGAAGTCGTTTCCGGTTGCTTAGCGTTGATGGATCGTCCCGATATTACGATGGAAGAGCTTATGGAATTTATTCCTGGGCCTGATTTTCCTACTGCGGCTTTCATCAATGGCCGTGCGGGTATTCTTGATGCTTACCGCACAGGGCGTGGAAAAATCTATCTGCGGGCTCGTTACGAAGTTGAGCAGGATGCGAAAGGTAAAGAGCGTATTGTCGTAACAGAAATTCCTTATCAGGTGAATAAAGCGCGCTTGATCGAAAAGATCGCAGAACTGGTTAAAGACAAAAAGATCGAAGGCATTACCGAACTGCGTGATGAGTCGAACAAAGAAGGCATGCGCATCGTGATTGAATTGCGTCGAGGCGAAGTGCCGGACGTCATTATGAACAACTTGTATACGCAAACACAGTTAGAAAATGTGTTTGGTATCAATATGGTTGCGTTGGTAGAGGGCGAGCCAAAAACGATACATCTCAAGCAGGCGCTAGAGATATTTGTTAAACATCGTCGCGAGGTTGTCACTCGCCGTACTGTTTTTGAGTTGAGAAAAGCGCGCGAGCGTGGCCATATCCTTGAAGGTTTGACGGTGGCGCTGGCTAGTATCGATCCAATCATTGAATTGATCAAAAAGTCTCCGACTTCAGCTGAAGCAAAAGAGAAGTTGCTGGCCCAGCCATGGGAGCCCGGTGCAGTTGTAGGAATGTTGGAGCGTTCTGGTGAGGAGAATTCGAGTCGTCCAGACGATCTTGAACCTCAGTATGGTTTGCACGATGGTCTTTACCACTTGTCGCCGATACAGGCGCAAGAAATTCTTAATATGCGTCTTCATCGTTTAACCGGTCTCGAAACCGAAAAACTGATCGAAGAGTACAAAGAGATTCTTGAGACAATTTTTGAATTGCTCGGTATTTTGCGAAACCCTGACCGGTTGATGGAAGTGATTCGTGAAGAGCTTGAGCAAGTCCGTGACGAGTATGGCGACGAACGACGTTCAGAAATTATTGCGTCACGACGTGACTTGAGCATTGCTGATCTGATAACAGAAGAAGACTTGGTGGTTACCATTTCTCATGGCGGCTATGCAAAGACGCAGCCTCTTACCGACTATCAGGCACAACGCCGTGGCGGCCGTGGTAAGTCTGCGACGTCGATGAAAGATGAAGATTTTATTGAAAAGTTGTTAGTGACCAGTTCGCACGACACTATTTTATGCTTCAGTAATTATGGAAAAGTATATTGGCTGCGAGTGTTTGATATCCCGCAGGCAAGCCGAGGCTCAAAAGGCAGACCAATGGTAAATATTTTGCCCTTGAGTGAAGGTGAGCGTATCACTACGTTCTTGCCGGTAAATGAGTATACGGCGGATCATTTTGTCTTTATGGCAACCTCAAAAGGAACGGTGAAAAAGACGCCTCTTGAGAACTTTGCTAGACCTCGTTCCTCTGGTTTGATTGCGTTGGCGCTCGATGAAGGTGATACCTTGATCGGAGCAGTGATCACAAACGGTGAACGTGATGTCATGCTGATGGGTAGTTCTGGCAAGATGATTCGTTTTAAAGAGTCTGATGTGCGAGCAATGGGTCGAACGGCGCGCGGCGTAAGAGGTATAAAAATACCTGCTGAGCATAGCGTGGTATCGCTAATTCTTCCTGAAGAAAACGGTTTGCTGCTAGTGGCGAGCCAAAATGGCTACGGTAAGCGGACTCAAATGGATGAGTTCTCTGTGATCGGTCGTGGCGGGCAGGGTGTGATTGCAATGCAATGCTCTGATCGAAACGGATTTTTGGTGTCGGCAGTGCAAGTGTTTGAAGGGGATGAGCTAATGTTGATTTCTGACAAGGGCACGTTGGTTCGCACGCGCACGGAAGAGGTATCTGTTCTAGGGCGCAACACTCAAGGTGTACGCTTGATCAAGTTGGCTCAGAAAGACGAGCGGCTGGTTGGCGTTGAGCGAATCGAAGAGGGCGCTGGTGATGATCAACTGGATGACGAGCTCGAGGCTGGGGCTGACGGAGACGTAATCTCAGGCGAGATAGACGGTGCTAGCGAAGGCGAAGGGCCATCTGCTGACGACACAATCCAATAAGTACAGAGTAAGAGGTTAGGGTAAACGTTGAATGAGTGATGAATCCGGCAAGCTAGCGATTCTGAGGAATCGAATTGATAGCATTGATGAGCAGCTTCAAGACCTGCTAAACGAGCGTGCTGAGTGCGCTCAAGAGGTGGCTCAGGTTAAACAGGAGGCGTCTCAAGGCGAGGAGGTTCAGTATTATCGCCCTGAGCGTGAGGCTCAAGTGTTGCGTCATGTGATGGAGCGAAATAAAGGGCCTTTGCCTGATGAAGATGTTGGGCGCTTGTTTCGCGAAATAATGTCTTGCTGTCTGGCACTGGAAAGGCCACTGAAAGCAGCTTATTTAGGCCCTGAGGGTACCTTTACTCACGCGGCGACGCTTAAGCATTTTGGGCACTTTGTTCGTTCGCAGCCCTTAGCTGCGATAGACGAGGTTTTCCGCGAGGTGGAGTCTGGGCAGGCGCATTATGGTGTTGTGCCTATCGAAAACTCTACCGAAGGCATGGTCAATCATACACTTGACAGTTTTGTCGATTCTCCGCTTTATATTTCAGGCGAAGTTCAGCTGCGGATTCATCATCACTTGTTGTCAAAAGACGGTGATCTGAGCAAAATCACTAAGGTTTGTGCGCATCAGCAGGCGCTCGCGCAATGTCGCAAGTGGTTAGATTCCCATTGTCCTCAGGTAGAGAGAATTGCCGTCGCAAGCAATGCGGAAGGCGCTCGAGTGGCGTCTTCTGAAGAGGGTTTAGCGGCGATTGCCGGTGATATGGCTGTCGAGCGATATGGCCTGACGAAGTTGGCAGAAAATATAGAGGATCGACCAGACAATACCACTAGGTTCTTGGTCATTGGGTCCGAGGTTGTTCCGCCAAGCGGCAAGGATAAAACTTCTTTGCTCGTGTCTGTTAAAAACAAGCCGGGCGCTTTGTACCATGTTTTAGAACCATTTCATCGTTGCGGAATTAGTTTGACGCGTCTTGAAACTCGTCCTTCTAACTCAGGCACATGGGCGTATGTCTTCTATATCGACTTCGAAGGTCATATCGAAGATGACAAGGTTAAACAAGTGATTAGCGAAGTGTCACCTGATGCGGTTGAAATCAAGCATTTGGGTTCTTATCCCATGGGTGTGTTGTAGACTTTTAGGAGAATAACGTTGGGTGATCTAAGCCGCACACAGTGCGATTTCATTGCGCTAGCAACGCCAGGTGTGCGGTGTTTGCATCCGTATTTGCCGGGCAAGCCGGTTGAAGAGTTGGAGCGTGAGTTAGGTATTTCTGACATCGTTAAGCTGGCGAGTAATGAAAACCCTTTGGGCGTTAGTCCTAGGGTCAAGCTGGCAATTCAAAACGAAATTGATGGTTTGACGCGTTACCCGGACGGCAATGGCTTCATCTTGAAGCAGGCTTTATCAGAAAAGTTGTCTGTGTCTGAAGATATGATTACCTTGGGTAACGGCTCTAATGATGTGCTTGATTTAATTACGCGATCTTACGCTGGGCCGGGCAGTGAAGTTATTTATTCTCAATATGCGTTCGCTGTATACGCCCTAGCGACCCAGGCAGTGGGGGCAACTGCTGTCGTTACCCCTGCAAAAAGTTGGGGGCATGATCTTGATGCTATGGCAGATGCGATTACTGAATCAACATCGATTATTTTTATTGCCAACCCCAATAACCCAACGGGCACATCGTTAGATAAAGCCGATATCCAAGCATTTCTTGAGAGAGTGCCTGATCGCGTGCTCGTCGTTTTGGATGAAGCATACTGCGAGTATATTGACGACGATAGTTATCCTGACGGTGTGAGCTTGTTGCGTGAATTTCCAAATTTGATCGTAACCAGAACATTCTCAAAAGCTTGGGGTCTGGCTGGCTTGCGAGTCGGCTATGCCATTTGTGGTATTGATATTACAGATGTGTTGAACCGAGTTCGGCACCCTTTCAATGTCAATAGTATTGCGTTGGCAGCGGCGACTGCCGCCCTATCTGATTGCGACTACCTTAATGAAGGTCGAACCTTAAACCAGAAAGGTTTACAGCAGATAGGTGAAGGGCTTTCTGCTCTGGGTTTGTCGTTCATTCCATCGTCTGGGAATTTCATTACCTTTGATACTGGACGAGTGGGTATGGATGTTTATGACGCGTTGTTGGCTGAGGGTGTGATAGTTCGGCCTGTTGCGAATTATGGTATGCCTGCACATATTAGAGTTTCTGTCGGCTTGGAATCAGAAAATGCGCGCTTTCTAAGCGCATTAGCGAAGGTCATATAGCGTGCCAAAAATAGCGAAGCTAGCGATTATTGGCTTAGGGCTTATTGGTGGTTCGCTCAGCAAGCGTGCGCGCAAGGAAGGTTTTGTCGCTCATGCTGTTGGTTATACCCGCACGTTCGGTAATGCCAAATTAGGCGTTGAATTAGATGTGACAGATAGCGCAGCGAGATCTATTGCTGAGGCAGTGGCTGGGGCTGATGTTGTTGTGCTCGCTGTGCCAGTTAAGAGCTTTGAGGCGACGCTGGCAGAGATCAAGCCTCACCTAAAGTCGGGTGCAATTTTAACGGACGTTGGCAGTGTCAAAGGTTCATTTGTCCGTGCCGTTGAGTCTGTGTTTGGTGAAATGCCGGACTTTGTAGTGCCGGGGCACCCCATTGCAGGTTCTGAAAAAAGCGGCGTAACAGCGTCCGACGCAAACTTGTTTGATCATCACAAAGTAATACTTACCCCCACTGAGACGACTAATCCTGATTCTTTGCGTTTGATACGTGAAATGTGGGAATGCTGCGGTGCAAAAGTATTGGAGATGAGCGTAAAACATCATGATGAGGTGTTAGCGGCGACCAGTCATTTGCCGCATTTAATTGCATTTTCATTGGTCGATACGCTTGCTGGTGATGAAGATAGCCAAGATATTTTTCGCTACGCCGCTGGTGGGTTTAGAGACTTTACGCGTATTGCAGCCAGTGATCCCTTGATGTGGCATGATATTTTTCTTGCTAACGATGAGGCGACAATTGGTGTGTTAGACCGCTTTGTTGCCGATCTGACGGAGCTTCGAGAGGCGATTAAAGCGCAAGATGGCAACCATTTATTAGGTGTTTTTACGCGAGCGAGAGCGGCGCGTGAACACTTCACCAAAATTTTATCGGGACAATCTTATACCAATATGAATACCAATAACGTTGTTTTTAAGGCGCTGCCGGGCGGTTCAGTTAATGGCTCAATTCGTGTGGCGGGGGACAAGTCAATGTCCCATCGCTCTATCATGTTGGGTGCGCTAGCCGATGGTGTTACCGATGTTGAGGGCTTTCTTGAAGGCGAGGACAGTTTAGCTACCTTACAAGCGTTTCGAGACATGGGTGTGGTGATTGAGGGGCCTGTTAATGGTCGCGTCAAGATACATGGCGTAGGGATGAACGGATTGCAGGCGCCTCCTGGGCCGATCTATTTGGGTAACTCGGGTACCGGGATGAGGTTGTTTGCTGGTTTATTGTCTGGTCAGTCCTTTGATACCGAGCTGACCGGAGATGCATCTCTGTCCAAGCGCCCAATGGAACGAGTGGCGAAGCCTTTGCGTTTGATGGGTGCAGTGATTGAGTCTGGAGAAGGTGGGCGCCCACCGCTTAAGATTAAAGGCGGGCAGCCTCTAAAGGGTATTAACTATGAGCTGCCAATGGCCAGTGCTCAGGTTAAGTCATGTCTATTGCTTGCAGGTATGTATGCGGCTGGCGAGACCCGAGTAACCGAGCCAGCACCAACGCGTGACCACACGGAGCGTATGTTGAATGGTTTTGGCTATACCGTTAATAAAGAAGGTCCTATTGCGTCTCTTGTTGGTGGTGGCTCGATGAGCGGTGGGAAAATTGACGTTCCTTCCGATATTTCTTCAGCGGCGTTTTTCATGGTGGCGGCTTCGATTACGCCGG
Source organism: uncultured Oleiphilus sp. (assembly GCA_913020045.1). Classification (GTDB taxonomy): domain Bacteria; phylum Pseudomonadota; class Gammaproteobacteria; order Pseudomonadales; family Oleiphilaceae; genus PZPK01. Next base: position 6,588 of record CAJWBE010000022.1, read on the forward strand.
GTGCGGACCTGACTCTTCAGCATGTCGGCTTGAATCCAACGCGTATCGGCGTGATCAATATATTGCGCGAGATGGGGGGCGATCTCACGGTTTCTAATGAGCGTGAAGTTGGCGGTGAGCCAGTCGGCGATATTCGTATTAAGCACGCACCTTTGAAAGGAATTCATATTCCTGAAGATCAGGTTCCTCTGGCGATTGATGAATTTCCTGTCTTATTTATTGCTGCCGTTTGTGCGGAAGGGGAGACGATATTAACGGGAGCAGAAGAGCTGCGCGTTAAAGAGAGTGATCGTATACAGGTAATGGCTGACGGATTGGCGCAGTTAGGTGTGCGCACGGACGTGAAGCCGGACGGGATTGTTATCAGAGGATCAGCTATTAAAGGCGGGACAGTGCATAGTCATGGCGACCATCGTATTGCTATGTCATTTGCTGTGGCAGCGTTGCGCTCGGAAGGTGAAATTACGATCAATGATTGTGCGAATGTGGCGACGTCATTTCCAAATTTTGTTCAGTTGGCGGACTCTGTTGGCATGAAACTCAATGTTGAGTCTGCGGATAACGAGGCTTAGTGGTGAGCTCGATTCCAGTTTTGACGATTGATGGCCCTTCTGGATCTGGCAAGGGCTCGATCACGCAAATGGTGGCGAAGCATCTTGGGTGGCACATCCTAGATAGCGGTGCTTTATACCGATTGACGGCGCTTGCTGCTGAGCGCGGCGGTGTGGCATTGGATGATGCGCCCGCATTGGCTTTGATCGCTAGGGGCTTGGATATTGAGTTTTTGGCTTCTTCAGAAGGAGAGCCTGTAAAGGTTGTATTGGGTGGCGAGGATGTCAGCCAAGCTTTACGTTTAGAGACTACTGGCAACAATGCTTCCAAGGTTGCTGTACTAACGGAAGTCCGTGAAGCGCTATTGCAACGCCAAAAAGACTTTCGGCAAGGGCCGGGTTTGGTGGCCGATGGGCGTGATATGGGCACGGTTGTTTTTCCGGATGCGCCGTACAAGGTGTTTTTAACTGCCTCTGCTCAAGCGAGAGCTGAGAGGCGCTATCAGCAGTTGAAGCAGCAGGGTGAAGATGTTAGAATCGCGACCCTTTTACGGGAGATCGAACAGCGGGATGCCCGAGATATGGGCCGCAAAGCGGCGCCACTCAAGGCCGCAGACGATGCTGTAACGATTGATACAACTGCTTTTTCTATCGACCAGGTACTAAAGAAAGTCCTGTCATTGATAGATTAATCAGTTCTCGAAAAATATTTTTTTTATTCATTCGCTGGATAAGTTAGCCAGTAGCGCAGCGACTGATATTTTAATCTGACCGTATAGACTGGTGATACGGATACTTTTAATCACAGGAAACACAATGAGCGAGAGCTTTGCTGATTTATTTGAAGAAAGCCTAAAAGAAATCGATATGACCCCCGGTTCGATCGTTAAAGGTGTCGTTTTAGACATCGATAGCGACTGGGTAACGGTTAATGCGGGCTTGAAATCTGAGGGTGTTATTCCTCTTTCACAATTCTTGAACGATAGCGGCGAACTAGAGCTAGCTATTGGTGACGAAGTAGACGTTGCCCTTGATGCGGTTGAAGATGGTTTTGGTGAGACGCGTTTGTCTCGTGAGAAAGCGAAGCGTGCTGAAGCATGGACTGAGCTAGAGAAAGCCTTCGAAGCTGAAGAAATTGTGACGGGTGTGATTAATGGTAAGGTTAAAGGCGGCTTCACAGTTGACCTTAAAACCATCCGTGCCTTCCTACCTGGTTCATTGGTTGATGTACGTCCAGTACGTGATACTTTGCACCTTGAAGGCAAAGAGCTTGAATTTAAAGTTATCAAGCTAGATCAAAAGCGTAACAACGTTGTTGTTTCTCGTCGTTCAGTACTAGAAGCAGAAAACAGTGCAGAGCGTGATGCATTGCTTGAGTCTATGGCTGAAGGAATGGAAGTTAAAGGTATCGTTAAGAACCTAACAGACTACGGCGCGTTCGTAGATTTGGGTGGTGTTGACGGCCTACTACACATTACCGATATGGCTTGGAAGCGTATTAAGCACCCAAGTGAAATCGTTAACGTTGGTGATGAAATCAACGTTAAAGTATTGAAGTTTGATCGTGAGCGTAACCGCGTATCGCTTGGTCTGAAGCAATTGGGTGAAGATCCATGGGTTTCAATCAAAGAGCGTTACCCTGAGAACACTCGAGTTCAAGCACGTGTTACTAACCTAACTGACTACGGTTGCTTCGCTGAAATCGAAGAAGGCGTTGAAGGTTTGGTTCACGTTTCTGAAATGGATTGGACTAACAAGAACATTCACCCATCTAAAGTTGTTCAGTTGGGCGACGAGATTGAAGTAATGGTTCTTGATATTGACGAAGAGCGTCGTCGTATCTCTCTAGGTGTTAAGCAGTGTCACGCTAACCCATGGGAAGAGTTCTCATCTAACTTCAACAAAGAAGACAAAATCAGCGGTAAGATCAAATCGATCACTGATTTCGGTATCTTCATTGGTTTGGACGGCGGCATCGATGGTCTGGTTCACTTGTCTGATATTTCATGGCACGAAACTGGCGAAGAAGCGGTACGTAAGTACAAGAAAGGCGACGAGATTGAAACTGTTATCTTGTCTGTTGATCCAGAGAGAGAGCGTATTTCTCTAGGCATCAAGCAGCTTGAACGCGACCCATTTGCTGAGTATGTACAGGTAAATGATAAAGGCACTATCATCAACGGTGTTGTTAAATCAGTTGATGCTAAAGCTGCTATCCTTGAGCTAGCTGAAGACGTTGAAGCAACATTGAAAGCGTCTGAAATGAGTCAAGATCGTGTAGAAGATCTGACAACTCAATTGAAAGAAGGCGACAAAGTTGAAGCGAAAATCATCAACGTTGATCGTAAAAATCGCGTGATTAACTTGTCTGTTAAGTCGAAAGATATTGACGATGAGAAGCAAGCGATGAAAGACGTTCGTGAGAAGCAAGTTGAGTCAGCTGGCCCAACTACGATCGGCGATCTGATCAAAGAGCAAATGCAAAACAACTAAGTGGTTTTGTAAACAGCTATAACTAGTTGTTAATTAATTAAAAAAACGGGCCTTGCGCCCGTTTTTTTTTGTTTTTTAGTTTTCTTTGTCTACACTAAAAAAAAGTGTGGATTCATGGGAAAGTAAATGACGAAGTCTGAATTGGTTGAGATTATCGCGTCAAAGCAAACGCAACTGTCCGTAAAAGACGTGGAACTCGCCGTGAAAACGATACTCGATTTAATGTCTGCGGCGCTAGCGTCTGGCCAGCGTATTGAGATTCGCGGGTTTGGTAGCTTTTCTCTTCACCACCGTGCGCCACGTGTTGGACGCAACCCTAAGACCGGTGAGTCTGTTGAACTCGAAGCTAAGTCGGTTCCGCACTTTAAGCCAGGTAAAGAGCTGCGTGACCAAGTGAACGAAAGTTTGAAGCAAGGTTATTAATCAACATCTTCTGCTGCAAGTGACGGCTGGCGTATTTGGCGCTATCTGAAATACGCTCTCCCATAGCGGCGTAAAATTCTCCGTGCTAAGATTGTCCTTCAATTTTCTGGAATGAATTGAATGGCCAAGGTAAAGCTCTTCCTACAAGCTCTCATTGTTATTCTTATTTTATTGGCCGGCGTTGCCTTCCTCTATCGTAATCCCGCGCTTATTTCTGTCGACTTTTTTGCGTATCGTCTGTCTGATGTGCCTCTTGGCGTTGCGTTACTTCTTTCGTTCGTCATTGGCGGTTTGATCGGTGTTTTGGTGCGTTTGCCGGGCGGCATTTGGCAGACTTCGCAGCTGAAAAGAAAAGAACGCAAGCTAGATAAGACTGAACATGAGCTTGCGCTGTTGAAGAACGAATCAGCTAAGGCAAGCTAATGGAGCTTAGCGCCATACTACTGCTTTTAGGTGCGGCGCTAGCGCTCGGTTGGGGCTTGGGCTTTAGCGCTCGACAAAGACGCTACCAGGAGACTAGTGGCGATCGCGATACGACAGCGGTTAAGCATCGTTTGCAGCTCCTGTTTGATAATTATAGTGATGACGCCCTCGATAGATTTGTTCACTCTTTGGACGTGAACCCAGAAACGCTCTCTCTTCACATTTCGATAGGTAAGCACTTCCGTACAGAAGGTGAAGTAGAAAAAGCCATTTTCATTCATCAAAACTTAATGTCCCACCCTGAACTTCCCAAAGTACAATCTGAACCCGTTGTATATGAACTTGCTAAAGACTACAAAGCGGCTGGTCTTTTCGATCGGGCAGAGGCCTTGTTGAAGCAGTTGGTTGACTCGAAGGCTTTCGGTGACAAAAGTAAAAAACTTCTTTTAGATGTATTGGAACTCGAAAAAGACTGGGAACAGGCCGTCGACACGGGCTTGGAAATTGATTTTAGAAAGCATCCCGAAGTTCGTATTCGGGTGGCGCAGTATTGTTGTGAAATGGCTGAAATAGCGCAGTCAAACGGTGACCATATTGAAGCAAGACGGAATCTAGGGCGCGCATTGTCAACAGATAAGTCCTGCGCTCGAGCACATCTTTGTTTGGCATCTCTATACATAGAGCAGGAGCGTTATCGCGATGCTATTCAGCAGGTTAAGTTGTTAGTGTCGCTTGCACCTGAGTACTTTACCTTAGCTCAACCCATCTTGTTGCAATGTACGGAGTTAACCAACAGCTTTGTCCGGTATCGCGAATACTTGATGCAGGTTTATCGAGAAACGGGTCAGGTTAACGTGATGTTGGCCGTATTTGATTCGTATATGTCAGAAGGTTTGGAGTCTGAGGCGTGCGATTATCTTGAGCAGCAAACGGTCGAGAATCCGAGCTTGCCTGCGCTGGAAGCATTGCTTGGCTCTCGTATAAAAACGATTGAAGGGAAAGGCGATCGAATTTGGTCTTCTCTTGCCGATGTTATACGGAAGATTCAGCAGGAACGACCGAGATTCTGTTGCACGAATTGTGGTTTTGCAGGACAGCAGCTGCATTGGATGTGCCCAAGCTGTAAAAGCTGGGAGACGGTGAAACCTTTCATCGAATATGATTCTGGTCGCTAGAAGGCCCCTTGATAAAACGGTATCGGCTTTTTTGCCTTTGTGATGCCCTGACGAATAAGTAACATTTACTACGCTCTGGAGACGAATTGAAAACTGTAAGCTCACCTATCGTTGTCGCGTTAGACTACCCTGATTTTGACTCGGCTATCGCCATGGCAAACGCCTTGGACCCAAAACAGTGTCGCGTGAAGGTTGGTAAAGAACTGTATACCCGCTGTGGGCCGCCTATCTTAGATGCCTTGCATAAGCTCGGATTTGACGTCTTTCTAGATCTTAAATTTCATGATATTCCGAATACTACTTCGAAAGCGGTTTGCGTCGCTGCGGACTTGGGCGTTTGGATGGTGAATGTTCACGCCTCGGGCGGACAAGTGATGATGGAAACCTGCGCAGAAGCATTAAGCCACTACCGCCAAAAACCTTTGCTGATTGGTGTTACTGTCTTAACGAGTATGAGCCAGACAGACTTGTCTGGTATCGGAATAGATGTCTCTCCGATTGAGCATGTAGAGCGCTTAGCTCGCTTAACTCAAAATTCTGGGCTCGACGGTGTAGTTTGCTCTTCCCAAGAGGTTGTTGCTCTCAATAGTGCTTTGAATGATGACTTTATGTTCGTGACACCCGGCATACGTCCAGCATTCGCATCGACTGATGATCAGCAGCGCATTATGACGCCTTCTGAGGCTGTCGTGGCAGGATCGGATTACTTGGTGATTGGGCGCCCGATAACTCAGGCAGAGAAGCCTCTAGAGGCCTTAGAGTTGATTCTGGGCGAGCTATCTGAGGTTTAGACGCTGCTGGATAGTGCTTGAAGGTAAGGACGGAATGGAATGCGCCGCATGAAACAGATATCGCTCATATTCGCACTGGTCTTCGTGTTTACGGGTGCACAGGCGGAAATTTATCGCTGGCAAGACAGCCAAGGAAAATGGCACTTTAGTGATGCGCCCAGAAGCGAACAAGGCAAGCCTGCGGTCGTTCGTTCTGAATCCTCTGGGTCTAAGGCCTCAAAACAACCACCAACAGATATTAAAACGCAGTTAGAAGAAAGATATCGGCCTGCGAGCACAGTGGAAAGCGTCACGCTTTCTGTCGTGGGTGTTGAAACGCACTTGGGGCAGGGTAGCGGGTTTTTCGTGTCAGATAGTGGCTATATCGTAACGAATCGTCATGTGATTAGGCCCTCTTCGACGGCTGCATGGCAAGTTCAGAAAGACAGCATGGAAGAGGGTCTGGGTCGTTTGCAAGAGATTCAGCGTCAGCTCGATGATGAAAAGTCTTCCTTGAACGACTACTCAAAGAAGCTCGCTGCATACAAAGCCGATGTCGATAAAAAGTCGAACGGTAGCAGTAAAAACGCCGCGCTGAGTGAATATGACTCGTTCGAAAAGCGTTATCGTGAGCGCCTAGCGAATTACAAAAACCAGCAGCGAGAGCAAGACCTGCGTGCGCGCGATTTTAAAGCCCGTTATTCTGAGCTTAATTTAAAAGAAAGCATGACCGGCGCGGCTCGCCAATTCAAAATTATCTTGAAAGACAATACTGAAGCTCGGGCACAACTGATTAAAATTAGCCGCGATCATGACTTGGCTTTGCTCAAGTTAGAGGGCTATCAAACGCCGCACCTTGAGATGGCTCAATCGTTTATGGTTAAACAAGGCGTCAAAGTATTTGCGGTGGGCAGCCCTCTCGGGCTCCGAGACGCCGTGACCTCGGGTATTATCACTAGCTTACGAAAAGAATACCTGGTCACCGATGCGCAAATACTACCCGGCAATAGCGGTGGCCCGCTATTGCACAGCGAAACAGGCGAAGTCCTCGGCGTTAATACGGCTAAATTCGGCGAATCAGCCTTGTCAGATGGCTTCGGGTTCGCGATTCCCATCTCAGTAGTGATTGATGAGTTTGCTGGGTATTTGTAACGGAGCGTTTGAACCAACAAGTCTCCTACCTATCCGAGAAACGAAAGCAGGCAGTGTGTAGAATTGGACTCTGTTAAAAAGGATTCAATATTGAAAAACTTCAATCTTTTGTGGGCACTGTTTGTGGTTTGTTTGTTTTCTGGATGCTCTACGAAAATTGATACGTCCACTAAAGTGCCGCCAAATACATGCGTAACATTAGATATAATAATTTACTCTGATGGCGAAATTCGTAGCATGCAAGTACAAGAGACCTCTGGTAGCCCCGAATTAGACAACCAAGTATTGGAGGCTGTAAGGTCCGCTGCTCCGTTCGAACCCTTTCCTATAGCCGTTAGGGAGCAGAACGATGTGCTCCAGTTGATCAAAAAGTATTGTAGCGACTCAGTTGGAAGCTTGTTTGTAAACACCAATGGCTAATATCAACAGTCATATGCATAATCAGGCGCTCAACAGGTTGGGTGCGAGGTCCCAGTTAAAGCTCTGTTAGGTTCTAAAGGACTATGATCAAGACGTTATTTCTAGCTTTTCTCTTAACACAGCTAAGTTCATGTGTTGTTTTACATCAAGAATACTTTTATCCAGAAGCAAAGGGAGCGAAAGTCGAGAAGCCAAGTTGCCGCGGAAAAGTCGGCCCAGATAAGCAACTGGTATTCAAAGTCGGTGATGTGACAATTGATTTACACGTATGGGAGCACAAAGAAACCACCTATTTGGGCATTTCATTTACAGTATATAAAAATGCGCAGGTCATATGGCCGGATCAAGTTGTAGAGCTTTACATTGAAAATGTGAAGCAAAAATTAGAAGTAAGAAGTTTTGATAGGTTGAGAGTTGTTGTTAATCAACAGCAAGAGTCTGACCTATTGCAAAAGGAGTATGTTGTCGGCTCAATAATGGATCGGACAACAGAAAAAGAGTTTGAATCTTACTATGAGTCTTTTATTGTCTCGGAGAAATCTATTCGTGAATTGGAAATAGATAAGATAAAGCTTTTAGTTAATGGCAAAGAGCATGATTTGTCGGACATGCGGTTTACAAAAACAAGTGGCTTATTCTTGTACCCATTGAATTGCTAAACAGGAATAGTTGGGGGGGAAACCCTAAAGGAGCGAAGTCATGAAGCTTATTTCACTATTAATTGCAGTCGTCATTGTTGGTTTTCTACTCAAGAATCAACTGACATCAAACTCATCTAGCGCTGAACATGAGCGTATTAGTGAAGGTGGCAGTGTCGAAGTTCCTGATGTGCCTAGCGCGCCCGAAGAAGTACAAAACTTTGAGAAGGATATCAATACGTTTATTTTGGATAACCCGGGGCAGCGCATGAAAGAGGCGGAAGAGTCTTTGGATAGGTAGTTATCGACAGCTTGGTTCAGAACTCTAAATGTGGGTGTTCACGTCACCTCCGTGCGGGCCTAACGGCCTAAGCCTTCAGTTTTTTCACAAAGTGTTTATCTAGAATTTCTTTTGCCGCATTGATCTTCACAAATTCGCTGGGTGCGCCGCCTTTGTCTGGGTGGCTTTTTTGCGCCAGTCGGCGATAAGACTGTTTAACGGCGGCATAGTCAGCTTCGGGTGAAAGCTCCAGTGTCTCTAGGGCGGCCTGCGCATCGTTTTGTAAAAGGTAGCGTCGCCAAAAATCGCCAAGCAGCTGATTAACGTCGTCTTCGCTGGTCTCGAAATAATGATCGATATTCAGATAATAAACTCTTAGTGGGTCGCTGGGCCGGAGCGCATAGGCGCCTGAATGATAGGGCAGCCTCTTAATTGAAACGCTGGTGATTTCAAGAACAAAAGCGCGATCGCGCATGCCCTGTTCTTGTAAGCGATATAGACAATGCTTGAGCAGAAAGTGGGCGTTGAATAACGCTTTACTTTGCTTCAAATCAAACTGACAAAACGGTTCGAGTTGGGCATGTTGGACGAGCTTGATGAGTTCATGCTCGGTGCAATGCGCTTGGTCTTGCAGGTGATGATCTAGTAAGGTGATAACGGGTAAGAGAGCGTCCATAGGCTGAAAGCTAACGGCTTATGTGGGCTAGATCAAGTCTTGTATTAAAACCACTGAATGCAAAACAGGAGAGTTTGATGTCATTGTTAGAGACTGTGCCTATTTCGTGCCCTTATTGTGGCGAGGGTATTGAGCTCGTGGTGGATTGCTCCGTGCCAGAACAGAGTTACGTTGAGGACTGCTTTGTGTGTTGTCGGCCGATTACTATTCACGCGACGGCCGACCCGTCGGGCGAGGTGAGTGTGCAGGCGCGGCACGAAAACGAATGAACGACGCTACTCAGAAGAGTCTGTTATCCGTCGCTGCTTTTCCGTTATAATGCCGCCGTTTTTTTGATCACTTAGCTCGAACCGACCTTGTGTTAGCATTTAGGTGGTGCGTTCGGCATAGAGGACGTTATGCAATCCCTGACAGGTTCACCCAAATACGAATTTAATAAGCTGCAAAAACGTTTACGCAGTGGCATGGGCAAGGCGATTGCTGACTTCAATATGATTGAAGCCGGTGATCGTGTGATGGTCTGCCTATCGGGTGGAAAAGATAGCTTCACGATGCTGACGGTTTTGATGAGTCTGCAAAAAAGCGCTCCGATCGATTTTGAGTTGATTGCGGTGAACCTCGACCAGAAGCAGCCCGGCTTTCCCGAGCACATATTGCCCGAGTATTTAGAGGGATTAGGGATTGAGTATTATGTGGTTGACCGAGATACTTACTCGATCGTTAAATCCAAGGTTCCAGAAGGCAAGACCACATGCGGCCTGTGTTCGCGCTTGCGTCGCGGCACACTTTATTCGTTTGCCGAAGATATTAAAGCCACCAAAATTGCCTTGGGGCACCATAAAGATGACATGGTCGAAACGCTTTTCTTGAACATGTTTCATGGCGCAAAGCTCTCTGCAATGCCACCAAAATTACTGTCTGACGATAAACGAAATGTCGTGATTCGTCCGCTGGCATATTGCCGCGAAAAAGATATTGAGCGCTTCGCAACGATTATGGAGTATCCGATTATTCCTTGTAATCTTTGTGGCTCTCAGGAAAACCTGCAACGTCAAATGATTAAGAAAATGCTGCAAGATTGGGAGCGTGAGCACCCCTCCCGAATAGAAGCCATTTTTGGTGCGATGCAGAATATTGCGCCGTCACAAATGGCTGACCGGCAGTTGTTTGACTTTGAAAGCTTAACGATTGATCGTTCCGGTGAGCGAAAGGCGTATGAGTTTGATTTAGAACATTCGGTGTCGTCTTCGCGGCCGACTGACAAAGAAGACCTGACGCAAGTACTTAACTTCTATCCGGCCAGTTAGGGTTGGGGCGAATATAAAGGTAAACGTGATTGCTTAAACGGAGCTCCAGCGAAGCGCTGCGGCAGAGAACTTAGCCCAGTAAGCGGTAGAACGCCGTTTGAACGAACGGCAATGACCAGACGCCATAGATTATCATCACGACGCCCGTACCTGAGCGAAACCAGCGATTACTCACCACCGAGCTGAGTTGCTTCGCGAAGAGCCCAGTAGCCAGCATTGCAGGCAAGGTGCCCAGCCCAAAGCACACCATGACGAGTGTTGTTCCCACGACACTGCCTTGCACGCTGGCATATATGAGTGCTGAGTAGACAAGCCCACAGGGAAGCCAACCCCACACCATACCCACTAGCAAGGCATCGCGCCCAGATCGCACGGGCATAAGATGCTTAGCGATTGGCTGAATGAGACGCCAGAGTTGTTGCCCAAGCCGTTCGACCATAATCAGGCCGTTAAACCACTTTCCGAGATATAGACCCAGCAGAATGAGTATGATGGCAGCAAAGTAGCGCAGAAAGATTGCGGCACCTAAATGCTGAGTTAGCCAGAAACCGAAACTCCCGACGATAGCGCCGGCAATGGCATAGCTGATTAGACGCCCAAGGTTATACAGAAAAATATAGTGGGTTTTACCGCCGCGCTGCGTGCTCATACCGAGAGCGCTGGCTAGGCCGCCACACATGCCAAGGCAGTGCGCCGAGCCAAGTAGGCCGAGCAAGAACGCAGAACTGATTGCAGCGGTTTCGATCATGAGGGCCTATATTAAAGCGCTAGTCGTGGGAGGAGCTTTGTTTACTGTCCGCGTCGGACTTGCGCTTCGCTTGGCCAGGAATGAGTGGGTCATCGTCATCAAAAAGAATACTGTGAGCAGGGCCTTCTAAATCGTCATACTGGCCACTCTTGACGGCCCACCCGAAAATGGCAATCGCGACGGCTACCAAGATGAGTGAAACGGGGATCAGTATATAAAGTATTTCCATGGTCTAAAGCGTCTTTAAGCGTAAGGAGTTAAACACAACGATAAGTGAACTTAGCGACATGCCGAGAGCTGCAAAGTAGGGCGGAACCCAACCCATCGCAGCAAGCGGAAGCATAATGATATTGTAAGCTAAGGCCCAGCTGATGTTTTCTTTGATTATTGTACGCCCCTTGTTTGCGGTATGGAAAGCGCAGGCAAGGGTCGATAACTGCTCGTTGAGTAAAACGGCGTCTGAGTTGAGTTTGGTCAAGTCGCTGGCGCGCCCCATTGCGATGGATAGACGAGCGCCTGACAGCACGGGCAAGTCGTTAATGCCATCGCCTACCATCGTGACTTCTTTGCCTTCGCGTTGGAGTGCTTGAACGTATTCGAGTTTTTGCTCAGGCGACTGGCCCGCAGCAAATTTTTCGATGCCGAGTTCAAGCGCCGTGTGCCGGACTGAGAATTCATGGTCGCCGCTTAATACGTGCACGGTCATCCCCATTCTTTTTAGGTCGCGAATAGCTATTTGTGCGTCGTCGCGAATTTTATCGCTAAGCAGAAAGCGAGCGAGTATTTGCTTTCCGTCGCCGAGGTAAATGCCATGACCTGCATGAGGCGTGTAATGCTGTACTGATTCCTGCTCGTCATTGGCACTTTGACCGGAGGCCCACTCATAGTTACCTAGCCAATAGTCTCGGCCATTGACTTGTCCATAGATACCGCGACCAAGCTTGGTCGCTACTTGCTTCGCAGAGATCGCAAAGAAAGGTTTGAATACGGCGGCAATGGGGTGGCTAGAATGCGCTTCAAGTGCGGCGGCAATCGCCAGTGATTGGGCCTCGTTGTATTGCCCGTAGGTGTCGGTCTGACTTAGTTCAAGTCTCCCTTCGGTTAGGGTGCCCGTTTTATCAAAAATGATATCGGTAGAGTTACTTAGCGACTCAAGCACATGCGATTTGGTGATTAAAAATCCGGTTTTTCGCAGCGCGGTGTTGGCGGCGGTTAAGGCGGTAGGTGTCGCGAGTGACAGGGCGCAAGGGCAGGTGACGACCAATACGGCTAGCATAATGGGAAACGCCATATCTGGGTCTGCGATATACCAATATAAGCCACTAAGCGCGGCTGCAATCAATACTGTCGCAACGAAGTAGCTAGCGATTCTGTCGGCCAGCTTAATGGTGGCAGGTTTGTCTGCCATGGCACTGTCGAGTAACTGAATAATAGCGGCGACGCGGCTAGACTTTGGCGGCTGTGTGACGGCAATAATAATCGTATTTTCTACGTTGGCGGTGCCTGCACTTACCGCGTCGCCAACTTGTTTTTCGATAGGTAAGTATTCGCCCGTTAACGCTGATTCATCAAAGCGGCTATGCCCATCGACGATAACGCCATCTGCCGGTGCGACTTGGCCCTGTTTCACTACTAGGCGATCGCCTTCGCGAATTTTCAGCGCAGGAATACTTTGTTCTATGGGGTCATCTTCCGGGTCTTCTGCGTCCACAAGCAATGTCGCGGTTGCAGGCAAGAGTTGTGACATCTCTGCATCGGTGTTGAGATGCTGGTGTCGCGTCTGCATTTCAATAAAGCGCCCCAGCAATAGGAAAAACGTAAACATGGCAACCGAGTCAAAATACACATCGGACTCTAAGCTGGGTTCTGTAAAGGCAGTGATGTAGGCGCTGGCAAGAAAGGCGCCCAAGATTGCGATGGTGACCGGTACATCCATCGTAAGCTGCTTGGCTTTTAAAGAGCGCAGCGCGGCGCGATAAAATGGGGTGGCGGCAAACAGCACAACAGGCAGCGACATCAGCAGACTGACCCAACGAAAAAATGAAAGAAAATCTGTCGTAATGCCGGTATAGATGCCCAAATAAAGTGGCACCGAAAACATCATATTCTGCATGGCAGCGATGCCTGCAACGGCAATACGAAACAAGGAGGTTCGTCGTTCTTTCTTGGCCTGTGCTTTTTGTTGGTCTTCGTTGTAAGGGAGAGCCTGAAAGCCGAGTTTGCGAATTTTCAGTAGTACATCGCTAAGCGGGCAAGTTTTCTGGCTCCAACGCAGCTGAGCTTTGTGAGTTGTGTGGTTAACGCTAAAGCTTGCAACGCCCTCAATGCGAGAAACTTCTTGTTCCAACAGCCAAATACAGGCAGCACACGTGATACCGCCAACACTTAAGTTGGCAATCGATTCGTCTTCGCTATCGGGGGAGGTTATAACGAATTCTTTTTGTAACTCAGGGTCGTCGTAGAGTTTGAGCTCGTTAATTTGACTGTCACCGAACTCACTAGGCTTGGCAGCAAGTTCGGTACGGTGTTGATAGAAGTTTTCGAGTCCACCGGTAATGATTGTTTCGGCAATCGCTACGCAACCTAAGCAGCAGAATTTCTCGCTTTGTTTGTTGATCACCAACTCTGCTGAAAAGCCTGGTGGCACTGTTTCGCCGCAATGGTAGCAGCATTGAGTATCCTGTGAATGCGCTTCCATAGCTAAGGTGCGGGCCCGTCGTGTTTAATTTGGTCGGTTTAGTATATGCGACTCAAGGGGGAGATATATCTCTTCGCGTATTCGCCATGAGCGGTCGAATGCATAAAGGTCTACGTAGCGTCTCCCGCTTAGCTCACTTGGTATATCGGCCATATAGCCCGTTTCGGTGGGCAGTAGTTTAACCTTCACATCCTTATCGGCAACCGTTGGGTGCAATATATTAAGCGTCACAAACGGCTGTGCAGTTAGCTTGCCTGAGCTGAACGTAACGCTGGCTAGACCATCTGCACTAATTGTGAGTGACGGAGTAAGTGAAAGCTCTCTGGCTAGTTGGTCCTGCTCGATCGTTTGGTTTATTTCCATGCCATGCTTGTAATAATTGTCGCTGACGAGAGAGTCTTTACCGACGACGGCGACATAGACCATGATGCTACTAAGAATGACGGAGCAAATGGGAACGCTTAATACAAACCACAACCAGCGTTGGCGATACCAAGGCAGGCTACTTTCATTCTGATTCATATGGTTGGGTCTCGAGATATCTATTGAAGAATTCATTCTGGTGTTCCAAGAAAGCGACTTTCGGAGGTGGCCGACAATTCAGTGTCACCCATTGCTTGTACTAAAAATTCGATGGTGTAGTTAGAGGTCTCCATTTTCGTTGGATCCGCTTCTACACTGGTCGGCAAGCTTAAAATTTCGCCAGACGCGACATTCACTTCGCGATTCGTGGTGATTTTAATACCCTCTAGACCTGTGACAGCGATAGAGAAACGGTGGTCTTGATCCGACATATTCATGATCTTCAGCTCATATGAGTTTTCGATCTGACCCAGCCCCGTCATTTGGAATAGCGCACCGCGGTCCTTTATTACATCGATCTGCAGTGGGACTCGCGTATAAATTAACGTGGCAAAACTTATTATCATCACTGTTAACACTGCGGCATAAGCGACTGACTTTGAGCGCAGGATGTGGCTGACCTTGCCACGCAATCGCATTTCTGTGGTGTAGCTTATGAGGCCCGGCTCGTAGTCCATTTTTTCCATGATAGAGTCGCAAGCATCAATACATAGCGCACAGCCAATACACTCGTATTGAAGGCCATCGCGAATGTCGATGCCCGTTGGGCAAACTTGGACACACATCCCGCAGTCGACACAGTCTCCCAATCCTTGTTTCTGGTGTTCGGTGTTACGTTTTCGGCTACCACGCGGGTCGCCACGCTTTTGGTCATAAGACACGATAAGCGTGTCAGGATCGAACATCACTGACTGGAATCTCGCATAGGGACACATGTACAGGCAAACTTGTTCGCGCACCCAGCCTGCATTTAGATAAGTAGCGATGGTAAAAAAGCCAATCCAAAAATAGGTCCAACCGCCAAGATTATTAAACGTAAGAATGTCAGGGACGAGCTCTCGAATGGGGTAGAAGTAGCCAACAAACGTAAGGCCTGTGCCAAAGGCGACCAACACCCAAAGTGTGTGTTTAACGGCCTTTTTTCGGAATTTGTCGAAGCTGCTTGCCGCTTTGTCTAACTTCATACGTTGGTTACGACTGCCTTCTACTTTTTCTTCAATCCACATGAAGATAAATGTCCATGCGGTTTGTGGGCAGGTGTACCCGCACCAAACACGGCCAAATAGGGTGGTGATAAAGAATAAGCCGAAGGCGCAGATAATGAGGGCGAGGGACAGTAGTACGAAGTCTTGTGGCCAGAAAGTAATGCCAAACAAGTGGAATTTTCGCGCGGGTAAATCGAAATGAACAAGTTGCTGTCCATTAATAGAAACCCAACAGACTGCGAAATACATAATCATCAGCATCCAAAGAGAAACACGACGTATTCCTTGGAAGAATCCTTTGATTTTTTTTACATAGATCTTGGTACGAGAAGAATAGAGGGCTACAGATTTAGTGACGCCGGATTGAAGGGAATCGTTGCCATACACCTCAAGGTCTTGGGTGCCTGGCTCAATATGCTTAACCGGAATCTTTTCTGTCATAGGGTCTGAATACCTACTGTTTCAGTTGGTGGACCAAAACCGGTGGTCCATTTCTTAGGGCTAACAGGCGTTAGCCCTAAGATTCGATAGCGAGTGGCCCGCTATTCTTGAGACAAGCTGTATACGTATGCTGCCAGAAGGTGAACTTTCTCCTGACCTAAGGCTTGCTCTTGAGCTGGCATAACGCCTGCTCGGCCATGTAGTAAGGTTTGCGTTATTTTCGCCGCTGAGCTGCCGTATAACCAAATATTATCGGTTAGATTTGGTGCTCCAATTGCTTGAACGCCTTTTGCATCAGCGCCATGGCAGGCTACACATGCGGTTTGAAACATTTTCCCACCACGCTCTACCGCCGCCGCATCGTCTGAGCGATTGCTAAAGGCTAGCAAGTAATGTGTTAGGTCGTTTACATCGCTATTGGTCATGTCAGGCTTCAAACCTTTGGCAGGCATCTGACCATTTCGGCCTAGCAATAACGTTTGCTTGATCGTTTCTGGCTCACCGCCATACAACCAATCGTCGTCCGTTAGGTTAGGGAAGCCCAGGGCGCCACGTCCTGAAGAGCCATGACATACTGCACAATTATTGGCGAAGAGCCGTTGGCCAACTTTCATTGCTTCGCTGTCTTTCGCTAACGCTGCTATCGGAGTAGCGGCATATTTTGCAAAGATGGGTGCGTACTTTTCATCAGCTTGCGCGACTTCTTCTTCCCACTGGCCTGTTGATGTCCAACCAAGCAAACCTTCGTAATTGCCCAAGGTTGGATAGAGAATGGCGTAGCCAAACCCCCAAATACAGGTTGCTACAAACATGATAACCCACCAGTTAGGCATAGGGTTATCCAGCTCTTCAATTCCGTCAAATTCGTGGCCAACAGACTGGTCGGTTTCAGTTTTGAAAGGTTCGCTTTTTCTTACAATATATAACAACCATAAGCTTCCAAAAATGGTGCCCAGGATGATGATAGATGTCCAGAAACTCCAGAAACTAGTCATTTTTTTCTCTCTCTGTTTCGCTCAAGGTACGTGCCGCAATATCGTCGTCATCAAAGGGCAGGTTTGCCGCATCATCAAAGTCATCTTTCTTGCTGCTGCTATAGGCCCACAAACAAATGCCTACAAAAACAATCATGACTAAAATGGTCGACAAGCCTCGGAGCGTGTTGATATCCATAATTATTACTCTTGAAACCTAAAGGTCACTTGTTTTTTAAAACCGTGCCTAGTTGCTGCAAATACGCAACCATGGCTTCGATTTCGCGTTTACCTTTTACTGCTTCTGCTGCGCCCGCAATGTCTTCGTCAGTGTACGGAACACCAACGGCCCGTAGCGCTCTCATTTTGTCTGCCGTTACTTTGTGGTCAATTTTTGCAGTAAAGAGCCATGGATATGCAGGCATTTTAGATTCAGGGACAACATTTCTAGGGTTGTACAAATGCGCTCGCTGCCAGTCATCACTATAGCGACCGCCCACACGTGCTAGGTCAGGACCAGTACGCTTGGAACCCCATAGGAATGGATGCTCATATACATGCTCGCCCGCAACCGTATAGTGCCCGTAACGCTCAGTTTCGGCGCGGAAAGGACGAATCATCTGCGTATGGCAAGTGGTACAGCCTTCGCGGATATAGATATCTCGGCCTTCTAGCTCTAGTGCGGTATGCGGCGTTAAGCCTTCGATAGGCGTTTTCATATCTTTATGGAAAAACAGTGGAACGACTTCAACTAAGAAACCAAAACTGATTGCCACAACGATCAATGGAATCATCAATCCTAAGTTTTTCTCGATAATCTCGTGTTTCATTGATGTATCTCCTTATGCCGCAACAGTGTCGAGAGCGACGGCGTCTTTTTGCTTCACCGTTAGCCACACGTTAAGAGCCATAACAAACATTCCCGAAAGGAAGATTGCACCACCGATAAACCGAACCAAATAACCCATATGGCTCGCTTCTAGCGACTCAACAAAGCTGTAGGTAAGGGTGCCGTCAGTGTTGACTGCGCGCCACATAAGCCCCTGCATAATGCCATTGACCCACATCGCAGCGATGTAGAGAACGGTGCCTGCAGTTGCCAGCCAAAAGTGCACGTTGATCATCGCGGTGCTGTACATCGCTTGGATGCCAAATAGGCGAGGGATCAAGTGGTAAATTGCACCGATCGAAACCATCGCAACCCAACCGAGTGCGCCGGAATGAACGTGACCGATGGTCCAGTCTGTGTTGTGAGACAGAGCGTTAACCGTTTTGATAGACATCATCGGTCCTTCAAACGTAGACATGCCATAGAACGACAATGAAACCACCAAGAAGCGTAGGATCGGATCCGTACGTAATTTATGCCATGCGCCTGAAAGCGTCATCATGCCATTGATCATGCCGCCCCAAGAAGGCGCAAGCAGGATTAAAGACATCACCATACCGGCACTTTGTGCCCAGTCTGGCAGTGCGCTGTAATGCAAGTGGTGGGCACCCGCCCAAACGTAAAGGGATATTAAGGCCCAAAAGTGAACGATGGATAGGCGATAAGAGAAAACCGGACGTTCGGCTTGCTTCGGAACAAAGTAGTACATGATGCCCAAGAATCCAGCCGTTAAAAAGAAACCAACGGCATTGTGGCCATACCACCACTGCATCATCGCATCGACCGTACCCGCATAGATCGAGTAAGACTTGGTGAGCGTAACAGGGATTGCTAGGTTGTTGCCGACATGCAGTATTGCAACGGTAATAATGAACGCGCCAAAGAACCAGTTAGCAACATAAATGTGCTTGGTTTTGCGTTTCGTAATGGTGCCAAAAAACAGAATAGCGTACGCGACCCAGACGATAGTGATTAAAATATCGATTGGCCATTCCAACTCTGCATACTCTTTTGAGCTAGTGAAACCCATCGGAAGCGTAATTGCCGCCAGCACAATGACCAGTTGCCAACCCCAGAACATGAATGATGCAAGCCCGTCAGACAACAGACGAGCCTGACAGGTGCGCTGCACTACATAGAGGGAGGTGGCGAACAAAGCAGATCCACCAAATGCAAAGATAACCGCATTGGTGTGAAGAGGTCTTAAGCGACCAAAACTAAGCCATGCCGTGTCGAAGTTAAGTGCAGGCCAAACAAGTTGTGCAGCGATTAATACGCCAACAGCCATGCCTACAATACCCCAGACGATCGTCATAATGGCGAATTGTCGAACAACTTTATAGTTGTAGGTAATTTGATTGATCTCTTTGCTCATCGTTTAAGATCCAGTTTGATGTCTTTAAAAGCTTAAAAATGCAAGGTTAAGCGCGGCTTGGGTAGGTCAATGTCCGGGAAGATATCTATTGAGTCTGTAGACAGCAATAGGAGTCTTTTCGAAGAAAGCGTGGTTGATATCGTAAAAGAAGAGCGAATTACATAAGTCATCGAACTGATAAAGCTTTTATAAGCCTATTAAATTCAATCACTTATATTGTCATTCGACGCCTTTCCGTATTTCCCAACGATGCCCCCGAGACTCTCCAACTTCAGCAGCGCGCGAAGGATACTGACTGAAATTAGTAAAATCAACCAAATCTAGAAACTAAATTGATCTAGCTCAATAGTGTAGGCAATGACTGGCGAACTGCATAAAAAATGTTCGTTTTAAAGTGGGGGATAGGGTAGGTAGTTTGCGAGTGACTTGGCGAAGAGGCGGGGCTAACGGTCGGTGTAGGTCGCTAGTATGGGAGCAGTGCAGAGAGTGAATGCTCCCAACTATTGGGACTAGGTTACACAGCGATCGCTCTTAAGCCATATCGAGCAGTGTGATCTTTTCTTCCCCTTCAAGAATGAGGTTGATTTTAGCCATCATTTCTTTGCGTTCTGTAGAGCCTGCCCAGTTGTTCCAATCAAGCTCGCTACGGAACTTGCACAGTACAACGCGATGACGAGGGTTCTTAATGTCGGTAAGTGACTCGCCAGAAATAAACCCAGGCGCACAAACTGCTGCCTGAAGCGTTTGTTTTTCTACGTCGTCGTAGGTAGTTTCCATGGTTTCGGCGATGAGCCTTTCAATAAATACGCGTATCATGTGGCGCCTGTATATTAGTTGGTTAGTCGTTTTGGTGAATCGTTTGTCGCTAATCAATAAACACGAATGATCTTACGAAGAGTAGGGTGAATTCTTGATAAGAGTGGGCGTGACTATTTTGGATAACAGATAGTCAAAGCATAGCGCAGTATTTTTATAAGGTGTATGGTTTTTAAATGGAAAATTATGATGAAAGCTCGACGGCTGAAGAGCTACTTGATACTCAAGGTTTATATTGCCCTGAGCCCGTTATGATGCTGCATTCAAAAGTAGCTGATGTCGCGTCAGGCGCATTGATAAAAGTGCTCGCTACTGATCCCGCCACGCTCAGAGATATACCCAAATTTTGCCAATTCTTGGGTCATGAGTTGCTTAAGCAAGAAGAAAACGATGGTGCTTACTATTACTGGATTCGCGTGTCTTGAACTTGAGTAGCTGCTTTGGTCGCTATTTTTTAAGGTTGATAATGCCGGCGCTAACGATAAAGGCGCAGCCAAGCAGAATAGACACGGTGATGGCCTCATCCCAAATCAACCAACCCATGCTCGAAGAGAAAATAAGCGAGGTATAGGTGAACTGTCCGATTTTGCCCGCTGACACTCTCCGATATGCTGCGGTAATTAGCAGCTGACCAATGGTTGCAACACTTGCCAGCGCCAAAAGCCAGAGGTATTGAGTGGTTGTTGGGGCGGTCCATGCATTGATTGCGAAAGGCGCTGAAAACACGCTCGCGACTAGGCTAAAGTAAAACACAATACGCAAACTTGGTTCGCTGTCGCGCATGCGACGAATGGTGACTTTTGCAACGGCGGCTAGGGCGGCGCCGAGCAAGCCGATGCATACAAGTTTAATATCAGAGCTGTCCGCCTCCTGCGGGTTGACGATAAAAATCACCCCGACAAACCCAAGTCCTATGGCTAGCAAGGTATGGCGACTAGAACGTTCACTCAGCCAAAGTAAGGCAACAATAGGGATGAAGAACGGGGTGGTGAGCTTCAATAGAATGGCTTTGGTGAAGTGCATGTTGCCTAAGATGTAAAAGAAGCAGCTCATCGCACTGACACCAATAACACCGCGCAATAAGTGAAAGCGCAACTGAGTTGTGGCAAAACCTTTCGGCCCATTTTGAACCAAAATTAGCGGGATAATAATAAAGAAGGCGAGACTGTTTCTAAAAAAAACGATGACTTCGTTGGGCAGCTCTTGTGATAGATGCTTGATAATGCCACCCATTAGAGCGAAGCATAGCTCGCCGACTATTACAGCGACAATTGGTGCGAGAGAAGATTTCAATTGAGTACTTTTGTGGCTGGCATGTTGGAAAACTGCTTGGTCTAGCGTTTGGTCTACCGGCTCAGGAATGATTTGAGCGCTGATGAATGCGAGCTACTTTAACCGAAGTCAGTTAAACGGCAAGAGATTTCTAGTCGGACCGCACTCAAGAGGCAGTTTAAGGGGGGCTTTATTTGTGAGCTGCTTAGGTCTCCGACAGTGCAGCGTCAAGCCGTTTTTGGAAGTCGGTGGCGGTCACTTCGCCCACAATACGAAGTGCTTTCAATTCATTGCCACTCTCGTCGAAGAACAGTATCGAAGGTGGGCCAAATAAACCGAAGGTTTCCATTAATTCTTGGTTGCCTGCGTCATTCTCCGTGACATCAGCTTTGACTAAGTGAAAACGCTCCATTCGTTGTTTTATCGGCGCAAGTGGAAAAACCTGATCTTCCATGATTTTGCAGCTAATGCACCAGTCGGCATAGAAATCGACCATGGTCGGAAGTTGTTGGCCCTTCGCTTGACCTAACTGTTTGTTCAGCCCGGTTACGGTATAAATGTTTTCAAATGGGAGTTTCTCTGATCCGGCTGAATATTGGAGAGCTCCGTTACTGTTGGAAGATATCGCGTCCAAGGGTTTAAGAGGGTTGGTACCTCCACTCGCTGCGCCGATGGCCAGCAAAGCCGAGTAAAGTGCGAGTAGCAAACCGAGGCCTTTGAGTATTCTCGGCCACCCCGACGCGGCACTGTCGAATGCGCCCATTTGAGTTGCGCTAAGGCCAAATAATATTGCCCACAGCAGCATGATCAATTCTGCGGCGACAAAACGGCTGAGTAACCAGATAGCAACTGCCAGTAGCATCACGCCAAATACGCCTTTGACTGCATCCATCCATGCGCCAGCTTTGGGAAAGAACTTACCCCCGCCAACTGAGATTAGGATGAGCGGTACGCCCATACCAAGCCCTAGCGCAAATAAAGACGCACCACCGATAACGGCATCTGCCGTGGCGCTAATATATAGTAATGCGCCAGCGAGAGGCGCGGAAACACATGGCGATACAACGAGTGCGGATAAGGCGCCGATCAAAAATACGCTGCCAATGTGTCCGCCGCTGAGGTTCTGGCTGGTATTGTTCAGTCTATCTCTAATAAACGCGGGTAGCTGCAGCTCGTAAAGTCCAAACATTGCCAGCGCGAGCAGAACAAAAATAGCGGCAAAAACGCTGAGCAAAATTGGATCTTGCAACGCCGCTTGGACGTTAGCGCCCGCGCCTAGCATACCGGTTACGACGCCAGCAGAGGCATAGGTGATGGCCATCCCCAATACGTAGGTGCTCGATAGGACTAATGACTTCATCACCGTTGGTTTATTTTGCCCGGCGATGATGCTGGTGATGATCGGGATCATAGGAAAGACACAGGGAGTAAAGGTCAGCCCCAGCCCGAGCAGAAAAAAGATACCGATGATCGTGGGTAAACTGCTTGTTTGAATGAAGTTAAAAACGCCTGAGGCGTCCTCTAAGTTTTCTTCACTTGGCAGTGACAGCTCTTCTGTCGGCACTATCGCTTTGATGTTGTTTGTCGTCAGCGCGTTTGCTTGAGAGTTCGTTGTTGGTGTGTCGGAGGCCTGTGAAATGGAAGCGGCTGGCACCATGTCTGAGTTAGTGTTGGTGCTAGGCGGAATAAACATGATTTTCTGCCGCGCAGGGGCATAACATAAACCGGCTTCGGCACAGCCTTGATAAGTGATTTGAATTTCTGCATCACGCACGCCTGCTGCTAACGAGATAGGAAGAAATACGGTTAAAGTTTTATGAATAACATGTACTTCACCAAAGTACGGGTCGTTTTTCGCTTTGCCTTGGGTAGAGAATTTAGGCTCGCCGATGGTGACGCCTTCGCTGAGCGCTTTGAATTTGAATCGTTCATAGTACAAAAAATACTCATCTTCGATTCCCCATGTCAGCTCAAGTCCGTTGCTTAGTGTCTTCTCGCTGAACCTGAACGCTTCATGGACCTTGAGGAAGTCGGGCTCGGCTTGCGCCGACATTTCACTGGATTGCTCTGTGTTTGTCGCATAATTACTCGGGTCAAAGGCGTGGCTAATTGAGGCCGCCATTAGCAGCAGTAGACTGAGGATAACGAAGCGAGCATTGCGGAGCTGGGCGAGTCGTCGAATAATGAATAAATGCATAGTTACTTGGTCGTGGCCTGGCAGAGTAGTTGAGTAAGACTGTCTTTCAATACTTAAGTTCTATCGAAGATACTTTTCTATATAGCTTAACTGTAGACCCATCTGAATGAATTAAGCGTGATACGGCGTCGTAAATTACCGTAATTTTGTGACAGTTAGTTGTCGCTTACATGGCTTATGTATCGTGATCTTTATGAATCTCCTGTTTTGGATTATATTGCCGCTCGAATGCAAACCGAAGCAAGCATGTATTACGCTTCGTTAAGATCATCGTTGAGTTAGCTTAAGTTCCGCTGAATATGACATTTTTATCTGACCAAAATCTAGACCAAGGCAAACAAATTTCTATACTTCAGCCGGGCGATATCGCGGTACCTAAGCGTGTTCAAGATTTGGTTCGGCTATTCAATGACGCTTTTGTGGTCGCCGAGAAGACAGAGCTAGTAAGCGGTGGTGAAGAGCCTATTTATCTTCCGCCGGTGTCGTCTGATGCATTGGCAAAAATAGTATCCACCTCTGATTATTTTTCCAGCGCGCTGCACGAAGTCAGTCATTGGTGTATTGCGGGCGAAAAGCGCCGCAAACAAGTCGATTACGGTTATTGGTATGAGCCAGATGGGCGAGACATTGCGACACAGGCTCTATTTGAAAAAGTCGAGGTAAAACCTCAAGCCTTAGAGTGGATTTTCAGCAAGGCATGTGGTGTGAAATTTCGGCTAAGTGTGGATAATGTTGCGCTTCCCGAGCTCACCCCAAGCCCGACATTTATAGAAGCGGTTGTGCGGCAAGCCAATCTGTATATTTCGCAAGGTATGCCTGCACGGGGGCAGATGTTTGTGAATGCCCTTGTCGCATTTTACGGCACCGAGCAATGCTTTATTGAAAAGCCAGTGTTTACGGCGTCTCGGCTGAGCTGAAAGGCCTGAAAATGTCAGGAATTACTTGCATGGATGTGGTTAGGCGCATAAGCTGCCCTAAGCAAATAGCTGCGAGTACGGGTGACGCCTGCAGACAGTACGTCGAGTGGCTCAGCCCGATCAACAATGTGTTGTTTTGTCACGAATCAAAAACTCTTAAACTCAGGTTATTAAACAATAATGTTAGGCGGATTATTCGGTAAAAAGAGCCGAAGTAAAAATACGGAAAAAGCGAGTTCGGAAGCACCGAAACAAGCGACAAAGAAAGCTTCTCAATCGAGCAAACCTGCGCAAGCGAAGAATAGCGCGACAGCCTCTAAAGCAGCACAAACCCCTCCCGCAAAGAAACCTCAAGCTCCCAAAGCAAAACCGTGGACAATTGATAAGTATGCAGTGCCTGAAGAAGAGGGTAAAACACGGTTTCATGACCTTGGGCTCGACTTGAACTTAGTTCATGCGATTGCAGATTTGAAATATCAATATTGTAGTGATATCCAGGCAGAATCTTTACCTCATACTCTGCTTGGCCATGACGTTATTGGTAAGGCACAAACCGGCACGGGCAAAACAGCTGCTTTTTTGATCACCATTATCAATGACCTTATTAAGCGTCCTATTCCTGACGCGGACCGTTATGCGAGTGAGCCGAGAGCCCTAATTTTGGCTCCAACGCGGGAACTCGCAATGCAGATCGAGAAAGACGCTATTTCACTGACTAAGTATGCGCCAGTCTCGGTTTACTCGGTGGTCGGCGGTATCGATTATCAACGCCAACGTGACTATGTTCACAATCAAGTGTTCGATATTTTGGTCGCGACTCCGGGTCGACTGATCGACTTTTTGAATAGCGGTGAACTGTATCTGGATCAGTTAGACTTTTTGGTGATAGACGAAGCTGACCGAATGTTGGATATGGGGTTTATCCCTGACGTGAAACGCATTTTGAGCCGCTGTCCAAAAGTTGATCGCCGACAAACACTAATGTTCAGTGCAACGTTTAATGACGATGTCATGAACTTGTCTAAGCGCTGGACGTCGAATCCCATTAATATCGAGATTGAGCCGGAACAATTAACGACGGATCGTGTTGAGCAGAAAGTGTTTATGGTGCCCAGCGACGAAAAGCTCGAAATTATTTGTCGCTATATTGAAGTAAACAATGTCAAAAAGGCGATCGTCTTTGGTAATCGCCGGGATGAAACCCGCCGCTTAGAGGCGACGTTAAAGAAAAAAGGTGTGAAGGCGGCATTGCTATCGGGCGAAGTTCCACAGCCCAAACGGATTAAGACGCTAGAACAGTTCAAAAATGGCCAGATTGAAATTCTGGTAGCAACGGATGTGGCCGGGCGTGGTATTCACGTCGACGGTGTTAGTCACGTTTTCAATTACAACTTGCCGGAAGATGCCGAAGACTATGTGCACCGTATTGGCCGCACAGGGCGAGCGAACGAAACGGGCGTATCGATTTCTTTTGCTTGTGAAGACGATGCCTTCTTGTTGCCTGAGATAGAAAAGTATATCGGTATGAAGTTGAATTGTGAGTATCCAGATTACTTGCTGGATGGTGAGAAAGCCAAACCAGGCAAGTCCTAGCGGGACCGATGGGTAGAGAAAGGGAAGAGCTGTGAAGCAACTTAAAATTGTCGCTGACGAAAACATCACCCTGTTAGACCGCTTCTTTGGGGATATTGGAGACGTCGTCTGTTTACCCGGCCGTCAAATTTCGGCGCAGGACGTTCGCGATGCGGATGTTCTATTGGTGCGCTCCGTGACGCAGGTCAACGAATCCTTACTAGCCAACTCTTCAGTTCGTTTCGTAGGGAGTTGCTCGATCGGTATCGATCATCTTGATACTGATTTCCTAGATAAACGCTCTATTGCTTACGCTAATGCGCCTGGTTCCAACGCTAACTCTGTGGTGGAGTATGTGCTTAGCTGTCTGTCGATCTTAACCGAAACCCATGATTTTGATTGGGGTACGCATACGGTTGGCATTGTTGGGCACGGCAATGTTGGTAGCTTGTTAGCTGAGCGACTTCGACGCCTAGGTATATCGTGTCGCGCCTGTGACCCTTTGCTTGAAGATCAGGAAGGTCTGGTAACCTTGGCTGAGATATTGACGAGTGATGTGATCAGTTTGCATGTTCCGCTGACTAAAACCGGACAGCATGCGACCTATCATTTGTTTGATGAAGCGTTGTTATCTGGCTTACCTGATAGCACCATCTTAATTAATACCAGTCGCGGTGCGGTTATTGATAATCAAGCGCTGAAAAGAAAGCTGCAAGCGCAGTCAAAATTTACGGCGATACTGGATGTCTGGGAAAATGAGCCGTCTATTGATGCCGAGTTGGCTCGTTTAGTCATGCTTGGTACGCCGCATATCGCAGGCTATAGTTTCGATGGAAAGGTCAGCGGTAGTGAAATGATTTATCGGGCGTTGTGTCAGCACTTTGGTTTGCCTGCGAGACGCAAAGCTGGGCAGTTTTTGGAAGAGCCGCCGCTGTCTAAAATGGCTTTCACTTCTATGGCAGATCCAGACTGGTGCATGCATACCGCAATACGCGCTTGTTTCGATGTGCGCCATGACCACAGTGTGTTGCGAGCGGTTCAAGGACTTTCTGATGAAGAACGTGCTGTTGCGTTTGACCGTTTTCGTAAGAACTACCGATGTCGGCGCGAATTTACTGGGGTGCGTATCCAGTTAAAGCAAGTACAGTCAGAGCTAGTCACAAAATTTAAAGCGTTGGGTTTTAACCTTAAGGCGTAGTGTTTGCCACGTTGTCGTCTATTCGTCTATTCGGTAACGCGAGCAAGTGACACACGAGCTTTACCAGGAGGTGATGATGATCGACATTAATCCCGCGGTCACGAGTATTGATAACGCTAATAAGTTGCAAAGAAGCTTTGAGTCGATTGGCTTGCCAGTCGGCAGCGCATTGGTCATAGAACGCGTCGATTCTGGAAAAAAATACCCTGTGCAACTCTTAGGGTTTCGTCGTCAGCGAAGCCTGATGGTATCTCCTCCTCAAACAAAAAACGGCGCAGAAATCCTGTTAGATAATGGCGAAGCCTTAAATGTCCGCTTTATCAATGGGAAAACGATTGGTGCGTTTGAGTGCCAGGTCGTTTATCGCTGCTATCAGCCTTTTAGTTATATTCATCTTTCGTATCCAGAGCAGATTGAATCCGTTGATATTCGCAATGCAGAGCGTGTTAGTGCCGACATAGAGGCGAGCGTCGATAGCGATTTTGTGATGGTAGGGGAGTGGCCGAAGAAAGTGGTCTTGCGAAATTTGAGTGAGTCCGGTTTGTGCTTTGTGAGTGATGAGTTCCTTGGCTTAATTGGGCACGAGCTAAATTTCTCAGTTGGCTTAACCGTGAATGATGTAGAAAAGACCTTATGCTTGCCCGGTGTAATTCGAAATATAGAGCACCACGCCTTGCCAAATGGACGTAAAGATTATCAAGTTGGCGTCCAGTTTTTAGCGCTCAATGATAATGATCGTCTTGTCTTGTCGAGTTTCGTATTAGCAAGGCGAGCGCAAGGTTATTTGTGATGTTGTTTCGATATAGGCTCAATGCTGACAGATGAATACTAAGTTTCGATTGGGCATATTGATAAACCCTGTGGCGGGCATCGGCGGCCCGGCCGGCTTAAAAGGCAGTGATGCACCCGAGACTCAGCGCATAGCGACTGAGCGAGGTGTCGAAAGCAAAGTGCATGAGCGAGTCTGCGAAGTGCTCACACTGTTGAAAGGACAATCGGGCCAGATTGAATTATTGCTGCCGTCTGCACAAATGGGCGAATCGGCATTGCCCAATAAGCATGCCTTCTCATTTTCGGTCGTCTATATGAGTCCCAATACCACGACGTCAAACGACACTGTTCTTGCCGCTAAAGCGTTGTGCGAACGCGGTTTGGACTTGCTCTTATTCGCAGGCGGTGACGGTACTGCACGAGATGTCTTTTCGGCGATAGGTGCGTCGCAGCTGACGCTTGGCATTCCGGCGGGTGTAAAAATGCATTCGGGTGTTTTTGCGGTGACGCCGCGAGCGGTCGCTTCTGTGGTATCGAGTTTACTGTCTGCCCGTTTGGTGTCTGCGTCGTTGCATGAGGTAAGAGATATCGACGAAGCCGCGTTCGCGAAAGGGCAAGTAAAGACGCGTTTTTTTGGTGAAATGTTGGTGCCCGATGACCAGCTGTTGGTGCAGCAGGTCAAATGCTCCGGTTTATCTGATGACGCCTTAATGTTGGAAGAGTTAGCGGCCTATATCGCAGAGTTAACGGAGGACGATAGTCTCTGGATTCTGGGGTCTGGGGGGACGTTAAAAACGATTAAGACGCAGGTTGGCCTAACTAGCCCAACCTTACTAGGCGTTGATCTTTGGTATCAGGGTGAATGTGTCGCCAGCGATGCACATGAGGCGCAAGTATATGAGTGGCTAGAGCGGTGTCCGAATGCCAAGCTAGTGTTGTCAGTGATTGGCGGGCAGGGCATCGTGCTTGGGCGCGGAAATCAGCAAATTAGCCCGCGAGTAATAAATTCGGTTGGTATCGATAATTTGATGCTGGTGAGTACACAGAAAAAGCTACATGCGTTAGAGGGACGACCGCTAATGGTAGATAGTGGTTGCCCCGAGCTTGACGCTCGCCTTAGTGGTTATCACCGAATTTTATGTGGTTACGAGGATGTTGTGCTTTATCGTATTGGCTTGCCCATCGAAGGGGCTGAAATGATTGAGGGCGAAAGGGTTTAAGCTGCTTTAGTTAGTCAATCAATGCTTGGGTCATGGATGATAAGGTCTGAATCTGTTTTCCTTCTACATCGAAGTTATCTGGATCTAACCATTTTTCGAAGCAAGCCTGCCGCGCGTTCCACTCGCTATCAATCATTGAAAACCATGCAGTATTGCGATTTGCGCCCTTAACGACTTGGGCGTTGCGAAAGGTGCCTTCATAGCTAAACCCGAGTCGCTTGGCAGCGCTAATAGATGGCTGGTTCAGGTCATTACACTTCCACTCACAACGTCGATACCCTAATAGGAACGTCGCTTCAATCATCAAATAAAGGGCTTCGGTTGCGGCGCGAGTTCGCTGAAGGCGAGGCGAAAAACATAGGTGGCCAATTTCGATAGAGCCTGCTTGAGGTGCAATCCGCAAATAAGCGCAAACGCCTAGGGCGTTTTGTTCGGTGTCTCTGATCAGGTAAGCGAAGGTATTGCTGCGGTCTTGTGTCAGTAGTTCGACCCAACTAACGTAGTCGGCTTCTTGAGTCATTGGGCCATACGCTAGATAGGTCCACAGGTTTTTAGGAGCGTCTTCAAATGCTGTTTGCAGTTCTGATTTATGGAGTTCAGTCAGTGGTTCTAGCTCGCAATATCGCCCTTGTAAGCGCTGAGTTAAGGGCGCAACGTTGACTGCCGCAGGGGCTACCCAACTTTCGACTGGATGGCCAACCGGTTGATTATATTTGTTTTTGTGGTCGGAGGAACCCGCAACCATTTAGTGAGAACCTTTCAATAAGTGCTGCATGGCCAGGGCGAGTTGGCTAGAGGTGCCATGTTTACTAATGTGCTTTAGCACCTCTATTCTTGGTTGCGCCAACAGGCCGGCAGGCTTGGTTGCCATGGTTTCCAGCAACCCTTGCAAATAGTCATCATAGGCGACGCACGCAATCATGTGCAGCCCTTTTGAGGTGAGTATTGCTTGGTCAATCGCTTCTTGACGGATGGTTGTTTCAAACTGCACATAGCCTTCATCGGCTAACCATATCAACGCGCCAAAGGTGCTCATAAAGCGATCGTTATGGACGCCATATTCGTCAGGTTGGTCTGGACCTGAAATATCTTCGACGAAGACCGTCATTTTCTTAGGGAAGTTCTGATACAGCATCAGCAGTGCTTTGCTGCAATCCTTAAAGAACTCCTCAATATGCATGTCAAACATGTAAAATTCCGTTCTAGGCGTCTTCGGGTAACTGCTTATAGGTTCTTAAGAAGTCCTCGAATCGCTCGATCGCATCAACTAACACATCTTCGCGCGGCAAAAACACGAAGCGGAAATGTTGCTGATCGTCTAAATTGAATCCAGTACCGTGAACGATCAATATTCGTTGTTGCTTAAGCAGGTCAAGCACTAACTTCTCGTCGTTGTAGACGAGATGAACATCAGGGTCCAGCTTTACGAACAAGTATAATGCGCCCTCTGGTTTAACACATGAGACGCCCTTGATTTTGTTTAGACGCTCCCAAGCGATGTTTCGTTGTTCATAAAAACGGCCGCCCTCTACGATTAGATCGTTAATGCTTTGATAGCCGCCAAGTGCCGTTTGTATCGCATATTGAGCAGGCACGTTGCAGCATAATCGCATCGAAGCAAGCATGTCTAAGCCATCAATAAAGTCAGCAGCAATATGTTTAGGTCCGCTAATCATTAACCAGCCAGAGCGATATCCTGCTGCGCGATAAGCCTTTGACAAGCCGTTGAACGTAAGCGTGAGAACATCTTTAGACAGGGCCGCCATCGGGAAATGTTTCGCTTCGTCGTATAGTATTTTGTCGTAAATTTCATCGGCCAGTACAATTAATTCATGTTCTCGCGCAAGATCAACGATTTGCTTCAGTAGCGTTTTTGAGTAGACAGCGCCGGTTGGATTGTTTGGATTGATAACCACAATCGCTTTGGTGTTGTCGCTAATTTTGCTCTTTATATCGTCAATGCTGGGTTCCCAGCCTTTGCTTTCATCACACTGATAATGGATAGCTTCGCCGCTGCTTAAGGTGACGGCAGCAGTCCATAGTGGGTAGTCAGGCGCAGGGATCAGCACTTCATCGCCGTTGTTGAGTAAGGCCTGCATCGCCATGACAATTAGTTCGCTGGCACCGTTACCTAAGTAGATGTCTTCAATGTCTACTCCCAAAATACCGCGTGATTGGTAATGTTGCATCACCGCTTTACGGGCTGAATACAGACCCTTCGAATCGCTGTAACCCTGCGCATTTGGCAGGTTGCGAATCACATCAGTTTGGATCTCTTCCGGTACGTCAAATTCAAAGGGAGCGGGGTTCCCAATGTTGAGTTTCAAAATGCGATGGCCTTCTTCTTCCAAGCGTTTTGCTTCGCGCGCAACTTCGCCGCGTATGTCGTAGCAAACATTATCTAGCTTGGAAGATTTCTTGATCGTTTTCATAGTCTTATTTCTAACAACGAGTGGGTATTTATTAAGCGTAGCGCGCATTCTAGCGCTTTGCGCGGAAGATGAAACGAATTTGAGAAAGAAACTTAGCACGATGCGCTAGTTTGACGTGCATGTCGGGGGAATAGATTGCTTATTGATCGTTGTCAGCAGAGTGCCCAAGAAATTCAGCGGGTGTTTCAGAAAACTCACTTTTAAAGAATCGTCGAAACCCTGAATTAGTTTGGAAGCCGAGCTGCTCCGCCGTGTAGTCGAGACTTTGCTGTTCTTGTATCAAGTAGACTTTTGCAAGCTCGCGTCGGCAATCGTTTGCAATACTTGAAAATGAATTTCCATTTTTACTGAGTCGTTTCTGCAAACCGCGAACAGAAATATTCAATTTGGCAGCGAGCTTTTTACTATTGAGCGTGTCGGGGTGATGCCGCAACAGGCATGAAATTGCCTTGTGCTCAAAGCTGGTTTGTCTGTCATGCGTGTTTACGCCATCCAAGCACTTATTTAGGTACATTTGATGTAATGTCGGGCTATGTGTGGTGTGCTTTTTATAAAGATAGTGGTCGTCGAACTCAAGGATATTGAGGGCGTTTCCAAATGAAATGTTGTTACCTAGTAATCGCTCATACTGTTCCGCGTATTCTGGTTTGGGATAGTCGAGGATCACTTTACTCGGTCGAAAGGTAGGGGCGATATTCTCCCTAATCCCATTAATAAGGTAAGCAAAGGCGGTTTCAGCGCAGAAGCGTCTTTGTTGCTCAGTAGGGTTGTGTTTGTAAGGGAATATCAGCGCGAGGCTCACTTTTCCATTAGCATAAGATATGAAGGGGTGATAGCAGGCGCCCTGCATGTAATAGAGGCGTTCTAGAATGCTTAGTGCGGACATCAGTGTATCTGAGGTCACTAGCACGCGAGAAAAGTTGCACAGTTGTGAGGGGAGCAAGAACTGACCAAGCTTTAAACCAATATTTGATTGAGGGTTGGCTTGGTATATCGACTTAATAAGGTTTCCATAGCCGCTGTTAGATTGAAGGCCTTCGTTGTGACTGACAAGGGTGCGCTGGATATCAAGATTTGAAAGCGTTAGCTCAGACGGGGCTAGTTCATATAAGAGTCGCAAATATATGTCGTCTAGCATCTGTGCCTTGCCTCAGGATTTAAATAGTTGCGTTAGCCATGGCCAGTGCAAAAAAATAACGCGAGACCCAGATGCAGGGATGCTGATAGAGATATGCCTAGACTAATGCATTTTCTGTAAGTAGCAGCGCACTGTGGTTTAAGGGTCAGCTAATCTTGCGTTTTTATTTTTAGTTACTGAATGACGACAGCCCTTGAATTAAAGATATTACATGATAAAGAAAAAGAAATAATGATACTTGGTTCAAGTTTAAGGTCTTTGTTGCCGTCGTGCGGTTTGAATGCTTTCACTGGTGACAAATATCGGTGATATAGTCGAGCGTTCGTCATATTGGGCAGCAGTAGTAGTAACGTGACCAAATACCCACATACATTTTCTTCCTTTAGTTTATGGCTATTGCTATCGCTGACCTTGTTGTCAGGGTGGTGCCGTGGGGCTGAGCCGGTAGACATATTGGTTAACTCGGCTCAGGCAAAGGAAGAGGTAACGTTAAGAGAGCTGCGTGCGATCTATACGATGAAGCAGAGACTCTGGAGTGATGGCGAAACGATTACCGTTTTTGTGTTGCCTGAGGCCTCGGTGGCGCATAGAGATTTTTGCAAGAAAATACTTGGGGTGTTCCCGCGGCAGCTTAAGTCAGTCTGGTATCGCGCGGTCTATACGGGAACGGGCGTAGCGCCAATTGAAGTGAAAACAGAGCAAGAGTTGATTGAAAGAGTGTCGCAAACTAAAGGGGCGATAGGTTATGTGCTGGCAGAACGTAAGTATGAGAAAACAACAACAAAAATTATTAAGCTTACTCGGTAGTACGTTGCTCATTATTGGCGGAGCACCTGCCTATGGTGAGTCGGACGAATGGTTTAAGCATGGGCAGCTGGAAGGGTTTTTGAGTCAGACTTTTTCACACTCTAGTGACCACAATTTCCTCAGTGAGTCAGACGATGATCTTTCCACCGATCTATGGGAAGCGGGCGTATTAGGAAGTGTTCGTGTCAAAGATGATCTGCTGTTTTCTGCACAAGTTCTTGGTCGTCAGGTAAGCCAGGATAGCGGTAGTGATGCGCGCGTCGATTATGCGTTCTTTAGTCTTCCGCTGGCGCAAACCATTGATAGCCAGATTGGCATGCGTGTAGGGCGTATTCGTTCGTCGTTTGGTTTTTATAACGAAACAAGAGATATACCACATACTCGCACGGGTGTATTAATGCCTCAATCGACCTATTACGACATGACGCGTAATTCATTCTATTCTTCGGACGGCATTGAATTTTTTGCGGACAAAGCGGTCGGAGACAAGCGTTTATCATTTCAGTTGTTTCTAAGTCGTCCACTAGCGGACGAAGATGAAGTGGGCGAAGCGGCATCATTAACTCCTTCTAACTTAAAGGGTGAGCGAAATGTTCTACTAAGGGTCGGTTATGGTTCTGAATTCGAAGGTTTTCGGTACGCCCTGACATATTACAAACCTGAGTATAGTGTCGATTTACATGCCAGATTCGAGGTACCGGGGCCGCTGCCAGATGTTGAGTTAAATGAACAAGGGGCGAACTTTTTCTCGCAAACTGTGATGACCTCTATTGAGTACAACGCTTTAAAGTGGGCGCTGACGTTTGAGTATTCTCGCCACAAGTTTAAGGCACGCTTACGAAATTGGCTGTCGGCTCGCGCTGAACTAGATGCCTTGGTTGCAATATTGCCGGGTTCTGGCTTGTCAGCTGAACAGCAAGCCGGTGTTGCGAAAGGAGTGACAAATACTCAAGCAAGCATTGACCGCTTGACCGATGGAATTAATGAAGAAAACTACTATCTTCAAGGGCTGTATCGGATTAATGAGCAGTGGGAGGGCTATGTTCGTTATGACGCCACACGCGCTCGGGGTCTGAGTCGTACTAACCTCTATTCGCGCTGGGTTGATGTGAACGCCGGCGCGACCTATCAGCCAGATGAACATTGGTTATTGCGTGCCGAGCTGCATTATATTGATGGTTGGGCGCGCTTACTAAAGCGGGACAACGAGCAGCTGGGCGGTTCTTCGCGTTATTGGACGGCGGCATTTTTTCAAGTCGCCTATCGTTTTTGACCTAACTATGTTGACCGAGTGACGCAAAGCGATGAGCGAGAAAGGTTCGATTGAGGTGAAGAAATCCGCGGTTCGTTACCTCAGCCTTAAATGGCAGACCTTTGGATGGGCTTCGATTGTATTGGTCGGAATTTTTGCGGCGTTCTTATACTTTGCCAACGAATATAGTCACCGTCAGTTTGAACTTAAATTAAATCAAATATTTCAAAAGAACGGGCATCAGCTAGACGGATTGATTGAGAACTCGGCGGACCAGTTGATCGAGTTAGCAAATACCGTATCTCGCAATAGTTTGCTCGGTGCCGCTGTGAGCGCGAATGAACATGGAGCATTGGTTCGCCTCACCGGTGATCTGAGCTGGACTCTCTTGATTCAAGCAGGGGTCGACACCATTTCGGTTTATGATTCCAAGCGGCAATTATTAGCAAACGAAGGTGGTTTGGGTGTCTCTCAACTGGCGCAAAAGGTGCTCGAAGAGGAGTCGGCGCAATGGCACATTCAATGCGCGCTCAGTTGCTATGTGGAAGCCGGGGCGCCGATTCTTGCCGGCGGTGAATTAGTCGGTGCTCTGCTACTGACGGAGCCCTTGAGTAATGTGATGTTGCGTTTTCAGCGGATATCAAATGTGGATACTGCGTTGTTTTTGAGCAATGCCAAAGATATTGCATTCGAAGAGCCCGCTCAGCCCTGGCAAAAGAACCTCATTGCGTCGACTCGTCCTGAAATAACGCGAGCTATTATACGGCAAGCGGCCCTGCAGTTTGATTACGCAGAACTCAAGGACCCGAATCGACTCGTAGAAACTGGTGAGCACACCTATGAAATGCGTCGTTGGCCGGTTGCAGGCAATGATGTCTTATTGATTCGTGATGTCTCTGAAGAGGTGTTGTTGGCCAGTAATACACGTGAAGACGGGTTCCAGTTGGGCTTACTGCTTATGTTGCTAGCAGAGTGCGCCATGCTGCTGCTTTTGTGGGGGCCCCTCAATCGGTTGAAATCAAGCGCACGCTTGGTGCCATTATTGGCGGAAGGCTTTGATGATTCTGACTTTTCAAGAAACACAGTAGAGAAGTCGAACAGTAGTCGTTTGTTTGATGATGAAAGCGATCTATTGCGAGTGACCGCTTTTAAGCTACAACATAAGATGTCTTCGTTGAATACAGAGTTGTCCTTGCGCGAAAATCTACTTGAGGACCGCGGGCGAGAGCTGGAGCAGCAGAGAGATTTGTTGGATCAGTTACTTAACTCTGTTGGCGCAGTGATTGTCATTCTTAATGCGGCGGGTGAGATAGAGCTGCTCAATCGTGCCGGCTTGCAGTTGAGTGGCCGCGCTAGCGCTGAGTTGGTTGGTCAACCCTTTGTAACTCTTCTTGAAGAGGGCACAGGAAGGGCAAATATTATGAAGCGTTTGCTGGATTTAGCCGACGGATCTCTGACTGATTATGAGCATGATGGCGCGATACTCTCGCAAAATGGTAATCGTGCAAACTTGGCGTGGCGTCACGCAGTATTGTATGAATTCGATTCGGAACGCAGACAAATCTTATCGATTGCCGTCGATATCTCGGCGCGTGTGAAGTCGGCTTCTGAATCGGCATGGATAGCAAATCATGACAGCACTACCGGCCTTTATAACCGACGACGATTTGAGGAAGATGTCGCTTCGTCTTGTGCATTAGCTTCTCGAACAAAATCACCCGTAGCTGTTA
Source organism: uncultured Oleiphilus sp. (assembly GCA_913020045.1). Classification (GTDB taxonomy): domain Bacteria; phylum Pseudomonadota; class Gammaproteobacteria; order Pseudomonadales; family Oleiphilaceae; genus PZPK01. The sequence goes on from CAJWBE010000022.1 coordinate 42,911, forward strand.
TGGTCGTGGATATTGTTTCGTATGGCCCGACGTTAGGGGCTTTCGGGTCGGAACGTGCTTTGGACCTACTAAGCCGAGTCACTCATATTTTGGAAGCGACAGCACGATCGTCTGACTGTCTCGGTAAACTCTCTGATGGGCGCTTTGCGGTTTTGCTTAGGCCGATAGATCAGCACGAAGCTGAGCAGATTATTGAACGTTATGCTAAGCGGCTGCGTGCATTGTATTTGCAAGGCAATGAGCTATGTCAAAGTCGTATTGGTCTAGCGTATCGCACTACTGAGTCGGGTGAAGATGCGTTTCTGCTTGAGAAGGCAGAGTCGGCTTTGTTAATGGCTCAGAAGGCGAATTTTGCCTTTTATGTTGCACCATAGCTGGCTGCAAATGGTGCTAAGTGTGATGCGCCTCACACTTACCGTCGGACCTTCTTAATAATTCCTTTGTGAGTGCGGAAAGCGAACGGCTTGCTTTGTTTCGTGCGCTTCTAAATTCGGATCTGCCTACTATCTGGGCTAGTTTATCGTCTCCACAGCAATAAAAATAAATGAATGGGGACGAATGTATGAAAAGCATTATTTCAAAATCATTAAAAATGACGACTGCCTGCGTTTTGGCAGCAAGTATTGTCGGTTGTTCGGGCAATCCTTACGAAGAGACTGCAGATCGCATGGATGTGATTACGATTGGTGATTCAATATTTGATTTGAACGGAGTTATTGAAGACACCTTAGAAGCCTATGCGGGAGAGACTTTCCGAGACTACACGCAAAGTGGCGCGGAGTTATCTGGTGGCCTTTTGGCGACGGCAGTTGACCAGCAGTATGTTGATGCGCGAAGCACTGACTCAAATATTAATACCATCCTAATGGATGGCGGCGGTAACGATATCCTGATCCCTGCGACCTTGTTCGACCCTTACGGTTGCCGAACACGCTGGTACCGATGGAACCCATCAAGAAGCTGCGTTAACTTGATCGAAGATCAGTATGTGAACGGCGTAAACTTACTTAACCAAATGGCTGTCGACGGTGTTGATAACGTTGTTTGGCTCGGCTACTACGAGCTGCCTAGAGGCAACACAAACCTGACTAAAGCGTTGAATATTGGTGACGACTACTTGGGTTATGCCTGTGAGGTAGCTGGCAACGCGAACTGTAGTTTTGTTGACCCTCGCGGCACCGTGCCAGCGTCCCAGGTCGAGAGTGATAATATTCACCCAACGCCGGCGGGATCAGTGAATCTTGCGAATCAAATTTGGCCAGTATTACAGCCCTTGCTGTAAGGTTTTGCTAGCCGAGAGAAAAATCTAGCGCTAAATGCTAGAACTATGAAGATGCTCCCACTTTGGGAGCATCTTTCGTTTGGGTGAGCCGTAAGCGACCCTAGTATTCAATACTGTTCGCGTTTTGCCTTAACATTCTTATCCTCACCGAATAACCTTCAGCCTCCAATTACAACAATAAAACTGGAGTATCTTAATGAAATCCTTAGTCTTAAAGACAATGAAAATAGCTGGCGCCTGCCTTGTTGCGGCAAGCGTAGTCGGCTGCACTGGAAATCCTTACGAAGAGACAGCCGATCGCATGGACGTGATTACTATCGGAGATTCAATCTTCGATTTGAATGGTGTTATTGAGGAAACCTTGGAATCTTACGCCGGCGAGACTTTCCGTAATTATACGCAGAGCGGTGCAGAGCTTTCGGGTGGCGCATTCGCAACGGCCGTGGACCAGCAATATGCTGACGCTCGGGCAACGGATGGAAACATCAACACTATCGTTATGGATGGTGGTGGTAATGACATTCTGATTCCGGCAACTTTATTTGACCCGTATGGTTGTAGAACGCGCTGGTATCGTCGCAATCCATCGAGAAGTTGTGTGGGTCTCGTCGAAGATCAGTACGTGAACGCAGTGACCTTGCTCAATCAAATGGATTCGGATGGGGTTTCAGATATCGTCTGGCTGGGTTATTACGAGCTACCACGCGGTAACGCTAACTTAACGAAAGCCTTGAACCTGGGTGACGACTACCTTGGCTACGCTTGCGAAGTGGCAACTAACGCGAGTTGCAATTTTGTTGATCCTCGAGGCACCATCCCTGGCTCGCAAGTTGAGAGTGATGACATTCACCCAACACCCGCTGCCTCTGTTACGTTGGCAAATCAAATATGGCCAGTGCTTCAGCCACTGCTGTAATCTAAGCTAAAAGCTAAAAACAAAGAGGGTGGTAAATGCCGCTCTCTTTGTATTTCATGTCGTGAAAGCAAGGGATTTTTTATGAAAGCACTCGTGTCGGTGGTTGTGGTGTTGGTGGCATTGGCATCTGCGTACTGGTATCAGTCTGGTAGCAATAGCGCAGATGAACCTTTAATGGCGGAACGTCATGACGTCAGTGTTATCGAATCTGAATCCAAAGGTCGCGTTGTGAAACCGCAGGTTTTGGTGCCTGATCTAGAGCTGGTTCGCCAAGCAAATGCCGCAACGGGAGAGGACTATATCAAGGAAATGATTGCCCGTATGCGAGCGGAATTTGGCGACACCATTGCCAACGCAAGATCGCAAGTTGCATTGAAAGAGTTTCGTGATGACTTGGTACGAAACTTTCCCGGCGAAGGCGAGAGCATGTTTGAGAAAATTGTGCGGGGGGCTTTCCCTGACTATGCCGATGCCATATTTAAGATAATTCAGACGATGGAGTCTTACGAGGCCTGGTTGTTAAGCGTAATGACTGACTTGAATGAACTAGATTTGATGGCTCAACAGGCCATGCTTTGGGACAAGCGCGTCGAGATGTTTGGTGATAAAGCACAAGAAATATGGGATCAAGAGCTTAGCGCTGAGGAAGAGAGGAATGTAGCGGTGATGCATACCGTTAATATGCTAAACAGCGCGCATGACTTACCGATGGAGGAAAGGTTGTTCCTGCTGCAACAGGCCTTTGAAGAGGGGTATGGGCAGAGCGTAGAAGGGATGATCTATGATACGACGGGGGTTATGAGTCAGGTGTTCTTTCGTTTTGAATCAGTACAACAAGACTTGAAAGGATTGCCGAACGAAGAGCGCCAGGAGCGCATCAACGATATTCGTCGTCAGATTGGTTATGACGAAACGCAGATTGCGTCGATGGCGGAAATAGACCAAAAGAAAGAGTCTCGCTGGACTAATGGCTATGCCTATATGGAAGAAAGGAATGCCTTGTTGGCCGAAAAGGAGGGCGATGCGATGTTAATGGATAAAGTGTCGGCTCTGCGAGAAAAATACTTTGGTAACGAAGCTTATACGATTGGAAAAGAGGAAGACGACTTGGGCTTTTTTCGGTATGAGCGACCGCGCGTGTATGGTTGGAACTAACGATTAAACGTTTTGGGGGAGGCAATCTCCCCCAAAATGTACATATCACTATCTAGCCCTGCTCTCTGGTTGGCGCTATCCACATACGAAATGCTTCCTAGCTTTGACGTATTAAGCAGATCAACATGCACACATCTTTATCTGCGTATATCCCGAGGCAAAAGGCTATGAGTGACGGATGGGTTTGGTATGGGCCATGATTTTGTGTTCTATCTTATTGAACATGAAAATCAAACTAAATGTTAAACAGAGGTAGATGGCCGCCACAAAAAGAAAGGCGTCAAAGGGCGCGTAATATTTGGCGTAGATGTCACGTGCGGCGCCGGTCAGGTCGACGATCGTGACAACGCTAGATATGGCGCTAGCGTGTAGCATAAAAATAACCTCATTACTGTAGGCTGGCAGAGCGCGTCGCAGTGCGTTAGGCAGAATGACGCGGCGCAGTGATTGCCAGTAATTCATTCCGTACGCTTTGGCGGCTTCGATTTCTCCTTTGGGAGTGGTCTCGATTGAACCTCGAATGATCTCTGTCGTGTAAGCGGCTGTATTGAGTACGAAGGCGATTAAACATGGGTAAAAAGCTTCACTAAGCACTGCCCAAAATATCGTTTCTTGAATGCCAGTGATTTGCGCGGTGCCGTAGTAAATGAGGTATAGCTGCACCAGCAAAGGCGTGCCGCGGAATATATACACAAACAACCAAATAGGCTTATTAATCCACCAAGACTTGGAGTTTTGCAATATGCCAAGCGGTAGTGCAATAAATAGCCCTAGTAGCAGCGATAAAAACACGAGGTGCACAGTGGTGACGAGACCGTCCCAATAATGCAGCAGTGTAGAGGGCGTAAAAATTTCATTGTTGGCGAAAAGTGAAAGAAAAGCGTCCATCAATGTGTTCCTGCGTAGCCGCTGTTGTACTTCGCTTTCAAGCGTTTAAGCACCCACTCTGATACAGCTGTTAGTGCTAGGTAGACGCCGGCGACAGGAATCAAAAAAGTGAACGGCTCATGCACGGCCTTGGCGGCTTCGGAGGCCAGTCTTACCATGTCTGAGAGGCCAATGATGGAAACGAGCGCTGTTGTTTTAAGTAGTACTAACCAGTTGTTTCCTAAGCCGGGTAGGGCATGACGCATCATTTGCGGAAACAAGATTCGACGAAACAGCTGAGAGCGCGACATACCATAGGCAAGGCCAGCTTCTGCTTGTCCTTTGTCGACAGCCAAAAAAGCACCGCGAAAGGTTTCCGCCATATAGGCACCAAAGATAAAACCTATCGTAAACACACCCGCGACAAACTCGTCGATATTGAAGAAAATATCGACCTTATATTGCTCGTATAACCAGTCAGAGACGTTGTTCATCATGATCTGTCCGCCGAAGAAAATTAGCAGCATCAGAACAAGGTCGGGAACGCCCCTAATGATAGTTGTATATATGGTGGCGACACTGCGAAGAAACAAGTTCTCAGAAAGCTTGCCAAGTGCCCCTAACAGGCCCAAGAGGCAGGCTAGTGCCAGTGATAAGAATGCGACCTCAATGGTGATAATTGCGCCAGAGAATATAGAGGGGCCGTAGCCATGCAGGTCGATCATTGACAGCGTATTAACTCAAATGAAGTGTGAATACTGAGGACTGCTTTCGCTCATAAGCGTTAACAGCCCCCAGTCGCTTAGATTTAATCTAAAGGCGATTAAACCTTAATGCTATAAGCGAAGTATTTTTTCATGATGGCGTCATAGGTGCCATTTTCTTTCAACTTCTTAAGTGCTTTGTTGAATTTCTCAGCCAGCTCAGTATCGCGTTGACGGAATGCCGCACCTGCTGCTTCACCCAACTGAATTTGCTCGCCAATAGCTGCGTAACCTTCAACTTTTTTGATGACGGTAGACTCGCCAACAGGGAAGTCCAGAAATACGAGGTCAGTTCTGCCTCCGGTTAGATCCAGTACGAGATCGTCAGCCGTGGTGTAGCGTTTTACGTCGGCAACAGAGCCAAAGTTTTCGGTAACATAGGTGTCTTGAATTGTGCCACGTTGCACACCAATCTTTTTGCCTTTCAATGCATCTTTACTTGTCACGTCAACGTTCATGTCTGCTTTACCAAACCATGCAGATGGAGTGATGTAGTAGCCATCAGAGAAGAGGACTTTTTTAGCACGCTCTTCGGTGATCGACATAGAGGAGAAGATTAAGTCATATTTGCGAGCAAGCAGGCCTGGGATAATGCCGTCCCAAGATTGAATGACCCATTCGCATTCGGCCATTATTTCAGCACAAACCGCGTTACCTAAATCGATTTCAAAACCGGTTAAAGAGCCGTCTGGCGCTTTAAATTCGAACGGCTCATAGGGTACATCGACTGCGATTTTTAGTTTTAATTTTTCACCGTGGCCATGACCGTCAGCGAATAGGCTCATGCTCGTAGCAGCAAGCGCTATTGCAAGGAAGGATACAAGTTTCTTCATCTTTATTTCCCCTGAATAAATGTTGTTTTCTTTCGTTTTGAGTTCTATGACTCTTTGTGATTAGCCTTCTGCCAGCAACCATTTGTTAGCCAGCAAGCGGGTTAATACTTGGGTTGGAGAAACTGCTTCATTCGTTCTGAATCAGGATTCTCAAATACTTTTTGTGGTGTGCCATGCTCCTCGATTTTGCCTTGATGTAAAAATACAACTTGGGAGGATACGTCTTTCGCAAATGCCATTTCATGCGTTACCACAATCATTGTTCTTCCTTCGTCGGCTAAGTCACGCATGACTCTTAGTACTTCACCGACTAACTCTGGGTCTAATGCCGATGTTGGCTCATCAAATAGAAGGACCTCTGGTTCCATCGCGAGAGCGCGTGCGATGGCTGCTCTTTGCTGTTGGCCACCAGACATTTGCGAAGGGTAATAGTCTTTACGGTCATAAATGCCTACTTTATTGAGCAGTGCTTCGGCACGCTCAATCGCTTCATTTTTTTTCTTTCCTAAGACATGAACCGGTGCTTCGATAACATTCTCTAACACGCTCATGTGGGACCAAAGGTTGAAACCTTGAAATACCATCGAAAGCTTTGAACGCATTGCTTCGACCTGTTTAGGTCTTGCTGGAATACGAACGCCTTTTTTTGTTTTGAATTCTACCGCTTCACCATGCAGCAGGATTTCACCGGCGGTAGGCGTTTCGAGCAAGTTAATACAACGTAAAAAGGTGCTTTTTCCCGAGCCGGACGAGCCGATCATAGAAATGACGTCGCCTTTATTGGCCTCAAGGGAAACGCCTTTGAGTACTTCTAGCTCATTAAAACTCTTATAAAGGTCGCGCACGACCAGAGGGGTAGCATTTTCAGTCAAGGTATTTGATGGCCTAGTTGAGTGCGGCATTTTTTATCTGAATGATATTCAAACAATACTGCTAGGTTTGCGATGGGGCGTCAAGCCTTATCCTGCAAGGAACTGATCACTTGGTCAGCTTTTTAAGTCGCTTAAAGAGCGTCTGTTTTGTGCTTTACAAAATAGCTGTTTCAGTCGCGCCTGCCTTCTTACCAATGCACCTTTGTAATCTTCATTAATTGGGGGCATTTTTAGTGGCGCATTGAGCTCAATTTCAGCGCGCTGTACGCCCCAGTATTAACTGCTGAAGCGACAGTACTGTTCGGCGAGGTTGATAAATATGGCTTCACTCGTTTCAGCTTTAAAATCGCCACCATCGTAGGATGCGAGAGGCTTGGCTGAAAGCTCTCCGTTAGCATCGGCAGACTCAAGGTAGCAATATTGTTCATAGGGTAGGTTTAAATTGTCTGACGCATACGTTTTCCCTGTCACGACGTAGTCGCCGCTTGGTGTTAAATTGCGATGAAAAACCGTAAAACTGGTGTCGATAAAGCCGCCTTCTGCCCCGGACACGCTCTCAGTGTCGGAAAGGCTTTGTAGCGCGAGAACATCGCCTTGTACCGGCGCTATCGCAGTGAATGTTGGCCCACCGGGGTTGAGCAGCCACCAAATAAGCACCGCTGTTAAGGCGGCGATGCTGAGTGTTGAGACGACATAAAAAACTGTTCGGGTGCTGTTTTCGTAGCGTTGGGATCGGTAGATTACCGACATCAGTTCTTGTTTTTGGATTTGGTTATCGATGGCGCGATTCATCGATGCAAAGTTATGAGAGACATAACTAATGGGCTCATCACGTTTGGCAGAGCGTGTCTCGGTTTCTGCGGAGGAATCATCCTGCGGCGGCCCCATATGAGACTCGTTGCTTCGCTCTTCGAGCTTACTCATGGCTGATCCTGAGAAGGACGTTTATTCTCATCTTGTGCGTCTTGCTGTGCCTGAATAAGCGATAGGTCATCGGTATAAAGAGGGACGTGAACAATTTCTTTCTTGATGATTTCTATTGGCCGGTCGACCATCACCACGCGGTCCACCGGTATTTCTTTGATCACCTCTTTGATGCGCGGCTGTCTTAACAAGCGCCGGCGATGAATCAAATAGCGTCGTAAACTGTTGATCGCTTTTAGCAAGGATGAAACGCGTTCATCTTCTGTTTTGTAGGTAGCAATATCCGGGTCACGAATGACGTAAGACGCAAGTGCTAACAAAATGCCCGTAATCGCGATGAGTATCGCCAAGCTCCCAAACCACATGCTGGCAATAAACATCACATCTTGTCGGTTAAGATCGGCTGCGGACTCTTTGCCATACCACCACTGCGCCATGCGGTAGACTTGGTTGTCGCCAACCTTTACGTTGATTTGATTTCGCAGTTCAACACGATGTTGTTTTTTGGCGAAAAGATCCGTGTCGATCGCCTCAATGAGTTCCTCGTTTCTGGACAATTTATCAAACTCGGCGTCACGTATCCGTTCGTTCTCGCCTTGTTGCTGAGCGAATTGTTTTTCGATACGTGTCAGTTCTTGCATGTGCCGATTGACGGCTTGTTCGACGTCTTTGTCACGTGCGCCGAGACTTTTGCTCAGCTGCAAGGAGAGTGACTTTATCTCTTTGTTGTAGGCGTCAATTTGCGCTTGGTAACGAGTTTTCACCTTGTCTTGATTGGATTGGTATTGGCTAAGCAGTGAGTCTTGGCGGTTGGAGTCGGATAAGGTATTAAGGTTTGTGCGGATATCCTCTACTTTTTGACTTTGCTTAGCGATGGCCGACTGATAGCGCTCTCTCACGCTGTTTTCACTGAAAAAACCGGCGTCTTCGACTTCTTTCTCGCTTTTGGTGACAAGTTTATCAAGGTTGTCTTGTTCCTTTAGCAACTGCTGTTGAAGGCTGCGTCGTTGAGTATTGAGCTCGTTTACTGAGTTTTCACGCATCGTATTAGACTGAGACTGCAGTCCATCGATTTCTTTTTGCCTTTCTAAGCGTACGGCTTTGAGTTGAGCTCGCCGATCTTCAATTTGGTCTTGTAGGCTTTTGATATATTCGGTTTGTGTCGCTGCTCTTAATACTTGGATTCGCTCTTGAATGACGCCGCTTTGACGGTTTCTCTCCTCTGAAATAACCGCATGGCGCTGACTGTAGTCGGCCTCGATACTTGTTGATGTCAGGTCAGCTAGATTTTGGCGCTGCTCTTCGATGGGTTCTATTTCTTCTTCTAATGCGACCAACTCTTTTTTGTATTTGTCGATAGAGAAAATCAAGGCCTGAAAGTTACGTTCAAAGCCGTTGAGTGCTGACTCAAATGTGATGAAGGCTAAGAACACGAGGCCCAGTCCGAATACTATTTTCCAGCGTGTCTTGGTGGTTTTATAGGCGGCTTCGACAAAGGGAATCTTAGTGGCTTCGACCGCAGCAACCATAATAAATGGCAGCATGGCGATAACGATATTGGTGTAGTGCGCGGCACTGAGTTCGCCCCCGAAATTTGCATTCAGCTCGGTGAATGACGTCATACCTTGCATCAATGCGATTGCGAGACCGATGGTGACAGCAAGAATTTCAACGGCCCAAGCGAACCAGATTAGTTTTTTGCCAGCGGCTTCTCGTTCGGGGCTTACGGTATGAATTGTACTATCGGAGTGAACGCTACTATGGTTTGATACATCATCAGCCATCGAATAAACCTTTGTTATTTTGTCTTATGCGTCTTGAAACGAAATCTAAAATAAACCATCTGCTGCCGCGTGTCATGGTCTGTCTTTCTTTGCTGTGCATTGGTTTGATTATGACGGGCTGTTCTACCTATGGCTTGCATGAGCAGCAGCTTGTTGATGAGGAGAAAAATTCCGATCAAGAGCGCGAACACGAGCAAGAAAGCTCTGCAGAGGATCAGGCTGAAGTTCCTGTTTCACAACCTATCGAAGCGTTAGCCAAAGACCTAGAGAGTGCGCAGCTTCAGCCTGATCTGAGCGATCGCAGCACTGACGCACAAAGCGCAGAAAAAAAGACCAGTGAAACTTCCTTTCCGATAACAGCCGAACCGAAGGATGACAAGAGCGAAGCAGAGATGAGCTTGAGTGAGCCTTCGCCTGCCTCGACAGAAAAGAAAAAGGATTCTACCGGCAGTGCGGAGCAAATCGTGCCTCAAAACAATGCTGCCCAAGATTCGCAAAAAGTGAGCGAGACGGCATCAGTCGATGACTATTCCTTGCCGGTTGATGCACCGCCTGAAAGTGTTTTAGAGTCGGCTAGCTCAGGGTCGCCAAGCGACGCGTCAGAGCTTAGTGAGTCAGCGCATAAACCATCGGATGGCAGCAAGCCTCGTGACAAGTTTCAGGAAACCGAGCGTGAAGAAGCCACCGGTAAAACGGCCTACAGTGGAAAAACGAATAGTGAACCGGCTGTTTTGCCCCCTTCTGCAGAACTTAACGACCCTGCTTCTAAGGAGCGCGCAAGCGACCTTCAAACGCGACTAGAAGATTTAAAGAACGCCGGCGCAGCGCAAGTGCTTGATCAAAAAGACTTAGCTCGATTGGCAGATGAGAGACAAGAGGTAGATGAGGCACAACAGACTGCACAGAAACCTAAGCAACAAGGCTCCAGTTCCGAACAAAATGAGAAGAAAGAAAGTGGCGACATTAGTAAAGCTAGCAAAGATGTTGTGGTTAAGGGCGATGTGTTGATTGAAAAGGGTGTGTCGAATGATAAGGAAGGAGAGTTAGACCGAGAATATTTTGAGCTTAATGAGATTGGCCAAAGCGTGTCAGGCCTCAAGACAAATGACGAGAGAAATAAAGCAAAGGGTTTCGGTACCGTCGAGAGAGCAATGCCTGTTAGCGGGGGAGATGTAGTTGTTGAGGGAAATGTCGTTGTCGAGGGTGACGTCAGGGTAAAAGAAGCGGGCACGTCGACCCTGATTTATAATGGGCGCGACTCAAGCCTCACTGCGCAACAACCTAGTCGCAATATTCGCTGGAACCTTCAGAAACCGCCAAGTAGAGAGCCAAATATTGCTGAGTAGGTCTCGGCGAATTTGCGACCGCTTCGCTTAGAACAGCTCTAGCTCGCCTTCATCAGCGTCGTCGTCTTCGATTGCGTGCTGAATTTCTAGTTCATCTACGATCAGATCAACGTAGATACGGCACTCGACAATGATGCCATCGATATCGAAATAGTAGATCTTAGATTCGAAACCTTCGGGCACGATTGAATCAAAATCGACACCATAAAAGCTTTCAGGTAGTCCTATTTTTACGACAATGTCATGCTTCATAAGCTTGGTCTTTACTTTGCCTATCAACATGTTGGACAGCTCCGCCATCCAGTCTTCTAGTTTGTCTTCTTCGACGTCGATCACGTTATCGACCGGGTAGGTCAGCGCTAAGACTGAAAATGGCATGCGCAAAAATAGCCGTAACTCCATATCATTTGAGCCAGCATCAATCATTGCGATAAACGAACCTTCTAAATTGTCTTCAGGTTTTTCGGTAAAATTGACAGTGCAAGATAGGCCTTCGAACAATGAAAAGCAGGCCTCCTCAAATTGCTCATATAGAAAGCTAATAGATTCATTATGATTCATTAACGCGTTTCCTGATTAATATGTGGTAGCGAATGTCTTGCTCCGGTCTTCCATTGGCCATATTTAGCGTTATCAAGTTTGTCCTTAAAACGCACGATGCTTACGAACGGCATTAATAACAACGTAAGCAAGTGTAGATGACCAATTGCTATTTTGCGTAGTTAAGCTAGCGTTTTTTAAGGCTTTTAATCGCGGCTACTTTCTTGTTAAAAACGCCTTGTTGTACTAAATATTAGTGTATACCTAAGTTTAATTTTTTGTCTCATACCGTTGGTTTAGCGGTACTTCTTCGGGGTTTTTGTGTTGAAAAAACAAATAATGTTGGTTGATGATGATTCAGCTAATCGATTGATATTAAAAATGTTTTTGGAAGATAAGTATGACGCAGCTGAAGCTGAGTCTGGTGCAAAATGTCTTGAGTTGATCGATTCAAATGTGCCAGATATCTTCCTGCTTGATATTAATATGCCGGGCATGAATGGCTATGAATTATGCGCTGAACTGCGCCGCCGCCCTGAAACAAAAAGTATTCCGATTATCTTTGTGTCCGGACTGGAGACCGCCGAAGAGCGTTTGGCCGGATTTGAGGCGGGCGGCAATGGTTTTCTGACCAAGCCTGTTCAGCAAACGACACTGATGGAAGCTGTCGATTATCAGATTGAACACCGAAAGGAATTTGAGGACGCGCAAAAGAATTCTGAAGAAGCGATGCAGGTAGCAATGGAGGCGATGACCTCTAACAGCGAACTGGGCCAGATGATTCAGTTTGTTAAAGACTCGCATGACGAAAATACTTTGACAGGCGTAGGGAAAAAACTTTGCGAAGTGACTGCAGGTTTCGGTCTTAACTCTTGTGCGATTGTTTTTGGCAGTAAACCGGCATTTGTAAACTGCGAAGAGGGGTCAGTAGAGGCGAATCTGCTGCTACGCTCCAAAGGCTCGCAAGAGCGGATTATTAGCCGCGGTGTTCGTACTATTATCTGTAGTGATTACATCGCTATTCTGGTGAAAGATATGCCGGTTGATGATGACAGCCGCTATGGTCGGTTCAAAGATCACTTAGTGGTTTTGGCAAGTATTTGTGACGGTCGCTTACTGACGATTCAAGCGCAGTTAGACATGGCTGAACAGCGTCAAAGTGTTTTGTCTCGTGTGATTAGCATGACAGAAAAACAGGTGAAACGCCTGAGCACGAAGCTCAATGAACATGATGAAATTGTTCGCTCCGTGATGATGACGATGATTGGCGAGCTAGAAGCAAAGCTTTTTGTTTTGGGCTTGGATGAAGACCAAGAAGAACAGTTGATGAAGCTAGCCTATGATGCCAGCGAGCGCTTGGAGTCAATGAAAGAAGATGCTAAGGAGCTTGAGAAAGAACTAGGGGCTGTTCTCGAAGGCCTGTATGAAATCCTCAGCGCGAATTCTTGACGGCTATCGAGGTCCGCTAGCCTGGTTGCTGTTGAGTGTCTGGATCTTATCGTCGGCGATCGCTATTTGGTTGCAATTTCACGAGCCATATCGTGATTTTTTGCAGGATAGAGTGCCAGTTGTTAAGTTAGGATTGAGTGCGCCGGACGATAGCCGGATTACGGTGGTTCATTTTTTGGACGAAGAATGCTCCTGCACGCGCTTTAGTCGACCTCATATTGCTACGTTAGAGAATACGCATCCGGAAGCCCGCCATATTTATGTCGAGCCGAGGAAATCGAAAGGCGTGTTCGCAGGTGAATTTTCAGATTTAGTGGTAACGAGCCCTTCTGTTGCGGTGATGAATAAGACGGGATCGCTTGCCTATTATGGCCCGTATACTGACGGGTTAGTGTGCAGTCAGGGGAATGACCTAGTAAAAATGGTATTTGAAAACCTGGCGAAAGATTCGAATTATCAATGGATGAATGTTTTAGGGTATGGCTGCTTTTGCGATTGGCCAGTAGTTTAACCGGTGTTTGAGTTTATTTAAATTGGAGAGACATAGTGAGTCAGAATAGCGCTTTGGTTCAGCATTATAGAAAAGCGGACCGATTAATGTTGGCCTTGCACGCGGGGTTGTTTGTCGTCGGTCTAGCGTTGGCGTCGATGCATGATACCTGGACAGAAGCTTTTTTGATTGGTGGCGGAACACTCGCAGCGATTGCCGGAATATTCTTCTTGGCGTCAGGAGAGCTTGTTTGTCGCATTGCGATGGGTGCGGGGTTAATTGTAATGACGTCGCTGCATATCCAGCAATCGCACGGCATGATCGAGTTCCACTTTGGCATATTCGTGTTGCTCGCCCTTACGCTTTATTATCGAGATTGGTTCCCTATTTTAGCGGCCGCTTTGACTGCTGCGGTACACCATTTTTTGTTTTTCTATCTGCAAACACAAGGCAGCCAGGTGTGGGTGTTGCCGAGTGCTGACACTGGTTGGTGGGTCATTATGCTTCATGCCACCTATGTGGTGGTGGAGACTGGTGTATTGTTATGGATGGCCAACGATTTACGCAAAGAGTTTCTGGCGTCGAGTGAGCTAGCGGGCGCGACGGAACAGATTGTGGGAGGCTCGCAAATTGATTTAAGTGTGCGGACATCGGGGGATACAGAGCTGCTTTCTCGCTTTGATTCTTACACCACAGTGGTATCGAGCTTGGTGCAAGAGGTCGCTAACAACACGAACATGCTATTTGGAACCAGTAAAGAGTTAGTGTCGATCACCGATGTAGTGCAGAGCCAGTCTAATTTGCAGCACGAACAAACCGACATGATTGCGTCTGCGGTAGAACAAATGACAGCTTCCGCTTCCGAAGTGTCGCGCAATGCGGAGGAAGCCGCATCATCGGCTAATGAAGCGACACAAAATGCGCAGTCATGTAAAGACTCCAGCTCTGAAACTGAGCGAAGTATCCGTTCTTTAAATGAGCAAATTACTAGCGCAGCGGAAACCATTACATCGTTGGATCAAGAGACGGCAAAAATTGGCTCCTTGTTGGATGTCATTCGGGGGATTGCCGAGCAAACAAACTTGTTGGCCTTAAACGCGGCGATAGAAGCCGCACGAGCTGGTGAGCAAGGCCGAGGCTTCGCCGTCGTTGCTGATGAGGTAAGATCGCTTGCTCAGCGCACGCAGCAGTCAACCGAAGAAATAGACAAGATGATTGGTACCTTGCAGACGGGAAGTGGCTCGGCGGTAGAAGCCATGACGGCAAGTCAGGACCTAGTGAATAATTGTGTAGAGCATACTCATCGTAATCTAGAGCTGATGGAGCAGGTCTCACAGGCGATTGGAAGTATTAGTGGTATGAACCAACTAATCGCGTCATCGTCTCAAGAGCAAAGTTCTGTAACGGTTGAGATTAGTGAAAACTTGAGTTCGATTGTGAGTTCGGGCGAAACCATGAATGATCAAATTGGTCAGGCCAATTCGGCGGCAAGCAAGCTGGAAGAATTGGCGACGCAATTGGATATTTTACGCCAACGTTTTAAATAAGCGTTTTGAATAAGTAAGTGCAGGTCTCCTTGAAAAGAGACCTGCATGTTGAATTTAGTCTTGGTTTAGACGCGCGTCCGCGTCGTCTGCACCAAACTGCAGCTCGCAAAGGCGACGATACAGCGCGTTGCTTTTGATTAAGTCTTCGTGTTTACCAATCCCCTGAATCGCACCTTGATCCATCACGGCAATACGGTCAGCATTTTTGACCGTTGCAAGGCGGTGTGCAATCACAATGGTGGTGCGTGTTTCCATGAGTTTATCGAGTGCCTGCTGCACAAGGTATTCACTTTCTGCATCTAGCGCGCTTGTCGCCTCATCCAAGAGCAAAATGGGTGCGTCCACTAGCAACGCCCGCGCGATCGCTAAACGCTGTTTTTGTCCGCCCGACAGCCCGAGTCCCAAGTCGCCTAAATTTGTTTCATAAGCCTTCGGAAGTTTAGATACAAACTCATCTGCATGAGCCGCTTTGGCCGCGTTTATCATTTCTTCATCGCTGGCATTTGGGTTTCCGTAGCGGATGTTATCGGCGATGCTGCCAAAAAACAGAGCGGGAGATTGAGAGACTAGGGCAAAGCGTTCGCGCAATGTATTGAGGTCGAGATCCCGATAGTTCGTGTCGCCGAAATACAGCTCGCCGTTTTGTACATCATAAAAGCGCAACAGTAAGTCGAATAGCGTAGATTTTCCTGCGCCGCTGGGGCCCACTATGGCCAGCGTTTCGCCAGGTTTGACCTCAAGGCTAAGATTATCAATGGCGAGATGGTCGGGCCGAGACGGATAGTGAAAGGAGAGGCTTTTAAGCCTGAGTCCTGATTTGTTAGCGTGCGTGGAGAGCGTAAGCGGTTGGGCCGCGGGTACGATATCGCTTTTGGATTGCAATAGTTCAGTAATCCTTTCAAGTGCGCCAGCGGCTTGTTGAAGCTCACTGATTACTTCAGAAATTGAGCCCACAGCCGAGCCGATAATGATACTGTAAAATAAAAAAGCAGCGAGTTCCCCGCCACTCATCGCGCCTGAAATCACGTCATTGCCGCCCACCCAAAGCATGCTAGCAATTGCGCTTAGTACCAGCACAATCACAACCGTAATGAGCCACGCTCTTTGTTTAATACGGTGAATCGCCACGGAAAAAGCATCTTCGGTGACGCTTTTGAAACGCTGGCGATCGATCGCTTGGTGGTTGTATGCTTGAACGGTTTTTATCTGTCCTAAAATTTCGCCTACATAGCTGCCAACGTCTGCAATCTTGTCTTGATTGTGCCGAGAAAGTTTCCTTACTCGTCGGCCGAACAATAGAATCGGAACCACTACCAAAGGGATAGCGCACATGACAATAAGGGTAAGTTTTGCGTTGGTGATGAACAGCCAAATGATGCCGCCCAACAGCATTAGGATGTTGCGCAATGCGATCGAGACTGATGAGCCCACGACGGACTGCAGTAGCGTCGTGTCTGCGGTAAGTCGGGACTGAATTTCTAGGCTGCGATTGTACTCAAAGAAACCGGGATGCAGGTCAATCAGATGGTTGAAGACGCTACGTCTAATATCGGTTACGACTCGTTCGCCAATCCACGATACCCAGTAATAACGTGTGAATGTTCCGACGGCGAGCGCGAGTACCAGTCCGAAAAATAGCGTGACGGCTTGTTTTAGATTCGCAATTGATTGGGTTGCGAGACCTTCATCGATCACTATTCGAATGCCTTGACCCAGCGAGAGGGTAATCGCGGCCGTGAAGATGAGTGCCAGAATGGCATAGGCCATTTGTCTTCTATAGGGCAGGACAAAAGATAGGGCAGATCTTAGAACTTTCGTTTGCATGCGCGAGCCTGAGAGCATAATGCGTAATCTTGCTGACTAAAGAGAGGCGACATCATGCCTGTTAAATACGATCGGGAACAGGCTAGTTTGTGGCACAAAGCGTTCTAGATGAAAGCCGCCTGATAGAGATGATATTTGGCAGAATTGCTGATGAAAAAAATTGATCTGGAACAAGCCGTGCCATTGGAGCTTTCGTTACAGTTTCTATATATCGACTTGCAGTGATTTTGGACTTAGGTGCCAAGAGAGTCTTGCTTCGGTTTATCCGTTGTTCAAGTGCAATCGATACGTCTAATGAGTCAGACCAAGAGGAACGAAGATGTTGACAGAAGCGGAAATGGAAACCAGAAAACAGGACTTATCAGTCAGGCGCACTGCCTTGCGTGAGCGTTTGAGCGCGATTAAAAAAGACTACGCTCAGGGCCTTGATTCGGACTGGGAAGAACAAGCCCTTCAGCTAGAGAATGCGGAAGTGTTGCAAGAAATTTCTCGTGTCACAGCGGAAGAACTGAGCAAAGTTGAAAATGGAATAGAGCGCCTGGAAAGAGCCATCGAGCAAGTGCATGGCAAACTATAGCGCCGCCTGGGCGCTATTTAACGAGAGATAAGGGCTATCGTCTGACTTGGATGCTGATATCGTCGATTTCATCGACTGGCGGCGCCCTGCCGGTGATGTCTTCGACATAGCAATTATAGACGTCCATTATTTTGTCTAACTCCGTGCGCAGCAGCGGGGTAATATTGGGGTCGAAATGAGCGCCCGCTCGAATTTCTATATACTCGATGGCCCGTTCGACCGGCCATGCTTCTTTGTAGGGGCGTTTAGATGTTAGCGCGTCGAACACATCTGCAATAGCGACAATACGCGACACTAGGGGAATATCTTCTCCACTTAGTCCGTCCGGGTAGCCCGTACCGTCCCACTTTTCATGATGTGACATCGCAACAGTGCGCGCCATTTTTAGTAGTTCACTGTGATGAGTACCGATTATCTCAGCGCCGAAACGAGCATGCGCACGCATCATCTCCATTTCGTCGTGATCGAGTCCGCCCTTGCGTTTTAGAATGTTGTCCGGAATCCGAATTTTGCCAATGTCATGCATTGGCGCGGCCAGTTTGAGCGTTTCGGCATCTTCTGGGCTCATTCCTAATGCGATGGCTAGTATGCGTGAGTAGAGACTCATACGAATAACATGCTTGCCGGTTTCGTTATCTCGATATTCCGCAGCGCGTCCAAGGCGTTCGATAACGACGACCTGAGTCTCTTTAATTTCTTTGGTTGCCTCTTCTACCATGCGTTTCAGCTCGCGATTTTGGTCATACAGTGCGAGATGGGTTTTGACGCGAGCACGAACGAGTGATGGGTTTACGGGCTTGGTAATATAGTCGACACCGCCAACCTCAAATCCTAAGGCTTCGTCTTTCACCTCTCCTAGAGAGGTAACGAAAATCACAGGGATGGCGCGTGTTAGGTAATCTGCTTTGAGTTTTCGGCAGGTCTCGAAGCCATCCATGTCGGGCATGATGACATCGAGTAAGATAAGGTCAGGTTTTTCAAAGCGGGCGAGGCTTAGTGCTTGTTTGCCGCGCTCGGCGTATATCAGGTCGTAATGATTTTCCAGTATTGTTTTAAGGATAAGGTGATTATCCAACGCGTCATCTACGACAAGTATTTTTTGTTTTTCCATTACCGCTTCCCTGATGAATAACTACGATTGTTTAGCGTTTTATAGACTACGCTTTCGATGATCGCAAAACAATTGAAAGAATTAGGAGAAGAAAGTTGTTTTTTTGTCGCTCTAAGGTCGCGAATTACACGAAATATTAGCGGGCTTTGCTAGAGGATTGAGGGTGTTATAACTAGTCAGTGTCCAACGAGTAAATACATAAGAGAAGCCTAAATGTACGCTTGAATAGAGAGCGCCATTTAGGCTTCAATTTTCGAGTAAGATTCTACTTCTGTGACTTAATATAGGCCATCGCTTTCGATAAAAACTTCTCCCCCTGTCCATTCCCCGACTGCATTTCTTTTTGATTGTCGGTGCTGCTGATTTGTTCCCAGTTTTCGAGCACGCTTTCAGGAGACTGCTGTTCCGCTGGCAAGAAAACGCCATCGGTTTCGAATAGGCGTGTTGAGGCATAGCCACCAGCGCCCGCACACAAAATGAAGCGGTTGGGCGACTCTTCTGTACAAAGTGTTAGTGCGCCTGCGGTCACTGCTTCGGCCGTTAACATATCGAGAATTTGTTGTGGCATTAGGTCTTCTGTCATTCGTGTTGCCGCCGTTGGTGCTAATGCATTAACACGAATGTTGTTTTTAGCGCCTTCTAGTACAAGCGTGTTCATAAACCCAAGTACGGCCATTTTCGCTGCGCCATAGTTGGTTTGGCCGAAGTTCCCATACATGCCCGAAGACGAAGTGGTCATCACAATACGGCCATAGTTTTGCTCGCGCATAATGTCCCATACCGCTTTAGTGCAGTTCACCGATCCCATTACGTGAACATCCATCACTAGTTTAAAGTCAGCTAGGTCCATTTTTGCGAAACTTTTGTCTCGCAAAATCCCTGCGTTATTAATGAGAATGTCGACGCGTCCCCATTGGTCCATGGTCTGCTTTACCATGTCTTCGACTTCGCCATAATTGGCGACATTGGCGCCATGAGCGAACGCTTCGCCACCCATCTCTTTGATTAGCGCGACCACTTCTTGAGCCGCTTCAGACGAGGCGCCGCTGCCATCGCGAGCACCGCCAAGGTCATTCACCACAACCTTCGCGCCGCGACGTGCGAGTTCCAATGCATGAGAACGGCCCAAGCCGTTGCCTGCGCCGGTTACGATGGCGACGCGACCTTCAAAATTTACCTGAGCTGTCATCGGTTTTCCTTATGTGTCTATCGATTATTGAATAATGTGTGGTTTGATAAGGTAGAAATGCTTATCGGATCTACTCAACGAGTTGTAAGCCTATCCAAATGGCTTTTAATGCCGGTTTTTCCTGACCTTCTATTTCAACAGAAATTTCAGTCCGAGACATAAATTGTCCCGGTTTTTTTTCTTCTATTTCAATCAGCGTCGCATGTGCGCGAATTCGGCTGTTCACTTTAACCGGGGCGATAAAACGAATTTTATCAAAACCGTAGTTGATGCCCATGTAAGTACCGTCGATAAAATAGGCGAAACTCTCCGCGAAGTGGGACAGCATCGACAGCGTCAGAAAGCCGTGTGCAATGGTACCGCCGAACTCAGTTTCTTTCGCTTTTTCTTCGTCTACGTGAATGAACTGATGGTCCAGAGTGCAATCGGCAAACTGATTGATTTGTTCCTGCGTGACGGTAAACCATTCAGTAGGCGTGCTCGCTTTGCCAATATACTCACGAATGTTTTCCTTTTTGACTGTCTTCATTTCGCGTGCTCCCTTGTTGTATTTTTTGTTGGTCGTGTTGGTCGCGCTAGGCATAATGCGTATCAGGTTTCGGATGCATTAATTTAACGAGCAGCAGCGGCCTTGTCACTAGTCATTTCAGCAACGATTAAACTCAGCCATGGCATTGTTTATTCCGTTAATCACAGCGAGGCGTGCTTGAATACGGAGCGGGTCTGGTTAACCATAGGATGAAACTTGAAGGCAGTCTCACTTTAAGCTGCTTTTCTATTGTTAGTCCAACAAGCTAGGACAGCAAATATGCCGGCGGTGGCGAATTGCAGCGGGCAGGGCGCAGTCGTAACGAATGGCAATGCCTAACAACGAACAATAACGAATAATAAAAGCGGAGAATAGCGATGACGGGGTTTGCAGAATACGACCAATATGACGCCATAGGATTGGCCGAGTTAGTGCGCAATAAACAGGTCAGTGCGCGAGAGCTCTTAGACGAGGCCATTCAGCGTCGTGAAGCAATTAACCCTTCCATTAACGCCATTATTCACAATATGGATGAGCTCGCGTATCAGGCCATCGATGCCGGTTTACCTGAAGGGCCTTTCCAAGGCGTACCGTTTTTGCTCAAAGATCTTTTGGCCGCTTACAAAGGTGTACCGATGACCAACGCTTGTCGGGCCTTTCGTGATTTTGTCCCCGATTACGATAGCGAGATGGTGAAGCGATTCAAGCGGTCTGGCTTGGTTATTTTCGGCAAAACGAACTGCCCTGAGAACGCGTACGTTGGTGTGACTGAACCGCTATTGTATGGGCCGACGCGTAACCCCTGGAATCTCGACCGCACGCCCGGTGGCTCGAGTGGTGGCTCGGGCGCGGCGGTGGCGGCGCGTATTGTTCCAATGGCGAGTGGCGGTGACGGTGGTGGTTCGCTAAGAATTCCGGGTTCGTGCTGCGGCTTGGTCGGCTTCAAACCTTCGCGAGGGCGCAACCCTTATGGGCCACATGGTGGTGAGCCTTGGTTTGGGCAAGTGCAAGAAGGTGTGCTGAGCGTAAGCGTGCGGGATACGGCCGCCGCGCTGGATGTGACGAATGGGCCGGATGTCGGCTGCCCGTCAACCGCACCGTCGCCCGCGCGTCCGTTTTTAGAAGAGGTAAGCGCCGAACCGGGTAAGTTACGAATTGCTTGGAGTCGTGAACCGCTGGTGCGCCAAGGTGAGCTGGGCGAAGAAAGTATCGAGGCCTTATTAAAAACCGTCGAGCAATTAACAAGCTTAGGGCATGAACTGGTGGAGGTGACGCCTCCTGTGAATAAAAAAACACTCGGGCATGGGCATATCATGCGCATGATGTGTGCGGCGGCTGCCGACCTCAGACAAGCAAAACTCACCCTAGGGCGCAGCCTAAAGCCAGACGATTTCGAACCAGAGACATGGTTAATGGCGCGTTTTGGTGAATCAATTTCAGGTGCAGCGATGGAGGTGATTAGTCGCGATTTACATGAACAGCGCCATGTCTTTGAAAACTTTATGCAAGACTATGATGTGTTTCTGACGCCAACTCTGTCCAAACCGCCGGTCCAGCTTGGCGAGTTTTTAGTGGAGGGGGTTGACCGTATGGTATCGCGTATCGCACGCCACAGTGGCCTCGGCCCGATCGCGAAAATGTTACCGCTAATGCTACCAGAGCTCGCGACAAAGAATTTCGATTGGGTCGCGTCCACGCCAGCATTCAACATTACCGGTAACCCCAGCGCTTCCTTACCTTTGCAGTGGAGTCGGGAGGGATTGCCGATGGGAATGATGTTCACGACGCGCTTGTTCGACGATGCCTGTTTGTTTCGTCTAGCAGGCCAGTTGGAGCGAGAATTCCCCTGGGCAGATAAACGTCCGAATCTGGCTAGTTATTCCACGAGTAATTGAATATATTGACGTGAACATTGAGCGCGTGAAAACGGACGGAGATCAGTCAGATGAATGATATTCAATACCCCATCAAAGGTGCCTGCCAATGTGGCGGCGTCACTTATGAACTGCTCGCTGCGCCGTCCTTGGTTGTCGCCTGCCACTGTAAAGAATGCCAAAAACTCTCGACCAGTGCCTTTAGTATCACGGCGATGGCTGATGCCGATACGGTTGTTTTTCATGGCGACATGCAGGAGTGGCAGCGCATGGCCGACAGTGGCAATGTCAGCGCGGCCAAGTTTTGTCCCACCTGCGGCAACAGAATTTATCACTACAATCCGGCCGACCCGCAAAAGTTAAAACTTAAAGCCAGCAACCTAGAAGACACGCGGCTAATTCAACCCACGGCGCATATTTGGGTGAGTGAGAAACAGGATTGGTTTCAGATACCGCCCGGAGTGAAGGTTGTCGACAAACAGCCCTAAACGCTTCTTACTGAGAGACAATACTCAAGCAGCTGAATCTTGCAGGCCGGACCTCGTGTTGACCCATCTACTTTCTGACAGTTTGCGACTATGCTAGCCGCCGCATGGATGAGCGGTACTTTGCTCTCGTTCTGTTTAATGGCGATCGCCGTGCGCGAGCTGAGTGGCGCGTTGTCGGTCATTCAAACGCTCTGTGTTCGCAGTGCCATTGGCTTGCTCTGCATCTCGCTTATCCTTGGTTTTTCCGGAGGCATACGTTCCCTGCATACGCGTCGACTAAAATTGCACCTGTTCAGGAATGTCTTCCATTTAGGTGGTCAGTACGGCTGGTTTTTGGGGATAGGTTTGTTGCCGCTTGCCGAGGTGTTTGCGCTGGAGTTTTCAGTCCCCATTTGGACGCTGATGATTGCGGTGCTGTTTTTAGGCGAGCGCGTTACGCGGCACAAGTTGGCGGCTTTGCTTTTGGGTGTTAGCGGCGTGTTAGTGATTGTTCAGCCGGGGCTGGCGATTATCGACCCAGCGGCCTTAATCGTCCTCGCCTCGGCGCTTTGTTATGCTGTCGCACACTCGTCGACCAAGTCGCTAGGCGGTTCTGAGTCGCCGGTGACGATCTTGTTCTATATGAGCCTTATCCAGTTTGCGATAGCCTTGATTCCCGCACTTTCAAATTGGGCGTCTCCCAACATGGCGGAGTGGGTCTGGCTGTTAGTGATCGGTTTGACAGCGCTAAGCGCGCACTACTGCATGATAAGCGCGATGCGCCATGCTGAAATCTCGATGATCGTTACCTTGGACTTTCTGCGGTTGCCATTGATTGCGCTCGTTGGCGTGGCAATTTATGCGGAGGACCTTGAGCTGTCCCTCTTGGCAGGTGGCGCGCTGATGTTGTTGGCAAATTTGATAGGCTTAAATGGCCAGCGAGGCCGCGAGCAAGGGCTTAGCCTAACAGAGAAGCCGAGTGCCGCAGGGGAACAAATAAAATGAGTGCTCATGATTTGGCGAAGGCTTACCCAGCGCCACCTAAACGCCTAAAAGAGTTGAATGGCTTTGGCCCTCGCAGTGAAGAAATTATGGCGGACTTAGGCATTCATACGGTGGATGAGTTTATGGCGATCGACCCTTACGAACTCTACGCCAAGTTAAAGCCAATCAAAGGCATGGGCTTGAATTCCATTTATGCGATTTTTGGCGCGCGGGAAAATATCTCGTGGCTGGAGGTTGCGCAAACACGCAAGACCGAAATCCTCATGCGTCTTGATGACCTCGGCTTAGCACCTAAATAGTTAGGCCTAGCACCAAAATAGCTAGTCCTTCACGCGCCCACGCAGCGCTTTGGTTTTGCTGTGTTTGGTTTTGCTGTCCATGCGGCGTTTTTGCGAGTTACGTGTCGGTTTGGTCGGGCGTCGGGTTTTCTGAATAACGGTCGCGTCTTTGATCAATTGCAGTAAGCGAGCGAGGGCATCATCGCGGTTCTTCTCCTGCGTCCGAAATTGCTGCGCTTTAATCACCAAAATGCCGTCTTTGTTGATGCGGCTATCTTTCAAACCCAGCAGCCGCGTTTTGTAAAACTCAGGCAATGACGAATTCGCGATATCAAAACGCAAATGAATCGCCGATGACACCTTATTTACATTTTGCCCACCTGCGCCCTGTGCCCGAATCGCAGACAGGTCTAGCTCATCGTCAGGAATTTGGATGTTGTTCGTAATCGAAAGTGGCATGTCGTGGTATCGTTCTGGCGTCAGCGTGTTTGTTGGGCGTGACATTCTAAAGCCTTGAGCGGGCATTGCAAAAAAAGGCCGAATACCTGACCCTAGGAACTACTAGGAACTAATTTAAGGGAATGAATAAATGACCAATGAAGATCAGCTACCTAATAAATTGATCGATCAAAATAATGAGGAATTTAAACCATTTATTAGCGTTTATCCCAAGTTTTTGTTGACGTTTTGGGTGGGGGGCGTTTTGTATGTGATATTTGGAGTTTTGTTTGATGAACATTCAAAACTAATTCTTAGTATTTCTATGTCGGGGGTTTTTATAGCAGCCTCTCTTGCAACATTCATCAGAAAAATAATTCCTTCTCCCGAGGCTATCGAAGCTCTGCACGGGTTGAAGTTGGGTCTAGTTAGACTTGGCATCATGCTTGTTGCAATTTTGGGCTCTGGAGCAATAGCGCTTCCATTTCTTGCACTAATTAACATGTTTAGTGTGTATCGATAAGAGGGGTGGAAGACCGGGGTCAGTTCTTACATGGTGCAGTGAAAGCCTATGAAAAGTTAGGGTGCATGAAAATTCACCACGCAAGACCTGACCCTAGGAACCTCTAGGAACTCTCTGCCAGCTCACCGGGACGGGGAAATTGGAAATAATCGGGGACAGACCACGTTTTAATGAGGTTACGCAGAAGGAAACAATGCAGGGACAGGCACTCCGTATGAATTTTTTTTAGTTGATAAGAATATGTTCCAGATCTACGATCCTTCGAATAGAAG